>CAJXYP010000001.1 GCA_913063225.1 uncultured Cellvibrionales bacterium
CGCTCCATCCAAGGCAGCGCCATATCCATCTCGCGGGCTTGATAAAAAGCAGAACCAACCGCGCGCATTACATCTTCACTTTCTTCGATAAGGCCGTTATTGATACCTTCGATCATCAGGTTGGCACCTTCATAAGGCGCACCTGCAGCAATCATTAGATAGCTAAGGCCCTTCATTTGACCCTCTGTTTCCAAACCATTTTGCAAGTAAGCGAGGTGATACGCAGCCAACTGTGACCTTGTATCTTCCAACTCAGAGAACATGCCACCCAACTCACGCCAATATTTGACATTGGGATATAAAACAATCAGCTTCTTAAGAACGGTAATAACCGCTGGAACATTCTCTTTTTGATAATAGATAGAACGCTGCATGGAGTACCAGTTTTCACGACCGATATTACCGGCGTCTTCTTCCATAACAATTGCTTTTTCTGTGTAAAAAAGCGCCTGATCTAGATCATCAATACGATAATAGATAATCGCAAGTTCCGCATAGTCCCTGGAAGAAAGCTGGTTATCTGGGTTTACCTGCCTAACACAAGCCCAATTAATGAAGTACTTCAACGCTTCGTTGAAATCATCATCGAGCTGGTTTAGCTGGGAAATAGTCTTAAGGTTACGTACTACCAACGGACCGTTGGCACCCTCTTCCGCAATAGTCCGCTTGTAATATTCTAGCGACTGAGGAACATCGTCATTCAAATAATGCGCGTAAGCGAAAAGGTTATAAACTTCGGCTCGCTCGTGGCTTTGTAGCCGATCGGTGCGTAAATCATTCAACTCATTGATCGCAGCCACTGGATCTGGTTCTGGCAAAATGGCATCTGGCTCGTCTTCTGGCGGAAATGGATTCAGCAAATACCGCGGAGTTTCCAACCGTCGGTTAACGGCTTGATCCAACGCGCGAAGACGTCTCTCGCCAACGTCCATATAAGGCTGACCTACACAAGAAAACTCCTGCTGGGCCATACTCAGTTGAGATAAAGAAGCTACCGCTAACAATATCGCTGCCTTGGTTAAGACAGCGGTAACTAATAAAGGATTTCGCAAAAATGTACGCATTCTAAATTTCCTGAATCTCTTTCTGACGGCTAAATTAGTCGTCTTCTAATTCGTAGATAAAACGGTTGGCGTGTTCAATTTCTACTGCTGTACCGTCTACAATCTTGGGCTTGAATTTAAATCGCTCAATGGCCCGAATACTCGCGCGGCTAAACAGGCTATTACTGCAATTCGCTTCGCCCTCTGGCACATAGGCGTCACGAGTGGTTCCCAATGCCGTAATAGTAAAATACACCGTACAGAAACCTTCGATACCACGTTCTGCTGCCCGCTGAGGATACTCAGGGTTAACCCGAACCAGGGCGATAACATCACCGTCTGAGAATGCGCCGGCATCAACCTGAAGGTCGATCACCAGTGCATCACCAGAAAGGCCGCCCATATCGACATCGCTATCTACGCTGATATCCATTTGTGGCAAGTCAGGTGGAAGCTCAACGTCATCTACTTCATTGAGTTTGATTTCCTTTTTGAATTCAGTGATTTCTGGCTCTGCTTGCCAAATATCACCGATAGCAAAAACTTCTGTGTCATCTGGCGCTTCCTGATCAGCGTTGATCAAGGCTTGCATCAAAAAGAGCAGCGCAAATACAACAAAAATTGCACCGCCCGCGGCAGGCAGAAGTAATAGAAAGCCATTCTGTTTTGCTGGAGATTGAAACATGATTATCCCTCCTCAGAAGAAATTTGAACAAGCTCTACGCCAACTTCTTTAGCGGCGTCGGCTACAAGAGCAATTTCTTTTACCTTGGCATCTTCATCCGCTGTAATAACCAATGCACCCTTGGGGTTATCGGCATATAGCGCAGCAATGGAAGTACGTAGAAACTTCGTTTCTATTTTTTCGCGGTTTATCCAAATAACACTATCGGAATCTATCGCTACCAACATACTGGGTTTAAGGGATATAGACGAGTTGGCGCCAGGGCGAACTACATCAACGCCAGGTAACTTGATAAAAGTTGCGGTTACGATAAAGAAGATCAACATAATGAATACAACGTCCAACATGGGCGTCAAATCAATATTCTGCTCGTCAGAACCACGGTTTCTACTGCTGCTGCCTCTATTCATAATCTGTTTGACCTCAAATTCGGTCTAATGATCCATCGTAAGGTGGTCTTCCAACAACATAGTTTCTTTGTTGGCCACTCGATTTAGATAGGTGTCTGCAAAAACTCCGGCGATGGCAACTACCATTCCGGAAAGTGTAGGGATAGTGGCACTAAATACACCACCGGCCATTTGTCTCGCGTCACCACCGCCGGTAATAGCCATAACCTCAAATACAGAGATCATGCCGGTAACCGTGCCGAGCAATCCGAACATAGGCGCTGAAGCAACCATGGTTTTCACCATCATAAGATTCGATCGAACCTTCTCATTTACTTCAGAAATCAATTTTTCTCTGACCTTGTGCGCATTCCAAGAAACGCGCTCAGATCTTGCCTCCCAGGCGGCAGTAGCTTTATTGATATCAGCCTTTAACCCACCAAACTTATAGTAGGCGATCCGTTCTAGAATCAAGGTCCACATCAAAAACGCCAGGGTAGTAATCCCGTACTTAAGTACGGGACCACCCATTTCGAGATACTGAGTTACTGGCTCTAATATTTCGTTCATGCTCAGTTAGCCTCAGATTTCTCCGCAACAATACCGGCTGCTTGTTCATCAAGAATATGCACAATGCGCATGGCTCGGCTGTTAAGCAATGTATGTAGAAGTATTGTCGGAATAGCTACGCAAAGACCGAGAACCGTAGTTACTAGTGCCTGAGAGATACCGCCGGCCATACCCTGTACGTCGCCTGCACCGAAGAGCGTAATGCCCTGGAACACAACGATCATACCGGTCACCGTACCTAGCAGACCCATTAGAGGCGCTACAGCTGCGATGATTTTTACAATATTTACCCAGGCTTCGATAGCTGGACGCTCTTTGAGGATCTGCTCATTCAGCTTCAACTCAAGCGTTTCTGTATCGATGTTTGGATTGTTTTCTTGGATAGCAAGTACGCGACCAAGAGGGTTGTTCGGCATAGCTTTGTTTGACTTAAGCTGCTTGGAAACTTTAGAACTCAAGCCCATTAGAACGATTAGCCGCCAGAAAGAGATAAGCATCGCAACGCCAAACAAACCGGTAATGATGTAACCAACCGTTCCGCCCTGGTGCCATTTCTGCTCAAGCGTAGGCGAAGCAATAATTGCTTTCAAGAAAGTACCGCCGCGAGAACCCGTTGGATCAATACCTACCCTATTAAAAGCAGCTGTTGAATTCTGGATGTCTCTAGCGTCGCCGGTGAACCTTTTTGGCTGACTTGGCAAAACCGTCACTCGGCCAGTGTTGGCGTCATAGCTCAAGTAGTCACCGTCAGAAATCAGGTTGTAGTTACCGACTCGAATCACTTCACGCTGGCTAACGTTGCCATCAGGAGAGGCTACGCTAGTAGAGAATCTTGAAACGTTACCACTCTCAACAATCTCATGCAGCATCTCTGCCCATAGGCGCTCGATTTCTGCGATTGAAGGTAGCTCAGTAGTACTGGACATTTTTGCAATCATTGACTCGAGGAAGTCTGTACGACCCGGGTATTGAGCAGAAACGATAGACAAATCAAGGTTTTCGCGGGCATCGCCAGCGGCACCAGTTAAGTGGCCGAACAATTCACGCAATGCGCCCAAACGTTCTTCTAGTTGATCTTGCTTGTCAGCGATAACCAATTCATTGGCATTAAACGAATCTTCCAACTGATCGGAACGACGCTCTTCTGCAACGCGAGTAGTATTCTCTTGATCAAGAAAACGCTGCTGATTATTGCGCTCGGCAGTAAAAGCCGCTTGACGATCACGAACGTCTTGCGACTGTATAAGGTCGGCCTGACGAACCAACTCAAGTAGCTCTGCGGTGTCAACTGCAGTTTGAGCTTCGTCTTGCGCAATGACTGAACCGGCTAGCAACAAACCACAAAGACTGGCTGCTAAAGGAAATTTATTAACTGTAAAATTCATCTTCTTACCCCTGTGGCGCGGCGATAGGAAGGCTAAGAATATCTATCGCTGCTTGCTTCTTAGCGACTCTTAGGCCTTGTGCGACGGCGTTTCTATAGTCGCCAGTATCAATGGTCTCCCAAGCATTTGTATCATTATTCCAAGCGCCGGTTACGGCCTCGTCAAGCGTTTGATACATCAGGGAAATACGACCGACCCGCAAAATGTTCACGTCGAGCTCAGTGCCGGCAAGAACGATGGTATCGGTATAGGTTTCAAGATTAAGACCGTAATCCGTTTCGATTTTGAACACTTCTAAGATCTGACGAAATTTCTCAGCAGAAGTAATATCGGAACGACCTAGGTTGTTTTCCAGTCGAGCGACGCTATCGCGGCGTGCGTCAAGATGGAAAGGAAGATCGAGTTCAACGAATTGGGCCAATGATTCAATCATCTCAACCATAACCGGTGCAATTAGCACCTCTAGTGTTGAGGCTTCATCAATAGATCGATCAAGATTACCAATCTGTCTATTTTGATCATCGATCTGCAGTTGAAGCTGCGCGTTATAGACCTTTAGGCCCTGCACTTGCTTAAGGACGACCTGAAATTCATCAAATAGCCTTATAGCGGCGTCATCTAGTGTGTCTACTTGTGCTTGTGCTCTAGAAGCATTAGCGGGAAGCTCTGCAGCAGCATTAATGGCGTCGTCAACTGACTGTGCTTGCGCACTTAGGCCAAATACAGCGCAAAGAGAAGATAGGAAGCATCCAATTAGCTTCAGTCTCGCATTATTCATGATTTCCTCTTACGGTCTTATGAATTCGATAACAGATTGCAATTTAGAGGGGAAAGACGCAAAAACATTTGAAGAAACCCGGAAGAATCCAAGTCCCTGTTGCCTACTTAACAAGGAAGCCAACAAATTTCCTATCCCCACCCTGCGGGCATGTTAGCACTAACCAATAAAGCTTAACCATAGGAAAACTCAGTGAGATCTACCTATTTGTCGCTTTTTTAACACTTACTATCAGGCTAATTCGTAGCTTTCCTCCCAAAATACCGTTGTAAACGACTGGAATCATTGGAAAATACCGAAAAACTGGCAAAAACTATGCATTTGTCATCTACTTAAACAGAGATGGGTGCAGATATATGCGGATGCGGATCGTAACCTTCTAGATCAAAATCATCGAAGCTGAAATCGAAGATACCCTTTATTTCTGGATTTATCCTCATCTGAGGAAGCGCACGAGGCTCTCTACTCAATTGCTCCTGCGTCTGTTCGAGATGATTTAGATATAGGTGAGCATCACCGAAGGTGTGCACAAAATCACCGTACTCGAGATCACAGACTTGCGCCAGCATCATGGTAAGTAAACTATACGAAGCTATATTAAAGGGCACCCCTAAAAATATATCGGCGCTGCGCTGGTATAGCTGACAGGAAAGACGCCCATCAGCCACATAGAATTGAAACAGGCAGTGACAGGGAGGCAATGCCTGCAGCCCCGCGGAAGCATTGTCATGAGGCGAAACGCTAGAATCAGGCAGCACCGCCGGATTCCAGGCACTTACCAACAGCCGTCGAGAGTCTGGATTATTTTTTAGGCTCTCAACCAATTCAGAAATTTGATCGATAACCCGGCCATCTGGTGCCTGCCATGATCGCCACTGCTTACCGTATACCGGGCCGAGCTCGCCTTCTTCAGTAGCCCAGTCGTCCCATATACGAACTCCGTTTTCACTGAGGTATCGAATATTGGTTTCTCCTTTAAGAAACCAAAGTAGTTCATGAATTATGGATCGTAGATGACATTTTTTTGTGGTCACCAAAGGAAAGCCCTGCTGCAAATCAAATCGCATCTGGTAGCCAAACACACTAATAGTGCCCGTGCCGGTGCGATCAGACTTCTCCGCGCCTGTTTCAGCTACATGGCGCATAAAATCCAAATACTGCTTCACGTTGTTGTTCCCCTAGATTTCGATTTTTGAGCTACGTAAATAAGTGCAAGGCCCGCGAGTAACATCGGTACACACAGAGTTTGTCCGCGCGTTATCCACCCAAAGAGCAACTCTTGTAAATGACTATCCGGCTCACGCACAAATTCTACGAGAAAGCGGAAGCAGGCATACATACTTAGGAATAACCCAGACAATAAACCTGCCTGCCTAGGACGTCGTGCCAACCAATTCAAAACAACAAAAATAACCAGGCCTTCTAATAACGCCTCATATAACTGCGAAGGATGCCGCGGTAACTGCAGTGGATCTCTGGGGAATACCATTGCCCACCAACCTTCGGTCGTCCGACCCCACAGCTCTTGCCCAACAAAGTTTCCAAGACGACCAAGAAATAGGCCAATTGGCGCTAGCGGTGCAACAAAGTCCCCCAACTGTAAAAGTCCAATCTGATGCTTGCGGGAGAATAGGAGCAGCGCCAGGATTACACCGATTAGACCGCCGTGAAATGACATGCCGCCTTCCCACACTCGCAGCAGCCAGAGTGGGTCTTCAACAAACCTCGAAAATTGATAAAAGAATACGTAGCCCGCACGACCTCCGAAAATAACACCCAAAGCACCGTAAAAAATCAGGTCTTCTACTCTTTCTGCCTTGACCGGGCTCCAGGGCCTTTTGGCCTGCAGAAGAGCGAGCCGCCACACACCGAGAAAACTTAGCAGGTAGGCGATGCCGTACCAATGTACCGAGAGCGGGCCGAGGCTAAAAGCGACTGGATCTATTTCAGGATAACCAAGCATTTATGAGGACAATTAGTTTGATTGCAAAGGCAGAATTCGAGGCGCAACCCTAGCACGGCTTTAGGGCCGGTTAACACTAATTGTTAAAAGGGCTTTGGCGTGTATTAGTGCGTCGTTATTTTTTTGAGGTTAGCCAGTCTGCGCAATTCCGGATCTTGGACAAAGTCCTCTAAACATTGATGCACGTCGGCTACATCCGCAACCGCCAATACCTTCTTAAGTAGTGGTCCCAATTCCGAATACTTTGAACTGCGGATCAGTGCTTTGACTCGCAGAAGATTAGAGGCGCTCATAGAAAGCGAATCATATCCCATGGCAATTAGCAGCAATGCTCCAAGAGGGTCACCTGCCAATTCGCCACATAGTCCAGCCGAAATCCCCTCGGCTCTCGCTGCATAGACTACGTGTTGTAACGCGGCCAATACTGCCGGGTGCATAGCATCATATAGATCCACCACTCTTGGATTGTTCCTATCCACCGCCAATATGTATTGGGTTAGGTCGTTGCTGCCTACGGAAAGAAAATCGACTCGTTTGGCAAAATCCCGCGCCAGAAATACCGCCGAAGGTACCTCAATCATCGCACCCAATTTGGGCATCAATATTTCAAACCCTTCTTCTTCCGTCAACTCTTTGTGGGCCCGCTTAACCAGCGCCACAGCCATATCCAGTTCCGGCACGCCAGATATCATCGGGAACAAAATCGACAAGTTATCGAGCTGATAAGAAGCTTTCATCATGGCGCGGACTTGAGCGAGAAAAAGCTCCGGGTGATCGAGTGTAATACGAATTCCGCGCCAACCTAGAAACGGATTTTCTTCACTAATCGGGAAGTATGGCAGCGCCTTGTCTCCACCAATATCCAACGTGCGCATAACTACCGGTCGCGGCGAAAACGCCTCTAACAGCTCTCGGTAAAATTGCCGCTGCTCTTCTTCCGTAGGAAATCTCTGGCGCGTAAAAAATGGTACTTCGCTGCGGAATAAGCCCACACCTTCAGCCCCGCGCTCAATCGACCTTCTTACATCTGCCATCAGGCCTGTATTCACCAGCAATTTAATACGGTGTTCATCTTGGGTAACCGCCGGCAAATCACGCAGTTGCTCTAACTCTGCATTTAACTCGGCATCTTCTTGCTGGAGGGCCTCAAAATGCTGCCTGTGTTCCTGCGTCGCATTGACGTACATATATCCATGGTGGCCATCTACGATAACTTCTTCGCCCTTCAATTTAGAGGGCCTGAGTCCCTCGACACCAACTACTGTCGGAATACCCATGGCCCGCGCCAAAATTGAGAGATGCGAATTTACCGAACCTTTGGCCGATACCAATCCCGCCAATCTTTCAGGCGGAACCATGCCAAACACATCTGCCGAAAGGTCTTCACCGATTAAAATTGCGTTATCAGGGAACTCAAGTTTCTCATCTTGTTTTTCCTGCATATAACTAAGTACGCGCCTACCCAAATCTTTTATATCAACGGCTCGTTCTCGAAAGTATGGATCTTCCATAGCTTCGAAGTGTTTGCAATGCTGCAATATCACTTCGCTCCATGCCGTTTGGGCGGCAGCGCCTTCCTTAATGCGCGCTTTAACTTCTTTCCCCAGGTTTTGGTCATCGAGCATTTGTACATAAGCCGTGAACAGCAGGCGCTCTTGGTCTGATATAAGGCCGCTGAGACTGCGCTCCAGATCTTTGATGTGCATATGGGCGCGCAGGACCGCACCCTCGAATTCCTCTAGCTCTATTTTTGGCCCGCGGGGTTTAACCGCGCTGGTCGCATAAAGATCGGCAACCGGAGAAATGATTACTGCTGTACCAATACCAATTCCGGGAGAGCCGGGCAAGCCGCGATATTCAACCTCTTGGTCAGCGCCCTGCCCACTCGTTAGTCGCTTTAATCCGCCAACGGACTCAGCGTGGGCGATAACTCCCGCAAGCTGCGCAGAAAGCGTAATAAGGAAAGCTTCGTCGCTCTCATCAAATTTTCGCTTCACTCTCTGCTGAACAACCAAGACGCCAAGCACTCGACGGTGATGGATGATGGGGACACCCAGAAAGGAGTTGTACTTTTCCTCACCGGTTTCCGGCAAGAATCGATAAGACGGGTGCTTTTCTGCGATTTCAAGATTGATTGGCTCTTCACGCCTGGCAACCAACCCGACAAGGCCTTCACCAACTCCCAAGCTGGCCTTACGCACCGCTTTTTGACTCAGCCCTTTGGTGGACATAAGTAAATAGCGCTGATTTTGCTCGTCGTAAAGATATACCGAGCAGACACTAACCGACATGCTGCGCTTAACACGGCTAACGATTATATCTAGTGAAACCTCAAGATCAGCCGCCTCGGAAACTTGCTGAACAATAGACCGCAGGTCACTCAGCACGCATTAGTCTCGCGTCAATCGAACTTGGTTATGGGATAGTTCTGACATGGCTTTTCGGTAAACATCCTTTTTAAATGGAACTACTTGGCCAACAGGGTACCAATAACTCACCCAACGCCAATCTATAAATTCCGCTTTCTCACCACAATCAAATCGAATTCGGTCCGAATCCGCCTTTAGTTGCAGCAAGAACCATTTCTGTTTTTGTCCAATACAAGCAGGAACTTGGCGTTTGCGAAGCAAATTATCCGGAATTCGATAGCGCAACCAAGAACGCGTTTGGCCGACCAAATTTACATCGGCCTGTTCTAAGCCAACCTCTTCATATAGTTCACGATAAAGCGCATCAAGCGCGCTCTCACCCTCATCAATGCCACCTTGAGGGAACTGCCAGGAATCACTTTGTTGTACGCGCTGGCCCCAGAAAACCTGGCCAGAGCCGTTGGCAATAATAATGCCGACGTTGGCTCGAAAGCCGTCTGAATCGATCATATGCGATTCCAGATTCTTGGAATAAGCCAGAAATTGTGCCCGCAGATTGCCTGCAGCGCAATTAATCGGCAGTTTCTTCCGTGTAGGCCTCTGCATCCATGGAGTCATCTAGCTCGGAAACATCGTCTGGACGAACCCGGTAAAACCAACCATCTGCGTATGGTGATTCATTAACTAGCTCTGGTTCATCTGCGAGAATTTCGTTTACTTCAACTACCTCACCAGTTACCAAAGAAAATATATCTGAAGCAGCTTTTACGGACTCTACAACACCAGCCTCTTCGTGAGCGGTCACCTGAGCCCCCACTTCAGGGATTTCAATGTAAACCACATCTCCCAGGCTCTGCTGGGCGTAATCGGTGATTCCCATAGTTACAGTTCCATCGGCGTTAAGTCGGGCCCACTCGTGGCTCGCCAAATAACGCAAACCTTCAGGTATCTCGCTCATTTTCAGTACTCATTTGTCTTAATAGTTAGTTAATGCTCAAGGGCTATAGTTTGTGATCAAAGTCTATATTTCGCAAGTTACTAGAGCCGATTAATTGAACAAGCTTTTGCCGTTGCTAACAAAGGCTGGCTTGGTGACCCGGGCATTCAATTTTCGATTGCGAACCAGCACTTGAACCTTTGAGCCACTTTCAACTCCTACGGGAATTCGAGCCAAGGCAATACTTTTTTCCAGCGTCGGTGAATAACTGCCACTGGTAACTAAGCCGGTTCCTGCAGCGGTTTCCACTTCGCAACCGTCACGAATTACGCCTTTATCTTCTAGCACCAGGCCAACGAGTTGCTCTGTAACCCCTTGGTTTTTTTGTTCTTGCAGAGCGGCGCGCCCAATGAAGTCTCTGTCATCGCGCATTTGAATAGTCCAACTCAAATTGGCTGCAAGAGGGCTCACACTTTGATCCATCTCGTGACCCCAGAGGCAGTATCCAGCCTCCAAGCGCAATGTGTCTCGCGCGCCTAAGCCCGCAGCAACCGCGCCGTGCTCAATTAGCTCAGCCCATAACCGTTCAATGCGATCATTTGGGCAAATAATTTCAAATCCATCTTCGCCGGTATAGCCCGTTCGCGCCACACAGCAGTGCTCCAGAGAACTCATTTGGAACCTTTTCAGCTTGCTAGCCTCTGCCCATCCCGAAGGCTCCATCGCCTCTAATATCGCCACAGACTTTGGGCCTTGAAGAGCCAGAATTCCCATCTCCGGTCGAGCCGCCACCTGAACTTCAAACTTAGCTGCTTGCGACTTCATCCAATCGAGATCGGTTTCTTTGTTGCCGCAATTGACCACTATGCGGTAACGGTCCGTTCGCAGCTTGTACAAAATAAGGTCATCAATGACACCACCGGCCTCATTCAGAAGCAGTGAATACTGCCCCGCACCGACGCGGTTTAAGCGGCGCACATCATTGGCTAGCAATTTTAATAGAAAGGCCTGAGTATCTGGACCGGTTACATCAACCACCCCCATATGACTCACATCGAAAACTCCACAGGCTGTTCTAACTGCGTGATGCTCCTCAATTTGCGAACCGTAATTGACGGGCATTTCGTAGCCCCCAAAATCCACTAGGCGAGCGCCCATCTGATGGTGGGTTTTGTTCAGAGTTGTTGTTTTCAAATTGGAGGTCAATTTATAATCCCTAATTGAAAGAAGAGTACGATGAGCCTTTAGAGGCATTATAGGACCTATCTGACTTCGAATGCGTAATGAATTGTTGTCAATCCAATCAAAATAATTGGTAAGCCACAGTCATCGCGTTCTTCCGTACAATATCAGCTCTCACTGATGTAACCGGATAGGAATGCCACCCCTACTTAAGAAGCTTATCTCAATTAGGCCCGCCTCTGACACTGTCATTGGCCCCTATTGGCGGCTGATGCGATTCGACAAGCCGGTTGGAACGCTACTGCTACTTTGGCCCGCATTGTGGGGGCTTTGGCTTGCAGCCGACGGCGTGCCGGATTTCAGCCTATTGGTTATTTTTATTCTGGGTTCATTTTGCATAAGGGCTGCTGGTTGCGCCATCAATGATTATGCTGATCGCGACTTCGACGCCGCAGTAGAACGCACAAAGAACCGCCCTCTAGCAACCGGCGAACTCGCTCCAAAACAGGCGCTTATAAGCTTTTTTGTTGCTCTTGCATTGGCCTTTTTACTGGTTCTGCTGACTAATGCTCTCACTATCAAAATGGCATTTATTGGCGCGATTCTGACCGTTGTCTATCCTTTCCTGAAACGCTGGACTCATCTGCCGCAAATCTGGATTGGCATGGCCATGAACTGGGGATTAATTATGGCCTTTACTGCTCAGGGCAATCAGTTAGCTCCCGGCATCTGGGTCTTCTATTCTGCTGCCATATGCTGGGCTGTTGTTTATGACACCTACTATGCCATGGTCGACCGAGAAGACGATCTGACGATCGGCGTGAAGTCCATCGCAATATTATTTGGTGAGCAAGACCGGTTTATGATCGGTGTACTGCAGGTTTTCACACTGGTGGCCTTGGTAATAGGCGGACAACGATTTGAATTTAGTACCGCTTATTTCTGGGGCCTGTGGCCTGTCGCTGCCCTCTTTGCGTACCAACAATGGATAACCCGCGATCGAAGTCGCGATGGCTGCTTTGCCGCGTTTATGAACAACCGTTGGGTCGGGCCTTTAGTTTTAGTTGCCATCTATCTCGGTCAGCTTTAGATGTCTACGAATTCTTCCGATCTGCAAATTGAATTTTTGCCTAGTATTAACGACATAGCGCCAGCTGACTGGAATAGCCTTAACCAGAACGACTACCCATTTACCCAGCACCAATTTTTATCCGCGCTCGAAACTAGTGATTGCGTAGGAAAGGATACCGGCTGGCACCCACGTCATATTGCTATATACCGGGGTGACAAACTGATTGCTGCAATGCCCTGCTACCGCAAGGATCACTCCTACGGCGAATACGTATTTGATTGGAGCTGGGCTCAGGCATATCAGCAAAACGGATTGGACTATTACCCAAAGCTGGTCAGTGCCATTCCCTTTACTCCCGTGCCCGGCCCCAGGCTTCTCACCGAAAAGGGTGAAAATAAATCGATTTTGATGCAGGCGGTAATCCAAGCTATTCACTCACGCGCAAAAAGCGCTGGTTATTCGGGGTGGCATGTACTTTTTCCAGAAACTGATTTACTGGAAGGCAGTAGCGACCTAAAGATGCTAAAACGAGAAGATGTGCAATTTCATTGGCACAACCATAATTATCAAAGCTTTGATGATTTTCTGGGCACGCTGCGATCATCCAAACGCAAGCAGTTGCGCCGAGAGCGCCGAATAGTTTCGGAACAAGGCATTGCAATGCGTCGTTACAGCGGCGATCAAATCGATAGCAAGATTCTGGAAAATTTCTATATCTGTTACTGCCAGACCTACCTGCGCCGAAGCGGACATAGCGGATATTTGAACCAACGTTTTTTTGAATCCGTTATAGAAAGTCTTGGCGACCAGACAATGATCGTATTGGCCATAAGAGATGAGAAGCCTGTCGCTGCGTCACTGTTCTTTTTCGATAGCACTAAGCTCTACGGTCGATATTGGGGGTGCACTGCTGATGTGGATTGCCTGCATTTTGAAGCCTGCTATTACCAGGGAATTGAGTTTGCGATAGAACGTGGTTTAACCGAATTCAATCCGGGCACTCAAGGCGAACATAAATTAGTGCGGGGATTTGAGCCTACAAAAACCTACTCCCTGCATTGGGTGCAGGATCAACGATTTCAAAACGCCCTTGAAGAATTTATGCAGCGTGAATCCGAGCATAAAACCGAATATCAATTGGCCGCTCGAGAGGCGCTACCATTTCGGCAAGAAGGTTCATCTGAGAAGTCAAAATGATATCTGTCATGAATTTGTCACTTTGGAGTCATAGACTTCAGGCAAATTACAATAGACTGCTGTACCTATGACCCGCAAGACCGTTCTAATAGTTGACGATGAACCTGCCATTCGGGACATGCTAAAAGTTGCCTTGGAAATGGCGAACTTTGACTGCATAGAAGCAAAAAATGCCCACGAAGCGCAGATAGCCGTTACCGATAACCGCCCCGACCTGGTCCTACTAGATTGGATGATGCCCGATGTCACCGGAATCGAACTCTTACGCCGCTGGCGCAGAAACGAAGATACGCAATACCTTCCGGTAATTATGCTGACGGCTAAGGCCGAAGAAGAAAATGCTATCCGCGGTTTAGATGTCGGCGCAGATGACTATATTTCAAAACCATTTTCTCCCCGCGAACTCGCTTCTCGCATAAAGGCACTGATTCGTCGCTCAACACCAATAGTCTCTGAAGAGTTACTAATAGCTGGCGAGTTGATTTTGGACCCTGTGGGTAGATTAGCTTCTGTGAAAGGTCAAAACGTATCCCTGGGCCCAACGGAATATAAGATGCTCGAGTTCTTTATGATGCATCCAAATCGGGCTTATACACGCGAGCAGCTTTTGAACAATGTGTGGGGAGCTAACGTATATATCGATGAACGCACTATCGATGTGCACATTCGAAGACTGCGTAAAGCCCTCTCAATTGACGGATACGAAAATATAATTCAGACCGTTCGCGGTTTTGGTTATCGATTTTCTGAAGAAGCTCTGATTAAATCCACGGACTGATAAATTATCCTTCCAGCCTGGGGCTAGTCACCTACATTGAAAAACCAATATAAAGCTGAGATTCGTCTCTTCTTGCTCACCTTGGTATTTAGCCTCTTGGTCGGATTAGCAATCGGCCACCCACTCCTGGCCCTGCTGTGTGGAATACTCGGATACATGGGTTGGATTTTCTACCAAGTCCGGCAGCTGGATAAATGGCTGGCCAAATCGGGCCGCACTGCAAAACCACAGCTAACCGGCATATACGCTTACATAATTGATCGTGTCGTGCGCCTGCAAAAACAACATGATCGAGAGACTGAGATACTAAGAGCTTCCTTAGAAAGGCAAAACCTGCTTATTTCCGAAGTCAAAGATGGCGTGGTACTTATCGACGATAAAGACCGCATCAAGTGGTTTAACAAATCCGCAGAAAACTTGATTTACCTAAATCCTAAGCGAGACTTAGGCGTGCCTCTTCGCGGTGCACTGCGTCAGGCTTCATTCCATGCTTTTTATGACGCCGAAGATTTCACTAAGCCCAAGCGAGTTTGTTTCGATGAAGCAACAAAAAGCTGGCTCGATATTTCTGTCACTGAATATGAAGACAAAGAAAAGCTTTTGGTGATTCGAGACGCCTCAATGCTGCAAGAACTCGAAGACATGCGACGAGACTTTATCGCCAACCTGTCCCATGAGCTGCGCACCCCGGTTACGGTATTGGTAGGCTATTTAGAAACACTTGAAATGCTAGACCAAGATCCGACAGCAGTAAGAATTCACACCGAAATGAACAACCAATGCCTGCGGATCTCGGCGCTGTTAAAAGATCTGCTTACGCTATCTAAACTTGAGGCGATGGACTCAAAACGCTCAGATGCCGAAATTGATATCAGTGTTTTGCTAGAGCAGATCGCTGCAGATGCGCCTAAGCTTGAAGAGTTCGATAAACACAAAATTGAGGTAAAAGTGGAACCAGACCTAAAAGTAATCGGCGCCGAGACTGATTTGTTTAGCGCCTTTGCTAACCTGATTTACAACGCGGTTCGTCACACCCCGGCCGGCACCGAAATTGGCATCAAAGCAAAATCTAAACAGGGCATAGCCCGGGTAGAAATTAATGATAAAGGCTACGGCATTGAGCGTCAGCATCTGCACCGGTTAACCGAACGCTTTTATCGCGTTGAATCGAGCAGGAATTCTGAAACCGGAGGAACCGGGTTGGGTCTTGCTATAGTAAAGCACGCGCTTATGCGAAGCGGCGGAAAGCTTAAGGTGGAGAGCACGCTAGGAAAAGGTAGTTCATTTCGATGCCTAATTCCCTTGGCACCGCAACCATCGGACAACAACGATTAAGATAAACAGACCCTAGAATAGAAAGGGCACAAAGCGTTTAGTTTTCATGCTGTAGCGCTCGTAGTCACCGGATCGCTCTTTCAGCAACCGCTCCTCAAGACTCGATTTTCTTTCAAGTACAATTACCAATCCGCCCCAGGCGGCTATGCTTATCCAGCTAAAGTTCATCAGCAAAATTCCCGCCAAAGCGATAATTTGCGCAACGTACATTGGGTGCAGCATAAACTGATAGGGCCCACCGAAGCAGAGCGAAGCGCCGGTTCTCGGAGTAGGGTTCAAATTAAAATTATCTGGCCGGTTCACTACCAAAGACCAAGCACCTAGTAATAAACCAACCGCCAAAACGGTCGCACCCGGAAGATTAAACTGAGGGATCGAGCCAGTGCCAATTAATACCAGAACAATCAAAACAAATTGTCCGTATACAAAAGTTTGTGCCTGCCTAGGTAAATCGCTCATAGTTCTCTAACGTATTCTTAATTCGCTTTAACTTAATTGGTACTAACTTAGATGATAGTAAATAGTACCTACGCCGAAAGCTTATCTGGAAACGCTATGATGTCCAGCGATAACCGCCAACTCAACCTAACTTAGCGCCAGATTCAAGCTGGTAGCTAGCTACTGAAGACCAACCACGAGTAAAAATGTCTGATCATTCAACCCAAAACCACGAACTGCCGGAACCAGCAAAAAGCCCTAATAAACTAGCGCCCAAAGAATGGCTGTCTGGCCTAAAAACGGTAAATCACTTTGCGCAGCTTGGTAATCAGTTCTCGTCCAAGGTGTTACCCCTTTCTTTAGACAATCCGCGCATAGTAGATATTAGCCCGGAAGCGGCGGCTGAACTCGGCATAGATGAAAATCAAAATACCGGGCCACTGGTAGACCTATTGAATGGCGAGTATTTACCGGAATCTTTTGAGCCTATCGCCATGCTCTATGCCGGACACCAATTTGGTTCATGGGTGCAACAACTGGGCGACGGCAGGGCCATGATTCTGGCCCAAATAGAAACCCCCTCAGACAATATGTGGGAGCTTCAGCTCAAGGGCGCTGGTCCAACTCCCTATTCCCGACAAGCAGATGGCCGCGCGGTTTTGCGTTCAACCATTCGTGAGTATCTGTGCAGTGAAGCAATGCACGCACTGGGTATTCCCACTACTAGAGCCTTGGCGTTAATTGACTCCGACACGCGCGTATATCGAGAAGAGGTCGAGACCGGCGCAATCTTGCTACGCATGGCGGCAAGTCATATTCGCTTTGGCAGCTTCGAATTATTTGCCTCTCGCAATCAACCCGAACAGGTTCGCACCCTGGCCGACCACCTAATCGAGCACTACCGTCCAGAGCTCAAGGATGACGCCCTGCCCTATCTTTCCCTATACCGTGATGTCATTCAGCGCACGGCAGATGTAATAGCTGACTGGCAGTCTGTGGGCTTCTCACATGGCGTTATGAATACCGACAATATGTCCGTGCTTGGTTTGACCATAGATTACGGCCCGTTTGGATTTATGGAAGCTTACGACCCCGGCTTTGTCTGCAACCACTCTGATCACAATGGCCGGTATGCCTTCAATAAACAGCCGGATATCGCCTGGTGGAACTTGGCGGCTTTGGGCAACGGCCTGCTACCTTTACTGGAATTGGATCAAGCGAAACAGGCTATCGAAGAATTTGGAGGCTTATATCAACTCGCTTTTCGAAATAGGCACCTAAAAAAACTTGGCTTGGTTGGCGACGTGCCTGAAGACGATGCCCTTATCGAAGATTGGCTAAACTTGATGACCCAGCAGAAAGTCGACTTTACCAACGCCTTTCGGGCTCTTTGTCACTTCTCTACAGAAGCCGATACACCAGCCGAATTAGCCGATCTATTTACTAATTCCGGTGATTTTCGTCGTTGGCTAGAAAAATATACTTCTCGGCTAGCGCTTCAAGAGGTATCGGATATTGATCGCCAGCGGCAGATGTTGTCTTCAAATCCTAAATATATATTGCGAAACTATTTAGCTGAAAATGCCATCGTCAAAGCGCAGCAGGGCGACTATTCTGAAGTGGTGAAGCTCAGGCAAATACTTAGTCACCCTTTTGACGAACAAAGGGAACATAGTAGCTACGCCAAAACCACACCCGCCTGGGCAGCCAATCTATCCGTGAGTTGCTCCTCGTAAAAGACTGCCTCAGTAAAGTCTCAAGTGGAGATCGGCATATGAGCGATCTCAAAGATACGGAGAAAGTATTAGACGCAAATAGCTAATCTGACTAAATGTCCTAAATACTTGTTGGGAATTGTATAAAAAACTCTACGCCAGATTCATCAAGCAAATTTCTTGCTTCTATTTGCCCCTGGTGAAACTCAACTACCCGTTTGACCACAAACAGACCAAGGCCTAGATGCGGTTTTTCGCTTTTCTCCGATCTAAGGGATACCAGGGAATCAAATAGATTCTCTGACATATGCTCGGGCAAAATCGGGCCATCGTTTGCCACGGTTAAACAGATGTTTTGGTTTTCAGTCTCAAGCACAATGCGGATTTCTCGGGTACAAAAATCTGCCGCGTTATCCACTAACTTATCCATCATCTGAGCGAATAGATCTGCCGAACCCTGAAGTGGAACAGAAAGGGCCTTCTGCCCAATGTCTAAGCCAATAGCAATATTTGGATGAAGTTCTGAATATGCCGCTGCCAGATCCCGAAGAACCGCTGCGGGCTCAAAGGATTCCCGCTCCGTATTCTCTATGGCTGATTCGATTGCCGTAGATTGGCTCATTGAAGACAAAATAGTAGAGAGGCGATCGATCCCCTCTCTGGCTCGCTGCAGATACTTTTCTCTTTCCGCTCCTTCGCTGGCCTGTTCGAGGTTGTCTAAGGATGACCTTACAATGGCCACCGGAGTTCGTATCTCATGGGAGAGCTTTCCGGAAAGCGATTGCAGATACCCCGTGTAACCCCTAACCCGGTTCAACATCTCAGCGTACTGTCGACTCAGATCGCCTAACTCATCTTTCGAGTTTGAAGCCACAAAGGCTTTCTCTGAGCTTTCTCTTGCAGAGCCACCACGACTGCCGCGAACCAACTCAGAAGTTGCTCGACTCAATCGTCTTATGCGGGCAGACAACCACAATGCATAGGCAATCAGCCCCAAACTAGTTATGAGAAAAGCCGACCCGCTATACCAAAGCAAGCGTGTCAGGGCAGCGCTATTAATATCGCTCAGTGTTCGAGCGGGTTCATCCAGTATCAGTATCGCTACTCGAAGCCCGCCGATATCCAATGGATAGTAGGCGCGAGCTATTCGACGGTTGCCGTCGCGATGCCAAAGTACCTGAGGCTCACCAGCAGTTGCTTGCAATACTCGCTCGCCAAAAAACCCTGCCTGGTTTGCGTAACTAATACTGCCTACGAAATTCTGCGCACTGAGTAATTCATACAGCCTAGCCAGCCAATCCTCGGGCTCATTGAATAAGGTCGCCTGCTCCCCCACTACTGAAGCCGTAACGGAGCCGCTGTTGCTAAGTAAGAATATGGATTCTTCCAGATCGGAACTTGCCAATTGCTGAGCTGCGGCTTGCAGGCCATCATTGGTTTGCAGGTATCTAAGGGGCCGGCCCTGCGCGCTCAAGCCATCAGAGACTAGCGTTTGAATACCATTTTCAACCACTTCAAAACCCAGACTACTGCGCGCTACAAAATCTGGCACACGCAGCTCGACAAGATAACCCTGCGGCGTTTCAGCCCAATAAGCGCTAAGCGTGTAGTCCAACACTTCAGTGTCGCCATTGGTTTCATATACACCCTGAAAAAGTCCTTCGCCACTGGTTCTGAGCCAGTATCTTTGTGTCCCTGTATGGAGGATTAAGTGGTCTCCAAAAACCAACTCTCCCAGATTGGGGCGATGGTATTGAATTTGTGAGTCGTCTACCTGCACACATAAATAGAGGTCGGACCCCAGCCGACCAGCCATATATAGAACACCTGAACCCAGATCCTGCCATGCCTTATCTACGGCACCAGAAGCAAGCGTCCAATCTGTGCATTCGCCGTTCAATACGGGTCGGGTATTTAAGTCCAGAAAATTTATTCCGCCTAGCTGAGGCGGCGGCAGAAGGCCGGCAAAAAGATCTGGTGAAGACTCCAGCTGAACCGCAATTGACTCTGCTCTATCCAGCAGAGCTTCTGCCTGCGTATCGAGTAACTGGGCATCTAACTGCCGCACATACTGACAACCAGCCCAAGGAAGGGTCAGCGTTAACAGGCTTACCAGAAACAGCTGTCGGCTAAGTTTCACAGCTTTAACATTTCTTTCAAGGTCAAATTAGTCTTCAAGATTCCAGCGATAACCCATGCCATAGGCGGTTTGAATTCCGTCAAAACTTGCATCAGAAATCTGAAACTTCTTCCGCAGACGTTTTATATGGGAGGTAATAGTGTTGTCATCCAGCACTACGTTAGCCGCATCCATCAGTTGCTGACGGTTTTTGACATGTCCGGGTGATTTCGCCAGGGCGTGCAATATCCAAAACTCAGTAACCGTCAAATCGAGGGCTTCGTCTCGCCATTTTGCCGTCATGCGGTCCAAGTTTATTTCCAAGTCACCTCGATCTAACCTTTCATCTTGGCCATCGCGATTAGACATCGCATCTACCCGGCGAAATAGCGCGACGATGCGGGCCAGCATATGTACCTGGCTAATATCCTTGGTCAAATAGTCATCGGCTCCTAAGCGCAGCCCAGATATAACATCAAATTCAGAGTCTCGAGCCGTCAAAAAAATAATGGGCAACTCGGGCGCCATGGTCCGCAGCTGTCGACAGAGGTCAAATCCGCCTTCAATTTCATCAGCCAAGCCAACATCTATAATGGCCAAATCCGGCAGGCGACTTTCAAATGAGCTCAAAGCCTCCTTACGAGTCTCATATAGGCGAACCTTGTATCCTTGCCGACGCAGCGCGTCTGAATAATTCGCAGCGATAGCCGGTTCATCCTCAACAATGGCGATTTCTCTAGCCACTTTCACTCCCCTTCAAGCCAATAGAATCAGTTCGCTTATTCTATCCCTTGAGGGCGGCATAAAGCACTGGCAAAAAAACAGCGGCCACAATTGATCATAATTGATAACTTCCAACACAGAAGTAAGCTCAAGAAAGACCGGCAGGTTCGATGTACTGATAAACAAATCTAAAGTGAGCTTTGCCATGCCTTTCAAGAAAACTCGAGTACCAAGATATTTGATTATGGAAGACTCCAACCCTCAGATTGGTCGACGCTGGGTAAGCTGGCTAATACTTATTTTTTGCTGGGAACATTAGTAGTATTTACCCTTTTTTAAGTAGTGTGGATCAAACAACCGGCCGTTATACCCTTGCGCCAGCCTGGAATAGATAAAGGCTAGTTTTCATGAAAATGAAAAAGAAATGTCACATATATTTAATAATTTCATATAAGTGAAATATTTTGCGCCTAAAGTTCGCCGCAAATGAACTATTTGTGACATTTCGGAGAAATCATGCGATTCATTAAACCTTCCATTGCTAGCCTCGCCTGCTTATTGGCGTCTGCATCCATTGCCCAGGGCCAAGTAACCACCGACGGTAATGATCTAATAATCAAAACAAACGGCGGCCTATCCGTAGCAACCACCGACGGAGACTACTCAATGAAATTGGGCGGCCGACTTCAGTGGGATTACAACCAAGCAGAAGAAAATGGCATTGTCGACGAAGACGCCTTTGATATCCGTAGAGCTCGCCTATATGTATCGGGTAACGTAAAAGACTGGGGCTACAAAGCCCAGTTCAATATCGGCAACGGCAATGGTGGCACCCCGGAAGATCTATACATCCGCTATAACGGACTGAGCAATGGCATGACCGTCACCATTGGCCGTCAAAAGGAACCATTCGGACTCGAGCAAATGATCAGCTCAAAAGACAACAGTATGTTAGAGCGCGGCGGCCCGGTTGAAGCTTATACACCTGGCCGCAGCGATGGTATTCAGCTAAACGGAACCGCGGGCGATGTTTACTACGGATTTGGTGTTTTCGAAGACGAAGACTCTAGCGGTACTAGCGACTTTACCCTTACCGGACGTGTCACAAGTGCGGTAGTAAACACGGGCGATTCACTGGTTCATTTGGGTTTGGGATATACCACTCGTGGAGACGATATCAGCACGGTCGGACTAGAAGCCGCATATTCTGTAGGCCCTCTTCATGTTCAGGGCGAGTACTTTGCTTCAGATAATGCCGGTGTTGATCTAGATGGATATTACCTGCAAGCGGGCTGGATTATTACCGGAGAAAGCCGTCCGTACTCAAAGGGTGTGTTTGGCAAGGTAAAATCAACAGACGTCGCTGGCGCTTGGGAAGTAGTCGTTAGATACGAAGCCGGTGACGGTGACGGCAACTACAGCGATATCGAGCTAGGCAGAACCGATGCAACCGCACTAGGTGTTGGCCTTAACTGGTATGCGAATGCCCTAACCAGACTAGGCATCGACTACACCACGGGCGACGATGAAAACAGCACGGATACCGGCAGCGAATTCCGCGCCAGAGTACAGTTTGCGTTCTAAAAAAAGATTTGGCAGGATTCGAAAAAAGGGGTTAAGCAGCCCCTTTTTTTGTGGTCCCAAGCCGGAACAAGATCGCAACAAAAGCAGAACCAGAATTATTGAATCAGTGACGCCGCCTTGATCTGCGCAAATACCGAATCGCCAACTTTCAATTCAAGCTTGTCGCAGGAAAGACTAGACACTCTTGCCGCCAAGCTGGCCTGACCGGTTTTCAGGCTCACGAGCTTCTGCGAAGGATGGTCAGTGGCTTCTATATCCGCGATTACCGATTCAAATATATTTAGAATACTTGAACCTTCAGGTCGTCCCAAACTAAGACTTATATCCTTTGCGTATAACCTCAATCGCACCGCTTGATCTGCCGATACCTCCATTCCGGGCATCGAAATAAGCAGACCACTAGCATCAACCACCGTCAAATGATGTGCCGTACAGGCTTCACTCACTCTGCCTTCAAGCAGAGCAAAGGGCTCATCAGCCAATTCATTCAGAAGCCGATTGTTGTCCAATACTTGCATTAATGGTCCTTGCTCGCGCACCTTGCCATCCTCCATAAGAACCAGGTGATCCGCCAATCGGATTACCTCTTCCAACGAGTGGCTTACATACAGCACCGGTATATCCAAGTTTCTTTGCAGTCGATCCAGGTAGGGCAAGATCTCGCGTTTTAATTGCACATCCAGGGAAGCCAGCGGCTCATCCATTAACAGCAATTTGGGGCTCGCTAGAAGAGCTCGGCCAATGGCCACCCGCTGCGCTTCTCCGCCAGACAAAGAATGAGTTTCTCTTTCCAACAGCTGATCGATATCGAGCAAGGCCACCACTTCATCAAAGCCAATTTGACGGTCTTCAGCAGCGCGACGTTCGAATCCGTAATTAAGGTTTTCACGCACATTCAAATGAATAAACAGACTGGGTTGCTGAAATACAAAGCCAACCGAGCGCTGATGCACGGGTAAGCAAATCTGGTTGGAATGCCATACCTCGCCCATCAACTGAATCTGTGCATTATCAAGCTCAATTAGGCCTGCTATGGCTCGCAAAAGACTGGTCTTACCAGACCCAGAAGGGCCAAATATTGCCGTCACACCCTTCGCCGGAACAGCAAAGTTAGCATCCAACTGAAAGTTTCCTAGACTAGCTTGAACCGAAATATTCAGGCTCATACTTTCACCAGATCAAAGCGTCGATTAATGCTGTATACAAATACCAGAAGAGCAAATGAGAGTATCAATAGCCCAGCAGACAACCAATGGGCTTGGCCGTATTCAAGGGCAGCGACGTGGTCGTATATGGCGATGGATAGAACTTGGGTTTTCCCGGGAATATTGCCGCCAATCATCAAGACCACGCCAAACTCACCCAAGGTATGGGCAAAGCCCAAAACGGCGCCGGTCAAATAACCTCTTCGGGCTAAAGGCAAAAGTATCGAGACAAACAAGTCTCGCCCGCTCGAGCCAAGGGTGCGGGCAACTTCAAAGGGCCTATCGCCTATCTCCACAAATGCCTGGTGCAAGGGCTGCACCACAAAGGGTAGTGAATATATAACCGAACCTATGACTAATCCGGCGAAGCTAAAACTTAACGCCGACAAACCCATAGCCTCAAAGGCTCCACCTATAGCCCCCTGTGGCCCGAGGCTAATTAGTAAATAGAATCCAAGAACCGTCGGCGGAAGCACAAGGGGTAAGGCCACCAAGGCTTCAACCACTACTTTAAATCGACCCTTATTGTGCGCCAGCCACCAAGCTAAGGGCGTGCTTATCAACAGCAAGATTGCGGTTGATACACCAGCAAGCTTTAAGCTTAGCCACAAGGCGGCTATGTCAGGATGCATTTATTAATCCAGTCACTTTCAGTAAAACCTATTCGCCAAGAGCATAACCTG
The DNA here is from genome assembly GCA_913063225.1 of uncultured Cellvibrionales bacterium. Taxonomy (GTDB): domain Bacteria; phylum Pseudomonadota; class Gammaproteobacteria; order Pseudomonadales; family GM7GCV1; genus JABJGI01. Next base: position 24,151 of record CAJXYP010000001.1, read on the forward strand.
CTTCCACAATAAGTTTTTGTATCTCATGGCTTTTAAGAAAACTCATAAATTGTCGCGCGGTTGCATCTTCCGTTAGCAGCAAGGCTTGCTGGCGAATGGGCTCGTATAGCTCTTGGTCCAGAATCTGATATTCGCCCTGCTCTTCCAGTGATAACACCAAGACTTGAGAGAGTGCCACAAAACCAAGATCGGCCGCGCTGCTCTCCACAAACTGAAAGGTTTGGGCCAGGTTTTCACCCTGCACTAGCTTTGGCTGTATCTCATCTACCAAGCCCATGTGCGTCAAAACCTCTGTTGCCGCCAACCCGTAAGGAGCCAGCCTGGGATTAGCGATGGCAAGATATTGGTAACTATCCAATTCTGAGAGCGCTACAAGACTTTCCGAGCTCCAAAGTACCAGCCGACCCAAGGCGTAAGTAAAGCGAGAATTTTCTACGCCGAATCCCGCCTGCTCCAGCAATCGGGGTCGTTCTTCATCTGCCGACAAAAAAACATCAAAGGGTGCGCCATGAACAATTTGTGCGTACTGATGCCCCGTAGAGCCCAAGGCCAATATCACCGAATGACCAGTAGCCTCTTCAAAGCGCTGGGATATAGCTTTTGCGGTAGTTGAAAAATTGGAAGCCACGGCTACGACAATTTCTTCTGCGTTTGCCAGCGGCATACAGAAAAACAATATGTATATAGAGGATACGCAGATTCGAAATTTGAGAGGTGGGAAATGCATTGCCAAATAGTTAGGTATGCACCGCCAAATGGCAAGCTGAACAGCGGCTCTACACCCTAAATTGTCAGGATTAGGCCAAAAAAAGCGCACTACGGCGCCACAATAATTGCTCGGACAGGGCAATTATTCGCGGATAGAGCCTATATATAGGGTTACATCGCGAATTTGTTGATCTGAAAGAATATTTTCCCAAACCGGAGACTCACCTTCACGACCCCTTTCTATAGCGTCGTAAACCGTTGCGTAATCGTGGCCATAGAGGGAAATGTCATCGATAAGACTGGGTGCACCATACCATTCGACTTGGCCGGCAAAATCAAACCCATGGCATTCGCTACATACATTTATTGCGGTGTCTTCCGCACGCGTTACCGCATCCGCGGGAACATCTTCGCCGCGCAGACTCCCTACGTAATAGGTCAGATCGATTAGCAATTGGGCATCGTATCCAACACCAGACTCCTGCTCTCCATAGGCCGGCATTTGATAGAAACGTGCTTTTTCGTGACCCGAGCGTATGCCGTACTTAATAACGTAAGCCATGTCGGCCAACTCAGGGCCCCAGAGTGTTTCATCATCAAGTAAGTTGGGAACGCCCGGCATTCCGGCGCCTTCAACTCCGTGGCAAACCATGCAGTAGGTGCCAAATACTTGCTCGCCCTGAGACAAAGCAGCGCGGTATTGGCCTGCATCGGCCTGAGTTTCGGCAAACCCCAAATCCAGAACCTCCCACTGCCACTGAGCGACACTAGGAGAGCAAGCGATATAGAGCGCAACAAAAGCGGCCGAGAGAATTAAGCTTTTCATTTTGGTGAGCCAAAATATATCTGTATGCGGTGTATTTTGGTCCTTGGAGGAAAGCACATCCATGATTTGCATCAAGACAACGAAATACCGGAGCCTTGCGGCTCCGGATGGGGGTCTGCGATCGAATTTACAGTTCGAACGCAGGGTGAAGGGAACTGAAAAGCTAGTCCTACTATTTAGTGGCTCTGTGCCAAGCCAGTTGTTGGCTGCTTGTAGACTTCTATATTTACGCGGCGTTCCAGAGCATAGGATTCGTAGTCTCCGCTAACCGCTTCTGATTCGTCAGCACCGTGGAAATGAATCTGCACCCGTTCTTGATCGATACCTTTTCCGTACAGGGCATTGGCTACTGACAGTGCCCGAAACTTAGCAAGCACATTGTTGTATTCATCTGATCCCCGAGGGTCAGCATGTCCATCAAGGCGAACACTTAGCTCGGGATTGCGCTGCAAATAACCCGCCAACATATCGATACGTGTTTGGTCTTGCTCTTGAATTACATCTTCGCCGGTACGAAACATCATTTGAAATTCCAATCGGGTTTCATCATTTGCGGCAATTTCTGTTCGAAGCTCAGTTTCGAGAAAGGCAATGCGCGCTTGCTGTTGCTGCAGTTCGCTTTCAAGTATCTCGGTTTCTGCACTAGCCGCCCGAAAAGCTTGCTCGGTGCTTGGCAAGGCATCCGCTTTTTTAAGTTGCTCGCCAAAATAGACGCCGCTCAATGCGCCAGCGAACATCCCAACGGGACCGCCCATCACCAATCCGGCAATCGCGCCTCCACCAAAACCAAGGCCTGGCTTAATTTCCGAAAGTGCATCTTCTGCGCTAGCACCGGCACTAATTAAGGAGCTAACTAAAAATGCTGCGATTAGGGTGGATATAGCTAATAGAGTATTTGTCTTTTTCATTTGGTATTCCTCGTTCTCAAATCTGGTTCTAAAAAGTTAGATCAGCAGTTGCGCTGGCATGGACGTCATTAAAGAGACACAACCAGTCTTTCAAGAGATCGAATTAGGTTGAACTAATGAGCAAATATGACGAAATATGGCAAGGCATACGCCAGCTGCAACAAAGGCATCAAGAGAGGCCGAAAAAGAAAGAAACTAGAAGGGAGCTAAGTGGCTATAGACGCCTGTGGCGCATAAAGAGCACCTGCGGCTATAAAAAGAGCAGCTTAATAATAAAGATGATCAACACAACATTGAGTACGCGGTTAATAAGGTGCTCGCCCTTGCTCACCGACATATTCGCGCCTATCCAACCACCAATGGAATTGCCCACCGCCAAGCAAAGACCGGCTATCCAAAAAATCTCTACCTGCGAAGCAAAGATAAATAGTGCAACACTGGTATAGCAGAGCACTACAAAAACCTTGTGCATATTTACCCGCACCAGATCCAAGCCCATTACCCGGTGCAATATTGGCATCAGTAAAAAGCCCACCCCAATTTGAATAAAGCCGCCCCAAAATCCCGCACCCACCATACAGATATGGCCGGCAATCAGCCGTTTAGTCGAAGGCTTTCCAACCTCTGTCGCTTCTTTCTTAGGCAGCGCCATAATGATCATCACGGCGACCATTACCAAAGCCAATACCCTATCAAACCACTCGCCTGACAGCTGAGTTCCCACCATCGCTCCGACAATAGCTCCCGGCGTGGCAGCTGCCGCTAGACTTAAACTCAATTTGAAATCAGAAAAACCGCGTCGGAAAAAGGCGGTAACAGCCGTAATGTTTTGCGCCAAGATCGCTATACGATTGGTGCCGTTTGCAACGGGTCCGGGCATGCCCATAAAGAGCATTATTGGTACCGTAAGTAGCGAACCACCGCCGGCCATAACGTTTAGCCATCCGGCAAAAACACCGACAAAGGTCAACAGCGGAAAATACCAGAATTCCACTAGCGGGCTACCCCAAGAATCCGCTGACTAGCTGGCGTCACGCAGAAATACTGGTTTTGCGTCTGTTGAAGCTGCCGCGTTGTAGCGATAGCCATCCACATCAAAGTTCTGCAACTGGCCAACATCTTCAATTTGGTTCTGGATAACCCAGCGGCTCATGCTGCCTCGAGCTTTTTTAGCGAAGAAGCTAATGATTTTGTATTTTCCAGATTTGTAATCTTTAAATACCGGCGAAACAATTTCGGCCTTAATAAGCTTGGGTCGAACCGCTGAAAAATATTCGTTGGAAGCTAGATTGAGCAAAACCTCGGATCGGGTTTTCTTAAGCTGCTTGTTCAGACCATCACTGATCTGCTCACCCCAAAAATCGTATAAATTGGCGCCACGTTCCGTTTTGAGCTTGCTGCCCATTTCCAATCGATAGGGCTGCATCAAATCCAATGGACGCAACAGACCATAGAGCCCGGAGAGTATTCGGAAATGCTCCTGAGCATATTCAAAATCTTCTTGGCTAAAGCTATTCGCTTGTAATCCTTGGTAAACGTCCCCAGTAAAGGCTAATACGGCAGGGCGCGCATTCTTCCGTGTTGCCTTTGGCTGCCAAGATAAATAGCGGCCAAAGTTGAGGTCGGCGAGCTTAGCGCTGATGCCCATTAACTCACTTACCTGAGGTGGTGAAAATTGCCGAAGTTGTTCAATCAGAATTTCGCTCTGTTCCATATACTGAGGCTTGGTCGCGCTTTTGGTAGCAAGAGAGCTCTCGTAGTCGAGGGATTTTGCTGGAGAAACTACTATTAGCATTTGATTAGCGCTTTTGTTGGATAAATAATGGAGGCTATTATAGCCACCATTGACTCAGCTTACTCTTGAGGAAAATTAATGAGGTCGATTAGCTTTAGTAAAGTCTGGATACTGGCACTTTTAACCAGTGTTATCGGTGCCTGCGCAGTAAACCCGGTTACGGGCAGAACAGAGGTATCCATAGTATCGCCGTCTCAGGCTATCGAAATGGGCATCCAGCAATACGAGCCGGGGCAACAATCCCAGGGCGGTGTCTACCATATAGATGAAGACCTCAACGCCTACGTAAATAGAGTGGGGCAAAAATTGGCTTCAGCTTCAGAGGCCTACTACCTGCCCTACGAATTTGTAGTGCTAAACAATGGTGTACCAAACGCTTGGGCATTACCCGGCGGCAAAATTGCCGTCAACCGTGGACTATTAATAGAACTCGAAGACGAAGCTCAACTGGCAGCAGTTCTCGGCCATGAAGTTGTGCATGCAGCGGCCAATCATGGCGCCAGTCAGATGTCTCGCTCTGCACTCCTAAATATTGGCCTAATGGCCGGCGGAATACTCGCACAGGACTCGCAATACAGCGACCTTATATCCATGGGCTCGCAAATTGGTAGCGCTGCCTGGATGGCGAGCTATGGACGGGATGACGAATTAGAGTCCGATGAACATGGCATGCGCTATATGTCTATTGTTGGCTATGACCCGCAGGCCGCTGTCGAGCTTCAAGAAACCTTTGTGCGCCTCTCGGAAGGCAATTCCAGTAACTTTATAAGCGGGCTATTTGCCAGCCACCCACCTTCGCAGCAGCGCGTAGACGCAAATATCGCTCACGCCGCCAACCTGCCCTCAGGCGGCATCAGAAACCGCGACGCCTATCAACGAGCAATAGCGCAGATAGTGGCTGACCAACCGGCCTACGATGCTCAAGAAAGCGCCGTAGCCGCTTTGAGTGATGAAAACGCCGAACTCGCACTGGAATTTCTGGACCAAGCCGTTGAATTGCAACCGGACGAAGGACAGTTTTGGGAACTGCGTGGCCACGCCTGGCAAATGAATGACAATCAGGACAATGCCGAAACTGCCTTTAGTACCGCTATCAATAAAAATCCCGATTACTTTCAACACTGGTTAGTGCGCGGCCTACTCCGCAAAGAGATGGGCCAAATATCTTTGGCAGAAGAAGACCTGCACCGAGCTGAAGAATTGTTGCCAACCAGCAGCAGTGCTTACGCTCTGGGCGAGATCGCGGAGTCCCGTGGCGATATGCAAGCCGCCATGAGTTATTACTCTTCTGTTGCCGGCAGCGGTGGGGATTTGGGCCAACTCGCCAGCGCCAAAGTTGTGCGTTACGACTTACCCTCTAATCCCGGAACCTATATTGCTTCAACGATCACAACAGATAATCAGGGTCGAATGGTTGCTTTAGTGAGAAACGATTCAGGGATTCCTACCTCGGATATTAAGGTTCGGCTAACACTTTCGAGCAGCGGGCTATATAGAGACTACGAAATACGCGGCACCTTGGCTGACGGCCAACAGGACTCGGTCAATACCGGCATTGTTGCCGACTACAGCCTGTATTCTCTGCGGGTAATTCAGGCAATCCCTCGGTAAAAGCCCCTAGATAAAAGAGACGACAAAATGAACCCCGTTGCGCAATCTGTTTACGACTATTGGTTTGGCACCGATGGATTAAGTTTAGGCGCGGTAAAGGCCCGCGGATCTCTCTGGTGGCAAGGCTCCGCAGACACGGATTACGATATTGAGTGCCGTTTTGGCAAGTTGGTAGAGGCCGCGGGCAAAGGCGACTTTTCCGATTGGATGTCAGACGCACGTTCGGCCTTGACGCTGATTATTTTGAACGATCAGTTTCCACGAAATATTTACCGCGGATCAGGGAAAGCTTTTAGTCATGACTCTATAGCCCTTGGCTACTCAAAGCAGCTAGCAGCCTCTCCGCTTTTTGATGAACTTGAGCCAGTAGAAAAAATCTTTTCTTTGATGCCTTTTGAGCACAGCGAAAATATTGACGACCAGAAATTCAGCGTAGCAAAATTTACCGAACTGTCTGAAAGCGTTGCCGAAGAATGGAAAGAAAGTATGAAATCCTATCGCCAATTTGCGCTAGATCATATGGAGATAGTTCGAGACTTTGGCCGATTTCCCCACCGCAACAAAGTGCTGGGTAGGGCGTCAACAACCGAAGAGATTAGGTATCTAGAGGGCGGCGCCAGAACCTTTGGGCAGTAGCCTAAAAAGCGCCAAATCTGGCAAGACTTTTATTAAGAGTCCCGGAACTGTTTCTTCACTTCTTTTAAAGTCGCATGGCGAACGTCTACGCCTTTAACCGTATAGATCAAATGCTCCGCCATATTTTCAACGTGATCCGCGACGCGCTCTAAAGAACGCAGCGCCCACATAACACTAAGCACAGCGGAGATAGAACGCGGGTCTTCCATCATGTAGGTGACCAACTCTCGAATGGCTGACTTCTGCTCTTCATCAACAATTTTCTCACGACGCACAATAGTCAGAGATAAATCGGCATCCAGTCGACCATAGGCATCTAGTACCTGTCGCAACTTGTCCGCAACATATTGAGAGATATAGCGAATTTTTGCCCGACCAATACTTGAGGGTGAATTCGATTCTTCGGCAATACTAATCGTCAGCTTGGCAATTTTGTCCGCTTCGTCACCGATGCGCTCCAAATCCTGAACCGATTTTCCAACGCCTAGCACTAAGCGCAGATCGGAAGCTGTTGGCTGACGCATAGCAATCAAACGAACACAGAGCTTATCAATTTCGATATCAAAATCATCGACCTGCTCTTCGTTGGCAATTACCGCTAACGCCAACTCGGTGTCCATCTCGATTAGGGCGGTAGTAGCGTCACTTAGTTGTTTTTCAACTAGACCGCCCATCTCCAAAAGCTTGTTGACCAGATTACTTAGATCGTCATCAAATTTCTGAAAGATATGTTTTTCAGTCTGTGGTATTTCTTTAGCCACAAGAATTTCCTCCGCGGTTTGCTGTGCAGGCAATTGCACAGTTTTTGTAAGTGGTTTGCATAGCGTTCATGTCTTAGCCAAAACGACCGGTGATGTAGTCTTCTGTCAGCTGGTGAGAAGGATTGGTGAATATCTGTTCCGTCGCGCCAACTTCAATCAGCTTGCCTAAATGGAAATAGGCCGTACGCTTAGAAACCCGCGCCGCCTGCTGCATCGAATGCGTCACTATGGCGATGGTGAAGTTACTGCTCAGCTCATTTATAAGCTCTTCGATGCGCGCTGTTGCAATGGGATCCAGTGCTGAACAGGGCTCATCCATCAAAATCACTTCAGGCTGAATAGCGATGGCCCGAGCAATACATAGTCGCTGCTGCTGACCACCGGATAAGCCCGTTCCCGGCTGATGCAGCCGGTCTTTAACCTCTTCCCAGAGACCTGACTTTTTCAAGCTGGTTTCAACAATTTCATCCAACTCGGGTTTATCGCCAGCTAATCCGTGAATACGTGGGCCATAGGCCACATTTTCAAAGATGCTTTTAGGAAAGGGGTTTGGTTTTTGGAAAACCATGCCCACTCGCGCCCTAACTTTAACCGGGTCCATCGCCTTGGAATAGATACTCTCGCCATCCAACTCGATATCGCCAGAAACACGGCAATCGGGGATAGTATCGTTCATGCGATTCAAAGCCCGCAGAAAGGTCGACTTGCCGCATCCTGATGGGCCAATCATGGCAATAATTTCTCTATCGGCAATATCCAGGCTGACATTAAAAATGGCCTGCTTGTCGGCGTAAAAAACGTCGACATTCCGCATTACAAAACGCGGATTTTTGACAAAAGGTGTGCCTACGGTTTCGTAATCGTCTGCAATTTCAAATGAACTCACGCTCAATAAACTCCTAAGTTCTCAAATTCTACCTTGCGGCCCACAGATGTGCCGCCATTGGCCCCAATGGCCAATGAAAGCGACATAAACGCAAGCCAATCGACGCTTTTGCGCCAGCGTTCTTGTCGCGTGCTCTGACAATTCTCAGAATGAGAATTGTCAGAGCAGATTAAAAAGTTACCAACGGCGCTCTAATCTGCGTCGCAGTATTACTGCCAATCCGTTCATAGTGATAAGGAAGGCTAGCAAAACCAGTGTGGCACCCGATGTTTTTTCCAGGAAAGCCCGCTCAGGACTATCCGCCCACAAATAAATTTGTACCGGCAATACTGTCGAAGAGTCGGTCACCCCTCCTGGCACATCTACAATAAAGGCTACCATACCGATCATCAGCAATGGCGCAGTTTCGCCAAGGGCCTTGGCCATTCCGATAATGGCCCCGGTTAGCATGCCCGGCATCGCCAAGGGCAAAACGTGGTGCATTATAGTTTGAGTATGGGAGGCTCCCACACCGAATGCCGCTTCTCTTATAGATGGCGGTACAGATTTCAGCGCCGATCGGCTGGCGATAATAATAGTCGGCAAGGTCATAAGCGCTAGAACTAGACCACCAACCAAAGGCGCCGATCGCGGCAAGCCAAAAAAGTTAATGAATATAGCCAAACCTAAAAGGCCAAAAATAATAGAAGGCACTGCCGCCAAATTATTGATGTTCAGCTCAATAAACTGGGTAAGACGATTCTTCGGCGCTATCTCTTCCAGATAGATTGCTGCACCAACGCCTAAAGGTACCGCAAGTATCAGGGTAACCAGCATGGTCAGCAAAGACCCCATGGCCGCACCGAGAATACCGGCTTGCTCCGGGTCGCGAGAGTCGCCGTTGGTGAAAAAGGATTTGTTAAAGACTATTCGCACTTCACCCTGCGCGTCTAAATCATCTAGCCAGGCAATCTGAATGTCCTTAAAGCGTCTTTGCGCTTCCGGAAGGTCTCTGTCGATATAGCCTTTATGGAATACATCGACATCATCATCCGCAATTAGCCAAATACTTTGGGTGGTATCCGCAAGTTCCGGGTTTGCTTCCAGCATGTCTTGAAGCATATATACCGAGGCGCTACTGACTATCGATCGCAACGCCCTGCGATCGTTTCGGCCACTCACCTCGGGGAACCGCTCATAGATGGCCAGTTGCAATATACGATCAAAATCTGCGCCGCGCATATCTTCCGACGTGGGGTTAGCAGGCAATCCCATCTCGAGAGTGTCGAAATTAATCTCTAGCTGAATCTGAGTTTGCACAAAGGCTTTGTAGCCCTTGGCCGTGATATCCGCGAATAGAAGAAATACCGCCGACAAGCCTAGGAAGATCGCGATTCGGCCATACCACTGAAAGCGTGCTTCGGCACGGTATCGACGCTGCAAAGAGTTGTTTACTCGATCCGCAGTGGATAGTTTCGACTTGTTTTCTGGTGCCTTTTTATCTGCTGCACCATTTTCTAATGAAGGGGACTCCACAGAGTTTGGCTCGCTACTCATATTGCTCTCTATATCTATTCACCACCCAGAGGGCGATAGCATTAAGCACAAGGGTTACCAAGAAGAGCATCAAACCTAGAGCAAATGCAGCTAAGGTTTTAGGGCTATCAAATTCTTGATCGCCTACCAGAAGAGTCACAATCTGCACGGTTACCGTAGTCACAGATTCTAAGGGGTTCATGGTCAAGTTGGCAGCGAGCCCGGCCGCCATCACCACAATCATGGTTTCACCAATAGCACGTGATACCGCCAGCAATATGCCACCAACAATACCAGGTAGCGCCGCCGGAATGACCACCTTAACGATGGTCTCGGATCTAGTAGCGCCCAACCCATAGGAGCCATCCCGCAAAGACTGTGGAACCGCATTAATTACATCGTCTGACAGAGAAGAGACAAAGGGAATAATCATAATTCCCATCACTGCCCCTGCCGCCAAGGCGCTTTCAGAGGAAGTGGTGAACCCCATCGACTGACCCCACTCGCGAATAGCGGGCGCCACCGTCAATGCGGCAAAGAAGCCGTATACCACTGTGGGTATGCCCGCCAAGATCTCCAACAAAGGCTTAGCGGTATTTCGCAAGCGCTGGCCTGCGTATTCGGAAAGGTAGATTGCTGAAAACAGTCCAATAGGAACCGCAACACACATGGCCATAAAGGATATTTGCAGCGTGCCCACAAAGAGTGGGATGGAACCAAAGCTACCCGAGGCACCAACCTGATCCGCTCTTATAGCGGTTTGCGGACTCCAGTGCAGGCCGAGTACAAAATCAAAAAACGGTACTTGTTGAAAGAAGCGAGTCGCTTCAAAAAATACCGAGAGCACTATGCCCAGCGTGGTGATAATCGCCACCAAAGAACAGCAAATTAGCGCAACCCGGAAAATGGTTTCTACATGGTTACGCGCGCGTTTTGCAGCCTGTACTTGTAACCAAGCCAGAAAGGTACCGAGTAACCCAATGCCCAAAACCAAAATATTGCGCAACGTCTGGCTGGTCCCGCGCAACTCATTTAGATACTCCGCCGCCTCAATATGAGCCTGACTATCGCTCTGCAAGCGACCAGTAGAGATGTTTTCTATAGTATTTATTAGCAGTCCGCGCTGAACTTCATCCGCTGGTACCTCGGATACCAGCATCGAATCCAAAGTCATATGCTGCAATACATCGCGCTCAGAAAACTGCCAGATAGCCAATAAAAATAGCGCGGGAATCAAACACCAAAGAGCGACCATGGTGCCGTAATAACCAGGCAAGGAATGCAGAGACGTAATGCCGCCGTTATTGCCAGCAATCGCCCTGGATTTTTTTAGGCCCAGAAAATAGGCAAGTGCGCTGACAACTAGCAGCGCAGATAATAAGGAAGTTGAATCCATTATGTATTAATTCCGGACGCTCATATTAAATACTCGCGTCCGGATGTTGGCCCTCAATTGTTAAAGCTGCATTGCTCTCATAGAGGCAGCGTCTGAGCCAAAGCTCTCTCGTTCTTCTTCTGGCATCGGAATCAATCCACGATCCGTTAGGTAGCCATCGTCACCCCAAGCCCGCTCTGACGTGAACTCATTAATGAACTCTTGCATGCCGGGAACAACCGAACTGTGCTGAGCTTTCACATAGAGATAGAGTGGACGGGAGACACTGTAAGAGCCGTCGGCGATGGCGTCAAACTCTGGCGTAACTCCTTCGATGACATGGCCCTGAACCGAGTCACTATTTTGATCCAAAAAGCTATATCCGAAGATACCTATGGCCTCACCGTTTGAGTTTAGCTTTTGTACGATTAGGTTGTCGTTTTCGCCCGTTTCAACGTAAACGCCGTCTTCTCGAATGGTATGCGATAGCGCGCCAAAGACATCACCACCGTCAGCGCCGTTTTCAGCCATACCCGCCATATCACCAATGCCTGCAGCATTCATAATGGCGATTAACTCACTGCCTTCTGCGCCCTCGATAGCCGCAAGAACCGGGAATCGTTCAGCACCCACTTCCATCACAAGCTCAAGAAATGCATCCCGCGTACCGGAAGTAGGCGGAGGTCCTAAAATTTCAATGCGCCGATTTGGCAAACTGGCATTTATTTGATTCCAATGCGTATAAGAATTTTCCACCAACTGAGTACCGTCTGCGCTTGGAACATTTGCAGCTAAAGCCAAAAATATTTCGTCTAGAGTCAACTCCATCACGTCGTGGTCATAGCTGCTAGCAATTACCACACCGTCGTACCCAACCTTAAGTTCAAGAATGTCGGTAACGCCGTTAGTCTGGCAATCGTCAAACTCGCTTTGCTTGATGCGCCGAGACGCGTTGACCATATCGGCATACTCAACGCCGACACCGCCGCAAAACTGTTTCATACCACCGCCCGTACCGGTAGACTCGACCTTAGGTGTTGGATAATCCGTAGAACGGCCAAATCGTTCAGCCACTACCGTGGTAAATGGATATACGGTAGAAGAACCTACAACGCTGATTTGATCTCGTGCGGCCTGTGCAGCAGGAGAAGCAATCATCAGAATTGTGATAGAAGTGGCAACAAAAAGGGATATATAAGGCTTCATTAGTTTGGTCATAGGGAAATCACTAAGCTCTTGTTTAATTCTGGTTTATTTACAGATCAGAGTTTATGTAAGAAAAATGACACTTTTGTGAAAATGGGCATATTAGTTTCCGGGGGGAATAATAGGATGAGTTTCCAAAAGGTCGCCGACCTGGCCGATCGCTGTAATCACATAGTTGGCTCTATTGTCGCTTGGCTTACCTTGGCCATGGTACTGACAACCGTCACCATCGTTCTGCTGCGCTACGTATTTCAGACTGGCAACATAATCATGCTGCAAGAGTCGGTTATATATATGCACTCCGCCTGCTTCTTACTCGCCTGTGGTTGGGCCCTGGGTCGCGAAAAACATGTGCGCGTAGACGTTTTCTATCGTACCTGGTCGCCCTACCGTAAAGCCTGGCTTGACGCCGTAGGCACCCTGGTATTTCTCTTTCCAGTAGCCTTCTTTATATTGCTCAGTTCACTCGATTTTGTTGCGCAGTCTTGGTCCGTAAAAGAAACCTCACCGCAGCCCGGCGGCATCCCCGCCCTCTATTTGCTCAAATCCCTAATACCCGCCATGGCTGTCTTGCTAATACTGCAAGGTGTGGCAGAGCTAATTCGCAATACCAATATCTTGCTACAGGGCGATGATCATTCCAACATGCCATCCACCGATAGGGTGGAACAAGCATGATCGAATTTATCCCCTTAATTATGTTTCTGGTGGTCTGTGGCCTATTGGTGCTCGGCTACCCGGTTGCCCTAACTCTGGGTGGCACGGCGTTAAGCTTTGCGGCCTTTGGTATTGTCAGCGGCATATTTGATCCCAGTCTTTTGCGCGCCACACCCGATCGCCTATTCGGCATCATGAACAATGAAACCCTTGTAGCCGTTCCGCTGTTTGTTTTTATGGGTGTGATGCTAGAGAAGAGTAACGTCGCTGAAGACCTGCTCGAGAATATGGCTAAGGCCTTTAAAACCGCCCCGGGCGGGCTGGGCATATCCGTAGTATTTGTCGGCATGTTGCTGGCCGCAAGCACCGGCATTGTCGGCGCTACCGTGGTTGCCATGGGTTTGATGTCACTGCCAACTATGTTGCGCCGCGGCTACAGCCCTCGACTAGCTACTGGCACCATCTGCGCGACCGGAACCCTTGGGCAGATCATCCCTCCCTCTATTACGCTAGTGCTGCTGGGCGATGTTATTTCCAACGCCTACCAGCGCGCCCAACTAAACATGGGCATCTTCAATACGCAGACAGTTTCGGTAGGCGACTTATTTTTGGGCGCTATGATTCCCGGCTTGCTCTTGGTGGTTTTATACGCAGCTTATGTTTTCGGTTTTGCACTACTCAACCCTGAGCAAGCTCCGGCCATACACGACGACGACCAGCCTTCCATAACCAAGATTTTGGCCAGCTTGGCGCCGCCGCTTATTCTAATATTTTTGGTTCTGGGCTCAATAATCGGGGGCATTGCCACACCCACTGAAGCAGCGGCGGTTGGCGCACTGGGTGCCACGGTGCTGGCTCTTGCCAAAGGCAAGTTCAGCCTTGGCCGATTGAAGCTGGTAATGAGTGGAACGCTAGAAACCACAGCCATGGTATTTCTGATTCTTATAGGCGCTTCTATCTTCTCATTGATCTTCCGCGGCTATGGCGGCGAAGAATTAATTCAGCAACTATTTGTTGATATGCCCGGCGGTGTAATTGGCGCTATGGCTATTGTCATGCTGGTGATCTTCCTACTCGGATTTATTCTCGATTTTATCGAAATAACCTTCGTAGTAGTTCCCATTGTTGGGCCGGTATTGCTGATGATGGGCGTAGACCCGGTTTGGTTGGGCATTATGATTGCGCTCAATCTGCAAACGTCTTTCCTGACACCGCCCTTCGGTTTTGCGCTGTTCTATTTACGCGGAGTCGCACCAGAATCGGTGGCTACCTCAGATATTTATCGAGGCGTGATCCCCTTTATCTGCATTCAATTGTTTGTACTGAGTCTGTTGGCAGTATGGCCTGCTCTAGCCACTTGGTTACCCGCAACCTTCTAAAGCGAGCTACCTAGTTCGATAGCCGAACTAGGCCGGACTCATTTACTTCGATCGGTCTGGAAAATCCACGCACGCCAATGGATGCTTCCAAATCATAAGCAAAGTCGGTGATTTGACTCGACAGCAAATCAGTAAACAACGCCATCATGCCAAATAAATTGGTGCCGGCTTCGAGCCGTATTTGGGTTTCACCCTATGCACCAAGGTCAATGCCCGTTGAAGAGACTCCACTGAGAACTTCATTACCGTTCAAACTCAAACCACTAATGGGAATGGTGATCGGGTTGGGGTTTTGAACGGTCAGATCTAAGCCAAAGCGAATCGAGAAACCATCGGCTTCAAGAATTTCGATGCCGATCAGGCTAACGGTGGGAGGCTCAAAATAGTTCTGTAACGAGGCACAACCTGCCAGAGACAACAGAATACAACCCAGAGCAAAGCATCTACCCCAAATTCTGCCAGGGCCCAAAAGTCTCATTACTGTCTATTTAGATAGAGCGGCAATTCAGATATAGCGTGCCACGCCTGTACTTTTTCATAGAAGGACCAGTACTGGTCATATACTTCCGCGAAGGTCTCATCCTTTTCAGACTCTTCCTCATAGTAGGCTATAGATATCTCTTCCAGAGCAGCCAATACTTCCGCCGGGAAAGGACGTATATCCGTACCCTCGGCAATTAAGTCTTGCAGCACAAAAGCATTTTGCGCCGTATATTCGTCCAGCATATCTTCGTTGATTGCCTGTGATGCGCCTTCAACAATGGCCTGCAAATCTGCGGGTAAGCTATTCCAAGCGTCCAGGTTAATTTCAAATTCGAGCATCGATCCCGCTTCGTGCCAACCGGGGTAGTAGTAATACTGACCCACTTCGTGCAGCCCAAAGGAACGATCGTTATAGGGGCCGACCCATTCGGTAGCGTCGATCACACCGGTTTGCATAGACGTATAAAGCTCACCACCAGCGATATTAACGGCGGTACCACCCGCGCGTTGTAGTACTTCGCCAGCCATTCCGGGTAGTCGCATTTTTAACCCGCGCAAATCATCTAAGCTATTGATTTCTTTATTAAACCATCCGCCCATCTGTACGCCGGTATTGCCGCCGGGAAAGGGGATAATATTGAAGGGTTCGTAGATTTCGCGCCACAAAGCCATGCCACCGCCATACTGCAACCAGGCGTGAAGTTCTTGCGCGTTCATGCCAAAAGGCACGGCTGTGAAAAAGGGTGCTGCCGGGATTTTGCCTTTGTTGTAGTAAGCGCCAGTGTGGCCAATTTCTACCGCTCCACTGGATACCGCGTCAAAAACGCCCAGGGCTGGCACCAGTTCGCCGGCTCCGTAAACTTGAATATGCAGCCGACCATCGCTCATTCGGTCGACTAGGGTGGCAAAGTTTTCTGGACCCATGCCGATACCGGGAAAGTTTTTCGGCCATGAGGTGACCATACGCCATTCGAAGGTTTCGCGCGTATCAGGTGATTGCGGACCTTGAGCAGCATTAAAGTCCGAGTTCAGGTCAAAATTGCGGCTTTTTTCCATCACCAGCAAACCAAATACGAGAACCAGCGCGGCGACCAGAGCCAAAATAATTACCGGTGTAGCAACCCCTCTTTGCGTTTTCATTCTTGTCTCCCCCCGAGATATTTACATCAGTGCTGGGCTAACATTTCTTAGCCAAAGTTTGTGGCACGGAATCAGATCGCTTCAAGCCGGGCATAAGACACCACTAACCACTTGGCGCCTGCGCTGTTGAAGTTAACCTGTACTCTGGCATTGGCGCCCTGTCCTTCAAAAGTAAGAATAACGCCTTCGCCAAATTTTGCATGCGCAACCCGCTGGCCCAACTCAAAGCCGGTATCAACGCCCTTATCACTGGTGGAAAACTTGCGAGAACTTCCGCCAGTCGCTCGCACCGTTCCCGGTGCAGCCGGTCTTTTAACCGTGGCGCGAACTTCTTCAACCAATTCACCAGGAACATCTCTTACAAATCGCGACACCGCGTTAGTGCGTTCTTCACCATATATACGTCGACATTCAGCGTAAGTCATCACCAGCTTTTTCTCAGCGCGGGTTATACCCACATAGGCCAAGCGGCGCTCTTCCTCGAGGCGACCGGGCTCTTCAGCTGACATGCTGTGAGGGAAGAGGTTTTCTTCCATACCGGACATAACCACCAAGGGAAATTCCAAACCCTTGGCGGAGTGAAAAGTCATCATTTGCAGCGCATCTTCGTGTTCTTCAGCCTGCTTATCACCGGCCTCTAAAGTGGCTTGGGCCAAAAACTGTGGCAACGTATCCATATCCGGATCGTCGGCTTCATAGGATTTACAGGCACCAACCAATTCCAATAGGTTTTCTACCCGAGCTTCACCTTTCTCGCCCTTCTCGGCACGATGGAATTCCAACAAGCCGGCAGAGTTGATAGCTTGCTCTGCCATCTCAGATAGATCTTTGTCTTTTATGCTGGCTTCCAAATCGGTCACCAATTCCACAAACGCGTTCAGCGCATTTGTGGCTCGGCCAGACATAAGGTTTTCTTCGATCAGTTTAACGCTGGACTGCCACAGGGATATTCCCTGCTCTCTAGCCAGGGTACGCACATCTTCAAGGGTACGGTTACCAATGCCCCTGGTTGGCGTATTTACTACCCGCTCAAAAGATTGATCATCGTTGCGGTTTAAACAAAGGCGTAGGTACCCCAAAGCATTTTTAATTTCCAAACGCTCATAGAAACGATGGCCGCCATAAATCCGGTAGGGAATATTGGCCCGCAACATCGCATCTTCCAGTACGCGAGACTGCGCATTGGAACGATACAGAACCGCACTCTCTGAATAGTTATTGCCCTGCTCAAAACGGCGTTTTACAAAGTCGGCAATAAAACGCGCTTCATCAACTTCATTGAAGGCTGAATAGAGAGAGATAAGATCGCCGCCCTCTTCTGCCGTCCAAAGCTTTTTACCAAGCCGTCCGGTATTGCGTGAAATAACCGCATTGGCGGCCTGCAGAATAGTTCCGGTCGAGCGATAGTTTTGCTCCAGACGAATCGTTTCCGCTTTCGGATAGGTTGCGGTGAAGTCCTGAATGTTTTCAATTTTAGCGCCGCGCCAACCGTAGATAGATTGGTCATCGTCACCCACTACCATCATGGAACCGCTTTTGCCCGTAAGCAGGCGCAACCAAGCATATTGGATAGTATTGGTGTCCTGGAACTCATCTACCATGATATTGGTGAATCGCTCTTGATAGTGCTTGAGCAGATTTTCATCGTCTCGCAGCAACTCATGGGCGCGCAGCAATAGCTCGCCAAAATCTACCAGGGAATTGGCTTTGCAGACTTCTTCATAGGCCAGATAAATCTTGCGGTGGGTCTTTATAAAAGGGTCGTCAGAATCTTCAACATACTTAGCTCGTATGCCTTCGTCTTTTTGGCCGTTAATAAACCATTGGGCCTGACGTCCGGGCCAGCGGTTTTCATCCAAGCCGATATCTTTAATTACGCGTTTAACCAATCGCTGCTGGTCGTCAGAATCCAGAATTTGAAAGTTTTGCTGCAAACCAGCTTCTGCCCAGTGGTGATTTAAAAGGCGATGCGCCAATCCGTGAAACGTACCAACCCACATGCTGCGCGTGGGAATGCCCAACATATTCTCGATGCGGTTACGCATTTCCCGCGCGGCCTTGTTGGTAAAGGTAACCGCCAAGATGGACTGGGGCGATTGCTGCTGCACATCAATAAGCCAAGCCATACGATGCACAAGCACGCGGGTCTTACCGCTGCCGGCTCCGGCCAGAATTAACAGGTGTTGGTTGTCTGAAGTGACTGCTTGGCGTTGTGCGTCGTTCAGCGAGTCAATTATTGGGGTTACATCCACAGCAGTCTACTTTCCGTATTTATGAAATGAACCGAAGAGCCTTGGCTCCTCGAATATTGGGCTATTAAATGCCCATTTTTCCTAGTATATCTGCGAGCTCTCGTAATATGGCCTCGGTACGCGGGTGCTTCACCGCAAAATTAGTGGCCGCCAGATCTAAGCTATCGCCAAGACCTGGTTCAGGCTCATGCCCTTCTTCGTGGGCTAATCTATCCAACTGGACATCTAAGTCCGATGCAATTTCTTGCAAATCGGTATCCAACTGATCCGTCGCCGATAGTTCATCGCGCAACTGTCCCAACAATGACTTGAGTTGTTCTTTATCCAAGACACTTCCCTCTATCTATATTCAGCCCACCATTATTGCTTATTTGGCCTGATAAGTGGGGCCGTAAATCAAATCTCGCCCCTATATAGGTCAAAAAGTGGGTCGAAAATTGTCTCGCCCTGTCAACCAAGTCCACGAATCCGCGTTTATAGATCAAACCGGAACATTTATGCATCGCGATTGCGACCGCCTCCAAATGCATCCGGCCCTTATAAAAAAGAGGAAAAACACATGAAGACGTTAAACAAATCATATCTTTTCGCGGTACTTCTAAGCGCTAGCCTGTTAACCGCCTGTGGCGGCGGCTCTAGTAGCAACCTGACCAGCGAGCTCGGTGGCGCATCTGGAAATGACGGAGGTGACCAAGATTTAGGTAAGGTACAGATTGTACTAACGGATGCCGAGGACGATTTTCTAACCTATAAAGTATCAGTGATACTCAATCACCTTGATTAGCCTCGCCGGCACAGAGGTAGACGTACTGTCCATACCAACGATGGTAGATTTTGTGCAGTACCAAGAGCTTAGTGAGCTGTTCGCCATACGCAGCATTCCCGCTGGCAGTCAGGCTCGGCTAGCCAAGCTCGCGATCGAACAAATCCAACATGCGCGCCCAGCCTTTTTCAGCCTGTGCATAGTCATACACATGGGAATCCAACGGGCACCAACCATGCTGTGCTTCATAGACTTCAACCTCAGCTTTGTCACCAAAGGCATTGGCTAACTCAGTTTTTGCTTCAGGCTGATTTTCATCATCATTCTGCGCAATGGCAATCAACAATCCGGCGTTAACCTGATCCGCTAACAAATGCGGGCTGCTATCGTTATCTGTTACCAGTCCACCACCGTGGAAAGAAGCGCCAGCACCAATGCGGTCGGGCATATCTGCCGCCATCCGTATAACGCAAGAACCCGTCATACAGTAGCCAGCGGCTCCGATTTTACGGCTAGTAGATACCGATTCTTGTTGATCCAACCAAGCCACATAATCACGGCCATCTGAAACACAGGTTTCAGGAGACAGCGTGCCTGCCTGGGGATAAAGCAAATCGCGCACGGCTTCAATAGCAAAAGTACCACCCTCTGGAGTAATACGACCAGCAAAGGTTCGGTAATAAGGGTTCACAACCAATACGGAATATCCAGACTGAGCAAGGCGTTTGGCCATTTGGCGGAAAGCCGGACGGATACTCATAATGTCTGGCCACAAAACAACAGCAGCATGTTTGCCCGTTACTGGGCGTACAAAGTAGCAATCAGAAACGCCATCTGCCATCGGTACCATAACTTCGTCTTCCGCCACATCCATTGCGTTAGCAACGGGAGGCATAGCCGCCACCAAAGAACTGCCTGCCGCTATCTGGCCAAATTGCCGGCGAGATATGCCGTTTTTTTTAGCTAGAAAATCTTTGTTACTCGTATTGGTTAAGTCATCACACATAGCTTTCCCTTCGACGCTAATTGGTAAATTGTTCAACTAGTTTCGGTCAACTGGACTAAAGGTACAAGTATGCGTGCAGCTCTTTACTGCCTTTACGCGGCTCGGTTACCTGCTTGTATCATTTATAAACTGCGACAGTTCTAGGAACACCCCCTGCACCGCACCAAGCTCGCCGTCCCGAATATTGCGGTACACGGCCTGTTCGCTAATACCTAATAGCTCGACAGTCTGGGCGACCGTCTGCTTTTTCAGCATGCCTAGAAAGGTTCCGATGCGCGCGACTCGCCAGGTCTTTCTCATAGATGAGATCAGATTCAACATATGCAGCACCAAGGCGTCTCGCTCAGCCAAGCCCTGCACTCGATAGTGTTTTCCGTCTTTGTTTAGGCTTTCCACACTCTCTCGAGCATTGTCGAAAGCTTCGCCATGCATTCCTATGGCCGAATCCGGGTTTATGGCGGTATTTATCTCGCCAATACCTATGCCAAAACGCAGTCGAACCGGGAACATGGCGTATTCCAACTCGAATATGGCGCTCCACAGCTCATTTGCGGAACGAAATACCGCCTGTACTTCGCTCCCTTCAATATTGGAGGGCATATTTGCGGGGCCAACAGAGGGAATGACCGTAAAAGGAGTAATCAATCCAAACTTTACTCTGCGCCGGTTAAGGCCCGAACCGGCTAAAGCCAGCTTTTCGTTTATCGCAGCGCTACCTTCCAAGGCCCTTTCATCTAGGCCCCGGGGTTCACAGGTTTCTGCGATTAAAACGATGCGTCTCACTTTACTCAATCATATTGGTTTAATTTATTTACATTAAACCAAAATAAAGTTAACGCGTCTATCTATTCAAAGTTACCACTGATTAAGCATAAACCACAATATTTATACCAAATTGGTTTAAATATTGTCCAATAAAGTCAAAAAAATCGTGAATCCAATGGCAAATATGGAGATATCTGCCATCACATGCATGGCCCAGGAGTTCCAAATAGATTTACGGTCGCCATTCAGCCAGCAGAACATCAAACCGCCAACAAATAGACCCACCAGCGCAATCAAAGTAACCCAACAGGAAAACCAGCTTATAAAGATAGTTAAGTGGTAAAAGGAGAATAACGCCGAGGAAAACAGCCAAGGCCGCTTAAACCCGCGCTGAACCAGAAATCCGCGGAAGAATACTTCCTCCAGCATGGAATTTCCCAAGGTCGCATAGATAGCCACCCAAACATAGGTTGTCGCGGTTATACCCTGCTGTTCGCTTAGCAGGGTTTTGATTTGGCCAAGGTCTATGTAGCGCTGCAGTACTAGATAGGCCGCCTGAATAATTAGAATAGCCCCTACGCCCAGTAATAACGCGATCTTCAGCTTTTTTGGGTCCGGCTTGGCAAAGAATGTGCGGCTAACCCATATTAGCGGTAGCAGCATCAAAGAGACCTTTAGGAATATCTTGTAGATATAGGCAATCGGCGCCCACAGCTCTATGGCAAAGAGCAGACCAATTACCAAGACAATATAGGTTACCCAGAAGGCTCTTTTATCCGTAAAAATCGAAATCCCCAAAAAACAGATGCGAGGCGGTGACTAACGCCGCAACAGCATAAACCACCGGCCTATATTTACCACATTGGCTAAGGCTGCCGCACAGTAAGTAAGCGCTGCTGCTTTTAGCACCCGATGCGCAGCGGGCATTAGGTGCTCAGGTAAATAATCGCCCTCGCGAAGCATAGGCAAAGCCTTGTTGAAGCTGGCATCCCACTCTTCTGGCAGCACAATCAAATACATGGCCGCACCCGCTAGCTGAAATATGAGGCTTAGGGCAATAAAGGCGATAACCGCCGCAGGTGCTTTAAACAGAATGGTTACTACCGGTATAGCAAACAACATATAGATGCCGATCTTGCCAAGCCTTACCGATATCGGCAGATACCTGCCTCGTAGCTTGCTGAGAGGCTCTTCACGCGCGAACTGGATAGCGTGGCCCACCTCATGCGCAGCCACCGCAACCGCGGTTATAGACCGTCCAGCGAAGTTCCTGGGGCTTAAACTCACACAGCGCGTCTGCGGGTTGTAGTGATCTTGGCCCTCGACTCCTTCTTCCACCTTTACGCCGTCCAATTCGTAGCGCTCTACTAAATGGGCTGCGAGCTCTCCGCCCGTACCTGGCATATCGGCAATATCTTTGCCGTGCTTGCGCATCACAAAGCGAACCCAGAACTGCGGCAAGACTCCGCACAGAAGAAGAATGATAAACAGGATGATTAATGGCATGGGGAGAGTGTCGTTCTATACCGCTATGCAGATCAAGAAACCCGACCAATTATTAAGAAATCTTTCCTCTACTAATCTGTAACCTCTTTTTGAGTTAACTGCGCTAAAATCAGTCTAGACAAATTTTTAAGTATCCATACCTCATTGGGGAAATTGAAATGAACAACCTAAAACTCACCTTACTAGCTGGCCTGTCTGTACTGCTGGCTACCACTTCCGTTACTGCAGACGATGTTTCTGATCGCATTGCCGTAGCGCTGGCCGATCCAGCCCGTGCCGAAGAAGACAGCGCTCGTGATGAATCACGTAAAGCGGATCGAGTAATTGCCTTTATCGGTATCGAATCCGGCATGGACGTTCTCGATGCATTCTCTGCTTCCGGTTGGTACGCAGAAGTACTTGCAGCAGCGGTTGGCCCAGAAGGCAGCGTACTTGCACAAAATAGTTCACGTTTTGCTGAGCGAGTAGCTCCAGTACAAGCACTGAAAGTAGCGCGCTACCCGAATATCACCACAGTCACTGCCGAGAATGCAGACGGCTTTGGTGTAGACGGACAAATGGACGCGGCTTGGACTGCACTTAACCTGCACGACAACGCTAACGCTGACCGCGCAAACGGCTTGTTATTTTTGGGCGCTATATATGACTCACTAAAACCAGGTGGCGTAATAGCGGTTATCGATCACGAAGGTTCTGCAGGCATGGATAACCAAGCCTTGCACCGTATCGATGTAGACACAGCTTTTGGCTTGCTTGAAGAAGCAGGTTTTGTAGTTGAAGCTCAGGCTTATATGTTGAACAACGCTGCTGATGACCACACATTGCATCAGCGTGAGTTAGAGCGGAATACAGATCGCTTTGTATTAAGAGCTCGTAAGCCTGGAATGTAAGTTTACGTTAGATCTGAAAAAGGCGACTTTTTAGTCGCCTTTTTTATTTCCTAAAACTTGAGTTGACAGTCTACTCTATGTACATACAATGTACGTATTATAGAGTTTGAATGGGACGAGGCCAAAGCGGCATCCAACCTGAAGAAACACGGAATATTATTTGAGGAAGCGAGATCAGTATTCTTCGACGAGCTGGCCATCCAGTTTTTTGACAATGCTCATGCGCAACTGGATGAAGATCGTTTTCTTTTGTTAGGGACAAGCATCGAGGAAAAGTTACTTCTCGTATGCCATTGCGAACGCGAACAGGGAGAAATTGTAAGGATTATTTCGGCGCGCAAAGCAACCAAAACTGAACGAACATATTACCAAGGTGAATCTCGATGAAAGCAGAATACGATTTATCAAAAATGCAATCTCGTAAAAACCCTTATGCCGGGAAGTTGAAAAAGCCCGTGACTATGCGTCTTAGTGAAGACGTCATTAGTTACTTTAAGGACATGGCCGAAGAAAGTGGTGTCCCCTACCAAAGCCTGATTAACCTGTATTTACGTGACTGTATAAAGGAAGGTCGAAAGATCGATATTTCCTGGGAAAAACAGTCCGCGGTCGCTGGTTAGATTATGGAATTATTACTCTGACCCCATTAATTTTGCCGACTTACGAAATATCGAAAAACTCTAAGAGTTCTATTCAGTGTGCTGTGGAGCAAGCCGCATCGGTTTAGAGAACTCAAATCAATAATAAGGCGTCACATGGAAGCAATGAACTCAACGAGGGCTGACACGGTAGTTGTGCTCGATTTTGAAACCACCGGGTTATCGCCCAATCAAGGCGACAGGGCCATTGAAATCGGAGCGGTTAGAATTGAAAACGGCCAAATAACTGACCGCTTTCAAGAGTTAATGAATCCCGGGCGGCGCATTAGCGGATTTATTGAATCCTATACCGGCATAACCAATTCCATGTTGAGTTCCGCCCCACCCTGCAGCGAAGTTATGCCTCGTTTTGCAGAATTTATTGATGGCTACAACCTGGTTGCACATAACGCTTCTTTCGATAAGAGTTTCCTCGATTCTGAAATGCGCCTTGTCCCCAGCGCCTGCTACACAGGGCAGTTCGCATGCTCACTGCTTGCCGCTAGACGAATTTACCAAACGGCATCGAGTCATAAACTCGGTAACCTAGTACGGCACGCCAATATTCCAGCAGACGGCGAATTTCACAGGGCCTTGTATGACTCTGAAATGACGGCAAAACTCTGGTTAGCAATGCTCACGCGCATCGCGCCGCAAGCGGACACCAGTCAAATACCCTTCGCGACTATGCAAAAGCTGTCCACCGTTCCAAAAAGTAAAGTTCAACGTTTTCTATATGAGACGTTGGAGAACGGATAAAACGGTATTTGGAATCTTTACTCTGCCCCCAAATACTATTACTCAAATTCCTGACGAAGATGATAATAACTATCTGGCATCGCAATAGTTAATGCGCCATCAGCAGTGTAGATGCCTAGCAGGTTATCGCTCTTAAACATTAGTCTTCCGACAACCTCAAATCCGTCTTTTTCGAAATTTGTACACCAATTCAAATCATTCTTGATACTAGTACAGAGTTCGGTCTGATACTTTTCTATTGTTCGCTCAGCAATCGTTTCACCATACCGCAACGCGGTTACAGGAAGCAGCACCCAAACAATTGCTATTAAGGCAAAGGTATTCACGATGGAGTAAAAAACGACAGATGTACGCATCGCATTTGACCAATAATCGTTGATCCACTTTGGTTTATTAATCGGTTTTGAATTGGATAATGAAAAATTCCAAACCATAAAAACGAAGAGCCCGGCGACCAAAGCGCCAAAAATCAGAGCTACAAAATTGCCACTCCACAAATTGATGGCATCCACGCCTGCCCATAAGCTCGCGTTATATGCCCACATATATGCTGATTCAGTGGTGATGGGGAAAAGCTGAAGATCAAACCCCAATTCATGTATGTACCCTTCGTAGTAGACCTGGCCATAAAGGAGGATGATCTTTAGGAACAGACCGGTTCCAAAGATGAGGGAAATTAGAACTCGTGCTAGTTTTATGTTTTTAGTTTCAGACTGATTTTCATCTTCCATCGAACGAATTAATGAAATCATGCGACTTGAAAAAATGAATTATGTCTGCTTCCGGAAAAAGCTCTATTAGTCGGTCGTATAGTTCAACATCTTTAGGGTTTTGGGAGTTTTCTTACTATTGCGTTTAACAAATCACGCGCGGGATGAATTAGAGAAATGAGCGCCAAAATAGGGGCGTATGTAGCCTCGCCTGGAGACACGAACCATGCAACGCTAAAAACCGCAGCTGCTAATAAGGCGATTATATTAATAATTATGAGAAACTCCCCTTTCCATAGGTTTTAGCATCACACAGGATTTTACGCATCGAAGTTTATTGTGATTTTACCACTTTTATAATCTAGCGATAATTGATCTAGGGGCAGCCAGTGGAATCATAAAACACTCGTTAAACGATACTATCCAAGACGCACATGCGCGTATCAAACAAATACTCTTTTACCTTAGCGGACCCAAACTCTTTATTGATCCCTTTTTCTGGTACCACTCCTAAATATATGCAAAGGGCAGCCAAAAATATTTTCCTTTTCCACAAAAAAGGGCGCCATCGGCGCCCTCTTCATTCACACACTACAGCTAGCTTTTAACCGCCACCCATCTTCTTACGCAATTTCTGAATACTCAGTAATTGCGCTGACGCTTCAGCAAGCTCTGCGCTGGCTCGGCCGTAATCCATTTCACCAGATTGGTTTTGGATATGTAGCTCTGCTGCTTTTCGGGCTTCTTCTGCTGCGGCCTCATCCAGGTCGTCTGCTTTGATAGCAACATCGGCAAGAACGGTAATTAGGTTTGGCTGAACTTCGAGGTAGCCGCCTTTTACAAAGATGACTTCTTCGTCGCCGTTGTCCAGAACCAGCTTAACCGGGCCAGGCTTAAGCGGGGTAAGCAGTGCGGCGTGGCCGTACTGAATACCCAGCTCACCTTCGATGCCGGTAGCTGTAAGGCTGACGATCTTGCCGGCGAAGACTGACTCTTCGGAGCTGACGATGTCGCAATGTACGGTTATGGCCATGCGTTTCTGCTCTTTATTTCTTTTGGCTCAGGGCTGCGCTTACAGCGTTTTTGCTTTGGCAACGGCTTCTTCGATTGAGCCAACCATGTAGAAGGCTTGCTCTGGAAGATCGTCGTAGTCGCCATTCAAAATACCCTGGAAGCTTTCGATAGTATCTTTCACAGATACATATTTACCGGGTGCGCCGGTGAATACTTCTGCCACGCTAAATGGCTGCGAAAGGAATCTTTGGATCTTACGTGCGCGGGCAACGGTTTGTTTGTCTTCTTCAGATAGCTCGTCCATACCCAAAATAGCAATAATGTCGCGCAGTTCTTTATAACGCTGAAGAACTGATTGAACACCACGTGCGCAGTTGTAGTGATCGGCACCAATAACCAATGGATCAAGCAAACGTGACGTTGAATCCAATGGATCTACCGCTGGGTAGATACCCAACTCGGCAATTTGTCGGCTTAGTACGAGAGTCGCATCCAAGTGAGCAAAGGTGGTTGCTGGCGATGGATCGGTCAAATCATCCGCGGGTACGTATACCGCCTGGAATGAAGTAATAGAACCATTGCGAGTTGAAGTAATACGCTCTTGCAGTGCGCCCATCTCGGCCGCCAATGTTGGCTGGTAGCCTACCGCTGATGGCATACGGCCAAGCAGTGCAGATACTTCGGTACCGGCAAGTGTGTATCGGTAGATGTTATCTACGAATAAGAGTACGTCACGGCCCTCGTCCCGAAAGCTCTCGGCAACGGTCAATCCAGATAGCGCTACACGAAGTCTGTTTCCGGGTGGCTCGTTCATTTGGCCGTAAAACATAGCCACTTTGTCGAGTACGTTGGATTCCTTCATTTCGTAGTAGAAATCGTTACCTTCACGAGTTCGTTCACCAACACCGGCAAATACAGACAACCCTTGCTGCTGAACGGCGATGTTATTGATCAGTTCCATCAGGGTTACGGTTTTACCAACGCCCGCACCACCAAATAGACCAACTTTACCGCCTTTGGCGATAGGCATAATCAGATCGATTACTTTAATACCGGTTTCCAGAATCTCTACCGACGCTGACTGGTCGGCGTAGGCTGGTGGGGCACGGTGAATTTCTGAACGCTCTTCGGTAGCGATTGGGCCCGCTTCATCAATGGGGTTACCCAATACGTCCATGATGCGGCCAAGAGTAGCTGTGCCTACGGGCACGGTGATCGGTCCACCGGTATTGGAAACTTCTAATCCGCGGCTTAGGCCTTCGGATGCACCCATGGCAATGGCTCGAACGACTCCGTCGCCCAGCTGTTGCTGAACTTCGAGGGTTAGGCCTGCGCTGTCTACTAATAGTGCGTCATATACGCTGGGCACATCTTCACGGTTAAACTCAACATCGATTACGGCACCGATGATTTGTACGATTTTTCCGCTACTCATTGATAATTCCTCTTCTCATATTTGGAGACAGATCTAAATCTGTCGCCTGTTCAAATTTTTAAACTCTTTTGCCTAGCTTTCTAACTAGACAGCAGCTTCGTTCTATACAGCAGCTGCGCCTGCAACAATTTCTGATAACTCTTGGGTAATAGCACCCTGACGCGCTTTGTTATAAAGCAACTGCAGCTCGTCAATAATATCGCCGGCGTTATCCGTCGCGTTTTTCATGGCCAGCATGCGAGCCGCCATTTCACAGGCTTTGTTTTCTACTACTGCCTGATAAACCTGAGATTCGACATAGCGAACCAATAGGCCTTCTAAAATTACACCCGCATCATCGGGTTCGTAAAGGTAATCCCAGTGATGGGACATCTCGTCTTTTTCAATTTTTGGCAATGGCAGCAACTGAGTTACCGTAGGATTTTGCG
This sequence comes from uncultured Cellvibrionales bacterium, assembly GCA_913063225.1. Taxonomy (GTDB): domain Bacteria; phylum Pseudomonadota; class Gammaproteobacteria; order Pseudomonadales; family GM7GCV1; genus JABJGI01. The sequence goes on from CAJXYP010000001.1 coordinate 52,203, forward strand.
TCATGGTATTTACAAATCCGTTGCCGGCCAGATAAAGACGATCGATCTCGCCATTATCAAAGGCTTCTAACATCACCTTAACGTTGCCCAGCAAATCTGCTGCCGCCGGAGCGTCGCCTAGGTCGCGCACTGCGCCCAGTACATCGCCGCCATACTTGTTGAAGAAGCTGATGGCTTTAGCGCCAACACTGCAATACTTCACGCCAATTTCTTGGTCGGCATAGCCCTTTGAGGTTTTAAGCACTTGCTTGAACAGGTTAGTGTTCAAACCGCCACAAAGGCCACGATCTGAAGCCACCACAATAAAACCAACGTTTTTAACGTCGCGTTCCATCATGTAACGGTGGCGGTATTCGGAAGTAGCGTTGGCCACGTTGCCGATTACTTTGCGAATGTTGTTCGCGTAAGGTTTACCCAGCGCCATACGTTCGGTAGCACGGCGCATTTTACTGGCCGCAACCATTTCCATGGCAGAGGTGATCTTCTGAGTAGATTGAATACTCAGGATCTTAGTTTTTACTTCTTTCCCAACAGCCATTCTCTATTGTCCCGAAGCTATTGCGCTTCTAAAATCTCTGTTCACTTAAAGATGTATTAACTTAATACGACTGCGTTTCAACAAACTTGTCGAGAGCAGCTTTAAAGCCTGCTTCGATGTCGTCGTTCCAAGCGCCGCCCTCATTAACCTGAGCCATCAGGTCGGAGTGGTCGGAGTTCATATAGCTGATAACCGCCGCTTCGAAATCGCCTATTTTATTGATCTCCATACCTTTGAGGTAACCGGAGTTAGCCGCATAAAGCACAAGGCCCATTTCGGCGACGTTTTGCGGGCTGTATTGAAGCTGCTTCATCAATTCGGTTACGGCTTGGCCGTGCTCGAGTTGTTCGCGCGTTGCGTCATCAAGGTCAGATGCAAACTGCGAGAATGCCGCCAGTTCACGATACTGAGCCAGTGCCAGACGAATACCACCGCCAAGCTTTTTAATGATTTTAGTTTGTGCAGCACCACCCACTCGAGATACGGAAAGACCGGCGTTCATTGCTGGACGAATACCCGAGTTAAACAAATCCGATTCAAGGAAGATCTGACCATCCGTAATAGAAATTACGTTAGTTGGTACAAATGCCGATACGTCACCGGCTTGGGTTTCGATAATTGGCAGTGCGGTCAATGAACCGGTTTTGCCTTTTACTTTGCCCTTGGTGAATTTTTCAACATAAGTAGCATTTACTCGCGCTGAACGTTCTAGCAAACGGGAATGCAAATAGAACACATCGCCCGGGTAGGCTTCACGACCTGGTGGGCGACGAAGCAATAGAGATATTTGACGATAGGCCCAAGCTTGCTTGGTTAGATCATCATAGACAATCAAGGCGTCTTCGCCGCGATCGCGGTAGTACTCCCCCATGGTGGCGCCGGCATACGGAGCCAAGAACTGCATGGATGCTGGGTCTGATGCACCAGCTGAAACCACAATGGTGTGTTCCATGGCGCCGTGCTCTTCGAGCTTGCGCACGATGTTAGCAACGGTAGAATTCTTTTGGCCAATGGCAACGTAAACACACTTAACACCGGTGTTTTTCTGGTTGATGATGGCGTCGATCGCAACGGCTGTTTTACCAATCTGGCGATCACCAATAATTAGCTCTCGCTGACCACGGCCAATGGGCACCATGGCATCGATTGCTTTCAAACCAGTTTGTAGTGGCTCATCAACGGATTGACGTTCAATTACACCAGGTGCAACTTTTTCAATCGCGTCGGTTTCGGTAGTTTCGATTGCGCCTTTGCCATCAATGGGCAGACCTAGGGCATCAACTACTCGACCTTGAAGTGCTGGACCAACCGGCACTTCAAGAATACGGCCTGTGCAGCGTGCTTTTGCGCCTTCGGACAGGGATAGATAATCACCCAAGACGATGGCGCCAACAGAGTCGCGTTCCAAGTTCAGGGCCATACCAAAAAGGCCGCCGTCGAACTCGATCATTTCACCGTACATTACCTCGGCTAGGCCGTGGATTCGTACAATACCATCTTGAACCGAAACTACTGTGCCCTCGTTCTGGGCCTCGCTAGTCACCTCAAGGGAATCAATCCGCTTTTTGATGATCTCACTGATTTCGGAGGGGTTGAGTTGTTGCATCTATTATTTCCTCAGGAATTCATTGCGTCAGCCAGCTTGGTCAAACGACCTTGCACACTGGCATCAATGACCGTATCGCCCGCGTTTATTCGCACGCCACCAATAAGATCGGCGTCAACATCGCAGGTCAAACTAACTTTGCGATCTAGGGTTTTGGTCAAGGTATTAGAAAGTTGTGTAACTTCTTGTTCTGAAAGCTCGTAGGCGGAAGCAACATGCACTTCGACACTTTGCTCACGCTGAGCTTTCAGTGCCTGAAATAGCTCGGAAATATCCGATACCAAATCTAGGCGTTTTTGTTCGGCAAGCACACCGATAAAATTGGCTAAACCAGCAGAAAAATCATCACCACCCAAACCGAGCAGTAATTCAGCTCGTTTGTCGCTGGTTAGCGCTGGATTATTCAAAGCTTGAGCGACCTTTGGTTCAGAACAGATTGATGTCAACCGACCCAGCTGGGTTTCCCATTCGCCAAGCGCCTTATTCTCGTCAGCATGTTCAAATGCTGCGCGGGCGTATGGTCGAGCTAGTGTTTTAAGTTCTGCCATGGTTCGCTCTTCTTACAGTTCTCGTTAAAGCTCAGCTGAAAGTTTGTTGAGCATTTCGCTGTGCTTCGCTGCGTCTACGGTTTCGCCGAGAATTTTCTCAGCGCCGGCGACAGACAGTGTTGCAACCGAGCTGCGAAGTTCTTCGCGCGCTTTTGCGATTTGCTGTTCTACTTCTGCTTCGGCCGCCGTGCGAATACGCTCGGCTTCTTCCACAGCTTTTAGCTTAGCTTCGTCAACCATTTGATCACCGCGCTTCTTAGCAGCATCAATGATTTCGGCCGCTTGAACCTTGGCTTCTTTAAGGTCTTCGCCGGCTTTTGCTTGTGCCAGCTCCAAACTTTTTTCAGCGCGGTCAGCTGCAGCCAGACCATCGGCTATTTTTTCAATACGCTCTTTCATAGCGCTGGTGATGGGCGGCCAAACGAATTTGACACAAAACATCACGAACACAACGAAAAAGATCATTTGGCCGAATAATGTGTAATTAATATTCACGCGTGAATACCTCTGTGAGTTATTGCTTTAAACAGGTTGCTTAAACTCTTGAACCGAGCCTTAAGCAACGCCAGGTGCAACAACAAAGATCAGATACATAGCGATACCAACACCAATAATGGGCACAGCATCAATCAGACCTGCAAGGAGGAACATTTTGCCCTGAAGCATGGCAGCCAATTCTGGCTGACGAGCCGTACCTTCAAGAAGGCGTCCGCCCAAAAGACCCATACCGATTGCAGCACCTAATGCGCCAAGTCCCAGCATGATCGCAGCAGCAATAATTACCAGTTCCATGTTTTTCTCCTAATTCGTAGAAATGTTTAAAGTATAAAAAAGTGTAAAAAAGTGTAAAAAAGTGTAAAAATTAAATCAGTGTTCTTCGTGCGACATACTTAAGTAGACGACGGTGAGCACCATGAAAATAAACGCTTGAAGAGTAATAATTAAAATATGGAAGATCGCCCAGCCGACTTGCAGCAGACCACCTAATACAAACCAAAAGCTGAGGCCGCCTACAAACATAGTGGCAATCAGAATAAAGATCATCTCGCCGGCATACATGTTGCCGAACAACCGCAGACCCAAAGAGAAAGGCTTGGCTAACAGGCCAACAATTTCCATAAACAGGTTAACGGCAATAAGTAGTGGTGCCAGAATAATTGCAGGGCCTTTAGTAGGCGGCGCAAAGGGTTGGCAAGAGAGTTCTTTAATAAAGGCGATCGGGCCTTTAACTTTAAGCGAGTAATAGAGCATCAATATAAATACGCCGAGCGCCATACCTAGGGTGATATTAGGGTCGGTTGATGGAACGATTTTTTGATAGTGGATGCCGAAGGCTTCCATAATTTTTGGTATGAGATCTACGGGAATTAGATCCATAAAATTCATTAGAAAGACCCAAACAAAGATGGTGAGGGCCAATGGTGCTACCAAGGCGTTTTTGCCATGGAACATGTCTTTAACATTGCCGTCGACAAAATCGACAATCATTTCTACGAAGTTTTGCAATCCGGCGGGTACGCCAGAAGTTGCTTTGCGTGCCACCATGGCGAAGAGTACACAAAAGACAACGCCCAATCCGAAGGACCAAGCCAGGCTATCTACATGTAGTGCGTTGAACCCCATGTCAGCCGCTTCTTGCGAACTGTGGGCCCAGGTCCATTCGGCGTGTTCCAACACTTCGTGGTGGCCGTCTTCTTCGCGTTCGTAGCCGGCGGGAAGCTTTCCATAAACCAAGTTCTGGAGGTGATGGGAAATATAGGCGGACGTATCAAACGTTTCGGTTTCCGTTGCCATTAAGCTCTCTCAGGACCTGCTTTGTGATTGATGCTTAAGCATCAATCTTGATTTTTTCAGCGGGCTTAATTTGGTTAACTAAGCGCGCGCTACCGAATATTTGTATTACCAGCATGACAAGGAACCCGCTAAATACAGCGGGGGCCAAAACATCCGGCTGGAACTTAAACAGCAGCGCAAAAAATGCTGCGGTTAATAAAAACTTTCCTGACTCGCCTCGCATCATTGCAAAGTAAGCCCGTTGTGGATCTTTGGCGGCTGAAATTCTGAATACCTGCAAAGCAAAGTAGCTTTGCGGCAATATCGAAATCAATACGCCAAACCCGAATCCTATCGCCCAATCTGAAGAAATAATCAGGCCTGCCAAACTAAGCCCGGTGCCAATTAAAAACAGGGTTAGAAGATACAGACCTAAGGCCTGTTTAAATTGGTTCTGAATATTATTCTGAATCAATCGCTATCTAACCCCTCTCTAACTCTGCCGCACCAAGTCCGGGCACGCGATTATAGAGATCGCGAGGGTATTGATCAAGACAACTTCCAGTCGGAAAAATATCGATGTTTTTCAGATGGATATATCTATGCTCCAGAGTCTTTTTTAGAGCTTAAAGTGGGACAAAACCCCTTCTAGTTCATCCGTAGAATTGTAGTTAATTATCAGCTTTCCTTTGCCGGAAGCTTTGTGTTGAATAGTGGATCGCGCACCAATCTTTTCACTAAGTTTCTGCTCCAAGCGCTGGATATCTGCGTCGGGTTTAGCGGGCTCTGCTTTAGATTGTGAAGCGCCCTTATTGAAGTTGCGCGCTAGGGCTTCCGCCTGGCGAACTGACATAGCCTTTTCAACTATCTGCAGTGCCGCTTCTTTTTGCTGCGCCGCTTCCAAGCTGAGCAACGCGCGGGCGTGGCCCATTTCCAGATCGGTGTTTTCCACCATCTTACGAACGGCTTCGGTTAACCCGTTAAGGCGCAGCAAGTTGGTAACGGTACTGCGGGATTTACCGACAGCTTTGGCGACTTGATCGTGCGTTAATTCGAATTCATCTTTTAGCCTGCTTAGGGCATAGGCTTCTTCCATTGGGTTGAGATCTTCCCGCTGGAGGTTTTCGACAAGAGCTACCGCCATGGTCGCTTGGTCGTCGAGCTCTTTGATAAGTACCGGAATATTGTGCAGACCGGCTATTTGGCTAGCGCGCCAACGACGTTCCCCAGCAATAATTTCGTATTTAATGCCCTTAGTCTTAGGCGCGCTAAGGCTACGAACTACTATGGGCTGAAGTAAGCCCTGCTCTTTAATGGAATCAGCGAGTTCATTCAGGGCATCTTCATCGAAGTATCGCCGCGGCTGATATTGGCCGCGCTGAATCTGATCTACTGGTAGTTCGAGCAGGTTACCTTGGTGCGCTTCGGTTTTACCCGCTGCTACCTCGACTTGCGATTGCTCTATCTCTTTACTTACGCCTAGAAGCGTATCGAGACCACTACCTAATCCACGTTTTTTTGCTGACATCGTTTTTGCCTGAATGCTCTTCGTATATCTACGATTATTATTAAAAAATGTATCTACAAACTATTTGTTGGTTTTTGCTCTGCGTATAACTTCGGCGGCCAATCCCATATAGGAAATTGCGCCTTTGGAGTCTTTGTCGTAATCAAAAATTGCCAGCCCATGGCTAGGCGCTTCAGCTAAGCGAATATTTCTCGGGATAGAGGTTTTATAAACAATATCGCCAAAATGCTGAGTTAGCTGTTTGCTGACATCAATTGTGAGGGTTGTGCGACTATCGTACATGGTCATCACAATGCCTTCGATATGCAGATATTTGTTCGCAACCTGTTCTACTTTTTTGATGGTCTGTACTAAGGCGGACAAACCTTCAAGCGCAAAGAACTCACATTGCACCGGAATAATTACCCCGTCTGCCGCCACTAAAGCGTTTAACGTAAGCATGTTTAGTGAAGGCGGGCAGTCGATAATGACAAAGTCGTAGTCACCGTCCACTCGCATAAGCGCATGTTTTAAGCGCTGCTCTCGCATTAACTCATTGAGTAACTCTACTTCGGCCGAGGTGAGTTCGCCGTTGGCGGGCAAGATATCGTATTTGCCTGACTCACACTTTTGAATGGCGTCTTCAATAGAGACTTCATTCATTAGTACTTCAAGAATACTGTTGGGCAACTCGTTCTTATCAAACGCGCTTGCGGTGGTGGCGTTGCCTTGAGGATCCATATCGATAAGCAAAACCTTTTTATAGCTTCGCGCTAAACCCGCCGCTAAGTTAACCGCGGTAGTGGTTTTACCTACTCCGCCTTTTTGATTGGCGATAGCAAAGGTTTGCATTAGATGTTGGGCCTTATCAAGGTTGTTGCCTTTTAATTTCTAGTAGATGCCGATCTTCAAAGAGACCGGGCACGGTTAGCGCGTGACTATCGGTAACCGCAAAAGGAGCTGGCATATCCGTTATTTCTTGTTCTGGGTACTGGCCCTTCATGGCTAGGATAGATCCATTTTGAGTCAGTAGGTGGTTAGCATTATGTGTGATCTCTTTGAGACTGGCAAAAGCTCTGCAGACAATCACCGGATAAAGTTGATTTGATTGGTGCAGCTCTAGCCGGCTATTGATCAATTCAACATTATTTAAGCCGAGCTGTGTGATAACCACTCTGAGAAAGCTGATTCGCTTTGTACTGCTGTCCAGTAAGTGCCATTGCCTGTTCGGCTGGGCTATTGCTAGGGGAATACCTGGTAGGCCGGCGCCGCTGCCAACATCGAGAATAGGCGACTCGTTCAAGCTCTCGATAAAAGGATAAATCGAAAAGCTGTCGAGTAGATGTTTGGTTATTTGCTCTTCGGGGTCAGAGATCGCGGTAAGATTTATTTTCTTATTCCAGCGATTCATCAAATCCAGATACTTTATTAGCTGGTCGATCTGGTCTGCATTTAATTGCTGGGACATTTCTGTCAGACCGTTCTGCAGCTTAGTGCGCAGTTGAACACTACTGGTCATATTTGAAGCCCGCCATTAAGCGGTTTTTTTCAGAGGTTGTTGCCGCTTAAGGTGGATCAATAACAGTGAAACCGCAGCTGGCGTAACACCGGGCACACGAGAAGCCTGGCCGATAGTTTCTGGTTTTACATCGCCCAACTTCTGCTGAACTTCATTAGATAAACCGGACACACCGCTGTAATTAAACGTCGCTGGAATTTTGTGATGTTCTTGGTTTTTAACTTTAGCCACTTCGTCCGTTTGGCGATCAATATAACCAGCGTACTTAGCGGATATTTCTAATTGCTGGCCAGCGGCTTCTTCCACCGGTTCAGATTCTGAAACGGCACAGATTTTTTTATAGTCCAGTTCGGGTCTTTTTAGTAGATCAAAAAGAGAGTATTCCCGACTTATAGGTCGCTCAATCAAATCATTTAGCCGCCCAGCCGTGGCGGTTCCGGGTTGAACCCAGGTATCTTTAAAACGCTGAGTTTCTTTGACTACCGCTTCGTTTTTATCTTGAAAGTTCTTCCAGCGGGCATCATCTACCAAACCTAGCTCGCGGCCTTTTGCCGTTAGTCGCTGATCAGCGTTATCTTCGCGCAACATCAACCGATGCTCGGCTCTGCTAGTGAACATTCGATAAGGTTCTTTGGTTCCCAAAGTCACCAAGTCATCAACCATCACACCCAGATAGGCCTGGTCTCGCCCGGGACACCAGGAGTCTTGCTCGCGGCCAAGTAATACGGCGTTTATACCTGCCAACATACCTTGGGCGGCGGCCTCTTCGTACCCTGTAGTGCCGTTAATTTGTCCGGCAAAAAACAATCCCGGAACATGTTTGTTTTCCAGCGAATTTTTCAGGTCTCGTGGATCAAAGAAGTCGTATTCGATAGCGTAGCCAGGACGGGTAATGTGCGCACTCTCAAATCCGGAAATACTGCGCACAAGATCCTGCTGCACATCAAAGGGCAAACTGGTGGATATGCCGTTTGGATATAACTCTTTTGTTTGAAGCCCTTCTGGCTCAACAAATATCTGATGAGAGCTCTTGTCGGCAAAGCGAACAATTTTGTCTTCAATCGATGGGCAGTACCGCGGGCCAATGCCTTCAATTACGCCGGTAAACATAGGTGAACGATCTAGACCGCCGCGAATAATCTCATGGGTTTTTTCAGATGTGTGGGTAATCCAGCAGCAAGCTTGCTGAGGATGTTGATCTACCGAACCAAGAAAGCTCATTACGGGTTCTGGTTTGTCTCCCCACTGTTCTTCCATCACGGAAAAGTCGACGCTGCGCGCGTCAATGCGGGGAGGAGTACCGGTTTTTAATCGATCTACTCGAAGCGGCATTTCGCGCAAACGATCAGCCAATCTAATTGAGGGTGGATCGCCTGCTCTGCCGGCCAAATGGTTTTCTAGGCCGATATGCACTTTGCCGCCGAGGAATGTACCGGTGGTTAATACAACCGCTGGTGCGCTGAAGGTCAGGCCCATGTTGGTAACTACACCGGTTACCCGGCCAGATTCAATCGCCAAGTCATCAACTGCTTGCTGAAAAATATGCAGGTTTGGTTGGTTTTCTAGGATTCCGCGAATGGCTTGTCGATATAAAACCCGGTCGGCCTGAGCGCGAGTTGCTCTAACCGCTGGGCCTTTTCGAGAGTTTAGCAACCGAAATTGGATGCCGGCCTGGTCTGTGGCTAAGCCCATTGCGCCGCCAAGAGCATCTACTTCTCGGACGAGGTGGCTCTTGCCAATACCGCCAATAGCGGGGTTGCAGGACATTTGGCCAAGTGTTTCGACGTTGTGAGTTAGCAGGAGTGTGCTGGCGCCCATGCGCGCAGCCGCTAACGCCGCTTCGGTGCCTGCGTGTCCTCCTCCAACAACGATAACGTCGTAATTCAAATCCATGTGGTTAGTGATTGATCAATTATTAATTTGGCCGCGCATTATAGGCTCCTTTTCTGAAACACCAAATTATTGGATTCAGCTAAGTTATTAATAATATATATATGAATATGTATGAAAAGATAGAAGCACTATTGTTGTTACTACTACTGAAGCACTTTTCGGTGGGTAAGTGCCTTTTCTCTTCTGGGGTCAATTGCTTGCGGCAAGTATAACTAGGCAAATAAGTCGTAACTAAACAGCGAAAGTCTTGAGTGTAATCTGTGGTTAGTTTTTAGGGTAAATTCGGGTCGAAAATCTATCCCCTTTGTGGGCACACTTAATCCACAGGATATCTTCTGAAAAAAAGGATAAGTATTTTTTAGGAAGCTAGATTCCGGATACTTGTGGAAAAGCTGTGGGTGACTGCTTTTATTTAGCGGTGGTTTTTTATTTGCCTACACAGAAGCTAGAGAATATCTCACCAAGTAAATCATCGGTGCTAAACACACCCGTGATGCTCTGCAGTTTTAAATGGGCCCACTTAAGTTCTTCAGCTATAAGCTCACCTGCTTGCTGATCAACCAATAGGATTAAGCAAGTTTGGATATGTTGCTGGGCTGATTCCAGTGCGTGGATGTGCCGGGTTCTTGCAGAGAAGGCGGGCTCGGTGTCTGTTAGTCCCGCTAGTTCTTTAAGGTGTTGCGTAACCTCTTTAAGGCCGGTGCTTTCTTTTAGGCTGGTGCCATAGGTGGGGATGTTGTTTGAAGCGGCCCCTGTATTAGCGCTATCAGAGCCCCAAAGACCATAAGCATCGCCAGATAAATCTATCTTGTTTGCTATAAGGCTAATACTTACTTTTAGGGCTAAACCAGATTGGTACTTTTCTATTAGCGCTAAGCTAGATTCGCCACTGTCTTTGCTGGCATCAAACATTATAAGTAGATGGTCTGCTTTGGTAGCTGACTGAATAGCTCGCTTTATACCTAGCTCTTCAACCGCGTCTGGATTGGCGTTAAGGCCAGCGGTATCTGTAATGGTTACCGCTAGACCGTCTAGATCTATGGTTTCTGACAGGGTGTCTCTGGTAGTGCCGGCGATATCAGTAACAATGGCGCGGTCTGTTCCTGAGAAGTAATTAAGTAAGCTGGACTTGCCCGCGTTGGGAGCACCTAGAATTACTAAGCTCAAGCCATCTAACAATTTCTGACCACGTCTGCCCTCTTCCAGGCAGTTGCTAACATCATGAGCTATTTGGTTGATGGCTTTTTCTACTTTGCCGTCGCTAAGAAAGTCGATTTCTTCTTCGGCAAAGTCGATAGAGGCTTCTACGTATTTCCTTAGCTCAACAGCTTGGTTAGCTATGCCATTAACGATATTTGAGAACACACCTTCTAGGGATTTAGTTGCAGCGCGAGCAGCAGATTCGCTGCCGCTGGCAATAAGGTCGGCGATAGCTTCTGCCTGAGTTAGATCTATACGGCCGTTTAGAAAAGCACGTTGTGAAAACTCACCTGGTTCTGCAAGACGAGCACCTAGGGCTAAGCATTCCCTTATAAGTCTTTTCAGAGTGATCGGGCTACCGTGCGCCTGAATTTCTACGACATCTTCGCCGGTAAAGGAGTTTGGTTGGGGGAAGTAGAGGCTGATACCTGAATCAATGGTTTCAGGTTCGAAAGCTTGTACGGTGTGCGCGCTGGTGAAATAAGAGAACTTTGCCTTTCTGGGTTGCAGCTGCCCTGCCCCAATAGATTCAGCTATCTTCAAGCTGTTGGCACCACTCAGACGAATGATGCCTATACCAGATTTCCCTGGGGCTGTGGCTAGGGCGACAATCGTGTCGCCAACATAATTGCCAGTTAAAGCTTCAGGCTCTATATCCGACATAGCTTATTCGGGTTTGGTATCGGCTTTTTCTATGTTGCGCGTAATTACCCATTGCTGGCTGATGGATAGAATGTTGTTGCTCACCCAATAAAGCACCAAACCAGAGGGGAACCACATAAACATAAAGGTAAACATGAACGGCATCATCTGCATTACCTTAGCCTGAGTCGGATCAGGTGGCGCAGGGTTTAGGCGCATTTGGAACCACATACTAACGCCCATAACGAGCGGCAATATAAACCAGGGGTCTTTGGAGGATAGATCGATAATCCATCCAAAGAATGGTTCGTGACGCAATTCAACGCTTTCTCGTAGAACCCAATAAAGCGCAATAAAAACAGGCATTTGCACCAGTATAGGCAAACAGCCACCCATAGGGTTGACCTTCTCTTTTTGGTAGAGACGCATCATCTCTTGCGAGAATTGTTGTTTGTCGTCGCCATAGCGTTCTTTTAAGGCAGCGAGCTTAGGCTGCAACTTACGCATCCGCGCCATCGACTTATAGCTGGTCTCGGATAACTTAAAGAAAATCAGCTTCACTATTAGCGTGAGCAAGATAATACAAATACCCCAGTTGGCTACGCCACCAAATACTTTGGCGTCGATACCAAAGGATTTAATTTCTCCGTTGTGGAGAAAATAAAGAATGGCGTATAGCGGTTGTGCTGCCCACCAAACCCAGCCGTAGTCTACGGTGAGATCAAGATGTTCAGAGATGGTGCGCAAGCGATATTGATCTTTGGGTCCTATGTATAAACCCGAAGTTAAGCTGTCTTGACTGCCAGCAGCAACCTGAAGCGGTGCTTGAGTGAAGCCCACATAGTACAAGCCGTTGGCGGTAGATTGGCGCAAGTTGTATTCCAGGGAATAGGCAGCGTCCGGAATCCAGGCCGATAGAAAGTAGTTTTGCAGTATGGCGGCCCAGCCAGAATCGACAGTTTCACGAAAGCCACCATCTTCTAAGTCGTCAAAGTCAAATTTCTTATAGCGATCTTCCGGAGTGGTAATAGCCGGCCCAACAAAGGGTTTGGCGCCCATACCACCGGTTGATGGTGGAACGTAGTTGTCGCGTTTTAACTGCGCATAAAAAGCGGCTGACCAATTTTCGGTACTGCGGTTGTCTACTATGTATTCAACGCCAAGGTAGTAATCACCACGATTAAGGGTAAAGCGCTTAGTAATCAGTACTTCGCCTTGAAGGTATTGCAGGTCCAGAACTACAGAATCCTCACCTTCGGAAATTTCTAAATCGGTTGTTGCTGAACTAAAGGTAGGCCGGCCTTCGTTAGTATCCGTTCCGTTGCTACCAACCAGGCCGCTCTGAGCTACATAGGTTCGGTTGCCGTTGTCGATCAGTAAATAGATAGGGTCCTGCCCGTCTATGGTTTCTAGGTGCTCCAACAATTGCGCTTCAACAATATCTCCACCTAATGGGTCGATCTGTAGTTGCAGTACATCGTTGGCAAAGCGTATTAGTGAAGTATTGGCGGGCGCCACATCTGTAAAGGGCGCGCCCGATGATGCCCCTGCCGCGAAGGCTTCAGGGATCTCTTGATTGATGCCGTTCCCGCTTGGACCGCTTTGGGTTGGAATACCGGTAGCCCGGTTAGCGGCTATAGCTGGTTGGTTGGCTTCCGCTTGATTAGCAAGCTCGGCCTGAAAGTCGTCGTACTCTCTAAAAAGAAGCAGTAGTACAGCAACCATGCCCGCAATGAGGCAGCCGCTAATCAGATCAAATTTTTTCAAAAGGTCTCACCTAAATTATGTTGGGGCATAGGAGTATTAGTTTCTGGTGCCGGTGTTTTTGGTACCGAAGCGTCATGAACGGGATCTATGCCGCCAGGATGAAAAGGATGGCATTTTAAGCATCGACGGGCCGCTAGGTAACCCCCACGAGCAAAACCGTGGTGAATTAGTGCATCTTTAGCGTAATGAGAGCAACTGGGGTAGAAGCGACACTTGGGGCCAAACATAGGGCTAATGTACTTTTGGTACAGTCCGATTAACTCACAAAGGATAGAAGTAGCTCTATTGGATTTGGGCATAACGCTTTGCGATGGTGTCGAACATATCGTCTATTAACTTTCGTAATTCTGTTGCGGAGAGATCGCCAGCACCAGGCCGGGTTAGTACCAAACAGTCTAAACCAGAGATATTGGTTTGTAAGTGACGAAAAGATTCTCGAACAATTCGTTTTACCCGATTTCTATCGTGGGCGAAACGGACAAACTTTTTACGCATCACTAATCCGAGACGCGGATGTTCTAAGTCATTAGGTTTAGCAAGAATTAACAGGGTCGGAGAGCCGACCCGAAATTGGTTCTGATCAAAAACCGCCTGAAATTGTTTCGGGGTTTTCAGTCGGTGCTGAGGGCGGAATTTAAAACGGAGCACTTCGGCAAGCGCTCGAGCGGCCTGTTTAGGCGCTCAGCTCTTTTCTGCCTTTCGAACGACGACGAGCTAATACCTTGCGGCCGTTAGCTGAAGCCATGCGTGCACGAAAGCCGTGAGTTCGCTTGCGGCGAATGTTGCTGGGCTGAAATGTTCTTTTCATCGGACTGCTTCCGTAATCTAATTAGTGTAGCTCGGTCAGCGAAAGTTTGCTGTCACAGAGCGGGGCGCGCGATTCTAAGCAACCCACCCGAATAAATCAATGAAAGCTTCAAAAAAGAAGCAGTTATCTCTTCTGGTAGAAAATAGTTATTTAGAGTCGTAACCTAATAGAACTTATTAATACCTGCTTTATCTCTTAGGTGAAATACAAATTGGAGCCAAAGTGTGAAAGATAACCGCCAATTCACTGTTAACTCACAACATATCCACAGCTTTCGGATATGAGAGTCCTCTTCTGGGGATAGTTTTCTATTGGGGTGTATTTCGTTGACTTGACTTAACGTTATGAAAATAAAAGAATAAAGTGGTTTTTTGTGGGGGGTTTACCCGGGCTCTAGGTTGTGGATAAATACGCTGCATATTAAGACAGGGTCTCCACTGAGAAAGGTGGATAACTTCTCCAGCTATGGATAGGTGGGTAAACAATCAATCGGCGCAGTACGGTTAATAATAAAGAGGTCTAATCGGTGTCCACCCTTCTTTGGGAACAGTGCAGCAACGCACTACAAGATGAATTACCGGAACAACAGTTTAATACTTGGATTCGTCCCCTGAAGTGTCAGGAGGGCAATGGTGAGATTCGTCTATTGGCGCCAAACCGTTTTGTATTGGATTGGGTTACCGAGAAGTTCTTGGTGCGGATCAAAGCATTATTGGGAGAAGCATCGGCACAACCGCCGCGTGTAATTATTGATTTGCTTGATGCCAACCAGGAAGTGCCAGCGCTAAGCTTTGGCCCAAACCTTGGGTTGCATGCCACTGCCGCTCAATCTCAAGTCACTCCAGCGGTTCATACCGGGTCTAGGACTAGGGTAGAGCACAAAGAACATTCGTTGATGGGCACCAGCCGATCAAATTTGGATAATCAATTTACCTTTAATACCTTTGTTGAGGGTAAGTCTAACCAGCTTGCTTTGGCGGCTGCTAAGCAAGTAGCGCAAAATCCTGGCGAAGGCTACAACCCTCTATTTATATATGGGGGCGTAGGCTTGGGTAAAACCCATCTTATGCAAGCGGTTGGTAATCAACTAAAGCTGCAAAACCCTAATGCCCGAGTGTTGTATTTACACTCCGAGCGTTTTGTAGCGGATATGGTTAAAGCGCTGCAGCTGAATGCTATCAATGACTTCAAAAGATTCTATCGTTCTGCAGACGCGCTTTTGATTGATGATATTCAATTTTTTGCGAATAAAGACCGTAGCCAGGAAGAGTTTTTCCATACCTTTAATTCGTTGTTGGAATCTCGCCAGCAAATGATTATGAGTTGTGATCGTTACCCAAAAGAAATTGATGGGCTAGAAGAGCGATTAAAGTCGCGTTTTGGTTGGGGTTTGACGGTTGCAGTAGAGCCTCCTGAGCTGGAAACGCGCGTCGCAATTTTGATGAATAAGGCCCAGCAATCGAATATGGATCTGCCCACAGATGCCGCCTTTTTTATTGCGGAAAGAGTTCGATCAAATGTTAGAGAGCTAGAAGGTGCGCTTAAGAGAGTGATGGCGAGCGCTCACTTCACAGGCCAGCCTGTAACCCTGGACTTGATCAAAGAATCCCTTAAAGACTTGTTTGCTTTGCAGGACCGGTTGGTGACTGTAGATAACATTCAGAAGACGGTTGCAGCCTACTATCAAATAAAATTAAGCGACCTGATGTCGAAAAAAAGAACACGTTCTTTGGCCCGACCAAGGCAAGTGGCTATGGCATTATCTAAGTCCCTGACTAATAATAGCTTGCCTGAAATAGGCACTGCTTTTGGCGGTCGAGATCACACTACGGTATTGCATGCATGCCGTAAGATTAAAGAGCTCGAAGAGACAACCGCGGACATGCGTGAAGACCTAAAGAATTTGAACCGAACACTGAGCCATTAATTAAATACTAGGCTGTTCAGCTAGAGGCCTAAATAGGAATTATGTACCCATGAAATTTTCGACCGATAGAGAGTCTTTATTAAGTGCACTGCAGTTAGTCGCAGGTGTGGTTGAAAGGCGTCAAACTTTGCCCGTATTGTCTAACGTTTTGGTGGTTGCCGGTGATGGCAAGCTAGAACTTACTGGTACGGATCTGGAAGTTGAAATTGTCGCAAGAGTGCAGGGCATACATGTTGATTCTGACGGTTCTTCTACTATCCCGGCGCGTAAGTGGTTGGATATTTGTAAATCCTTGCCAGAAGGAAGCGATATCAGCATCCAGCAAGAAGGAGAGCAGGTAGAGATTGTTAGTGGCCGTAGCCGGTTCAAGCTTAGTACGCTGCCAGCGAGCGAGTTTCCTAATGTAGAGGGTGGCCAAAACGTTGATGGTTTTAAAGTTAGCCGAGGCAATCTAAAGGGCATGATAGAGAAAGTCGCTTTTTCTATGGCGCACCAGGATGTTCGATACTATTTGAATGGCATGCTTATAGAGCATACATCAGAGCATTTGCGCATGGTTGCTACCGATGGACACCGTTTGGCTATGGTGACTACGAGCCACGATGGGGGCGATGTAGCGGAAACTTCTCAATCAATATTGCCGCGTAAAGGCGTAATGGAGTTGTCTAGATTGCTAGATGATTCTGACAATGAAGTAGAAATTTCTATTGGTGCGAACCATTTTCGGCTCGTTTCCGAAGAAATGGAATTTACCTCTAAATTGGTAGACGGTAAGTTTCCCGATTATCAAAAAGTGGTTCCCCAGGGTGGAGACAAGTTTATTCTCTCGAATCGGCAGAACCTAAAGGCAGCGTTTTCTAGGGCTTCGATACTATCCAACGAGAAATACCGTGGTGTTCGTATACAGCTGAGCCAGGATTTACTGCGCATAACTGCGAATAACCCAGAGCAAGAACAGGCAGAAGAAGAGGTAGGCTTGGATTATTCTGGTGGCGAGTTAGAGATTGGCTTCAATGTAAGTTATCTAATTGATGCTATGAATGCGCTTAGCGGCGAAGATGTTCGGGTTACTCTAAGTGACTCTAACAGCAGTGCCTTGGTGGAGAATCCTCAGGATGAGACCACGAAGTACGTTGTTATGCCGATGCGGCTGTAATTCGGAACTAGCGGCCCGTTATAATAACCGGATGAAGATTCTCTCCGTAGAAATTCAAAATCTACGGAACCTTAAAAATACTTCCTTAGACTTATGCCCTCAGCACAACCTGCTGGTGGGCGCTAATGGTGCCGGGAAAACCTCGGTGCTAGAAGCGCTTCACTTGCTGGGCTACGGTCGTAGCTTTAGATCGCGACAGCCAAAAGACATTATCAGCCGAAAAGAATCCGAGCTTGTTGTTAGCTGCAGCTTTATTGATGCTGTCGGGAACGAGAGCAGGGCGGGCATTAGGAAAACTAATTCGGCGGATTCAGAAGTTCGACTAAATGGCCAGAGCCTTAGCTCTGCAGCTGAGCTGGCGTCGAACTTCCCTGTGGTAGCTATAGAGAGTAATTCTTTTGATCTTTTAGATGGAGGCCCAAAAGAGCGCCGGCAGGCTTTGGACTGGGGAGTGTTCCACGTGGAACATTCTTTCTCTGATGTATCGAAGTCTTACCGACGTATATTGGCTCAACGCAATGCCCAGCTCAAGGTAAGCGACGATAGAGTTGACTTTATTGTTTGGAATCAAGGACTTGTAGATCTTTCCGGCCAAATAGACCAACTTCGGAAGCAATACTTTGAAAGATTCACTCCGATATTCTCAGATTTGCTACAAGAGCTGGCTCCTGAGCTTGGTTTGGTTTCATTGGGCTATCAGCGAGGCTGGAGCCAGGATAAGGATTTGGCAGACGTCTTAGATGAGCGATTCAGCAGGGACCGTTTTGAGAGACGAACTACTCGGGGCTGCCATGCGGCCGATTTGGAGTTTTTCGTTGAGGGAGTGGCTGCCAGAGACAGTCTTTCTCGCGGACAGAAAAAGATATTAGTAATTGCATTCAAGTGTGCTCAAGCAAGCCTGTATAATGCCGTCAGAGGCAATAGCTGTGTCTTGCTGTTAGATGACCTTGCTTCCGAACTGGACGCCGATAAATGGCACAGAGTGCTAGCCGTATTAGATAGTGGGGGTTGTCAGACTCTTCAGACGTACACGGAACTGGATGATAGGGAGTTCCTTGGGTCAGAAGAGCGTGAGTTTGCAATGTTCCACGTGGAACAGGGCGAGATATCCAAAGCCAACAATTAGATTATGAATAGTCGGAGAAGACTTTGACCGAAGAAAATACCGAAGCAAATGGCGCAGAATACGATTCCTCCAGTATTAAGGTACTGAAGGGTCTAGATGCAGTTCGCAAACGTCCAGGCATGTATATCGGTGATACCGATGACGGCACCGGGTTGCATCATATGGTATTTGAGCTAGTAGACAACTCTATCGATGAGGCTCTTGCTGGTCATTGCTCGGAAATCCGTGCGGTCATTCATGGCGATGAGTCGATAACCGTCACGGATAACGGCCGTGGAGTTCCAACAGATATGCACGAAGAGGGCGTATCTGCTGCCGAAGTAATTATGACCGTGCTGCATGCAGGCGGTAAATTTGATGACAATACGTATAAGGTTTCCGGGGGCCTGCACGGTGTTGGTGTTTCTGTAGTAAATGCACTGTCTGAAGAGCTCAAATTAACCATTCGTCGAGCTGGCAAGGTTCATGAACAGACTTACAAACATGGCGAGCCCCAAGGGCCGCTTACCGTAGTTGGCAAAACGGATAGCTCTGGTACTGAAGTTCACTTCTGTCCTTCGCGCGAAACGTTCACCAATGTTAAATTCCACTTTGACCAACTTGCCAAGCGATTGAGAGAGCTGTCTTTCCTTAATAGTGGCGTACGTATCGTATTGCATGACGAACGCGATGGCCGGGAAGAAGTTTATGAATATGAAGGTGGACTGAAGGCTTTTGTAGAGCATTTGCACTTGAATAAAGTGCCTATCAACAAGGTAGTTCATTTTAATAGGAAGAGAGAAGAAGACGGCGTAGAAGTAGAAGTTGCTATGCAGTGGTCTGATTCCTATC
Source organism: uncultured Cellvibrionales bacterium (assembly GCA_913063225.1). Classification (GTDB taxonomy): domain Bacteria; phylum Pseudomonadota; class Gammaproteobacteria; order Pseudomonadales; family GM7GCV1; genus JABJGI01. The sequence goes on from CAJXYP010000001.1 coordinate 71,044, forward strand.
AAGAGAACATCTACTGTTATACCAACAACATTCCACAGCGCGATGGCGGGACGCACTTGGCCGGCTTTCGCGGAGCCCTGACTAGAAGTTTGAATCAGTATATCGACTCCGAAAGCGCGGGCTCCAAGAAACAGGTTTCCACTACGGGCGACGATGCACGTGAAGGTCTAACCGCGATTATTTCGGTTAAGGTTCCGGATCCAAAATTCTCATCTCAGACAAAAGATAAACTTGTGTCATCAGAGGTGAAAACCGCTGTTGAGCAAGAAGTAGGTGCTGCCTTGCAGGAGTACCTGCTAGAGAACCCTAGTGAAGCGAAAGCTATTATCGGCAAAATGTTAGATGCCGCACGGGCTCGAGAAGCAGCGCGTAAAGCGCGTGAAATGACTCGACGCAAAGGTGCGCTAGATATTGCCGGGCTACCCGGTAAATTAGCGGATTGTCAGGAAAAAGATCCAGCCTTATCTGAACTGTATTTGGTGGAGGGAGATTCAGCCGGCGGTTCTGCGAAGCAAGGCCGTGATCGACGTACGCAGGCTATATTACCCCTCAAAGGTAAGATTCTGAACGTTGAAAAGGCACGCTTTGATCGCATGATTTCTTCAGCGGAAGTTGGAACCCTTATTACCGCCCTAGGTTGTGGTATTGGTAAAGACGAATTTGATATTACCAAGTTGCGCTATCACCACATAATTATCATGACGGATGCGGACGTGGATGGAGCGCATATTCGCACCCTACTCCTTACATTCTTGTTCCGTTACTTACGTGAGTTGGTTGAGGCTGGTCATGTATATATCGCACAACCACCGCTATATAAACTATCTAAGGGTAAGAACGAGCAATATCTTAAAGATGACGAAGCCCTTACCGATTATCTGACGGCTAGCGCTTTGGAAGAATCTAGTTTGCACGTGAACGCTGACGCTCCGGGCATTCAAGGCTCTTCTCTTGAGGTATTGGTTAGAGAGTTTCGTTCCGTAATGTCTATCCTGGATCGTATGGATCGTGTTCATCCGCGGCCTGTTTGTGAAACTTTGATGATGCAGCCTAAGTATGTTGCCAGTCATATGGCAGACGAAAAATCTGCCGCAAAGTGGGTTGCTGAATGGCAACCCGAGCTAGATGAGCTTTCCGATGGCCGACAACAGTACAAAGCTATTACCAGATACGATGAAGAATACAGCCAGTATCTACCAGTAGTAGTGATTACCGCTCATGGTATAGACCGGGATATCATCTTTTCTAAGGACTTTTTTGAGTCAGGCGAATATCGGGCGATCTCTGAGTTAGGCGGAAAGCTTTCCGGCATGATGGAAGAAGGCGCACATATCCGTCGCGGCGAAAAAACCCAGGAGATTTCTACCTTTTCAGAAGCTTTAACTTGGATGATGCAAGAATCCCGCAGAGGCTATTCATTCCAGCGCTACAAAGGCCTGGGTGAAATGAACCCCGAGCAGCTTTGGGATACGACTATGGATCCCGCCAGTCGCAGATTGCTGCAAGTGACCATCGAAGATGCTATCGCGGCAGATCAGATGTTTACTTGTTTGATGGGTGATCAGGTTGAGCCGCGTAGGGCTTTCATCGAGAAGAACGCACTATCAGTCGCCAACCTCGATATCTAAACGGGGGTTGCCCCTTTACTCCCTAGCGTCGATAAAAGCGTGTCAGAATCGGTCATTTATTTGTATATAAATTCTCTCTTCTGCGCGCGCTTTTGCCTCGCTAGAAAGCAAAATTCCTAACCCCGTTATCCTGATTCGGGGTTGCTATTTTTCCCTCTGGCGTTGCTGAAAGCGAGCTCAATCGGTCACTTTCGCCTAGCGATAGCGAAAAATATCTTACTCCTTAATTAATAGCGCATTTATTGAAAGTAAGTGGTTACTAACCTAGAGGTTTTTGTCGCTTTTCTGTGGGTATATTAGCGGTTTCTCGGATCCATTTTTCTACCTGATCCGTTAGGCTCTTTGGGTCTCTGCCAGCAGTATCTATTGGTTCGCCGACAACTACTTTGATAGTTCCTTTTTGGAAACGTCCCGAAGGGCTCCAGCAATTACTGGCCGTATGGGCTACGGGCACCAGTTGTACGTTCGCATCTATCGCTAGCTTCGCGCCAGTACGTGTAAAACGACGGTATTCTCCCTCCGCCACCCGAGTGCCCTCGGGAAAGATTAATACGTTTATGCCCTTCTGAAGGCGCTTCAATCCGAGCTTTTCAATGCGTTTTAAGGATCCGCGAGCGTTAGACCTATCTATACCAATGTGGCCTGATCCCCAGAGTGCCCAACCAAAAAAGGGTATGTGTAACAGATCTTTCTTTAAAACAGAGTTAACCGGGTTCAATAAGTAGCAGAGATGCAAGGTTTCCCATTCACTTTGATGGTTTGAAAGCGCAACAAAGGCCTGTTTGGGAATATTTTCCCTGCCTTCAATCTCTACCCGAATACCCGTAGTAATCCGCAATAGGCTCAGGCTAACAAAACGATTCCATGATGTAGCTATGGTCAGGCGCATGCGCATGGTCATGAGCTGCCCGAGGGTTATTACGAATACCGATGCAATAAACAAAGTCGGCACGTAGAAAAGGTAATAGATGCCCTTTCTAAGCTTCATTTGGCTTGAATCCGTGCTTTAGCCACTTAGTTCGGAAAGATCAGCGATCTTTAGTACCAGGTGTCTAACTTCCGAGAGCAGTGCCAACCGATTTAGCTTCAAATTCTCTTGTTCGGCCATAACCATCACCGACTCAAAGAAAGCATCCAAGGGTTGCTGCAGCCTTGCCATGCTCGACAGGGCAGCAGAAAAGTCTCCGGACGCCAGGGCCGGTGCGGTATCCGATTGGATCTGGGTAAGCGCTGCGGCTAGTGCAGACTCTGTGTCCGATTCGAACAGCGAAGCATCTACTTTGGGTAAGTTGGATAGATCCACCTTGGCCAAGATATTGGCAACTCGCTTATTGGTGGCCGCCAAACTTTCTGCTGCAGGTGTTTCGGCAAAGCTAAGCACCGCTTGTACCCGGCGGTAAATCTCGTAAGGAGAGCTCTGTTCGACGCTGCGTACGGCGCGGAAGACTTCAACCGTAGTGCCCTCGTCTTCGAACCAAGCTCGAAAACGATCAATAAGATAGCCTTGAACCTGTTGCACAAGTTCTTGCTTGGGAACCGGTAGGTTCTCAAAATTGTCATATGCCTCGCCTATTACTTGGGTAAGGTCGAGTTGGATTTTTTGATCTACCAAGATATTCAAAACGCCAAGGCTGGCTCGTCTTAAGGCAAAAGGATCGCGAGAGCCTGTTGGCGGCTGTTTTATACCAAAGATGCCGGTCAGAGTGTCTAGGCGCTCAGCAAGAGCCAAGCAGACACCGGTCGGCGTTGTCGGAAGTGCTCCGCCAGCTTGCTTAGGTAAGTACTGTTCATAAATGGCTTGCGCTACTTCAAAAGGCTCACCATTTGCAGTGGCGTAGTAGCGACCCATGGTTCCTTGCAGCTGATCGAACTCCTGCACCATGTCAGTCACAAGGTCGCATTTGGCAAGTTCTGCAGCGCGGTTAACCAATGCGGTGTCGGCGTTGCAGCTCGCAGCTAAGCTGGATCCGAGTTTGCCGACGCGGGCGCTTTTATCTGCAAGGCTGCCGAGATCTGCTTGGAAAACAATTTTGGCCAATTTAGCCCGATGGTCCTCTAAGGGAGTCCTTAAATCCTTATCGTAAAAGAACTTTGCGTCGGCTAAACGAGGGCGGATAACCCGTTGGTTACCGTCAATAACCTTGGACGGGTCTTTGGACTCGATATTACTGACAGTAATAAACAGCGGAAGTAGCTTTTCCGACTCGCCTACTAGATGAAAATATTTTTGATGCTCGCCCATAGATGAAATCAGGGCTTCTTCAGGAACATCCAGGAAGCTTTCATCAAAGCGACCGCATAGAGCTACAGGCCATTCAACCAAGGAGGTAACCTCCTGCAGAATGCCAGGACTAATGACGGCTCGGCCGCCAGACTCTGCGCCAAGTTTGGTGACTTGGTCGACTATAGTCTGCTGGCGCTTGTTTATATCCACCACTACTTTGGCGCTTTCGAGCTGCGTTTCGTAGCTTGCCGGGGAATCAATAGTTAGTTGGCCTGAGGAGTGGAATCGGTGCCCTCTGGTTTGATTGCTAGCCGTTAAGCCCATAATCTGCACGGGGACTACTTGATCACCAAACAGCAGAACAATCCAATGTACCGGCCGAACAAACTCTTGCCGGCCAGAGCCCCAGCGCATGCGTTTAGCGATGGGAAGCTTGTTCAGCGAAGCTTCAATACAGTCCGCAAGAAGAGACTCTGTCTTTTGGCCAGTGCGGTTTTCTTTAAAGGCCAGTCGCTCGCCTTTATTGGTTTCGACAAAAGTTAGTTCGCTAACATCAGTTACTCCGCATTTACGTGCGAAGCCTAGAGCTGCTTGTGTTGGGTTTCCATCTGCATCAAATGCAGCAGCGCGTGCGGGGCCTAACAACTCAATATTTTCGTCGGGCTGGGTTTCACTAAGCTGCTCGATAATTACCGCTAGCCTTCGTGGGGTCGCATAAGATTTGCTGCCGGAAAAGCTAAGTCGTTGTGCACTAAGTTGTTTGCTGAGCTCTTTTTCAAAAGCCAAGCGGAGCTTGTCCAAAGACTTTGGCGGCAGTTCTTCGGTACCAATTTCAACTAGCAGGTCACGCGCGCTCACTTTTTGTTCTCCAGTTCAGCTAACACCTTGGAAGCGAGTTCCGGCGGAGCCAAAGGGAAACCTAGGTTTTTGCGAGCGTCAAAATAAGCGCTGGCGACCGCGCGCGCTAAGGTTCGTACCCGCAGAATAAAGCGCTGTCGTTCCGTAACCGATATAGCGTGACGAGCGTCGAGCAGGTTAAAGGCGTGAGAAGCCTTCATAACCATTTCATAGGCCGGTAATGGCAGTTCGGCCCGAAGAAGATCTGTGCAGGATTTCTCGTATTGATCAAAGCTTTCAAACAGAAAGTCGACGTTGGCATGTTCAAAGTTATAGGCCGACATCTCTACTTCGTTCTGATGAAAAATATCGCCATAGGTAACAGGCGTACCGTCTGGCGCAATATTCCAAACCAGGTCGTATATGGATTCAACGCCCTGTAAGTACATGGCAATGCGCTCGAGACCATAGGTGATTTCGCCGGAAACCGGAAAGCACTCTAGCCCGCCGACTTGCTGAAAGTAGGTGAACTGCGTGACTTCCATGCCGTTCAACCAAACTTCCCAACCCAAACCCCAAGCGCCAAGCGTTGGCGATTCCCAGTTGTCTTCTACAAATCGAATATCGTGAACGCTCGGATCGATACCCAAGAATTTAAGTGAGTCTAAGTATTTGTCCTGAATGTCTGCAGGCGAAGGCTTAAGAATTACCTGAAACTGATAATAGTGCTGCAACCGGTTGGGGTTTTCGCCATAGCGGCCGTCAGTAGGTCTGCGGCATGGCTGCACATAGGCAGCATTCCAGGTCTCTGGCCCAATAGCGCGCAAAAAGGTTGCTGGGTGAAAAGTACCTGCGCCCACTTCCAAGTCGAGGGATTGCAGGACTACGCAGCCTTGGTCGGCCCAAAAGTTTTGCAAGGAGCTTATTAGCCCTTGGAATGTTGATACGTCGGTCTGGTAAGTCACAGCAACAATTTTTATATTGGAAGGCAGGTGATTATAGCGGTTACAGCTGCGCTGAAATAGCGGCCAGCCCGCTAAATTGAATAGAAGCGCTTTTATGCGTCATTATTCTTCCAATCTGTTGCTAAACTCGTGCCATGAAAAGCAAACTAATAGAATTACTTCTTCGCGGTATTTCCCTATTGCCGAGAGGCGTTCAGCGCAAGCTGGGAAATAGCTTGGGTCGGCGCCTATACAAAAAAAATGGGCGTGACGCAAAAATTACCCGGGTCAATCTTGCAGCATGCTTCCCTGACATGCCAGTTGACGAGCGGGATGTATTGGCACTAAAGAGTTTGCAGGCAACGGCCACCATGGGATTAGAAACTTCTTCCGTTTGGTTTCGCGGAGCGAACTGGCGCAATAAGTCGGTATTAGGTGTTGAGAATAGAGAGTTGTTTGAAAAAGCGCTGGCCGCAGATTCGGGCCTGATGCTTCTGATTCCTCATTTTGGCAACTGGGAGCTTGCAGGGATGTGGGCTTCAACCTTTGCGCCAACCACCGCGATTTATCGAACGCCTCGTATGACGGCTTTAGACGGTATGTTACGAAGAGTAAGAGGTATTGGAACCACGAATATGGTGCCGGCATCCTCAAGAGGGGTAATGGCTGTGGTGAAGGCACTGAATCGTGGCGAGATGACGGTGGTATTGCCGGACCAAGAGCCAGCGCTTGAGGGCGGGATTTTCAGTCCGTTTTTTGGCATTCCTGCTTTGACCATGACGCTAATAAATCGACTAGTGGTAAAAACCAAGCCGGGGGTCTTGATCGCCTATGCGCGAAGGGTCGATGGCGGTCATATTGTTGGATTCGCGCGGCCAGATGACGAGATTCACTCGGAAGATCAGCAGACTGCGGTAGATGCCATGAACCGGTCCATAGAAAAGCTCGTTGTTACTGCACCAGAGCAATATCAGTGGGAATACAAACGGTTCCGCAAGCAGCCGGAAGGCGCCGTCAATATTTACTAGCGCTTTACCAGATTGTAAAGGTGCTAGTTATTGCAAAAAAACAGGCATAGAATCGGGTAAAGGTAGCTAGTGTAGCTAGTTCGGAGGCTCCCAATGCACAAATTAAATCCTTTAGTCGTGGCGCTATTGTTAGCGACCTCCAGTTTATTTTCCATCGGCGCGCAGGCCCAATCGATAACGGTGTTGGGTACAAATGATGCCTATAGGTGTTATGAAAGTGCTCAATATTCTGCGCGTAGTCTGAGCGGCTCAAGTTCTGACCTGGTTGAATGTAATGATGCCATTCGTGAAGGACGGTTAAACAGGCGCGATAAGGCGGCCACCTACATTAACCGAGGAATTATTCGGGTGAACATGGGCGATGTAGTTCGAGCGGAGCAAGATTATCTAAGCGCTCTTGATATATCTGACCGATCGCCGGAAACCTTTCTTAATCTCGGAAACCTGCAATATATGATGCAGGATTACTCTTCGGCAATTTCAGATTACGATCACGCAGAAACCCTGGGTTTAGCGCAACAACATGTACTGTTCCTAAACCGAGGAATGGCCTACATGCGCATCGGTCAATTTGATTTGGCTGAGGCTGACTATTTAAAAGCTTTGGAGGTGCGCCCGGATTGGGTGACTGCTCAGGATAAATTGGAAGACCTGAAAGAGAAGCGATTGGATGCAGCAGCGGGGCTGCAGTAAGGGCGTATAGCCCAGCCGCGTCAAAGCGCTATTGGGGTAACTTTCCGGGGGCTTCAATGAATAAAATTCCTGACACCCTAAAAATAATTTTTCCGGTTGTACTCGGGTTTACTGCAGCGTTTGCGCAGGCACAGTAATGGGCGCGTCCGTCGCTCATAAATGTTTTCAAAACGCCGAATATGCGGTCAGCTCCGGTGAGGGGTCGCGCAGAGATGTGGATAATTGCACCGCCGCTATTAGGAACGGTCGGTTGAGTCGCGGCGATCTAGTGACAACACATCTCAATCGGGGAATTATTAAGGCCAAGCTCGGTGATATTAGCGGTGCCCAGGAAGATTATCTAAAAGCATTGGATCTCTCGGACCAATCACCGGAGATATTCCTGAACCTCGGTAATCTGCAGTTTCTGATGCAAGACTTTACTAGTGCGATAGCCGATTACGATCAGGCCGAATCTTTGGGCGGACTAGAGCGCAACACACATATTTTGTATTTGAATCGTGGTATGGCGCTGGTTAGGCTGGGTCGTCTTGACGACGCCGAGGCCGAATATAGAGTAGCTTTCGAGCAGCGTCCGGGCTGGGGCAATGCGTTGGATCAGCTTGAATTACGGGAGCGAATTCGTGAAGGTCTGGCAGAAGAGAGTCAGACCGGAAATTAGCGCTCGAACTAGCTAGTTACTTTTGCTGCCTCCTTATTCTGTCGCTTAGGGTTATTTGGGCCGCTCCTTAGGACTATTTGTGCCAAAAGAGCGGAACAAAAAGCACTATCAGAGTGAAGAGTTCTAGCCGACCCAAGATCATGGAAAAACACAGTACCCATTTCGAAAAATTTGGAATAGAGGCGTAGTTACTAACCACTTCACCAAGCCCGGGACCAAGGTTGTTCAGGGTTGCAGAAACGGCAGACCAGGCCGTAACGAAATCGAGGCCACTGGCCAATAGCACCAATATCATGGCGTAAAAAACGATTAGGTATGCCCCAAAAAAGCCCCAGATCGCATCTGCAATTCGCGCATCAACCGCGCGATTACCCACCTTGATTGGCACTACTGCACTAGGGTGAATTAATCGGGTTATTTCTCGCAGAGTCTGTTTGGCTAAAATGATCATTCGGCCAATCTTTATGCCGCCGCCAGTAGAGGCTGCGCAGGCACCGAAGAAGCTTAAAAATAACAAAAAGAATGCTATGTGCTCTGGCCAGGTACCCAAGTTAGATGCCGTAAAGCCCGCGGTTGTCATAATGGAAACCGTGTGGAACACACCCTGCAATAAGGTTTCAGACGCAGCAAACTGATTCGCAATCATCAATCCCAAGGTAACAAAGATGGCACTGCTACCGAGTATAAGCAGATAGACACGGGCTTCGGTATCTTTCAGGTAATGACGAATGGAGCGTCTGAAAAGAGCGACATAGTGCAGCCCAAAATTCAGACCTGATATCACGGTAAAGAATATGCAGACGCTCAGGATCAGGTTGCCGTTGTAGTCGGGGCTGTCCAAAAAGAAGCCCATGCTGGCATCGTGAGTAGAGAAGCCGCCAATAGATACGGTTGAGAAACTGTGGCCGATAGCGTCGAAAGTCGACATGCCCGCTAATTTATATGCGACGGCACAGGCTAATGTGAGGATCAGGTAAACAAAAAACAAAGCCTTAGCGGTTTCGCCGATTCGGGGTGTGAGCTTGCTGTCTTTTACCGGGCCGGGAACCTCGGCACGATAGAGCTGCATGCCACCCACGCCGAGCATGGGTAGGATGGCCAGGGCGATAACCACAATACCGATACCGCCAAGCCATTGGAGCATTTGTCGGTAGAATAAAATGGATAGTGGCAGTTCTTCGATATTCTCAATTACCGTGGCACCAGTGGTAGTAAGCCCGGAAACTGATTCAAAAATACTGTCAGTGATTGAAAGATGCGGCGTCGAGCCCAAAATAAAAGGAAGGGATCCGATGGCACCTAGCACTATCCAAAACAGTACGGTAATTAAGAAGCCGTCTCTGGATCGCAGTTCGCGTTTTTCGTTGCTATAGGGTATCCATAAGCAAGCGCCCAAGGACATAGTAATGATAAGAGAGTATACAAAAGCAGAAGATGAGCCGTCATCATAAAATATAGAGACTGCTAATGGGATCATATAACTGGTGCTGAACAGCATCAGTAGAATGCCCAATACTTTGAGAATTACTCCGTAATTCATTATCTAGAAAAAGCTAACGCTAACGGAAAAGAGTTGTTCGATCTTACGTATATGTTCTTTGTCCGCGACGAAGATTATTAGGTGGTCCTCATCTTCAATGACTACATCGCCGTGGCCCATAAGAACCTTAGGTTTATTATCAACGTTGCGCACTATGCCACCAATAGTTGCCCCCTGGGGCAGCTTAACTTCACTAATGCAGCGACCGACAACCTTGGAGGATTTTGAATCTCCATGAGCGACAATTTCCATTGCCTCAGCTGCGCCACGCCTCAATGAATGAACCTTAACGGTATCGCCGCGCCTCACAAAAGAGAGCAGGGCGCTGGTGGTGATCTGCGCCGGCGCTATGGCGATATCAATATCGCCGCTGCTTTGCATAAGATCTACGTAGACAGGATTATTAATTAGTGTAATAACCTTGCCCGCATGCAGGCGCTTGGCGAGCATCGAAGAGATTATGTTGGCAGCGTCGTTGTTGGTGAGCGCAAGGAATACGTCAACGGTTTCAATACCCTCTTCTTTCAACAATTCCTGATCGGAGGAGCTGCCATTCAATACAATAGTTTTCTGTAGTCGCTCGGCGAGAAACTCGCAGCGCTTGGTGTCCATCTCAATAACTTTTACTTGATAGTCATGCTCGAGGGCTTGAGCTAAGCGAAAACCAATGTTGCCGCCGCCGGCAATCACGATACGTCGATAGGGTTTCTCTTTGTTGGCTAGTTCAGCCATTACATTACGGATATGTTTTTTGGAAGCGAGGAAAAAGACCTCATCGCCGGACTCAATGCGTGTATCGCCTTCAGCGATAATGGGTCGGTTGTGTCGGTATATGGCGGCAACCCGGGTTTTTGCTTTGCCGAGCTGACCAACAAGATCCTTAATCTGTTTGCCAACCATAGGGGCGTCAGGCTTTGCGCTTACTGCAACGAGCTGCACACGCTTGTCAGCGAAATCCATTACCTGCAAGGCACCAGGCTGATGAATAAGCTGAACTAGGTGATCAGTAACTAATTGCTCGGGCGTAATGGTCACGTCAACAGGCAAATGTTCGGAGCTAAAAAGTTTTTCGCGAATGCGGTCATTGGTATAACCACTGGAGCGAATGCGCGCTATCTTGTGTGGGGTTCGGTAAAGCGAATGCGCTATTTGGCAGGCCACCATATTGATTTCGTCTTGGTTGGTGACGGCCACTAACATATCAGCGTCTTCGATACCGGCCTGTTCAAGCACTTCGGGATGTGAGCCCCAGCCGCAAACCGTTTGAATATCGAGGCGATCGCGCAGTTCCGCCAACAACTCTTCGCGAGAGTCGATTAGGGTTATATCATTTGATTCACTGGAGAGGTTGCTAGCTAAAGTTGAACCTACCTGCCCCGCACCTAATATGACTATTTTCATTCTTCTCTATCCTTCGGACTGCTTCGCCATAAGCACATAATAGAAGCCATCGCTGCCATCCGCCAAGGGTAATAATTGAATTCCCGGATTACATTGAATCGCGCCTTCGATCTGGATGGGCAAAAAATCAACATCATTGCGGCCTTTTGCAAAATGGTTAACAACATCCTGATTCTCTGACTTTAATATAGAACAGGTTACATAAAGCAGTTTGCCACCACCGGCCAAGGTTGACCACAGTGTCTCTAACAGATTGATTTGGCGCTCGCGAAAACCGCTCACATCTTCCGGGGTCCGCAGTTGTTTGATATCTGGATGGCGGCGCATTACTCCGGTTCCAGAGCAGGGCGCATCGATCAATATACGATCAAATGCTTTGCCGTCCCACCATGAATCTAGATCACTGGCGTCGGCGGCGCGAACATCGGCGGTGTAACCCAAGCGATGCAGGTTTTGATCAACTTTAGCTATGCGAAGCTCATCAATATCCAGTGCGGTCAAGGATATCTCTGGGCATAGCTCTAGCAAGTGGCCGGTTTTACCGCCAGGTGCAGCGCAGGCGTCTAATACCCGGGCCATTTTCTGAGGGCTTAAGAGCTCTGCTGCGAGCTGCGCGCTTTCGTCCTGCACGGAGGCGAAACCTTTATCAAACCCGGGAATACGATGCACGGCCACTGCGCTCTTTAGTTGCAGTGCCGACACGCACAGTTTGCCCGGAAAAGAATCGACGCTTAACTCTGCCAATTCAGATCTTAGAGCGTCTCTAGTTTGTTTTTGTAGATTCACCCTTAGGGTCATGGGTGGTCTGGAATTGGCAGCATCAAATATCTGTTGTGCCTGATCAGGCCACTGGCGCTGGATGCTATTAATAAGCCATTGGGGATGTGCAGTGGTGTAAATAGGATTGCTGTTTAACTCGGCATCGAATTTTTCTTGAGCGCCAAGATAGTTTCTAAGGGCGGCGTTCAGCAGGCCAGTTGCCCATGACTTTTTGAGTTGTTTGGCAGCTTGCACGGTTTCTGAAACAGCGGCGTGATCAGCAACGCGCAAATAGCGAATTTGGTAAAGGCCGATAAATAACAGGGCGAGAACATCCGCGTCTTTGTCACGTATTTTTTTATGCAGCAGTTTTTCGGAGATTACTTGCAGGGCAGGAAGGTACCGCAGCGTGCCGTAGCACAGTTCAGAAATAAGGCCGCGGTCCGGGTCTTCAGGGTCTACGCTATCCAAACTGAGGGCGCCTTGCTTGCAGATAACAGGTGCCAGATGCTGAGCAGCGCGAGCGCGAGCGTTCTTCAAGATGTGGGGTCGTCCGTTGCGGTGGTTCCGAATTTGGTTCCGACTTTGAATCGGGCAGCGTTGCCACGCATTAATTCAGATACGGGCGTCGACTTTTTCCCGGGAAGTTGCAGAGTTTTTAGTCTCAATAATCCAGACCCACAGCCGACATCGATACCCTCTTCGCTGGAACCCGCGATAACTCCGGGCTTTGCAGCAGTTGCGTTGTCCGCCAGTGGGTATACCTGCCAGATGCGCAAACGATCGTTTCCGAGGGTCGTAAAGGCAACAGGCACTGGGTTAAACGCTCGAATTTTTCGGTCGAGATCGGTGACTGATTGCGTCCAATCGATTTCTGCCTCGGCTTTGTGGATTTTTGCCGCATAGCAGGTTTCGGCATTATCCTGAGGTTCTGAGTGTGCTGTACCCGCGGCGATCTGGTCTATGGTTTCGACCAAGAGGGGTGAGCCGACTTCAATTATTCGGTCGTGAACCATTCCGGCGGTGTCTATCGTGCCTATTGGGAAACTGGTTCGACTTAGTACCTCTCCGGTATCAAGGCCGGCATCCATTTGCATAATACATACGCCGGTTTCCTTGTCGCCGGCTTCTATAGCGCGTTGTATTGGCGCTGCGCCACGCCAACGGGGCAGAAGCGATGCATGCACATTTATACAGCCATGGCAGGGCGTATCCAATACCGATTGCGGCAAAATAAGGCCGTATGCGACCACTACTAAAAGATCTAGTTCTAGCGCAGCCATATCTGCGCAATCATGCTCGAGTAATTTTTGCGGTTGCAATACGCGTATTTTGTGTTCTTCGGCAAGCTGTTTAACCGGGCTTGCTTGAGTCTGCTTGCCACGACCGGCGGGCCGATCTGGCTGCGTCCAAACGGCTACAATAGCGTGGTTGCTGTCTTGCATTAAAGCGCGTAAATGTTCAGCAGCAAAAAGGGGGGTGCCGGCGAAGCCGATACGTAAAGCCTTGGCAGATGTCATTGTGGGGTTAGCCTCCTTAAGCTCGTTTTTTGTGCTGTTTTTCGAGTTTTGATCGAATGCGTTTGCGCTTTATCGGAGATAAGTAGTCTACGAAAAGCTTGCCATTAAGGTGGTCAATTTCATGTTGAATGCAGGTAGAGAGCAGTCCATCGATCTGCAATTGAAAGGTTTCGCCATTCTGATCCAGTGCGGTAATTACTATGCTGTCAGGACGTTCCACCTCTTCAAAGTAACCCGGCACGGACAAACAGCCTTCATCGTATGAGGAGACCGCTTCACTAAATTGCTGAATTTCCGGATTGATAAAGACCAAAGGCTGGCTTTGATCCTCAGATATATCACATACCAATAGGCGTTTATGTACATTTACTTGGGTTGCGGCCAGCCCGATCCCCGGGGCCTCATACATGGTTTCAAACATGTCTTTACACAGCTGACGAATACCATCATCAACCTCTGTGATTGGTTCGGCGACCTTACGAAGGCGCGGGTCGGGAAATTCTAGGATATTCAAAAGGGCCATTTGTACTAAAAAACCAGTATTTTAAGTCAGATATGAGAACAAGGTGATGGAGTTTCAAGCCTTCTTAGTATAGCTCATGTTTCGTAGGCTGTGCCTTGTGGCCATTCTTACAATTTCTAGCTTAACTGCTGTCGCACAGGTTGCGGTGAACCCTGACCATCCCGATGTTTATGTGGTGCAGCTCGGCGATACGCTCTGGGATATTTCCGCAGTTTTTTTGCGTGATCCTTGGCTTTGGCCGGAGATATGGCAAATTAATTCTCAAGTAGCTAACCCCCATTTGATTTATCCGGGTGATCAAATGCGTCTAGTTTATGTTGATGGGCAACCCCGTTTGCAACTCGACAATGGGCAAAGCGTTGCCAATAATATGAATTCTGCTATGAGTCCCGTGGTCAAACTGACACCGGAAATGACGAGCATTCCGTTAGTAGAAGCGATTACTTCGATTCCGCTGGCCGAAATTCAAGAGTTTTTCACCGCTACAAGAGTGATGACCGAAGAAGAGATCGACCTTGCGCCATATATGGTCGCCGGCCCAGAGAGCCGTATTTTGGTAGGTCAAAGTGATGAATTTTATGTTCGGGGCCAGCTAGCGGCCGGTGTGGGCATCTATCAGATTTTCCGTATTGGCGATCGATATCGAGATCCAGAAACTCGAAAATATCTTGGTTACCGCGCAGAAGCCATGGGTACTGCGCGATTTATCTTCCAGTCCGAAGATGTCAGCAAATTCAATATTATTCGAAGTTCCCAAGAAATCCTCGCTGGTGACCTCTTGCTGCCATTGGCTCAAGACGACATAGACCCTATTCTTTTTCCGGAAGTTCCAAGCATCCCGGTGTTGGCACAAATTATTGCGGTGGAAGGTGGCGTATCCCATATCGGACAATTGGACGTGGTGGCACTAAATAAAGGTCTGGAAGCTGGAGTGCGAAATGGTCATGTGCTCGCCGTGATGGATGCAGGGGAGCGCGTACGCGATAGAGTTCAGGGTGGCAGCGTAGATCTACCCGATGAAAAAGCCGGTATGTTGATTATTTTCAAATCTTTGCCGAGCATGAGCTTCGGCTTGATTTTGGAAGCTGAGACAACCATGGCCATTGGAGATCCGGTTACCAACCCATAAAAAGGATTACATAATCACCGCATAGGATGTGCGGTGCATCTCGCTAGAAATGCATATAAGTATTGCATAATAAGAGAGCCTAATAAGGAGCGTTCATGGACGAGCTGCAATCTAAAATATTCTGGCACTTGCTGCCAAATTTCCCCAATAGCGTTTTGCTTCGAATTCAGGATGCTTTCGTAGAGCTACCTCATCCTGAATATCTAATCGCAGAACAGCGCGACTGGATGCCCGAGCTACTTCTCCAAGCAATCAACGCGGCCATACAGTCGCCTAGGGCAGAGTTTTCCCAGAGATTGGAATACGCCTCGAACTTCATATATACGAACGGTCTTTGCTTGGTAGAACGAGGAAGTAACGATTATCCAGATCTGTTAACAGAAATACCGGATGCGCCCGCCTTGCTCTATGTATTGGGTGATTTTAAACAATTACATAAACCACAGATGGCAATTGTTGGCAGTCGCCGATGCAGCCGCTCCGGACAGCTCGATTCAAGAGCCTTCGCTCGATGTATGGCCCAAAAAGGATTTGGAATAACCAGTGGGCTCGCAATTGGTATTGATACCGCTGCTCATCAGGGCGCTTTAGACGCCGAAGGGCTAACCAGTGCTGTTATTGGTTCAGGCTTAGACAAAATATATCCGGCGAAAAACAAATTTTTGGCGCAGGAAATAATCGAATCGGGAGGCACGCTTGTCAGTGAGTTTCCTCCGGGAATGCCGCTTTTGCCCGAGAATTTTCCCAAGCGAAATCGCATTATTAGTGGATTGTCTGTGGCATCTCTTGTTGTGGAGGCATCAGAGAGAAGCGGCTCGTTAATCACCGCGCGCCTAGCTTTGGAGCAGGGGCGAGAGGTGCTAGTACTGCCCGGGAATATTCATGACCCGTTAAAGCGGGGATGCCATCGGCTAATTAGAGACGGCGCCACGCTGGTTAGTTCGGCTGATCAAATGGTAGAGGAGCTCGGCAGTTTATTAGGGTTTCAGCTCGAAATCGTTAGTGCAAAAAATGCAAAACACCCGCTGAGCGATGACCTGAGCCACAAGCATGAAGCGGTATTTGGCCATATTGAGTTTGAACCATTGGGTCTCGACGATTTACTCGAACTAACCGGGTTAGAAGTCCATGCTTTGGTAGAGATATTAACCGACCTTGAGCTGCAGGGATCGGTGCAACGTACCCCTGAGGGAATAAAACGACTTGAATAAAACAGAGATATTCCCCTCTCTACCTAGAATGTCTTGGCTTGCGAGCGTAATCTTGCGCCGAACTTACAAGAATGACGTTATTCATGCCTCGATACTCACCTTCTTATACTTTAGCCGCTCGATCAATGCTCGAAGGTGGCGTGATTGCCTATGCAACAGAAGGAGTATGGGGTTTGGGGTGCGACCCCTTAAATGAGGCTGCTGTATCAAGAGTTTTGGCTCTAAAGTCCAGGCCTGAAAACAAAGGATTGATACTCATTGCTGCGGATATCAAGCAGCTAGCTGCCTACACCGCAGGTTTGGAGAAGAAGAAACTCAAACTAATTATCGAAAGCCAAGGCAAAGGGATGACCTGGTTAATACCCAATTTGGGCGTTGCGCCAGATTGGATTACAGGAGGTCAGGCCACATTGGCCGTCAGGGTCAGTAACCATCCATCGGTGGTGGGCATATGTGAAGCTTATGGCGGGGCAATGGTTTCAACTTCTGCCAATCCTGGCGGGCGTCCTGCAGCTACTAATTTGATAACGGTGCACCGCTACTTCCCTAACTTGATTGATGTCATTGTTCCGGGAACGACAGCCGGCCAGAATGGCCCCACTGAAATTCGCGAATTGGAAACCGGGCGAATCATTAGGCCCAAACAGACATGAGTACCTATGAATATTGAGGCAGTAAAACAATATCTAGAAGCCTTGCAGGATCGTATTTGCGCGGAGCTGGAGCGTTTGGATGGTGTGGAAACCTTTAAAGAAGATGCTTGGCAGCGCCCCGAAGGCGGAGGCGGTCGTACGCGAGTAATTGAAGAAGGCGCAGTATTTGAAAAAGGCGGCGTGCTTTTTTCTCATGTGCACGGCACTCACTTGCCTCCCTCGGCATCGGCAAACCGACCTGAACTAGCGGGACGTTCATTTCAGGCTATGGGTGTTTCCCTTGTGCTTCATCCGCGTAATCCCTATGTGCCAACCGCCCACGCGAATGTTCGTGTTTTTGTGGCCGAAAAGCCGGGCGAAGAACCAGTCTGGTGGTTTGGAGGTGGATTTGACCTTACGCCCTATTACGGCTTTGAAGAAGACGCCCGACATTGGCATGGTGTGGCAAAAGAGGCTTGCGAGCCCTTTGGAGAGCAAACCTATCCCAAATTTAAAAAATGGTGTGATGACTACTTCTATTTGAAGCACCGAGCCGAGGCGCGAGGTATTGGAGGCCTATTTTTTGATGACTATAGCGAAGGCGGTTTCGAAAATAGTTTTGCCCTAATGCAAAGTGTGGGTGATGCAGTTATTCCGGCTTATGCGCCAATTGTAGAGCGCAGAAAAGCGCTTCCCTTTGGTGATTCTGAGAGAAAATTTCAGGCTTACCGTAGAGGACGATATGTGGAGTTCAATTTAGTTTACGATCGCGGAACGCTATTTGGCCTGCAATCGGGTGGCCGTACAGAGTCTATTCTGGTTAGCCTTCCTCCCAAAGTAGAATGGCACTATGACTTTCAACCAGAACCAAACTCGCCTGAGGCGGAGTTATATTCACACTTTCTACCCGCGCGGGATTGGCTAGCGGATGACTGACCGATATTTGGTAGTTGGCAACCCTATAGCGCAGAGTCGCTCGCCGCAGATACACAGCCTCTTTGCCGAACAAACCGGCGAAGCTCTCTCGTATGAATCCAAGCTTGTCGAACTAGACGGATTTGAAGCGGCAGCAAAGAAATTCTTCTCAGAAGGCGGAAGGGGCATGAATATCACCATGCCGTTTAAGGAAGATGCATACCGGTTTGCGGATCGTCTTTCTGCCGGGGCTCAAATAGCTGGCGCAGTTAATACGCTAGCGGCCTCTGAAGACGGTGAGATAATAGGCCACAACACCGATGCGGCCGGTCTAATTGCAGACATTGAACGCCAAGGCAAAGTTATTACGCATCAGCGTGTTCTTGTATTGGGAGCCGGTGGCGCCGTGCGAGGGATATTGGAGCCTATGCTTAAGCTCGGCCCAAAAGAGTTGGTGATAGCCAATCGAACCCATGAAAAAGCACAGCAGCTAGCCAAAGGATTTGCCGGATATGGATCAATTCGATCCTGCCCCTTAGATGCGCTGTTAGATGGGGCGGGAAGTGAAGCTTTTGATCTTGTTATCAACGGCACCAGTACATCATTGGCCGGTGCTAGTCTCGAATTACCGGCCGGGATTCTAGTGCCCAGTAGTCTTTGTTATGACATGGTTTACGCAGCCCAACCGACCGCCTTTATGCAGTGGGCTTTATCTCAGGGAGCATCGGCTTCTGACGGGTTGGGAATGCTGGTTGGGCAGGCGGCTGAATCCTTTCGGATCTGGCGCGGTGTTTCTCCCGATTTTGTAAATGTTATCGCAACGCTTCGAAGCGATATGCTTAATGGTCAGACTTAAATTTAGTAAAGATTATTGCAACTGTTCGAAGCGAAATGCTTAATGGTCAGACTTAAATTTGGCTTTTGGTTTGGAGAGAAGTTATGAAGATTGGAATTGCCTTAGCGATTGGTTTGTTCTGCGCAACCGCAGTAAATGCACAGATGCCTCGCCAGAGCGCACCAGATAACGCGCAGCTTTATATTGTTTCGCCTGCACACGGTGAAATTGTGAGCAGCCCGGTACGAGTAAAGTTCGGCCTACAGAATATGGGCGTTGCGCCAGCCGGAGCCTTTCAGAATCCCACTACACTGACTCAGTTCGCGAATACTGGGCATCATCACATTATTATCGATGGCGACTTGCCGCCTATGGGCAGTCCGGTGCCAGCAAATGAGACCTATGTGCATTTTGGCACGGGCGCTACTGAAACCACGCTAAACCTTACTCCTGGCGAGCATACGTTGCAGCTAATATTGGGAGACGCCTTACATATTCCCCATGATCCAGTGGTTATATCAGAGCAGATTACTATTACTGTCGAGTAGTCGCCTATAGATTTGATATCTAGTTTGAAAGGGCACCGCCGAAAGGTGGTGCTTTTTTATGAGCAGCCTTTACGAGAAGGCTGGACTGGAAGCTATTCTTGCTCTGAGATGTACTGGTTTTTCAGCTTTATATAATTTTGCGGCGAATAGCCCAAAAATTTGGTTTCCATTTCACTCAGTGGTCGCAGTTGCTTGGCCGGATTACCCACATAGATAAACCCTCCCTCTAAGGTTTTCCCGGGAGGCACTAGCGAGCCAGCTCCGACCATTGCGCCGGATTTGATAGTTACGCCATCGTTGATAATCGCGCCAATACCGATCAATACCTTATCTTCGATGGTGCAGCCATGCAGCACAGATGAGTGACCAATGGTCACATCTTTGCCGATGGATGTTGGAAACCCTGCCGGGTTAAATTCGTCGCTGGCATGTGTGGTGTGTATAACGGCGTTGTCCTGAACGTTTGATCGGTCGCCTATGCGTATCCAGTGCATATCTCCACGGATAACTGCGCCGGGCCACACGGAGACATCTTCACCAAGTTCGACTTCTCCTATTACGGTAGCAGCCGGGTCGATGTAGGCATTGTTTCCAAGCTTTGGGATAATGCCATTAAAGGCGCGTAGGTTAGATGTCATATGAGATACTTCATTTTTTGTAGATATAAAAATTCAGATTAGCTGAGGCAGTGCAAGTGAACAAGCGCAGATTTATCGCCGGAGCAATATGTCCCCAGTGCAAAGAGGTGGACAAAATTGTGGTCTATCAAGATGAGGGTGTTGATGTGCGCGAATGCGTGCGCTGCGATTACAAGGATATCCAGCGATTTGAATCGTCGCCGAATGAACCTAGCACCCGAGTAAATAAGACTCGATCTGAACGAGACACGGTAGCACAGGCCGTTCAGATCAAATTCGTACCCTAGGTTTCGTACTTATAAGTTCTTTCCTAGAACTTATAGCTAATGCCTACGGTAGTGAGGGTATCTGTTGATTTAGAACCCAGTGGCGCATCGGAATTTTGTTTAATCAAATATCCCGCTCGCAGCCCTAGGGCATCTGACATAGCTACTCGAACGCCAGCACCGGCTTCTGAATAGCGGTTGCTGCTACCAGATTCAGTAAAGTAGCTTACGTCGATATCGGTAGTGTCTGTAATGGATCGCTTATAGGTCAAATTTAGGCTAAAAACGCCCTCGTTTTCGCTGCCAAGGCCGCCGAGTAATTCTGAGTCTCTATAACCGCCACCGATTTCAGCATTGAAGGAGGCCACTTCGCTGGCTATAACATGCCAGCCGGCACCGCCCGTTATCGATGCTTGGCTATCATAGCCACTAAATCTATCCGCCTGATATCGTGCCGCGCCGAAGCTATAATAGTCTGCGCTGTAGGCGTAATCTGTCTGGCCGCTTAGGGTATATGACTCTGCCGTGGTGGTATCGTCTTGTGTCGAGCCTACCGCGTCTAGTCCAACGCTATGCTTCCATTTACCCGACTCTTTGGATAGGGCCAAAGATGCGGCCAGGGCGCTATTGTTAGAGTTGCCGTTGGCGTTGCTGTATGCCAAGTTTCCTTCGCCAGCCCATTGTGGCCAAGCTGATGTAGTAGCTATAAGTGCTGCGACAATCAGCGCGATTTTGATTTTCATTTTTGATTCCCAAATTTAGGGCGCCATTTAAACCATTGTTGGTTACTCAATCAAGGGAAACACGCGGAATCTTTTGCTCACCTAGTGAAATAAATACATAGAGCCCTAGATTAAAAATCTATGATTTCACTAGAAATAGGCCTAGTGTAAATGACCCTTATTTTACCGGGGTTACTCTAAAAGAACCAAATGAACTAAATGGAATAGGGGACAGATATGAAGTGGCCATACTGTTTAAAAGTAATCTCGGTTACGGCAGTTTTTACGCTCGCGGGGTGTGATGTTTTGAAGACAACGACGAGGACGATGCTACCGTAGACCCCATAG
The DNA here is from genome assembly GCA_913063225.1 of uncultured Cellvibrionales bacterium. Classification (GTDB taxonomy): domain Bacteria; phylum Pseudomonadota; class Gammaproteobacteria; order Pseudomonadales; family GM7GCV1; genus JABJGI01. The sequence goes on from CAJXYP010000001.1 coordinate 92,046, forward strand.
GGGTTGGTGGTGCGGGTGTTAAAGGGCCCTTAGTTGGGGCGGACGTAAATCTATATTTGGTAAAAATCGCCGCCGTCGATCTAAAAGGCGTCCAGCAGGGATCCACAGCTACGACAGGGGCTGACGCAAGCATTCAAGGGCTCGATGATGTGCCTGGGATATATCAGGTTTGGTCCTATTGGAGTTTCTTGTGGTCGCCGCAACAATGGATCTAACCACAGGCACTGCTCCGATATTCGATGACCTAATTACGGTAGTTGATGCGGCCCAGATTATAGCTGGTGGCGACATTTATGCCTCGGTATTAACTACTATGGTGGTTAACCTTGCTATTAAAAATGCTGATACCGGCGCGCCCTATTCGGGTGATGGCAACGGCACTATATCCGAGGCGGAATTCACGGCCGCTTTGGACTTAGCTCAGGTGCAGGTCAAATCGACCCTAGGCTTTGGCTTGGATAGCACCACCGATATCTTTACTACTCCACCAATACTTACTGACGATACTACTAGTGATGCTGATCAAGCTAGCGTTGCTGCGTATCGGCAGGCTATTGAAGCGGTAGCTGTGATTGCAAACGCGGTATCTGCTGCTGGGAGTGGCGCGACTGCTCAGGACGCCTTTGAAGCTTTGATAGAAGGTTTGAGTGACGGCTCTATTGATGGTCAGAGTGATGATGGTGCTATTGCCAGCTTGGCAACGGTAGCGACGCTAACCACTATTGTTACTCAGGATGTTACGACCCTAGTGATTCCCGGAACCACTACTACGGTTGGCGATATAGAAACCGTACTAGGGAGCGAAGATACTGGCTCTTCAACCACGTTGTCAGATCAAGTTTCTGTCACCCCAGTACCTGCGGTAGTTGAAGTGGATTCTGATGAAGATGGCGTAGTGGATAGTGAAGATGCCTTCCCAGAAGATGGGACTGAAACTGCCGATACCGATGGTGACGGTACTGGCGATAACGGTGACGCTTTCCCTGAAGACGAAACGGAAACTACTGATACTGACGGTGATGGAGTCGGGGATTAACGACGATCAGGACGATTTCCCCAACGTGCCTAATGATTCAGACAATGATGGTATCGCTGACGGCACGGATAACTGCGTCGATGTACCAAATACCTTTGAAGCTGGTGCGGCGGCTACCGCTGCATCGGTTAATGCCAACTTTAGCGCGCTGATAACGGCAATCGATGCCATTGGAAGTCGCGTTACGGCTCTAGAGGCGGGTACCACGAGTTCCGGTAATGTGACCCGAGAAGATTTGGTGGGTACTAATTACTGCATTTCCTTCTTCGGCGATCTTGGTCAAGGGGCTGCCGACCCTGGCGGAGATTTTGCAAGCATCGGATCCTATGTGGGCAGTTCAAAGCTCGAGATCACTAGTACCACTGCGGCAACCTTTACTGTTGTGCATGACGAAGAGCTAGAGCTTAGTTGGATTGTCAATGGCGCTTCTCCCGCTGAGCTTGTGGCAACCCTAGATGCCCGTGAGGTTGATCCAGCTGGTTGACCTACTCCGGCGGTTGTTAACAGTCTGATAGATGGAGTATTGACAGTAACTCTGGATGGTGAGCAGGAAAGCTTTAATCTGAGCCCAGATGGAAATATGATTTTGGGAACCAGCTTTTATTGTGCCTTAAAAACCAATAGCAGGGGAATCCCCAAACTTACCACTCTTGCTAAATGGAAGGCCGAGAGCGCCATCCAAATTCCGGTATTACCACTGTCTCTACCCATAAAGAACAGCGGCAAAAAAACCAGCAGGAAGGAAAGCAGCATTGCGTTGCGCATGCTGTGGGTATGGCCGATACCAATAAAGATACCGTCTAGCTGATAACACCAAATAGCGACTAAGGGCAGCAGCGCCAGCCAGAGGTAAACAGCCTTAGCCTCGAGAATAACTTCGGGCAAGTTGGTATATAGACCTAAAATAGATTGCTCCAGCAGCAGGAATATCGCAACAAAGCTGATTCCTATAAGGAGCGCATAGATTGTGCTTTCCTTGGCTACCAACCAGAACTCTTTAAAATCCCGCTTACCCCAAGCTCGGCCGCAGAGGGATTCAGCTGCATAGGCAAAACCGTCCATTGCGTAAGCTGAGAAGGCTAGAAGATTTAGCAATATAGCGTTGGCGGCGGCTACTTCAGGGCTGATGCGCACACCGGCGCTGGAAACAATTAGAAATACTAATAACAAACTGATGGTGCGTACAAAGAGATCGGCGTTGGTCTGCAAGAGCTCTGAAAATTTGGCGCGATCAAATAGCTTTGATTGTTGCGTCAGTCTAAATGGAGACCTTCCAATAATTCCAAGGCAGATCAGAAGAGCGGTAGTCACGCCTAGGTACTCAGCGATTAGTGAAGCATAGGCTGCGCCCCGAATATCCATTTCTAATACGACTATTAATAGGTAATCCAAAAGCCCATTGGCGATATTGGTTACTAGTAAAACTATCAAGGCGCTGCGGCTTTTGCCTAAACCAATAAACCATCCGACAAAGCAGTAGGTCGCGAGAGTTGCAGGCGCTGACCAAATGCGGATATTCAGATAGGCGGTGCTCAATTCGGCGATAGCGGAGTTGCCGCTGAGCGTTTGCGCCAGTAGGCCTAAAACTAGTTGTCCAACTGCCAGCAGTGGTATTGCTATTAAGGTAGCTAGGATCAGGGCCCGTAAAAGAGCTGCTCTAACTTCTGCAAAGTTTTCCGCGCCAAACAATCGGCTGGTCAATCCCGTTGTCGACATGCGCAGAAAACCAAAGGACCAAAACAGCAACGAAATAATATGAGCGCCCAGGGCGGCAGCCGCTAAAGTAGAGGCGTTTTCCAGATGGCCAAGAATGGCAGTGTCGACGAGCCCCAAGAGCGGCACGCTGAGATTGGCTAAAATCATGGGCCCGGCGATATGTAGTATCGGCTTGGTGCGTTTCAAGAAAATCGGTTCTTTGTCAATTAGGGCACAAGTCTATCAGCAGGCTCTTTTTACTTGTGATTTTGGCGAAAGCTTATGCAATAAAAGCAAAACTTGATTAAAGCCAAGAAAGGACGGTTCTGAGCGTAGAGTTTTGTTAAGCACTTGGCTATAATACGCCGCGTTTTGCCATATCAGGGCCCTCTTGGGCTTGAGGCTAGCCAGCCACATCGATGTCTTATTAGGACTATTCCATGGTCTAATTATCGAGCCGAATTTATGAATTCACTATTTTTGAGAACGGAGAAACGGGTGATTTTGAGAAAAACACTCCGGCTTTTCAGTCTGACTTTTTTAGCTCTGTCTGGTGTATATGTCCAGGCTCAGCAAGAGGAAGTCAGCAGTACGGCGCTTCTGAATATGCCTATCGGCGTAAGCACCATAAGCCACGAGATTTACAATCTGCATATGCTGATCTTCTGGATTTGTGTTGTTATTGGCGTTGGTGTGTTTGGTGCAATGCTTTGGGCAATGTACTTCCACCGAAAGTCTATCGGCCACGAAGCCGAAAACTGGCATGAACACTTAGGCGTTGAGCTAGTTTGGACTATCGTGCCTATTTTTATTCTGGTCGCTATGGCTTGGCCGGCGACCAAAACACTGATTGATCTTTACGATACCAGCGATGCCGAAATAGATATTCGTGTAACCGGCATGCAATGGAAGTGGCAATATGAGTATTTGGGCGAAGGGGTTCAGTATCTTAGTGAGCTTTCCACAAGCCTCGACGAAATCTACAACATTGAACCCAAAGGCGAGTTTTACCTTCAGGAAGTAAATAACCACTTAGTTATTCCGGTAGATACTAAAGTTAGGTTTCTACTAACCGGCGCGGATGTTATCCATTCATTCTGGGTTCCTGATTTCGCAATTAAGAAAGATGCGATCCCCGGCTATATAACCGAAACCTGGGTTGAAGTTACGCAAACGGGCGTTTACCGCGGCGAATGTACCGAGCTGTGCGGGCAAGGCCATGCCTTTATGCCAGTAGTAGTTAACGTAGTAGAAAAAGACGAATACCAGTTTTGGCTGGCTGAGAAAAAACAAGAAGCACTTGATATTGCTGCTCTTACTCAAGTCACTTTTACCATGGAAGAGTTGGTGGAGCGTGGCGAAGAAGCGTACTTGCGCTCTTGTGCAGCTTGCCATCAGGCCAACGGCCAAGGCATTCCGCCAGCTTTTCCAGCGCTTGCCGGCAGTGCGATAGTTACTGGCCCGGTCGAAGCGCATCTAGAGATTGGTGTTAACGGGGTTGCGGGAACGGTTATGCAGGCTTTTGGACCACTACTTAGCGAGCTAGATCTCGCTGCGATTTTGACTTACCAGCGTAATGCTTGGGGTAATGATATGGGTGACGTAGTTCAGCCAATCGATGTTTACAACTACATTCAGGCCCAATAGGAGAATTACGGAATGGCACATGGTCCTGCAAAAGGCATAACACGCTGGTTATTTACCACCAACCATAAAGATATAGGCACGCTTTACCTCTGGTTCAGCTTTGCCATGTTTATTCTTGGCGGGTTTTTCGCCATGGTGATTCGCGCCGAGCTCTTTGAGCCCGGCATGCAACTGGTTCGTCCAGAGTTCTTTAATCAAATGACCACCATGCACGGCTTGGTAATGGTCTTTGGCGCCATCATGCCGTCATTTGTTGGCTTGGCGAACTGGATGATTCCTCTGATGATCGGTGCGCCAGATATGGCACTGCCGCGTATGAACAACCTGAGTTTCTGGATTCTGCCACCGGCTTTCTTGATGTTGGCCTCTACCCTCTTTATGGAAGGTGGTGGTCCTAACTTTGGTTGGACTTTCTACGCGCCGCTGTCTACGACTTACGCGCCGGATTCGGTCAACTTCTTTATCTTTGCCATCCACATCATGGGTGCGTCTTCGATTATGGGTTCCATCAACATTGTTGCCACTGTGCTAAATATGCGTGCGCCCGGTATGACCATGATGAAAATGCCGCTCTTTGTTTGGACATGGCTTATTACCGCATTCTTGCTGATTGCCGTTATGCCAGTATTGGCAGGCGCGGTAACCATGATGCTGATGGATATCAACTTTGGCACGGCATTCTTTGATGCAGCCGGTGGCGGTGATCCCGTATTGTTCCAACATATTTTCTGGTTCTTTGGTCATCCTGAGGTATACATCATTATCTTGCCGGCCTTTGGTGTGATTTCTGAAATCATTCCAACGTTCAGTCGCAAGCCGTTATTTGGTTACGCATCCATGGTATATGCGACATCGGCAATTGCCTTCTTGTCCTTTATCGTTTGGGCTCACCATATGTTCTTGGTGGGTATTCCGATTTCTGGTCAGCTCTACTTTATGTACGCCACAATGCTGATTGCGGTGCCAACGGGCGTGAAGGTATTTAACTGGGTAAGCACAATGTTCCGTGGCTCTATCAGCTACGAAACACCTATGCTGTTTGCCATTGCCTTTATTGTTCTGTTCACCTTGGGTGGCTTTACTGGCCTGATGTTGTCGATCGCTCCAAGTGATGTCCAGTATCACGATACCTACTTTGTAGTAGCTCACTTTCACTACGTAATGGTTGCCGGTGCGGTATTTAGTATGTCCGCCGCGGTGTACTACTGGTTACCTAAGTGGTCTGGCCGTATGTATAGCGAAGCCATGGGTAAGCTGCATTTCTGGGTATCCTTTATCGGCTTTAATATTACCTTCTTCCCGCAGCATTTCTTGGGACTAGCGGGTATGCCGCGGCGGTATGCGGATTACGCATTGCAGTTTGCCGATTGGAATATGGTATCTAGTATTGGTGCATTTATTTATGGTGCCTCACAAATCTTGTTCCTCTACAACGTGGTAGCCACCATCGTTGCGGGCAAAAAAGTGAGTGAGCCTAAAACTTGGGATGGAGCTAACGGTCTGGAGTGGACATTGCCTACGCCTCCGCCATACCACACCTTCACTACACCGCCAGACTTGCGCGACTTGCATGATCACCAGCTGACAGATGATCAGATGGAAGAGCATCCAGGGAGCGCTACGCACTAAGATGCATAAAGTTTTGGTAGCAAAACTGTCGATGGGCGTGGTTGTCATGTTCGTTTTTGCGGTGTTTGCGATGCCACCACTTTATCGGCTGGCGTGTGACGCGCTCGGTATAGGACCACAGGAATACAGCGCCTATGAAGAAGCTGCCGCAGCGGTAGATGAAACTAGGACAGTGAAAGTGCAATTTATGGCGACCAACCAGGCAAATATGCCCTGGATTTTTGAGCCAGCGCAGTTTGAGGTAGTGGTGCATCCGGGCCAGAGGTCAGAAGTTACCTACTACGCCAAGAACACCACGACGCGGGATATGGTTGCCCAGGCAGTCCCCAGTGTAGTGCCAATTAATGCAGTTAATTATTTACACAAAATTGAATGTTTTTGTTTTGAACAGCAGCCCTTGGCTGCTGGTGAAGAGGTGGATATGAAGTTAGTATTTTTTGTGGACCCGGAGCTTCCGAAAAGCATAGGTACTATAACGTTGTCTTACTCGGTATTTGATATTACCAGCCGGGTAAGCGACCCAGTCGCTGCAAGCCTTAAAGCTGAGCCAGCCTTAATAACCGCTTCGAACTAATATAATTGCAGAGGATTCAATATTTCCTTTGCCCCGAAGTATGATTGGAGTTAGAAATGTCATCAGAAGCTGAATATTACGTTCCGGAGCAGAGCAAGATGCCCATCTTGATGGCTGCTTCCCTGGGGCTTGCTGCCTATGGTGGGGGGCATTGGATGATTACTGGCGAAGGCTGGATATGTCTTCTGGGGATCGCTGCAATCGCGGTCATGATGTATGCCTGGTTTAGCACGGTTATTGATGAAAATATTCGCGGCTTGCCAAATGCGCAACTAAAGCGCTCTTACGTTTGGGGTATGAGTTGGTTTATCTTTTCTGAAGTAATGTTCTTTGCGGCTTTTTTTGGTGCGCTTTTCTATCTTCGCAACATTGCTATGCCCTGGTTGGGCGGCGAAGGCGTTGGCGTTAACAACCCGGTCTTATTGTGGAACGGTTTTGAAGCTGAATGGCCATTGTTGCATACGCCGGATCAAGCATTAAATGGTGAAGATGCGCGTTTCATTGGCGCTCATGAATCTTTGGCCTTCCCGGGCTGGAGCAACCTGCTGCATTGGTTACCACTTTGGAACACTATCGTTCTTATATCTTCCAGTTTCACTGTGCATATTGCCCACCATGCGCTTAAGCATGGCGACAACCGCAAAAAGTTTAACCTTTGGTTGGGTATTACCGTTGCACTGGGAGTGCTCTTTTTAATCCTGCAGGTTGCGGAATATTATGAAGCCTATACGCACTATGGACTGAAGCTGACTTCTGGTATTTATGGCACTACCTTCTTTATGCTGACAGGCTTTCATGGGGTTCACGTAACGATGGGAACCTTGATGTTAGGCATACAGCTGGTGCGTTCCTATAAAGGGCAGTTTACTTCCGATGACCATTTTGGTTTTGAGATGGCTTCTTGGTACTGGCATTTCGTTGACGTAGTCTGGGTTATGTTATTTTTCTTCGTTTATATTCTGTAAAAATATTCCTATTTTAGAATAGCGAAGAAATAAAAAGGCCGGTTGAACCGGCCTTTTTATCGGAAAAATAAGTCTTATTGAGGTTGGGCAGGAACGACTCGTTCCGGATGTAGTTCCTGATCCCAAGGCGCCTGGCTTCCTAGCTGTCCAGTACCTATTCCGTATATCACGGTTGCCATTAGCATGGCGGCGAGACTAACGCGGATACCCAGGGCATAGTACAAACGTTTTCTGGAATTGCCCTGGTCTTTGACCAGGAAGTAAAAACCGGTAGTTAGGCTCGCGATTACCGCTATTAGGAGTACAACAATGACTAGTTTCAACATCGATAGAGTGGCTCAGATAAACTTGAATATGTATTTAACCATTTAGGCTATGTAAACGTTGAACTTTTCTTCCCATTTTCTTTGGCAACTAAACTGGAAAATACTGTTATTTGTAGCCGTGTTTCTGCCCTTGACCGTCGTGCTCGGATTTTGGCAGCTGGACAGGGCAGAGCAAAAGCGTGAGATTTTGGCGGCGCAACTCTCGCAGCAGAGTTTGCCTGCCATTGAAAATCATAATTGGCGGCAAGACCCGGAAAATCACTTACGCGCTGTTAATCTAAGTCTGAACTTTGATGCAGAGCGGTACATGTTGTTGGCAAACCGAATGCGCAATGGGCGAGTTGGTTATGAGGTGCTAGGCATAGCCTATTTGTCCGACGATGAAGGGATGCCGGTGCTGGTGAATCGTGGTTGGGTGCAGGCATCTTTGGATCGCAGTGAGCTGCCTGAAATTAGTCAACCACAAGAGACTTCGAGAGTGGCGGGCTACTATTATTGCCCGCAACCAAACTCCATGATCAGTCAGTCCACTGAATATTCTGGTGAATGGCCGGCTCTCGTATACGATTTGGACCAAGAGGCAGTTGACCAGATATTTGAGCCAGCCCAACGACCTCTACCTTGCGAAGTGCGCATAGATAGCGCTTCTCCCCTGGCGCTGCTTGCGGAATGGGAAATCGTAAATCAAAAGGTTGAAACCCATATAGGATACGCAGTGCAGTGGTTTTCGATGGCCATCGCTCTTATCATTCTCGCCCTTTTTTCTAATTCCAATCTGGCGGTCTTTTTCAGACGCTCAGACGCCCGAACTACCAATAGTGGAAGCTCTAAAAATGAATAACGAACCATCTTTCGATCAGTCAGAGACTACAGGCGAAAAGCCCTGGCCCGTGATAATAATGCTGGTGATGGTTTTTTCCGTGATCGCTTCGGGGTTCTTGCTGGTGCCTAATACGGACGAAGAAAAACTGAAATGGCTGTCCATTCTTGGTACCAACAACTATGGCGAGCTAATGAATCCGCCGGTTGAGATGGCTGGCAAATTGCTGGATGCAGAGGGTGCTGTATGGTCGGCAGACACTGATGTTCCCTGGAAACTGGTTATAGTAAATCAGGGCGCTTGTGAACAGAGCTGTCAGGAGATGGCAGATGTGGTTACCCGAGTACATACAAGAACCAACAAATTGTCGCCTTATATAAAACGCGGTTATCTTCAGGTTAGATCCCAATCGATAGTTGGCCAAGAATCCCTCGAGGCAATTGGATATGATTTCCTGCACACTGATAACCTGGACATAGGCGCTATGCTTGCCGCCTCTGGTGTGCCTAGTTTGTCTGATGGGCCATTGATGTTTGTGATGAACCCGCTGGAAGTATGGTTTCTCTACTACAACGGAGAACATGAAGGCATAGGCATGCTTGAAGATATTGAGCATGTTATTAAGCTTTCACAATAAGGTTGAGAAGGGTTGAGAAGGGTTGAGAAGGGTTGAGCGTAATTGAGAGGAAATGAGAGTTGAATCAGAGTAAACGAGCGAACAAGGGAGTGAAAAAGGGCTTCAATTTAGCTCTGGCGGCGTTTTTGTTGGCGATCTTTGTCGTTATGCTGGGTTCGTTTACACGCTTGGTGGACGCCGGGCTAGGGTGCCCAGATTGGCCCGGTTGCTATGGACATCTCACCTGGCCTGATGAGGCAGACGAAATTGTCGCTGCTAATCAGGCGTTTCCTGATACTCCCGTACTGCGCGGTAAGACTTGGCCAGAGATGGCGCATCGTTATGTCGCAGGAACTTTAGGTTTGTTGGTTCTGGCCCTCGCGGTAATTGCTTTTCGAAATCGCAAAGACGAAGACTATCCTTTTAGACTGCCGATGATCATGTTTGTATTGATTGTTTGGCAGGCCATGTTTGGTATGTGGACGGTGACTCTAAAATTATGGCCACAGGTGGTTACCACGCACCTGATGGGTGGTGTGGCGACTTTTACGCTCTTGGCGCTTTTGGTTTTTCGGCTAAATAATAACTGGAGAATATCCAGTCAAGCTCTGGCTTCATTGCAGCCGTTGCGACCAGCCATTTTGATTGGATTAGCCATCGTGGTGCTTCAGGTTTTCCTCGGTGGCTGGGTGGCTTCCAACTACGCCGCTGTGGCGTGCCCGGATTTTCCAACCTGCCAGTTATCCTGGATCCCGCCTATGAATTTTGCCGAAGGGTTCAATTTCACTCAGCATGTTGGCCCAAACTATCTTGGCGGCAGATTAGATGGTGAGGCGCGCACCGCTATCCATTTTGCGCATAGAGTCGGCGCACTAGTGACTACCTTCTATCTGATAGGCTTAGCTATTTTGATGTTTAAGAAAAAGCAGAAATCGATATCAGCAATGGCTACTGTTGTATTGTCGCTTCTGGTGCTCCAGATTGGGTTGGGTATTACCAACGTGATTATGTCTATTCCTTTAGCTGTTGCAGTAGCCCACAATTTTGTCGGAGCGCTTCTTGTAGCAGTTATGGCGGTAGTCTGGCTGCATAGTCATGAAAAACTCGCTATTCGCAGTGACCAAGAGCAATAGGGGCCAAAGGCAATAGTGGCTTCTTCTCTCGAAAATAGCGCACCGAATGTTCAGCTAAGTTGGCGGGACTATCTTGAGCTGACCAAGCCAAATGTTATTGCCTTGATGATTCTTACCTCGGTGATCGGCATGGCGCTGGCAGTGCCGGGCATGGTTCCTTTAGATATTTTGATATTGGGTAATTTCGGTATTGCCTTAGTAGGTGGCGCGGCGGCCACTATCAACCACGTTGTTGATCGCCGGATTGATGTTCATATGGCCCGCACGCAAAACAGGCCAGTCGCCACCGGCCGGTTGAGCCCCGCTCGCGCGTTAATTTTCGCAGGATTTTTGGGAACACTTGGTACCGTTATATTGATGGTTTTCACCAATATGCTGTGCGTGATTCTTACCCTTGCGACCTTAATCGGGTATTCCATTGTTTATACCCTCTACCTAAAGCGAGCAACCCCGCAAAATATTGTTATTGGGGGCCTGGCAGGTGCAACTCCACCTCTTCTGGGTTGGGTTGCGGTAACCGGCGAAGCTAGCCCTTATGCCTTGTTATTGGTGCTTATTATTTTCGCTTGGACGCCTCCACACTTCTGGGCCCTAGCCGTTCATCGTCAAGAAGACTATGCCAAGGCAAAAATACCTATGCTGCCGGTCACACACGGTGAGCGGTATACGGTGTTGAACATATTTTTATACACCTTGCTGCTTATAGCGGTTTCTCTGCTGCCCTTTGTTTTTGGGATGTTCGACTGGATATATTTGATTGGTGCCCTTGTTCTTGGCGCTCGGTTTTTATATTGGGCTGTGGTGATGATGCGAGGCAAAGACAATGCCTCCGGCATGAAGACCTTTAAGTATTCCATTTGGTATCTAATGATTCTCTTTGTGGTGATGCTAGCGGATCACTACATCTTGCCCGTTCCCCCTTTCGCCGGTTAAATTAGCAATGTACTCAAGTTCTGACCCAGAAACGCAAAAACGTATTCGTAAAACCTTCATGATTATTGGTGTGATGGTCACGGTGTTTTTGCTTCTCTTTTTCAATCGCATGAGCCAGCCTCGCGCCTTAACTAGTAACCAAATGTCGATAAATGGTCTCTCTATGTTTGAGCAGCCACGGGCCTTTGAAGACTTTAGTTTCACCGACCACAATGGCGAAGTTTTTGATCAGAGCAATTTGGACGGAAATTGGACCATGATATTCCCGGGATTTACCTTCTGCCCGGACATCTGTCCGATAACTATGTCGGTGCTGGCAGACACCTGGGATTTGCTTGACGACAAACCCAAAGAAGACCTGCAAGTGGTGATGATGACAGTGGACCCACACCGGGATACTCCTGAGCGGCTGGCCCAATACGTTCCCTATTTTAACGAGAACTTTATTGGCATTGCCGCGGACATTAGCAAGACGCTTTGGATAGCCCAGCAGCTCAATATTGCTATGACTGTAGTTAATCCTGAAACCGCAGGCGATTTTTATACTATTAGCCACAGCGGCAACATAATTCTGATTAATCCTCGCGGACACTACGCGGGTTACTTTAAACCGCCCTTTGACGCGGGCCGGATCAAGCTTACTTATCAATCTGCCTGGGGGCAGTTTTAGTAGATAACAAAAGCAGTGCTTTCTCGGCAACAATTTTCCATTCTGGTTAAACTGTCTGCCATCTTTTTATCCGTTCAAAGACTATGTCCGACGCCCCGCTTATTCTCGTTGACGGCTCATCCTATTTGTACCGAGCCTTCCATGCATTGCCCCCGTTAACCACCTCAAAGGGAAAGCCTACCGGTGCGGTTCGTGGTGTGGTGGCCATGCTGAAAAAAGAACAAAAGAAATATCCCGATAGCACTATCGTGGTGGTATTTGATGCCAAGGGTAAAACCTTCCGCGACGAACTCTACGGCGAATATAAATCACATCGGCCACCAATGCCGGATGACTTGCGAGAGCAAATCGAACCCTTGCACGCCTGTGTGCAGGCTATGGGTTTCCCTATGCTGGTTCATCCGGGAGTAGAGGCAGATGACGTTATTGGTACCTTGGCCTGTGAAGCTTCCAGTCGGGGTAAGCCGGTGCTTATATCCACGGGCGACAAGGATATGGCTCAGTTAGTTGACGATAATGTCGGCCTAATCAATACCATGTCAGGCAGCCAATATGATGCCGCCGGTGTTGAAGAAAAATTCGGGGTGCCGCCCAAACTGATTATCGATTACCTCGCTCTTATTGGTGATAAAAGTGACAACATTCCGGGTGTGCCTGGGGTAGGTGAAAAAAGTGCAACGCCTATTCTGCAAGCCTTAGGCGGGTTAGACGATATCTACGCCAACCTTGATGCTATTGCCGGGTTGGAATTTCGTGGCGCCAAAAAGATGGCCGAGAAGCTGGTCGAACATAAAGAATCTGCCTACCTTTCTTACACCTTGGCGACCATTAAGCTAGATGTCGATCTCGACATCGATCCTGCAGACCTAAAGAATAGTGAGCCAGATACCGCAGCACTGCGACAGCTCTATGCCGACCTTGAATTTAAAGGCTGGGTTACTGAGTTGCCTGTGCCAAGCAATGAATTTAGCTTGTCTCAGGGCAATGCCTCAGTGTCCGGTGCCGCTGCTGCGGACCCGGCGGGCGATGTTGCTCAAACTCCAATTGTGCCTTCTCTCCCTGCCATAGAGGTTGAATACGAAACGATACTTAGTGAAAGCAGTCTCGATGCTTGGGTTGCAAAATTAAAAACGGCCGAAGTCTTTGCCTTTGATACCGAGACTACGAGCCTTAACTATATGAAGGCTCGCGTAGTCGGTTTGTCCTTTGCGATTGAGCCCTATAAAGCGGCTTATGTGCCTCTGGAACATGATTATCCTGGTGCGCCGAATCAGTTAGGCGCCGAACTCGTATTTAGGAAGCTTGAACCTATTTTGATGGACGCCAACAAAACCTTAGTGGGTCAAAACATTAAGTACGATATTAGCGTTCTGGCTCAGGCTGGAATCGAGATTGCCTGCACACTGCAGGACACTATGCTCGAATCCTATGTGCTGAATTCTGTAGCCGGACGTCACGATATGAACTCATTAGCCTTGCGTAATCTGGATCGCGAGACCATCCAGTTTGAGGATATCGCCGGCAAGGGTGCCAAGCAGATCACTTTCAATCAGATAGAGTTGGAGCAAGCTGGGCCTTACGCTGCGGAAGATGCTGATGTGACCATACAGTTGCATCAAACCCTGCATCCCCAATTGAGCGAACATCCCTCTTTGCTAAAGGTCTACAATGAAATAGAAGCTCCGTTAATTCCGGTTCTGTCGCGTATTGAACGCACCGGTGCTTATATCGACAGTAAAGCTATGCAGAAGCAGAGCGGCGAAATTGCCATTCGTCTTATTGAGCTAGAAGCAGAAGTTCATGAGCTAGCTGGGCAGCCGTTTAACTTGGCTTCACCCAAACAGCTGCAGCATATCCTCTACGAAAAAATGCAGTTACCGGTTCTGAAAAAGACCCCTAAAGGGCAACCCAGTACAGCGGAAGACGTACTACAAGACCTCGCATCAGAGCATGAATTACCCGCGCTTATTGTTCAGTACCGTGGTTTAGCCAAGTTGAAGTCTACCTATACCGATAAGCTGCCTCTAATGGTGGATGAAAAAACGGGAAGGCTACACACCTCATACCACCAAGCGGTTGCCGCAACGGGTCGGCTGTCTTCCACCGAACCCAATTTGCAAAATATTCCGATTCGAACCGAAGAAGGTCGGCGAATCCGTAAGGCATTTATCGCGGAACAGGGCAGCAAAATATTGGCGGCGGATTATTCTCAGATCGAACTGCGCATCATGGCGCATCTATCTAAAGACGCCGTGTTGCAAAAAGCCTTTGCCGACAATCTTGATGTTCATTCCGCTACGGCGGCCGAAGTCTTTAGCGTCGAACTGGATCAGGTGACTACAGACCAGCGGCGCAGTGCCAAGGCGATCAACTTCGGGTTGATGTACGGTATGAGTGCATTTGGTCTCGCCAAGCAATTGCATATAGGCCGTAAAGAAGCACAGCAATATATGGATCTCTATTTTGAACGATACCCCGGCGTAGCCACTTTTATGGAGCAGATTCGAGAAGACGCCCGCGACAAAGGTTTTGTCGAAACGCTATACGGCCGACGGCTTTATCTGCCCCAAATAAACGCGCGCAACGGGCAGCATCGCGCCGCCGCAGAGCGCACCGCTATTAATGCCCCGATGCAGGGTACCGCTGCGGATATTATTAAACGAGCTATGTTATCGGTTGATGCATGGCTATTGGAGGAAGAACCTCCGGTTAAAATGATTATGCAGGTGCACGATGAACTCGTGTTTGAGGTGCAAGAAAATTATTTGCAGACCGCGAGCAAAAAAATAATTCAACTAATGGAATCTGCTGCCGAACTGTCAGTGCCCTTAGTTGTAGAGGCTGGAAGCGGGGAAAACTGGGAAGAGGCGCATTAATTTAATATTTTTTAATTATCTGTGAACTATTCGCAGCTATGGATGACTAATAGTATGTAAAAGTTCCCCCCTCCTTGTGTTTTACCTAGCAAGTTTGCTAAACCCCGTTTGTCCGACGGGGTTTTTTTTGAACTTTTTTAATCGATACCGTTCTTATTAATAGATGGTTTGAGTTCTCCCCTTTTCTTGAACTGTTTTAACCCCCTGCGGTATATACATAAGTAACCGCCTTTATAAGCCCGCATAGCGGGCTTTTTTTAGTCGATGAAATCGGCTTGCTATTTTGTCGTAGTCGTTGAAACCCTGCTCAATCAGTCGCGTACCTATGTAAGCTAACTCTTTGCGTGCGCTTTCGCGTTGGGTCTCAGGTAGCTACTTGTTCTTTAGTCTTGCGGGAGATTAGCCGGCGGGGCTAGGTCCAACCAGGAATTGAGTTGTGCCTTTAGTTCGTCTAGACCGGTTTTCTTTGTAGCCGAGAATAGCTGCGATGTAAGGCCGTCGGCTAGATTCATTTTTTTAAGTTCAGACAGGATGTGTAGCCGGTTACTGGATGCAGGGCCGCGCTTTAGTTTGTCGGCCTTGGTAAGTACCAGGTGAACTGGTTTTTCGCTGGCGCTTGCCCAATCGATTAGATTTAGATCATAGGGCTGCAGGGGCAGTCTTACGTCTGCAAGAAGTACTAGCCCCCTTAAACTGGTGCGTTCTTCGAGGTATTGGGTGAGATGTTCCTGCCATTCGAGCTTAACTCTTTCCGAAACCTTGGCGTAGCCGTAACCCGGAAGATCGACGAGCCGACGATATTCGTCCAATTCAAAGAAGTTGAGAAGCTGAGTCCGGCCCGGAGTTTTACTAGTCCGTGCTAATTTTCCGTTGCGAGTCAGAGCATTTATAGCACTGGATTTACCCGCGTTTGATCTACCGATAAAGGCAACTTCTGCGCCTTCATCTGGGGGACACTGGGCTAACCCAGGTGCGCTGAGCATAAATGCAGCCCGGTCGAAAGACGGCATTGGTGGTATTGGCTTGTCGAAAGAGTTCAATGCTTCGCTCAGTTGAAGGGGGTTGGAATCGGGCAATTCTACAGTTACCGCAGGATTTGTTTAGATCCGGTTAACAGACCCGCATCCCTAGTATATAATCCGCGGGCTCTGAGGGGCAGCCGAGATATGATTTATCCGGAAAGATTTTTTTGTCGGCATTAGGCCCGCTTTTAAGTCGCATTGTCTCAGCAGAGAATTACAAAGTTTTAGACACAGTTTTGGTAGCCCATTCAAATGAAATTAAGTCTATATAGCCTATTTATTCTTGCCATAATGGCAGCAGCACCCCTTTGGGCGCAAACCGGAGATGCCGAAGCCGGACAAGGCAAAGTTGCACTCTGTGCTGCTTGCCACGGGTCTGATGGAAAAGGTATTTTGCCTCTCTATCCAAACATCGGTGGGCAAGGCGAAGCCTATCTTTATAAGCAGATCTCGGAAATTAAAGCCGGTATTCGTGTTGTGCCTGAGATGGCTCCCTTCACCGCTGCCCTGAGTGATCAGGATATGATGGATATTGCCGCATATTATTCCACGCAGCCAAGGCAGCTTGAGGGATCGCAACCATTAGAAAGTGTTCCCTTCGCGCTTAATTCAGAAGATTTTCTGGTTCTGGGCGAACTGGTTTTCCGCTCCGGTAATCTTGAAAATGGTGTTCCAGCATGTACTGGCTGCCATTCTCCTTCGGGAAAGGGTAACTTCCCCGCGGGCTACCCTGCGCTAAGTGGCCAAAAAACTGCTTACCTTGTTAAACAACTTACCGATTTCCAGAACAACATACGGACAAATGATGGCGAAACGCGAATTATGCGTGGTGTTGTGGCGCGTATGACTGCGCTGGAAATTGAGGCCGTGGCCAACTTTATCTCCGGTCTTAACTAAAATTTACCTGAATTTTGTTAAAAAGGCGGCATGTGCCGCCTTTTTTGTGCCGATCTAGAGATATCATGGCGAGCAATGAATAGAACAACCTCGAATTATAAGGAGACAATAAATGTCTAAGCTGTTGAAACTAACAATATTAGCTTTGCTAATACCCGCGGCCTTGAGTAATGCACAAACCACTGCTAGCAGTTTTGCATTTCAGGATGGCATTGATTTTCAAACTTTAGCTCGACCTGTTGCGACAGAAGATCCTAGCAAAATCGAATTGGTTGAGGTTTTTTGGTACGGCTGCATTCATTGCTTCAGATTGGAACCAATGCTGAAAGAGTTCGCGGCAGCGCTGCCGGAAGATGTTAGTTTAGTGAAAGTTCCAGCAATGTGGCACGAGACTATGGAGCTTCACGCAAAGGTCTATTTTGCTTCGCAAGCCTTGGGCATTACCGACGAGATTCATGACGGTGTATTCTCCGCGATGAATGAGCAGCGCAATACGCTGGCCAATGAACAAGCTATCTTTAGCCTGGTAGAAGACCTTGGTCAGGACCAAGCAAGATTTGAGCGCGCTTTTAGTTCCTTTGGTGTTACCAGTCAGGTCACTCAGGCCAAGTCTAAAACCGCTGCTTATGGAATTCGCGGAACGCCAGAGCTTATTGTTAATGGTAAGTACAGAATATCTACCACCATGACGGGTACGCAGCAGCAAATGTTGGTTGTTGCCGAAGCGCTTATCAATCGTGAAAGGGCAATGCTGCAAGGGCAGTAGTTGAAAGCAGAGGAACAAACTCATGTCTTATAGAAAGTCGATTACCAAGAAGATTTCGCTATTTGCAATGATGCTGGTTTTGGCAGCTTGCAGCGCGCAGGATGATCAAGCGGCTGGCGGCGATCAATTTACCGATGGCGTAGATTATCAAACTCTCGCACGTCCAGTGGCAACTGAAGATCCCAGCAAAATCGAACTTGCGGAAGTGTTTTGGTATGGATGTATCCACTGTTATAGATTTGAACCGCTCTTAGAAGAATTTGCTGCCGATCTTCCTGAGGATGTGACTCTGGTGAAGATTCCGGTTGCATGGAATGCCACAGCAGAGCTGCACGCTAAAATCTATTTTGCAGCTGAGGCTTTGGGAATCACTGAAGATATTCATATGGATGTTTTCAGGGCGTTAAATGATCAACGAAAAGTGTTGGCCAGTGAATCCTCGGTTTTGAATTTTATTGAGGACCTCGGCCACAATCGAACGAGCTTTCAAAGAGCGTTTAATTCATTTGGCGTAAGTACCCAGGTCACGCTGGCAAAGTCTAAAACTACAGCCTACGGAGTTCGCGGAACACCGGAACTGATTGTAAACGGCAAATATAGAGTTTCCAGCTCTCTGACAGGCACCACTGACCAGATGCTGGTCGTGGCCGCCGCTCTAATCGAGCGCGAGCGAGCGGCTGCACAGTAACCAAATAATGTCCCTCAAAAAACGAATTAACGAAGCTGCAACTGCAGCTTTCGTCGCCGCAGGTTTGCCGGAAGATACGCCAACGCGTTTGCAGTGGTCAGCGCGTCCCGAGTTTGGCGATATGCAGATCAATGGCGTGATGGGGGCTGCCAAGCAGCTCAAGCAAAATCCCCGTGAGTTAGCCCAGAAAATTGTGGACCAACTCGATTTGGAAGGCTTGGTCACAAAAGCGGAAATTGCTGGTCCCGGGTTTATAAACCTGCATCTTGAGAACGCGGCGATTGTTGAAGAATCGACAAAGCTGCTTGGAGATGCCCGCTTGGGTCTCGAGTTTCCAGAGACTAAAGAGTGCGTCGTAGTGGATTATTCGGCTCCAAATCTTGCCAAAGAAATGCATGTCGGACATTTGCGCAGCACCATTATTGGTGATGCCGTCTGTCGCGCGCTGGAATTTAAAGGGCATAAAGTAGTTCGGCAAAATCATATCGGTGACTGGGGTACCCAGTTTGGAATGTTGATTACCGAGCTTCAACAGACGCATTCCCAAGAAGAGCTAGACGCTGGAATTTCTTTAAGTGATCTGGAAGGCTTCTACCGCAAATCCAAGCAACACTTTGATGCCGACCCGGTGTTTGCAGATTTAGCGCGGACCAACGTGGTGAAATTGCAGTCCGGTGATCCAGAATGCAGGAAGCTTTGGAAGCAGTTCATCGATGAATCCCTTTCCCACGCGGAAGACATTTATCAGAAGCTCGGCGTATTGCTAACCAAAGCTGATGTGCATGGTGAGAGCGCTTACAACGAAGATTTAAAGCCTGTGATTGCCGCTTTGGTTGAAGCGGGTATAGCGGTCGAAGATCAAGGGGCCCTGGTTGTCTATTTGGACGAACTGGCCGACAAAGAAGGCAATCCTTCTGTAGTAATTGTGCAAAAAGCCGATGGTGGATTTCTCTATGCCACCACGGATTTGGCCGCTATTCGATATCGGGTAAATCAGCTACACGCCACGCGTTGCCTCTACTTTATTGATGCACGCCAATCCCTTCATATGAAGCAGATCTTTGTCATCGGCCGCAAAACCGGTTGGGTGCCAGCAAATGTAGAATTTGAGCACTGTGCCTTTGGCACGATGATGGGTGAGGATGGAAGGCCATTCAAAACCCGCAGCGGCGAAACTATCAAATTGGCGGATTTGCTAGACGAAGCTATTGAGCGAGCTCAGGCCGTGGTTGCGAAAAAGAATCCGAACTTGGATAAAGAGACGCAGCTAGAGATTGGCCGGGCTATAGGTGTCGGCGCAGTGAAATACGCCGACCTAAGTAAGGTTAGAACCAACGACTATAGGTTTAGTTGGGAAGCTATGCTGAGCTTTGAAGGCAATACCGCGCCATACTTGCAGTATGCGGGCACTCGCATTCATAGCCTCTTTGAGAAAGCCGGCGAGGACCTTTCCAGCTTTAGTGGCGCTATACAAATTGATCAGCCGGAAGAGCGGGCTTTGGCGCTTTCTATACAAAGGTTTTCGGAGGTAGTGGATCAGATGGTAGATTCAACCATGCCGCACGAACTCTGCACCTACCTTTATGACCTGTCGGGTAAGTTCGCTACTTTTTACGAAGCCTGTCCGGTACTTAAACCTGACATTGAGCCACAAATACGCGAAAGTCGTCTTGCGCTATCTGCACTTACGTCAAAGACTCTTGCGTCTGGACTGTCGCTATTGGGGATACAAAGCCTAGAGCGCATGTAATGGCTAACCTAAGCCTACTCGTGATCTCTTAGTATTCCATCCTGAGAAAATAGGTCTTCCAATTCTTTGCGGCCGTCTTTGGCTATTTCGAGCAGTTTTTTCTGGTCTTCTTTGTGTTCGATAGACTCTAGAAGAATTTTTTCATCGTGATTACGGAATATCTCCACATTGTGGATGGCCTGTGCCTCGGTATAACCCAGAGTATTTAGGGTGATACGAGCGGCCTCCAAACCGCCGGCAAAGTATTCGCGAAATACATGATCGACGCCCAGAGTATGTAGTTGATATGCGTGGTTCCGGTCTACGGCACGAGCAATAATAGTTAGGTCTGGGTACATTTCTTTGGCATTTTCAATAATGGCTATTGAGTCTTTGGAGTTAACACAGACCGCCAGAACTTTCGCATGTACTATGCCTGCGGCTTCCATTACGTCCATATTGCCCGCGTCGCCGTAAAATATTTTGTTACCAAAACGACGCACAAAATCAACGTTCGAGGAGCTTTTATCCAAGGCGGTAAAAGGGATGTTATTTGCGCCTAGAATCCTTCCGATAATTTGTCCAAAACGCCCAAACCCGGCAACTATAACTTCTGGCTCACTACCATCAGGGTTCTGGTCGTAATTGCTTGGTTCGGCCTGCTCTTTAGCTCTACAGCCTATATTCCAGAGGGCTAGCAAAGGTGAGGTGAGAGCCATTGATACGCCAACGGTGAGAATGATTTGGTTCGCTAGAGCCGCGTCCACAAATCCCAAACTGAGAGATTGGCCCATTACAACAAAGGCAAATTCGCCGCCCTGAGATAGTATAAGGCCGATCTGAATGCCTTCACGCCAACCATGGCCTCTAAGGCGAGCCAAGCAACAAATAACCAGGGTTTTAATAAGCATTAGCACCAGTGCACCGCCAATGATAAGTGCAGGCTCGTTTATCATGAGCCGCAGGTCTAGCGTCATTCCTACGGCAATAAAGAATAGACCCAACAATAGCCCCTTAAAGGGTTCAATATCGGATTGCAGCTGATGACGGAAGCTGGAATTGGCCAGAATAATGCCGGCGGTAAAGGCCCCAAGGCCCATAGATAGGCCAATGTTCTCCATATAGACGGCGGTTCCCAGCACTATCAATAGTGCTGCCGCTGTCATCACTTCGCGACTTCCGTATTCGGCTATCAGCCGCAAACCGGGGTTTAGTAGGTATCTACCTGCGACTAACAATCCGATTACCGAGGTAATGGAAATCATCGCGCTGTAAAAATTGGTATGTTCAGAGCTGCCGCTTCCCGCCCAGATTTGCACCAAAATCAGAAGCGGAATTACCGCCATATCCTGTAATAAGAGAATGGAAAAACCTTTGCGGCCGATGGGTCGGGCGATAATGCCTTGCTCCGCCATTAGCGGCAGGACCAAAGCCGTTGAAGATAGTGCGAGGGTGAGCGCGATAACTACGGCTACTTGGTTAGATACGCCGCTAAAGAAATAGAAAATCGCAAATATCATTAACGCGCTGATACTTAGTTGTCCGCCGCCAAGGATAAGGATCTGTGATCGCATGCGCCAAAGCTTGTCAGGCGCGAGCTCCAAGCCTATAACAAAGAGCAGCATCACCACGCCAAACTCGGCGAAATGCAGAGCATCAGTAGGGTCTCCAACAAAGTTGAAGGCAGCCGGGCCGATTAGCGCACCAGCTGTCAGGTATCCCAGAATAGCGCCTAGGCCGAGCCTACGAAATATGGGCACCGCAATTACAGTCGCCAGCAGATAGCAAAGCACATTTTTTAAAAGGTGTGATTCTTCCAAGGTTGGTTTCTCGTCGATTAACAGGTACTAGTGTGGATAGGCTCTCCGAGGTAGAGAGAACCCTATCCCAAAATAAGCTTACAACACCACTATATGATCTACAAAGTGGCTGTCAGCGTGGCCTAACGCAGAGTTAACCAAGTATTATCGGTAACCGGAGGCCCAACCGAATGAAAAAGTCGAACATCACCATCGGGAAGCGTGATTGGTTTCTAGCCTTAGCAGTGTCAGGTCTGTTTCTGGCGCTTTCCCAATCTGCTGTTCTGCAGAGCATAGAACGGTTTGCCTACGATAGGGGTCTTAGAGGATCCTCTGCCGAACCTAGCGATCGTATCGCCGTGATCGCCATCGATAATGAAAGCCTGAAAAATATCGGGCGCTGGCCCTGGTCGCGAGACGTGCACGCGAGCATGATTGATTTGCATCTCTAATGCTGGAGCCAAGGTGATTGGCCATACTTCCTTTTTCTTTGAGCCTCAGGATGATCCCGGTCTCGATATTGTAGAGAGCATCGGATTTTTCTTAGAAGATTTTGGATTGGCGGCCACTGATTTTGATGCAGATGGTTTTCCGGTTTCTATCCCGGGGTATGGTTTTGATGACCTGCGGTTAACGCTCGAAGCATCTAGCGCTGATTTAGATCCACTGGCGGCGGAAGACCTGTCGTTTGCTATAGAGGCTTTGGAATTCCCCCTAACGGAACTTCATCAACAGGTGTTTACTGTTGTTGAAGCTTTGGATCTGGATCAGATACTTGCCAATAGCATTGCAGATGTTTTTCTATATTGGCCAACCCTTGGGCAATCCAGACACCCTTATGCCCGGCTTTATATCAGATAGTAGTGCGCTGTTTAATATTCAGGAAAATATACAGGCCGCGCAAAGCGGGCTGTTTCCCTTGCAGTCGGTTTTTGTCGAAACGCCTATTGATGTTCTTGGTTCTTGGGCTTCTGGTGTCGGACATTTAAACGCGCTTCCGGATGTTGATGGTGGCATTCGATCCGAGCCATTGGTGCTTGATTGATTTGGTGAGCCCTATCCCTCCCTATCTTTATTATTGGCGGCAAAAAGTTTGAATCTGTCCGTTGATGACATCGGTGTAAAACTCGGTGAGGGCTTTGATTTGGGGGCTTTAAGCATTGGCACGGACGATACCCTGCAAATGGACACCTTTTTCTACACTGACCAAGATGGCGTGCCTGTCTTTCAGGTTGATTCATTTTACGATGTTATTTCCGGCAGCATTCCGGCCAGTAAATATAGCGATAAAATTGTGCTTATAGGTGCAACTGCGGTTGGTTTGGGCACTACTCAGGTAACACCGGTCGACCCGGCTATGACTCCGGTGGTCGCCCTTGCGCACTCGGTATCAAGTATTCTCAATGAGCATTTCTTTATAACTCCCATCTGGGGAGCCTATGCCAGCCTTGGAGTGTTTTTACTGGTGGCGCTGTAATTACCGTCGGGTTGTTTCTCGTACTTGTAGTCACTCACTATGTACTTATGACCCAGCAGTCTATGTGGGTGCAGTTAATGGTGCCTGCGGTACTGCTGGTGGTTGGCTATATGTTGCTAACAACCAAAAGATTTTTGGTTGCCGAAGCGGGCAAGCGCATGTCTGATATGGAGTCCTCGGAGAGCAATCGGATGCTAGGTCTCGCCTTTCAGGGGCAAGGCCAGCTGGTGCCGCGTATCAATATATCTTTGACTTCGCTCCCGGATTCAAAGATGTGGAAGAGCGCATACAGCGCAGTAAAAAATTGGAAGAAACTATTATTCTGGGCGGTAGCGGCGGACACGCCTGGATGCGGCAGAGAAACCTATGTTGGGCCGCTCTCAAGTTCAGAAAGAACTCGGTAAGGGTGCAATGGGTATTGTCTATTTAGGGTCAGATCCAAAAATTAACCGCACGGTGGCGATTAAGACCATGGCGCTTTCTCAGGAATTTGAAGGCGACGAGATGGATGATGTTAAAGAGCGGTTCTTTCGCGAGGCAGAAAACGCTGATCGGCTAAATCACCCACATATCGTTACCATTTATGACGCTGGCGAAGAGTATGATCTAGCTTATATCGCTATGGCGTTCCTCAAGGGCGCTGATTTGGCTCCTGCGACGAAAAAAGAGGCTTTGCTGCTATTTGGACAAAGTCATAGAAATCACGCTTAAACGCGCTTCTGCACTCAACTACGCCCATGCGCAAAATGTTGTGCATCGGGATATCAAACCCGCCAATGTTATGTGCGACCCCGAATCCAATGAAATGAAAATCACAGATTTTGGTATCGCTCGTATTACCGATTCCAGCAAGGCTAAAACTGGTATGGTTTTGGGCACACCAAGATATATGTCCCCGGAACAGTTAGCCGGCAAGAAAGTAGATGGAAGGTCAGATCTATTTTCGTTAGCCGTAATGCTGTATCAGCTGTTGACGGGCAAATTGCCATTTCAGGCGGAGTCCATGGCAACACTGATGTATAAAATTACCAATGAACCACATCCGAGAATTCGTGAAGCAAATGCCAACGTGCCTATTGAATTTGAGGACTATTTTGAAAAAGCCTTAGAAAAAGATCCTGACGAGCGATTCCAAGATGGTACTGAGATGTCGCAGGCCCTCAAAGATACCATCCGAAAAATTAAACAGCGGCAGAAAGGCTAGGTTGAGGTAGGGTTTGCTAATGGATATAAGAGATAGCATCGAAATAGTTTGCAGTACTGATACTGGCCAGAAGCGAGACCATAACGAAGATGCGGTGGGCTCAGAAGCTAGCCTTGGACTTGTGGTGCTGGCTGATGGAATGGGCTGCTATCAGGCCGGCGAAGTTGCCAGTGCAATGGCCGTGGATATTGTACTGGAAGATATCCGGGCAAAACACGAGGAGGCTGTCGCTGGGGAAGACGAAGACCTAGATAAAACCGTTGTGATAAAGCCCTATGCCGTTGGTATGGACGGTACGGCAGCCTTTGAGGCTGCAATTCTCGAGAAAGAGAAAGAGAAAGAGAAAGAGAAAGAGAAAGAGAAAAAGCAAAAGCAAAAGCAAAAGGACGATGCCGTCACTGCTGAATTAGTTGCCAGCGGAGAAAAGCCCGCATTACTGCAGCTTTTAAATGGGCCAAATAATGGCGCTTAATAAATCAATTACTCGCTTGGGTAAGCCGGGCGAGCAGGTTGCTGCCATTGCCAAACGCCCTCAGGGATATTTCATCATGCATTTGGGCGGCAGTACCGCCCAGCCTATTCTGAACGGCAGTAATGTCGGCACACAGGCTACGTCGCTTAAGCACGGTGATATTATTGAAGTGGGCAAGGGGTCCGTATGAAAATTATGATTCCCAGCTAGAGGGGACCATCTAGAGCTCGACATAACTAGTTCTAATTAGACATGTGCCCCTTAAGTTCGATCCCAGATCAAAAGACGATTGTTGGCGGCCATTTCACAGTCTTCGAATAGCTCGATTCCCTGTTGGTTCATTAGAGTCTCAAGCCTATCAAAATCACGAATTCCCATACTAGGCTCTTGTTGCCTTAGGGACTGATCAAAGCGTCTATTGCTTTCTGAGGTATATTCTCCGCCATAGTTGAAGGGGCCGTAGGTAATTACTCGAGCTTTTGGCGCCAGCACTTTTGGCAGCCAAGCAACCATGCCTACGACTTCTTCCCAGCCCATTATGTGCAGCGTATTGGCAGTGAAAATACCATCGTAGCGTAGATCGAAATTCGACCAGGGTTGGCTCACATCCAGCGCTATGGGCGCGGGAAGATTATCTAGATCAGCGTACTGAATCCGTGTGGCCAGGTTCTCAAGATAGACAGCCCTATCTGTGGTTTGCCAACTTAGGTGAGGCATTGCAGAAGCAAAATATTGAGCGTGCTGGCCCGTTCCTCCTCCAATTTCGAGTACGCTTGTAGTCACAGAAAGATGCTGATCGAGTTTTTTTAGGATTGCATCCTTATTGCGCTCGCAGGAAGGTGAATTAGGTAAGTCTGCTAGATCTTTCATTCAGGGTAGATGAGCTCTGCTGTAAACTGCGAGAATAGTAAAACAAATACTCTTAGGAGTTGAAGTATATCCACATGGTAGATCAGCCTCGGACATATCTAGTCGGCGGAGCGGTGCGGGACGAACTGCTCGGAATCCCTGTGTCTGAAAAAGATTGGGTAGTTGTTGGTGCAACACCGGAATGGATGGCGGATCGCGGTTTCCGTCTAATTGGTCAGTCTTTCCCGGTATTTCTTCACCCCGAAACCAGCGAAGAGCATGCATTAGCCCGCACCGAACGAAAATCTGGCCGAGGCTACAAGGGGTTTAGTTTTTTTGCCGCTCCCGAAGTAACGCTAGAACAGGACTTGGTTCGTCGGGACTTGACTATAAATTCCATTGTGAAAGACGGTCAGGATAATTTTATTGATCCGTATGGCGGACAAAAAGATTTGCATGACCGGGTGCTTCGACATGTATCGGCTGCATTCTCGGAAGACCCGCTACGGGTGCTGCGGGTGGCCAGATTTATGGCGAAACTGGCTGATTTTGATTTTAATATTGCGCCAGAAACCCTACACCTTATGAAGCAGATAGTTGCTTCAGGTGAGCTTGATGACTTAACGCCAGAGCGCGTTTGGATGGAAACAGAAAAGGCGTTGCTGACTGCGCGACCGCGTCGATATTTTGAAACGCTCCAGCAGGTAGGTGCATTAGAGGTCCTGTTTCCTGAAATTTCCCGCCTGTTTGGTGTGCCTCAGGCGCCCAAATATCATCCGGAAATTGATACTGGTCTGCATACCATGATGGTACTGGATCGGATTTGCTCTATGTCCAATGAAATCAGCCTTAGGTTCTCCGCCCTGAGTCATGATTTAGGCAAGGGCACTACGCCAAAAGAGTGGTGGCCGAGTCACCGAGGCCATGAGGAGCGCGGCGTAAAGCAAATAGAGATTTTGAGCTTGCGATTACGTGTTCCGAATAACTGTCGTGACTTGGCGATTAAGGTCTCGCGATGGCACCTACATTGTCACCGTGCATTAGAGCTTAAAGCCAGCACTGTTGAAAAGTTATTTAGTGGGCTAGATCTCTGGCGAAATGCCGAAAACTTAAATGCCTTTTTACTTTGCTGCACTGCAGATTTGCGTGGACGAACCGGTTTGGAGAAGGCTGAGTATCCCCAAGCAGAATTTTTGCGGAATTGCTTTGAGGCGGCCCGTGCCGTGAATGCCAAAGACATTATTGAAGCAGGATATCAGGGTATCGAAGTGGGTGAGCAGATGCAGATAGCTAGGATTGAAGCGATACAGTCTGTTAAAGAAAGTCGTGAAAGCCCGAGTGCAACCCAAAGCTGAATCAAGACCTAAAGAACAGCCAGTAGCTGCTCTTCATCAAAGTCATTAATCACTTCTGCCCGGCCAATTTGCTTTAACAAGATCAACCGAAGCTGTCCGCGGGTTACCTTTTTATCGTGAGACATAAGGCTGCGCATTTTTTCCGCGCTAATGTCCTGAGGTGCTTCCAAAGGTAAGTTAGCGGCGCTTAAAAGCGATTCGATGCGCGTCATATCAGTGGAATCCAGCCAGCCCATATTCTGCGACATGCGTGCAGCCATCGCCATACCAGCACCCACGGCTTCACCATGTAACCAGTGTTTGTAGTGCTGTGCGGCTTCAATGGCGTGGCCGAAAGTATGGCCGAGGTTCAAGATGGCTCTTAGTCCCTGTTCCGTTTCATCGGCTGATACCACCTCTGCTTTGGTTCTGCAGGAAACTAGTATTGTTTCGGCCAGACAGTCAGGGTCTCTCGCCATAATCGCTTCTATGTTTTGTTCGAGCCAGCCAAAGAATGCGTTGTCACGGATAAGGCCATATTTGATAACCTCTGCCATACCCGCTGAAAATTCCCGTTCGGGTAGAGTTTCCAAAGTGGTCAAATCTATATATACCCCTTTTGGCTGGTAGAACGCACCAATCATATTTTTGCCAAGAGGGTGATTTACGGCCGTCTTTCCGCCGACCGAAGAATCAACTTGAGAAAGTAAGGTGGTTGGGATTTGAATGAAATCTACGCCGCGCTGGTAGGTTGCAGCAGCAAAACCCACGGTATCTCCAATAACGCCTCCCCCTAGTGCGATTAGAATGCAGGACCGATCGTAGTGGCTTTCCAAAAGCCGGTCATATATTTTTTCAAGGGTATTGATGGTTTTGTACTGCTCGCCATCGGGCAGGATTAGTTGATCTAGCTCTACTTCCAACGCTGCACCAGACAGACAAGATTTGAGCCGATCCAAATATAGTGGAGCGATAGTTTCATTGCTAATGATTAGTGCGCGACGTCCGCGCACCTGTTCGCTAAGGCTTGCGTCATTCCAAGCCTCTGGGCTAATAACTATTGGGTAGGATCTGGCGCCGAGTTCAAGTGTCAGCTTTTTCAATCCGTGTGTCCTCTAACTCGAGTGTTTCGTGAAGGATTTGGATTTTAGGGGAAATTTGGCTAAGCAGTTTGGATTGTCCTCCGCAGAGCCATAGTCGAAACTATTGCCCAATGATGATAGTTCAAAATGCGACGTCAAATTTTTCCTAAAACCAAATAGAAATATGAGCGAGAGAAACCCTAACACGCATAAACCGCGTAGGATTTTGATGTTTTTGTATGACTGTTCATGTGCTGTCCGTTTTCGTGAAATACTCGGGTTACACTAAAATTTATTTGGAA
This sequence comes from uncultured Cellvibrionales bacterium, assembly GCA_913063225.1. Taxonomy (GTDB): domain Bacteria; phylum Pseudomonadota; class Gammaproteobacteria; order Pseudomonadales; family GM7GCV1; genus JABJGI01. The sequence goes on from CAJXYP010000001.1 coordinate 120,587, forward strand.
ATTCTTCTTCAAGCTTTGCGTAAACCGCCGCTGTCATAGAGTTAGGAGACTCTCGATCTGACGAGGATAACACTAGATCAGCTACCTCCCGATATAGTGGCTCACGTTTTTTCAGAATGTCTTGAATGGTGGCTTTAGGATTATGCACTTGCAAGAGAGGACGGCCAGAGTCGTGCCGAACCCTTTGATATATTTGATCCGCGGTAGCTGAAAGGTATACCACTACACCAGCTCCGCTAATTAATTCCCGGTTTTTCTCAGATATTACTGCACCGCCGCCAGTGGCAAGTAGAATGCCTGACATGGAACATAGCTCGGATAGAATTTCGGTTTCGCGTGTTCGAAAACCACTTTCTCCTTCGATATCAAATATCCAAGGTATATCTGCGCCGCATCTGGACTCAAGTTCGCGGTCAGAATCTAGAAAGCTTAAGCCCAGCTTTTCGGCAAGCAATTTCCCGACAGAGGTCTTGCCAGCCCCCATCGGACCAACAAGGACCAAATTGGCCCCTGCGTTCATTGAGTTGTTAGGCTGTCGTTCAGAGCGTCTATAGCCTCCTTGCGACAAGCGGCTAATAAAATCTTTACTTGCTCGGAGTTTTCTTCCTGCTCAATAACGGTAAAGTCGACCGCGACTTCATCAAGGGAGTATGGGATATATTGTTCCGCTTCCATTAGAAGCTGGGTTTCCATCTCATCGCCTGTGAGATCACCGGGCATTTCCAACACGCGAGTTATCACTGAAGAGCCTGGCACGGCAACCGCTACGTTTTTTGCTTTGGAGCGCATTAGGCCAACTGCTTTACGTAATGTTTGCGCTAAAGCGGGGATATCTGCAATTTTTCCTTCAACAATCGTATTCGGGGCCAACGGATATACGCCCGCATTTTGCACCGTTATGGTTCGTCCAGAGCGAGATAGCTCAACGATCTTAAGGCTGGTAGAGCCTATATCGATGCCGAGCAGTGGCGCACTATTTTTGCTGAACAGAGGTATTTGCATCAGTCCTGCCGTTATCTCATTAACAAAAGGCTGGCGAATGAACGCCAACCTTTGCCAACTGTCCGATATAATATGAGGTCAATTTTGCCATCTGGCGTTCAAACCCCCAAGTAATTTGATGTTGTCTTTTAAACAAACATTCTCTTTCTTGATAAAACTTGCTGTTGCTGGCGCTGCAGCTGGCGTTCTCACTGTGGCTGCTGTCTTGATGTACTTGGTGCCCGGGCTTCCATCTGTCGACCAGCTGCGAGACGTACACCTGCAAACTCCGCTGAAGGTATATGCCAGCGGAGGTGAGCTGATTGGAGAGTTTGGCGAGCAGCGCCGTTCTCCAGTAAGTTTTGAGCAAATTCCCGATCATTTTATCAATGCCATTGTTTCCGCAGAGGATGATAGCTTCTTCTCCCACGGAGGGGTGGACTTAATGGGATTGTTGCGCGCTGCGTCACAAATTGTAACTACAGGCGGAATCCAATCGGGCGGCAGTACTATAACCATGCAGGTCGCTCGCAATTTTTTCTTAAGTCTCGAGCAGACTTTTACCAGGAAATTCAATGAGATTCTGCTCGCTCTTGAGATAGAGCATGAATTATCCAAAGAAGAAATACTAGAGCTTTATGCCAATAAGATCTACCTCGGTAAACGCGCGTATGGCGTGCAGGCAGCAGCAAATGTCTACTACGGTAAAGATATTGGCGAGCTGGATTTAGCTCAGCTCGCGATGATTGCAGGTTTGCCAAAAGCTCCAACGGGCTCAAATCCAATAAATAACCCCGAAAGGGCGCTTATTCGAAGAGATTGGATACTGGGCCGAATGCTGCTGCTGGAGTACATCAATCAAGCTGAGCATGATTCTGCTTTAACACAACCTATTACGGCTTCGTACCACGGTTCTACACTGGCTTTGGACGCTACCTACGTTGCCGAGATGGTTAGAGCAGAGATGCTGGATTTATATGGTCAGGAGGCCTATGAGGCTGGCTATGAGGTCACTACGACGGTAGATATCGAGCTTCAGCGCGCCGCGGACGATTCTGTGGTTTATGGGGTCTTTACCTATGATTTACGCCATGGTTACCGGGGGCCTGAAAAGCGGTTGCCGGAGCCGCTAATGTCGGATTCTGCGGCACTTGAGGAGTATATCGATCAGGTCCCTAACCGATCCGGCCTGATGCCTGCAGTTGTATTAGAGTTATTTGAAAAATCCGCAACGCTTATGGCAAATGGCGGTGCCATATTTAGTTTGGAGTGGACTGATGGTCTCTCGGGGACCAGAAAATACCGAACTGAGAGTTGGCAGGGGGAGTTACCGGATTCCGCCGAACATCTGCTTGCTGTTGGTGACTTGATACGTTTGCGAGAAGTTGATGGCCGCTGGGTACTTTCTCAGATTCCAGATGTGCAGGCGGGATTGGTCGCCGTAGACCCACTAAATGGCTCAATCAGGGCGCTTACTGGTGGTTTTGACTTCTATCAGAGTCGCTTCAACCGTATGACTGACGCAAATCGTCAGCCCGGTTCCAATATGAAGCCGTTTTTGTACGCTGCCGCCCTAGAAAATGGATATACGGCAGCTACCTTGGTGAACGATGCGCCGATAATCTTTGAAGACGCGGCGCTGGAGGATTTTTGGCGTCCCGAGAATGATTCAGGTATTTTTTATGGTCCGACGCGATTGCGTAAAGCGCTATATTTGTCACGCAACCTTGTGTCCATTCGGGTTTTACGCGGCTTGGGCATTAATATTGCGCGCGAAGCCATTATTGACTACGGATTTGAGGAGTCGGATTTACCCTACAACTTGACTCTCGCATTGGGTAGCCAGGGCTTAGAAGCCATAAAGTTAGCAGCGGGATACTCAATTTTCGCTAATGGCGGACATGGTGTAGAGCCATATTTGATATCTGAAATCCGTGATCGGAACGGCGAAACGCTCTATTTAGCCGATCCCCCAAGCGTATGTCGAGATTGTGATTCGAAGATCGACCAAGGCATACAGGAGGCGTTTCTGGTTGAAGCGTCTATCCTTCAGGAGCAAATCAACTTATATAGGCCTGAAATCACGGAAGAGGCCCCAAATATCGCCGAGCAAGTGATGGACCCTCGAGTCGCTTACATTATGGATTCAATTCTTAGGGATGTGGTTGCGAAAGGAACCGGAACTCGGGCGCAGGTGCTTGAGCGCTCTGATATTGCGGGCAAAACCGGCACGACTAATGGGCCAAGAGACGCTTGGTTCTCTGGATACAGTCCACATTTGGTAGCTACTGCTTGGGTCGGTTTTGACGACAACGGATTGCTGGGCGCTAGTGAGTTTGGTGGGTCCGCGGCTTTGCCAATTTGGATCGACTTTATGGAAGTTGCCCTCGAAGGAAAGGCCGATGTATTGCTGCCGCAACCAGAAGGTTTGGTTACGGTGCTAATTGACCCAGAGACAGGACAAAGAGCGGCTCCCGGGGCTGCAAATGCACAGTTTGAGTTATTTCTAGAAGAGCGTGTGCCGGAATTGTTATCTCAGGATAATTTTGAGTCCGGTGAAGACACAGGCAGCGTTACAGATGGATTGTTCTGAGCTGAACAATCCCAAAGTGTTTTTGGGAATGATGAAGTTGGATGAGGCGTCACTATCAAATTAAATATAGGTACGGTAGTACCAGGACGCCTCGCCCGAAATCAGGATTTACTGCTGACCCGACCGCCAAAGCGCTTATTGAATTTGTCGATTCGACCGCCAGTATCCATAACCTTTTGCTTACCGGTATAGAACGGGTGGCAGCTTGAGCAAACGTCAATATGAATGTCACCACCGCGAGTGGATTGGGTCACAATAACGTTGCCACAACTACAGGTGGCTTTCATTTCTTCGTATTTAGGGTGGATATCTGTTTGCATGGTGTGCGCCTTCAATGTTGTCGTGCCGCCGTCCCATTTTCAGGGTACGGCACCGTAGCGTGCGGAAAAGAGCGCGCATACTATCAGAATAAATGACGATGACAAGTAACTCATACTGGCGTATTGCCCTGCCCTGCCCGCTTCGACGCCTTTTCACCTACTCTGCCACAAAAAATTTGACGCTAGAAGCCGGTGATTGGGTGCAAGTACCCTTTGGAAATAGAAAGGTAGTGGGCCTGGTTCTTGAAGCTACGGAAAAGCCGAGAGTCGATTACCAGATTAAAGAAGTTGCTGAGGTTGTGCGCAAAGAATTGCAGCTGCCAAGGTCCATTGTCGCCCTGATTTTATGGAGTATGCGTTATTACCATGCCGCTCCATGGGACATAGTTTCTACCTTTGTTCCTGGGTATATTCTTCAGGGGAAAACTCCCGAAGCCGAACCGGTATGGTTTGTTCGTGAGGACGCTGCTGCGAAAGTCTCTGCTCGCGCCCGCCGGCAAAAGGAGCTAATCGAGTGGCTAGGGGAAAGCGGACCCAGCGATAGCGGTAGCATTGTTTTCGCGGGTTTTTCGCGAGCGTTGATTCGACAGCTAAGGGACGCTAATGCGATCGAGGCTGCTGAAGCAGAACAGCAGCATGCGCCACCCTTAACTAAATCTGAACTACTGCAACCCACCTCAGACCAAAGCGCTCTAATTGATCAGGTTAGCCAAGAAGGCAGTGGTACCTATTTACTGGAGGGTATAACGGGCAGCGGTAAAACTTTGGTATATCTACATCTCGCCCGTGAGCAGTTAAAGCAAAACAAGCAGGTGCTAATTCTGGTCCCAGAAATTGGATTGGTGCCGCAAATGCTGGAGCACTGCCGGCAACTAGTCGAACAACCCTTTTGTTATCACAGCGGCATGACAGATTCTCAGCGTGCAGAAACTTGGTTGGCCTGTTTGCAGGGGCGGGCACAACTGATAATCGGTACTCGATCGGCATTATTTCTCCCTTTCGAAGCGCCGGGCATGATCGTTGTAGATGAGGAGCATGACGCTTCTTACAAGCAGCAGGAAGGCATGCGATATCACGCGCGTGATATCGCTGTGATTAGAGCCTCGAAAATGGGTATCCCCATTATTTTGGGTAGTGCGACACCATCTTTAGAAAGCCTCTACAACGCAAAGCGCGATAACTTTACGCACCTAGGTTTGAATAAGCGGGTAGCGGGTGGTGAGATACCCAAATGGAAGGTATTGGAGGGTCGTGCACCCATCGAAAATACGGGATTGCTGCCAGAGTCGCTAAATTCTATCCAGGCGCATCTATCGGCAAATCAGCAGGTTCTAGTTTTTATCAATAGACGTGGTTACGCGCCATGCCAGCGATGCAGCCAATGCGGATGGCAGGCCAGTTGCGATAGCTGTGATTCTAGATATACCTATCACAAGAGTTTTAATGAGCTGAGATGTCATAGATGCGATATACGTCGTGCGGTGCCAACGCAATGCCCGGTCTGCGCCAGCCAGCAGTTGCTATTTTTGGGGCAGGGAACCGAGCGAATTGCCCAGAAACTATCAGAATTTTTCCCTGATGTGCCAGTTATCCGAGTTGACCGAGATGCGACCAAGGGAAAACAAGGTATGCAGCGCAAGCTAGACGAGGTACACGCATCGGGCGCGGCGATTTTGGTAGGTACGCAGATGCTAGCCAAGGGCCATCATTTTCCTAACCTATCCATGGCGCTTATTTTGGATATAGATTACGCGATGATGAGCGCGGATTTTCGAGCGACTGAGCAAGGCATGCAGTTAATAACTCAGGTTGCAGGTCGCACCGGCAGAGAAAGTGGCGGTGGCGAAGTTGTCTTACAAACAGAATACGCTAGCCATCCCATGTTGGTTGATCTGGTTTCCAACAAATATGCGCATTTTGCAGAAGAGCTTTTGCTGCAGCGACGGGAATTGTCCCTACCGCCCTATTGTTACATGGCCATTTTACGAGCTGAATCGGAAGACTACCGACTCGCTCTTGGTTTGTTACAAGATAATCTAAAGGCGGTGCAGCGCTCGGGGCTATATGATTGCCAAATAATTGGGCCCAGTCCATCGCCGACAGAAAAACGTGCTGGGCGCTATCGCTTTCAGACCCAAATTACGGCGGGCGCTCGCTCCAATCTTCACAAACTATTGAGCTTTGTAGTCGCTGACTTAGATAGCAGAAGACATAATAAGAAACTTCGCTGGCATTTAGATATTGATCCAATAAGCTTGGATTGAAAGTAAACGGTGGTTGTTAACACCCCCTAGTTTCGATTCTCGGAGCGAAGAGCTAGAATGAGCCTATCTATCGAGCAGTGATACCTATGTCAAAGTCTGCATCCCGCGGTGCTTCAAAAAAAACCTCCGAAATTCAGCATAGCCAGGGATCCGGACTTCTGGTTACTGGTTTTGTATTGGGAATTCTTGCGACATTAGGTGGGCAATGGTTATTGCGATCGGGCTTCACCGGAAATAATTTGCCAGACCAAGACATTGCTGCGGTAGACGCAGGAGATGAATTCGAGTTCTACACTTTGTTGGGAAATATGGAGGTGGAAGTTCCCGAAGCGAGCATGGTTAATGTCGAAGATGATGATGTGATTTACTGGTTACAGGCTGGCTCATTTCGCGCTCCTGATGATGCAGAAAGCATGCGAGTAAGCCTTCTTTTAAAAAATATGGAGGCCGAAGTAAAGCCGTTTAGTCATCAGGGAATTATTTGGCATCGGGTCATTGCCGGACCCTTTCAAACCAAAACAGTAATGAACAAGGCTAAGCAAGATCTGATCCAGGAGGGAATGCCCTCCATTACACTTAGACAAAATCCGTTCGAATAAACTCCAGACAACCGCTGATAGATTTCCATGAATGATGAAGTAAATTCCAATGAATCCAAAACTCCGGATGCAGATACCAAAGTTCCCAGTAAAATAGCTGTGCACGATCAAGGCCGGGCGATGCACCTTGAATACGACGATGGACTATCGGCGACTCTGAAAGCTGAATATTTGAGAATCGAAAGCCCCAGCGCTGAGGTTAAGGGGCATGCTGGTGTTGGCGGGACCTTACCCACGGGCAAGCGGCATGTAAAAATTACTGCGGTAAAGCCGGTCGGCTATTACGCCGTAGCTATCCACTTCGATGATGGTCACGACTCCGGCATCTACACATGGGAACACTTGCGTCACTTGATACGCCAGGAAAAAAGGTTGTGGGCGGACTACGAAAAAAAGCTGCGTGAACAAGGCGCAGGCAGGGAGCCTGATGTGCAGATAATTCGAATGATGGATCCGCCAAAATAGGAGCCGCTAGGCTTTTCTTAGTATCCTAAAACACTAATAGAAAATATCGCAAAAGCTGTCCCTAATGCAGCTCCTGCCAATATGTCCGATACAAAGTGAACCCGAAGAAATACGCGGGAAACGCCAATAGATGAAGCCCACATATACATAAGTAGCGTCGCCCCCGGGAAGAAATGGCTGACGATATAGGCCATTAAGAAGCCGCCGGCAGTGTGCCCGGAGGGAAAGCTGAATTCATCGGAAGGATCATGAATGCGCTCTAGGCGTTCAACCACTAAGTAAGGACGGCGGCGCTTAAATGTCTTTTTGAGAATTGCGTAGGTAGGCAGCTCAAACGCAAATGCCAGAAAGCCGCATAAGGTAACGGCCAAGCCCGCCTCTGGAGAAAAAATCAAGAGCACTGCCGCGACGATTAGATATGCGTAGCCGTCGCCAGTAAAGGAAACTGCTCGAGCAATCTTGTATAGGCGCAGGCGTTCTTCCATAAGCCCCATAAAGACGTACAGCCGAGCATCAATCTCGGCGAGTAGTTTCATGGCTGCGCTTTTCGGTTCTTTCATTGATTCTGGTTACTTCATACTAGTTGGTTATTAGCCCAACACGTTGCACTAGTTGGAGATAGTATGGCACTCTTTTGACACAAATTTTACAGAATCAACAAGTGGCAATAACCCTAATTCATGGACCTATCTGTGACGCAGCCGACAAATTCCCAATTTCCCTATTCTGAGTAAGACATTTGAAATATTTTCCAGCGCTCTACGATCTATTTCTTCACCGCCACGCCAATGATGAAGCATCTGCCTTGGCATCTCTGCCGGTCGCTTCGGGCGATAAAGCATTGCGCGAGCTGAGTGATGACCGATATTTGTCCCAGATGGCCCTGTGTATATTCCAAGCTGGCTTTGTCTGGCGTGTAGTCGTCAATAAGTGGGATGGCTTTGAAACCGCTTTTCGAAATTTTAAGCCAGCAGCAGTTGCCTATCTGTCTGACGAGCAAATTGAAGCACTTATGTTGGATGCCAGCATTATTCGCAACCGACAAAAAATTATCGCCACCAGAGAGAATGCGGCCTTTGTTTTCCTGCAGAGTCAAAAATCTGAAGGATTTGGTAATTGGATCGCCGATTGGCCGCCTGAGGATATTGTTGGTCTTTGGCAGGCGCTCAAGAAACAAGGATCTCGCCTTGGCGGCAATACCGGGCCACGCGTACTTAGATTGGCTGGCAAAGACACATTTTTACTTACTCAGGATGTTTGCACCGCTCTACTCCGTCACGGTTTGGTGAATGACCTAAGTCCAACTAGCATGGGTGGTCAGCGCAAAGCCGAAAAGGCCTTTTTGGACCTGCAGCAGCAATCCGGGTGGTCCATGTGCATGTTAAGTCGAATGTTGGCTTTTACGATTTAGGCCAAATGTCGCTAAAAACCTGCTTTCAAATGCATAAAACAGGCCAGAATCGTGTTTAGAGAGCAGTTATCCTTTCTCACAGACCCTGCCACCCCTACAATCCGACCCCATGAAACAAGAAAAGACTACGCACTTCGGTTTTTCCGAAGTTCCCGAGAGTGAAAAAGCCAGCCATGTAGCGGGCGTATTCCACTCTGTGGCTGCGCGCTACGATATTATGAACGACTTGATGTCCTTTGGCGTGCATCGCATTTGGAAGCAAATCACCATCGAATCTTCCGCGGTTCGCCCGGGTGCTTCGGTACTGGATTTGGCCGGAGGAACAGGAGACTTAGCTGCGGCCTTTGCGAAGCGCGTTGGCGATGATGGCCGTGTCGTTCTAGCAGATATCAATGCGGCCATGCTATCCGTAGGCCGAGATAAGCTAGTAGACAATGGTAACTACAACCGTATTCGCTGGGTCCAGGCGGATGCTGAAGCGCTCCCCTTTGAAGATAAAAGTTTTGATTGCGTAACTATCGCCTTTGGGCTGCGCAACGTAACTCGCAAAGACAAGGCCTTGGAATCTATTTATCGGGTGCTAAAACCCGGCGGTCGCCTGCTGGTATTGGAGTTCTCCAAGCCTATTAGCCCTACCCTAGGGCAAATCTATGACAGGTATTCCTTCGATTTGCTTCCAAAAATGGGAAAGTGGGTGACAGGAGACGCGGAAAGCTATCAATACCTAGCAGAATCTATTCGTAAGCATCCCGATCAGGATACCTTGCAGTCAATGATGGAAGGTGCCGGATTTTCTGACGTGAGCTATACGAACCTGACTGGTGGCGTCGTCGCTCTGCACAAGGGTTTTCGTTTTGATTCCTGAACAATTTCTACGATTTGCAGAGACTGCAATAAACCGGGCGTTAGAGACGGACTCTTTAGCGGCCTCTGAATTAATAACGCTTCAGGGAAAGATCTTTGCCATTGAGTGCCAGAGTCCACCGCTACCCCTAAGTCTTTCAGCTGACGCTGAAGGTGTGACCCTGAGCAACGGCATTGCTGATGAGGCTAGTGTTGTCTTGGTGGGCACTCTGCCGGCCCTAATGACATTGGCGAGTTCCATCGCGAGAGACGAATCGGATTTTTCTTCCTCCGGAGTAGAAATTCGCGGAGATGTTGGCGCGCTATTACAGCTTAGCCGCGCTATGTCGCGTTTAGATATAGATTGGGAAGAGATAGTTGGCAGCTTTATGGGAGAAATCCCTGCGCGGCTTTTCTTTCTTGGGCTGGAGCGCATCCAGGAGAAGAAACCAATAATAAAAGAAAAAGTATCAGAAGTAAGTGCTAACTTCTTAACTGGCCCCGGGGGCATAGCTAAGGGCGATCAAGCTACTGAGATGCGAGAACAGTTGCGTCAACTTCAGTATCGCCTTGATAGAGTGCAGGCGCGTGTTAGTAAAATTCAACAGCCGGTGGATGTCTCAGCTGGCAGTGGCTCTGGGCAAGGAGGAGCATAAGAATGCGATCCCTATTTCGATTGATATCGATTTGGTGGCAGATGTGCCGCTATCGCCTCGATGAATTGATACCTAAATCTGCGCCACTACTACTAAAGCTCTTGTTTTGGCCAGCCCCGCTTGTGGGAAGTAAAAAGAAAAATCGCGCAGAGCGGCTTCTGACATTCCTGCAAAATCAGGGCCCAATTTTTGTGAAGTTCGGACAGCTAATGTCGACTCGACCGGACTTGCTTCCAGCTGATATCGCCTCTGAGCTGCAGAAACTGCAGGATCAGGTACCCGCTTTTGATTCAGAGTTGTTCAAGCAGTTGGTAGAAACCGGCTTGGGAGCACCGGTAGAGGAAATATTTGCCGAATTCGAGTCCGAACCTATAGCGTCTGCATCTTTGGCACAGGTTCACGGTGCGGTGCTTAAGACGGGAGAGCAGGTAGTAATAAAGGTATTACGACCCGAGGTACACCGGCAGGTGAAACGAGACCTGCGAGTGATGAGCAGTTTTGCTCGTCTGGTCAACATTGCTGGATCGGATGGTAAAAGATTACATGCACCAGAGGTTGTTGCCGATTACGAAGCAACAATTTTGCGGGAGCTAGATCTCGAGCATGAAGCGGCCAATACTCAGATTCTTCGCGATAATTTCAACTGCAGTTCAGATGCGAATGCGGCTAACTACACCCCAGTGGTGTATTGGGATTATGTGCGCTCGAATATTTTGGTTTGCGAGCGAATTAAGGGCATACCAGTTAATGATCGCGCCGCAGTTTTGGCGCAAGGGACGGATTTACGTCGTCTAGCGGAAATTGGCGTGGAGATATTCTTTACTCAAGTTTTCGAACACAACTTTTTTCACGCAGATATGCACCCGGGTAACATCTTTGTCGCCTCGGAAAATATCAGTCACCCGCAATATATTTCTGTGGACTGCGCCATAGTCGGTACCTTGACCGATGCAGAGCGAAACTCATTGGCGGCAATTTTGATAGCGGTATTTAAACGCGACTATCGTCGTGTGGCCGAGGTGCAAATTCGTCACGGCTGGGTTGCGCCGGATACTTCGGTTCACGAATTTTCTGCTGAGATACGTAAAGTCTGTGAGCCAATTTTTGCCAGACCACTAAGTGAGCTGTCCTTTGCGGACATGCTGGTTAGTCTATTCAGTACCGCACGCAAATTCGATATGCAGGTGATGCCGTCTCTAGTGTTGCTGGAAAAAACCATTATTAATATCGAAGGGCTAGGGCGCCAGCTCTACCCAGAATTGGATTTGTGGGACACAGCCGCACCATTTCTTGAGAAATGGTGGAAACAACAGCATTCGCCGCGCAATTTATTGAAAAAATTTAGAGAAAAAGCACCTGACTATCTAGACGACATAGCCACCCTGCCAGCGCTAACACGAGAATTGCTGGAGCAACGCGCACTACAAAAAGTAGCAACCAAAAGAACCGTTAAACGGGCCCCTGCGGCCATTTTTGGTGCAGCCTGCCTTGGTGTCGCTCTGGGTATATTTCTTGGAAATTCAGATCCATTAGCGGATATCGCGTCGATGGCTCCGGCTATTCTTGGAATAACAGGCCTTTATTTACTTGTTCGAGCGTCCTGAGAGTTCGATAATGGTGCGCTATGTCTGATTCAATACTCAACGAAATCACCTGGAATGACCAGGGCCTTATTGCCGCTATCGCGCAAGATGCCGGAACTGGCCGTGTGCTGATGATGGCTTGGATGAATGCCGACGCCCTTATGGAGACGCTTCAGCAGGGTTATGCTACTTATTGGTCCAGATCGCGGCAAAAGCTCTGGCGTAAGGGTGAGAGTTCAGGGAATCGGCAAAAAATTCACCACATAGCGCTGGACTGCGACGGTGACGCAATATTGTTAAAAGTTGATCAGGAAGGTGGTGTAGCTTGTCACACTGGTCGAAACTCATGTTTTTACCGTGCAGTAGAAACAAATGATCAGGGCGAGAAAGAATGGGCGGAGACCGAACCTGTTCTCAAGTCGCCCCAAGAGATGTACCGCAATGACTGATAAATCGAAACAAGATATTTTGCTGGAGTTGCAGCAGGTACTTGAGCAGCGCAAGGGCGCTGAAGCATCAGAATCCTATGTTGCCGGTTTGTATAGCGAAGGCTTAAACAAAATACTGGAAAAAATAGGTGAAGAGGCGACGGAAACTATATTGGCTGCCAAAGATGGCGATAAGCAGGCGCTGATAGGAGAAACGGCTGATCTATGGTTTCACACCATGGTAATGCTGGCCGACCAGGGGCTGTCTGTGACAGACATTATTGACGAATTAGCGAGACGCTTTGGCTTGTCCGGTCTGGACGAAAAAGCGTCTCGCACATCATGAGGTGAATTGAAATGGGACTAGGTGGAATAAGTGTTTGGCAATTACTGATCGTTTTGGTGATTGTGTTATTGCTGTTTGGGACAAAAAAATTAAAAGGTATTGGAACCGATCTTGGTGGAGCAGTTAAGGGCTTCAAAGATTCAATGAGCGATGAAGACAAGAAAGCTGCTGAAAGCGACAATCAAGAAAAAGTCGTTGAAGAGCCCTCGTCAACAGTTAATCAGACTACTGCTCAGTCCTCTTCAACGGATCAGAGCACCAACAAAGAAGACACCCCTTCGTCCTGAGCCGCTAAATGTTTTCAATTGGTTTTGCAGAGCTGCTGATTATTGCGGTCGTCACCCTATTGGTGGTTGGCCCGGAAAGACTGCCGGAAACTATCCGGTTTATCAGCCTGCACTTGGCAAAATTTCGACGTTATTGGCAGGGTGCCCGCCGCGATATAGAAAAGGAATTGGGTCTTGATGATTTGCGCCGCGAGATTCACAACGCTGAAGTTATGGAGCACCTAAAAGAAACCAAAAAGGCCCTGAACAAATCCCTCGATATCGATCCCGAACAAAAGAAAACCGGCATTCTGCCTCTGTCTGAAACATCCAGTACCACAATAGAAAAAGCCAACGCTTCACTGGACGCGCAGAACAGCATTCTTGATAAGTCGCAGCAGTCCGAGACAGGCGAGCTGTTTGCCGATGAATCTGCCGAAACCGCTTCTGAGCCATCAAAATGAGCGACGAACAGCTAACCTTAATCGAACATCTGCTCGAATTGCGGACCCGCATAATGCGGTCCCTGCTGTTTGTCGCGGTAGTATTTCTGGCGCTATTCGCGATAGCCAATCCGCTCTACGAATTTCTCTCTGAACCCCTCACAGCTTTGATGCCCGAGGGTACCTCTATGATTGCTACGGATGTGGCTTCGCCCTTTTTGGCACCACTGAAACTGGCTCTGGTTTTGGCGGTATTCATAGCGATGCCATTCTTGCTATATCAGCTCTGGGCCTTTGTGGCACCCGGTTTATACAAGAATGAAAAAGCGGTGGCTATGCCGATATTTATTAGCAGCGTGGTGCTTTTCTATACCGGCATAGTGTTTGCCTATTTTGTGGTTTTTCCTTTGGTTTTTGGTTTCTTTACTAGCGTTGCACCCGAGTCCGTTTCGGTAATGACGGATATCAATAGCTACCTAAACTTTGTTATTAAACTATTTTTTGCTTTTGGTTTGGCCTTTGAAATTCCCGTAGCGACTTTTCTGTTGATCAAAGCCGGAATCGTCACGGCAGCAGAACTTGGTTCCAAGCGGCCTTACGTAATAATCTTTTGCTTTATTATCGGCATGTTTATGACGCCGCCGGATATCTTCTCTCAAACCTTGCTGGCAATACCCATGTACGCGCTTTTTGAGTTGGGGCTGCTGTTTAGTCGTATATTTGCTGGGGATGTTAAGCAAGAATCAGATGACGAGGATTCCGAAAACAGCTCGCAAGACTTGCAGGACCTGCAAGATATAGAAGGTGAACGTCAAATGGCAGAGGACGAAAAGGGAGCCTAGTCGAACCTTAATAGTGAGGAGGTTTTTCCTCTGTGGGTGCGGCACTGTCTGACTGATTTTCTGCGAGCGTTTTGTACTGTTCAGAAATACGCTTTAACTGAAGATCTATAGCATCCATTCGCAACTGCTGTTGATACAGCGCATCGTGCATTTTCTCCAACTCATCTTCCTGAAAGGCCAGTTGCGATTGTAATTCTGCGATATGTTTTTCTGAATCTTGTGCCACGTACTAAATACCTGATGTTGTATGGTGCCATTTTAGAGCTTTAAGTTGGAATTACGAGTCACCTCTTTTTAACAGTCTTTATTAGTCTAGAATAACTGAATGAAATCGTTATTTTTTAAGAAGCCTGCAGACCTAAAAGATTCAAAAATTGGCCTAGCTCTTGGTGGTGGTGGAGCCCGTGGCTTAACTCATATTCCTGTTTTACAAACCCTGGATGATCTTGGAGTACAACCGGCACATATCTCCGGTACCAGTATGGGTGCCATTATCGGTGCTATCTACGCCTCTGGTAAAACTCCGCAGGACATCCGTGAAATTGTCGACAGCATGGTTATCTTAGAAGGTGAGGGCCTCAAAGATATTTTACAGAAGCGCGGACTACGTAAATGGTTTGAACTGGTAGATCCCAATTTCTTCAAAAAGGGTGGAGTTATAAAGGGCCAAAAGATCGCCGAATTTCTACAAGAAATTATAGGCGTCGATACCTTTGAAGAATTAAATATCCCCCTGACAATCATCGCCACAGACTTTCACACTGGTGAACAAGTTGTTTTTAATTCCGGGCCGCTAATGCCTGCGGTGAGAGCAAGTATGTCCTTGCCCGGGCTGTTCGAGCCGGTAAAATACGACGGACGACTACTTATCGACGGTGGCGTTGTTAACCCGGTACCCCATGATCTTCTGCTCGATATGGATTTTGTAATAGCAGTGGACGTTAGCGATTTACCTCAGGCGACCGGTAAGGTGCCCGGAGTAACAGATGCACTAATGGGCGCGGTAGAAATCATGGGCAGGCAAATTGGCGATACACGTCGAGCAGCTTGTCCGCCGGATATCTTCTTGCGGCCTGAATTTGATGGTGTTGAGATGACCGATTTCCATCGGACTAAAAAAATATTTGCTGTTACTCAGCCGATTTGTGAACAGCTTAAGAAGGAGTTGTCGTCCAAGTTTGGACTGAGCGGCTAAAGTCGAGATTCGATCAAAGCTAAGCTATAAAAGCTTCTGGGAACTATAAGCTGGGCAGGGCTGAAATTAGCTGGGCCAGATTTTCCGTCGCTATGACATTAATGTCTGCAGTTGAGGTTTCAAAGGTATTCAACACAACCAATCTGCTTCCACCGGCTTGAATAGCAGCCTGAATGGTCTCAGACGGTTCCCATTTGTGGATCACGATGGGGATACCCCCCTCTTTAAGCGTCACTGTTAACTGGGCTAGATCATCTTCAGTCCAATTAATATCCTGCTTAACAAAATAGTCTTCGACGTAAATACCGTATTCCGTAGTGAGATAGGAAAACTCGTCCGCCAATGCGTATATATAGGGATCTGTGCTGACTAGGGCGACTTCAAAATCTCTTTTCTGAGCTAATAATTCCGCAGAGATTTGCTGTTCATTCATTCGTATGATTTCCGCTGACTCCGGGAAGAGACGAGCTAAATCATTGGAGATGATTTTCGCCGAGCGAATGATATTGGCCGGGCTCAACCAAAAATATGGTGATGCTTCGCCGCTTGAAGGTGAATTCACAACGGAGACGCCGGTTAGCTGTGAAGAGTAGGGTAGCGTCGCGTCTATATTAACCACACCAATATTGTGTTCTCGAACCGTTAGGTACAAAGAATCGTAGCGCCAAAGGTTGCCCATACTGACTACGGCGTCAGCTTGCTCAAAGGTTTCGTAAAAAGGTTCAGATTGCTTTGCCAGCCAAGTGGGCTGAGCCGCCAGGGAGCGGGCTCTGTCCGGCATATTTAGAACTTCTACCCCTGTTCCTTCGACTAGCGCACTGGTGATGCTGTAGATAGGGCCCACTGAGGTCAAAACAATATTGCTCTGATGTTCAGGCATGCCTTCTTCTTGAGTATCGACTTGTACATTGATGCAGGAAGTTAAAAGCACGCAGGAAGCTAGAAGTGCCATCTTGGCCAATAAAGTCGAGCGCCCTAATACCAGCAGCATTATATTTTTGCCTCTCTAAATTGAGGCATAAAGCCGCGCATTAGGCTGGTGATAAGGAAGAAACAGGCGGCACATAGAATAATTGCACCACCGGAAGGGATGGGAATGTCGAACTGCATAGGAATAATAATGCCCATCAAACAACTTGAAACTGAGAAAATTACACTCCAGAGCATGAAGCCGCCTAGAGAGCGGTTTAGATTTCTAGCCGCTGCCGCAGGAATCAGTAGTAATGCCTCAACCAGCACAGCTCCAATAATCTTCACGCAAGCGACGGTGACAACCGTAATCATCAGCACAAATATGTATTCCATTAGCTGAACCTTAACGCCCCTTACATGGGCTAGTGCCGGGTTCAAGCTGGATAACAACATGCGGTTAAAAAGTGGTATTCCTGTTGCCAGCACCAGCACGGATACAAAGAACAAAACACTTATATCCAACTGGTTAACGGTGAGAATAGAACCAAACAGAATGCTCTCTAGTATGTGAGTATTCACTTTTGCTGAGATGAACAGGAGCAGAGAGGCTCCAAGCGCAAGAGAGATCGAAAGGAATACACCAATCAAGGTGTCAGATGCCATTTTTGTATGGTTTCTGGTGAAATTCAGCAGCAGTGCAAAGAGAATACAGAAGGAGAACATTGATATATAAGGAGAGGTATAAGACTCACCTATAAGCACGCCAATTGCCACACCAGTTAGCGCCGCGTTGCCTACTGCCTGAGAGAAAAATGCCATGCGTTTTGCCACTACCATGGTACCAAGGGCACCAAGTACGGGGCCGATTATCAGCGCACAAATAACGGCGTTAAATACAAATTCATAGTAGAGCGCCCAGGGCACTATGCCGCGGCCAGCCATCATCATGATTTCTTGTTGAAAACCCTCTAAACCCATCATGCGGCTTCTCCGGATACTTTGATTGAGGGTGGAGACCCTGCGCGGAAATTCCCGTGCATCATAGGTTCAGTAAGTATTTCGTTGGTAGGACCACTAGCGATGACTTCGGTGTCTATCACCGTCACTCGAGTTGAAACGCGTTTTACCTGCGCCATATCGTGGTTTACCCATAATAGAGTTTTACCTCTAGCTGTGAGGTCCTGAATTAGGTCTTCAAATATGGTAATGCCAGCTTCGTCCAAGCTGGTCATTGGTTCATCAAGCACTACCAAGGAAGGCTCGGGTATAAGGGCTTGGGCAAATAACAGTCTTTGCCGCTCGCCACCGGATAGGTTACCGATCATGGTTTTTTCCTTGCCATTTAGCTTAACTATGTCCAAGGCGGCTGCAACGGCCTCCCTGTATTTCTTTCTAAGGCCCAAAAACGCCGGAGTATTTTGGCAAACCATGGTCATAAAGTTATTTACGGTAACTGGTAATGTTTTATCAAAATCCAAAAATTGAGGCACATACCCAATGCATTTATTTTCGCCCCACTCAAATTGAATATCGCCCGTGTGAGGCATTTGTCCAAGGATGCAGCGCAGGGTAGATGTTTTCCCGCCGCCGTTTGGACCAACAATGCAGTGCACTTCACCAGGCTTTGCCAGCATATTTATATTGCTAAGAATGGTGGAATTTCCGAGGGATAGCCCTAGGTTTAATACACTAATTTTGGGACCCATTAGCTGTCGGCCTCCTCTGAGCTATTAAGTGATGCACTGAATTCCAGCGCTCGTCGCAGTTCTTCAATATTGCGTCGCATGTCGACTTCAAAATGCTCAGCTGAATAATCACCATCGGAGATATGAGAGAAGGAGTAAATTTTTACACCTGTCTCGTCTTCAATGGTGTCTGCCAATTTACTGGCGAAATACTGTTCTGCAAAAAGCACGGTTACGCCGGTGGCGTTGATCTCATCGATGGTCCCAGCCAACTGTCTAGCCGTGGGCTCAACGCCATGCCGTGGTTCAACTACAGCAGATATTTGCAATCCGAATTCTTGCATCAGGTAGCCATAGGCGCCGTGCATTGTTGCTGCTTTAAAATTTGTCGAATCAAGAGCAGCGATATCGGGCATGTACTCAGCCTTAATGCTGCGCAGGTGCTTTGCATATTTGCGAGCATTGGAACGATAAAAATCTTCGTTCTCAGGGTCCAGTGCTCCTAGGCCTTTTGCGATTTCATAAACTTGGGCAATAGCCGCCGTCGTTGAAATAAAAGTATGTGCATTTACGGATTGGTCGTTGCCGGAAACAGGCATTAGGGCCACTGCGTTATTTGCATAAATTTTTGGCAGATCATCCCCCCGACCCGCAGCTTGCAGGATTTCGAAGGCCCATTCGTCGTGACCAATGCCGTTCACTACAACAACGTCGAGCTCGAATGCACGCTTTATGTCAGCTGGTTGTGGGGAATAGCCGTGGGGGTTATACCCGGAATCGATTAATGGCTGGATGTCTGCCCGGTCCTGCACGATATTAGCCACGAAACTATAGTAGGGATGCAGGGTAACGCCGATATTCAGACGAGCGCAGGCGCTCAGGGGCAGCAAGCTAAGGCTTACTAAAACGAGGGTCGGTAAAAAACCTTTTTTCAACATGGCTTCATAATTCCAATTCATAGTGCTAATAAATAGCCCCAATTTAAAGACCGGTGCCTTTCAGGCGTTCAAGTTCATCGCGACCGGAGTAAGGCACTACATTCATCCATCCTTCCAATACAAGGGACTGAGTTTTAGAAGTTACGGGCATGTCTTGCTCCGGGTTTTCGTGAATCCAAATGGTGTTGTGGTTCGACATAGTATTGCCAGCGTGCAGATGCCCAATAACCACGATATATGCGCTTTGATTCTCGGCGGTGCCCATATTGCCGTGATAAAGGGTATAGCCCTGCATCTCGCCTTCTTGAACCACATCGCGGTAATCCCATTGCACAGAGCCGGTATTGGCCCAAGAGATATCTTTAACGAAGGGAGGGACCAAATACTCCTCCAAGTCGGTGATGTTTGGCCAAGGGCCGATTTCGTATTGAATCCAGCCGATATCTTCTTGTGCGGTATAGAGCGCGCTATATATCGCTTGGTCAGCTTCGCTAAGATCACTAAAAGAGCTTACTTGCCAGGACTGCAGCTCTTGGGTCGAACCTTCCTGCCCGTATTTCAATACATAAGAACCCGTTGCCGCTAACAGGCCAATTACTCCCGCTAGCAAGATAAACAGCTCCCATCTGCTAGAGCTAGGTTTAACAATGGAAGCGCTAACCACTCTATTTTTGGTGCTCAAAGGTCTCTGCCTGCGGATGTCAGGGGTACATTCTCAGCGTAGATCCACAGAATGGCGTCTTGAGATATATAGATATCCTCGTATCGAATTTCCGGGCCAGTCCCCAGTGCAGCGATAGCCCACCAGCCGGCGGCGGGGATACCGAAATGGAATTCGCCATTTTCGTTAGTGATCATGGATATGTATTTATAGCTTGGGTGGGTAGCGGCTATATAGGGCACCTCTGAGAAGCGTGCGTTTTCTGCATCTACCGCGTAATTAAGGTAGTCGATTTCGAGTCGTGCGAAGGGAACCGGGTAGCCATCTGAGTAGACAATGCCGCTAAAGGTTTCCCCAACCCAATTTGCGTAGGGAGTTTTAAGCGCCTGAATTTCTGTAGGTAAGCCAAGCGTTGAAAACCAATTGGTCTGACCGCCGCCGACATTAACAATCAGCTTAACGAACTGTTGTATATAGATTTCGTCGTTAACATCGTAATAGGGTTCCGTAACGACGACAAACTGGTGGTCGCCCAGAGATCTAATCTGGTCTCTTGCTATACTCGCAGAGAAAGCATCAACGCGCACTTCTTCGCCATTTGCATCGATACGGTTCAACCATTGAACGGACTCAAGATTGTCCATCAGATCAGTTTCTTCCATACGGATGCTCCGGCCGGAATGCTGTGTGAAGGACTGTATCTCCATCGGCATCGTCGGGCCGCCATCGGTGGCATGAGTAAAGACGATGGACATTTCAACATCTGTAGCGCGATCCAGAGCCATGTTTTCTGTATATATGATCGTAGTGTGTGCACTAAGACTGCCGGAGACCATGCCGCAAACAACGGTGGTCAGCAGTAGGCGATTGTGAATTTGTTTGCCAATGAACATCTAATTTCCCGACTTGGTTAAATTACCTAGTTAATCTCTTTTGCTTGAACCCAGAGTACCGCATCTTGCGAAAGCTCTTTGCCCTCATGCTCGGTGGCTGGGCCAACGCCAAGTGCAGCAATGCCCCACCAGCCAGCTTTGGGCAGGCCAATCGAGAAGGTTCCACTAGCGTCTGTGCGAACACTTACATGCTCATATCCCGGAAGAGGCGCCTCAATGCTGGCATCAGCATCAAATCGTCGGTCTTCAAAATTTGGATTGTAATTCAGGTATTCCACTTCGATTTCAGCGAAAGGAACCGGCTCTCCGGAAGAAAGTACAACACCACGAAATACTCCACCGACCCAGTTTGTGTAGGGTTTGTTTAATGACTGTATTTCTGTAGCTAGACCTAAAGTCGCATCCCAATTTGTTGGTGCGCCGCCGACATTCATAATCACCTTAGTGATTTGCTGAATATAGATGTCTTCTTCCGCTTCGTAGTAAGGCTGAGGTTCTACAACAACCTGATAGTCGCCTAAAGATCGCATTGCGTTTCTGGGAATGGCTGCGACAAACGCGCTTTTGCCTTCTGCATGACCCCATTGAACAGGCTCTAGGTAATCCATTAAATCAATGCGAGTTAAATCATCATCGCCCGCTTTTTTCTGCATGGCATAGAAGTTTTCAATACCTGGTAGATCCATCGTTGGGCCGCCATCAAAGGCGTGAGTAAAGACAATAGACATATCTATGTTGGCGCTGCGGCCAAGTAGCATTTCAGGTGTGTGTACCACTAAGAAGTGCGCCGATGTCGTGGCGGACGCGGTTAGCAAAATAGCCGTCGAAAAAAGTGCTCTTACTAAATTCATTTGTTCTCCAATTACCTTTGTATCTTCATCGTTCTAAATTTGTGATCAGGAGGCCTAGTAAATTTCATCACCGAAAAGAACAATCTCGTGCCCTTCACCTGCTTCGAAATAAACCGAATATTCCTCATCTGGGATATCAAAGGTATAACTGCTAGCTTCATCTAACTGCCCCTGCATTAAAACGCGGCCGCTGGCTAGTTCAACTCGAATGCCAACACCAGCTGCTGGGCCACCGTCAGAAAAAGCCCCTTCACAGGTCGCCGTGCTGTCACCGTTGTCGAAACAATCAAACAGGGGTGAATGTGCTGCTGCGGGCAGGCTCAGCATTAAAGCGGCCAGTGCTATTGAATTTTTCATTTCAGTACTCCTGAAGCTATTTAGTGTCAGTAAACCTTGAACATGCGCAGTCTACTAGATGCTTAACCGACCTTTGGATAGAGTAACGCAAGTTAACAGTTGCTAAACACTGTGGAGATAGTTGTAAGTTGTTGATTTAACAAAAGCTTGATGTCGCTCACACTTTTAGAGGCAGAAGTGCATTTTATGAGGTATTGATGGTGTCTGAACGTGACCCAGTTCCGAAAACCTTCTATTAGAAGGCCTAAAGTTGGACCTCCCCTGAAGAGATTCTACATCCCCCTTGAATGATCTCTCTCTTACGGCATCTTCGGATGTCGTCTTTTTTCCTGCATTTTATTACAGGCCCTAATCATCCTAGTGTTTCAGCTTTTCATTTCTTCGAGTTCAACCCAGCGCTCTTCCTTTTGGCTTAACTCAGCCTGTAGTTCGCCAAGTCTCTCCAGTAAGGGTTGGCTGACTTCAAAAGCCTGGTCATAGAATCCCGCAGCTGAGGTTGTTTCACTGAGCTTTGTAATTTCGGTCTCTAGCTTTTCGATGGCTGCTGGCAGCATGTCCAATTCACGTTGGTATTTGTAACTTAGCTTGCCCGTTGCGTTCATCTTGAGAGCTTTTTTCTCGCTAGGGGCTTCTTTCTGGATAGGCGGGGGCTCAGGAACTGCCTTGTTATCAAACTTGGGTTGTTCTGTTTCCATCAACTTCAGTCCGCGTTTGGCCCAATCGCTGTAGCCGCCGGCGTACTGCACTACCTTGCCTTCCTCTTCAAATACCAGAACACTGGAAACCACGTTATCCAAGAAAGTCCGATCATGGCTAACAATTATCAAAGTGCCCTGGTAGTCCACTAATTGCTCTTCGAGAGCCTCTAGCATTTCTACATCGAGATCGTTGGTTGGTTCATCCAAGACCAATAAATTATTTGGCTGAGTGAAAAGTTTGGCGAGCAAAACGCGATTGCATTCACCACCAGACAAATACTTCACAGGGGTCATGGCGCGTTTTGCGGTAAACAAAAAGTTACGCAGGTAGCCGACGATATGACGGTCTTTGCCGTTTAGTTTTATGTACTCCTTGCCGTTGCCTACATTCTCCGCGACGGTTTTTTCCGGCTCGAGTTCACGGCGTATTTGATCGAAATATCCGATCTCAAGATGGTTGCCTGTTTTAACCGAGCCCACATCAGGCGTTATTTGCCCCAGCAGGATTTTGAGTAGTGTACTTTTGCCTACGCCATTGTTACCTATAAGACCGATGCGATCTCCGCGCATAATGCGCATGCGAAAATCCTGAATTAAGATGCGATCGTCGTAGCCATGGGTGATGCTACGAGCATCGATTACCCGCCGGCCGGCAGATTCTGCGGTTTCTATTTGAACCTTTGCCGTGCCGCTTCGTTTAATGCGTTTAGCAGATTCAGACCGCATGCTTTGTAGAGCACGTACGCGGCCCTCATTACGTGTGCGGCGCGCTTTGACACCTTGGCGTATCCAGCTTTCTTCTGCGGCCAGCCGCTTATCAAAAAGTGCGTTGGCAGTATCTTCATCCTTATCAGCCTGCTCTTTAAGCTCTAGATACTGGTGATAGTTTCCGGGCCAGCTAACCAGTTTGCCGCGATCGATTTCTACAATCCGGGTGCAGAGCCGCTGCAAAAAATTTCGATCATGAGTAATAAAGACAACACTACCTGGATAACTGCGGATGCGATTTTCCAGCCACTCAATTGTCGCTATATCTAAATGGTTGGTGGGTTCGTCCAGTAATAGTAGCTCTGGGTTGGAAACCAGAGCTTTGCCTAGCGCTACTCGTCTGCGCCATCCTCCGGAAAGATCTTCAAGGCGGGTGTTTGCCGGCAGTTCTAGCTGAGTGATAATACGGTCTACCTGCTTGTCTGGCTGCCAACCTCCGCCTGCTTCAATTTCCGCTTGAATCAGTTCCATTTCACGAAGCTGGTTATCGTCCGGCAAATTACTGCTAATGCTTTGATATTTGTCTATCAGCTCCTGTTGGTGCGCCAGGCCCTCTTTTACCACCTCAAAAGTTGTGCGATGTAAGTCACCGGGCAGCTGCTGCTCTAGCTTGCTGATACGCAAATTGCGTTTGTAGGTGACATCGCCGAGATCAGGAACGACCCAGCCCATTATGATTTTAAGCAGGGTCGACTTGCCTGCACCATTGCGACCAATTAGGGCAATACGTTCCTTATTTTCGATGGTTAGATCGGCTTCGATCAAAATAGGATTGTCACCAAATTCGATAGAAATCTGGTCGCAGCGCAATAGGGTCATGAATAGGGTCGGGCAGCTTGGTATTTAGGGGCGCGCATCTTACCAGAGTGCGCCTTGACCGTTGTTCCTAGTTTGCCCCTACCTTTGCAAAAGCTGAGATATGGGTGATCTTGCAGAAAGCCTTGTCCAAAAAGCGCGCGTAAAGTAAGGTGCGCCCTCCAAAAAACTCGTGAAAACAAAGGTGAGTAGCAATGAAATTATTAAAAGCACTAAAAGAGTTCAAAATTTTTCAGCGTCGCGATGGTCGGTATGCGGTTAAAACCCGTAAAGGCCGCCCAGTTAATGCTGATGAAAAAATTGCGGTTTTGATTGGCGAAGGCTTAATTGCCGCGCCTGAGCCGAAACCACAGCCTGAAGCTGTTGAAGAAACAGTAGAGGAAGCGGTAGCTGAAGAAGCACCAGCAGAAGAAGCTCCGGCTGAAGAAGTAGCAGAAGAAGCTCCGGCTGAAGAAGTAGCAGAAGAAGCTCCGGCCGAAGAAGTTGCAGAAGAAGCTCCAGCGGAAGAAGCTCCAGCGGAAGAAGCTCCAGCGGAAGAAGCTCCAGCGGAAGAACTAGCCGAAGAGCCATCAGCGGATGAAGAGTCTCCAGAAGAAGACAAGAAATAGACTTTCTTTTCTTCCTAAAAAAGCCGGGTATATACCCGGCTTTTTTTATGCCTACTTAAAAATCAGAACTTAGCTTTCCAG
This sequence comes from uncultured Cellvibrionales bacterium, assembly GCA_913063225.1. Lineage (GTDB taxonomy): Bacteria > Pseudomonadota > Gammaproteobacteria > Pseudomonadales > GM7GCV1 > JABJGI01. The sequence goes on from CAJXYP010000001.1 coordinate 145,090, forward strand.
CAGAAAGGTGACCGGTCCATCATTAACCAGAGCGACCTGCATATCGGCGCCAAAAATACCGGTTTCCACTCGATCGATTTTACGACGGCAGTAATCAATAAAGTCATTGTATAAGGGCTCAGCCACTTCGGGTGAGGCGGCGCTAGAGAATCCCGGCCGTAGACCTTTTTTGGTGTCGGCGCAGAGCGTAAATTGAGAAACTACCAATAGCTCTCCGCCAATATCGCGAAGACTAGTGTTCATAGGCTTTAGAGTGTCCGGGAATATTCGGTAGTTGATAATCTTCTCCGCTAGGCGTTCAGTATCTGAGGCGCTATCTTCAGGAGCGACCCCCAGCAGTACTAAAATGCCAGCACCAATTTCCCCGATTATCTTGCCCTCAATCTCTACGGAGGCTTGGCTAACTCTTTGGATTAATGCACGCACAGCTGCTCTCCACGGTAACTGGTCTGAAATTCCGGTACTCTTAGGTCCCCAAGGATTCCATATTTCTCGTCATTTCTAAAGCCTGAGAATGAAATTACAAAATATTGATTTGGTTTACGACACAGAGTGTCCGTCTTGTGACTTCTATTGCAAGCTAGTGCGTGTGCGCGAGTCCGCTGGGGTACTCAACCTGATTGATGCCCGAGAAAATCCGGAGATTTTGCAGGAGATTTCTGCACGAGGATGGGACATTGATGAGGGCATGGTATTACGGGTGGAGGATCAGCTCTATTATGGCAGTGATGCCATTCATACTCTGTCCCTGTTGGGTACCCGATCCGGATTATTCAATCGACTGAATTATTGGATGTTTAAATCTTCAAACAGAGCGCATCTTCTCTACCCTCTACTAAAAAGTTACAGAGGGCTGCTACTAAGGATATTACGCCGAACGAGAATCAATAACCTTCAGGTCGTAGGTAAAGACAAATTCTAAAAAAGGGGCCGTTAGTTTTTAACAGCTCCTTTCCTATTATTTTGGAGCGCGCCCAGCTCTTTTACGTTCATTTTCGGTAAGTAGCTTTTTACGTAAACGAATAGATTCAGGAGTAACTTCTACCAACTCATCGTCTTCAACGAATTCCAGAGCCTGCTCTAACGTAAAGCGAACAGGTGGCGAAAGCGTAAGCGCCTCATCAGTACCAGCAGCGCGAATGTTGTTCAGCTGTTTACCCTTGGTTGGGTTAACTGCCAAATCATTAATGCGTGAGTGCAAGCCAACAATTTGACCTTCATATATTTCTTCAGCGTGGCCCAAATATAGGCGGCCTCGATCCTGCAACGTAAATAGGGCATAGGCCAAGGTTTTACCTTTGACCATAGAAACCAATACGCCATTTGCGCGTTTCGCCACTTCGCCGGTTTTTACCAGCCCATAGTGATCAAAGATACTGGTCATAATGCCGCTGCCAGAAGTCAGAGTTAAAAACTGACCTCTAAAGCCAATTAGGCCACGTGACGGAATTAGATATTCAAGCTTGGTGCGGCCTTTGCCGTCTGGTTCCATATTTTTTAGGTCGCCACGACGCAGACCCATTTCTTCCATTACTGAGCCCTGGTGTTGTTCTTCGATATCGATAACAACCATTTCATAGGGTTCATGAATTTCGCCATTCACTTCGCGCTGAATAACTTCGGGTCGAGATACACCCAACTCAAACCCTTCACGGCGCATGGTTTCAATAAGAACCGAAAGATGCAGCTCGCCACGGCCAGAGACTTTAAATTTATCTGGAGAATCACCCGGTTCAACACGTAGGGCAACATTGTGAATAAGCTCTTGCGCCAAGCGCTCTTTAATATTTCGCGAGGTTACGTACTTTCCTTCGCGGCCACAGAAAGGCGAATCGTTGACCTGAAAGGTCATGCTTACCGTGGGTTCGTCCACTGACAAAGGCGGCAGGGCTTCAATCGCCTCTGGCGAACATAGGGTATCCGAGATGCCCAAACCTTCGATGCCAGTAATGCAGACAATATCACCTGCATTGGCGAGATCTGTGTCTACGCGTTCCAGACCGTGGTAACCCATAACCTGCAGCACGCGAGCCTTTCGCTCTTTACTTTCGTGGTTAATAACAATTACTTGTTGATTGGGTTTTAAACTGCCTCGAGTAATGCGGCCGATGCCTATTACGCCCACGTAGCTGCTGTAGTCCAACGCAGAAATCTGCATCTGAAACTCACCTTCAACATCTACGTCAGGCGGAGAAACTTTAGCAACGATCATTTCCAGAAGAGGCGTCATGTCGTCCGCCAATGTATCCGGTTCAAGACCAGCGACGCCATTTAGTGCTGAGGCGTAAATTACCGGAAAATCCAACTGTTCGTCAGTGGCACCCAAGCGATCAAATAGATCAAATACTTGGTCCATAACCCAATGTGGTCGCGCACCGTCGCGGTCAACCTTGTTGACTACCAATATGGGGTTCAGACCTTGCTCGAATGCTTTTTGGGTTACAAATCGAGTTTGCGGCATAGGGCCGTCGACGGCATCAACCAGCAGCAATACGCAGTCAACCATGGATAGAACCCGCTCAACTTCGCCACCAAAATCGGCGTGTCCCGGGGTGTCTACAATGTTGATCCGATAGTCGTTCCAGCTAATAGAGGTGTTTTTCGCAAGAATAGTAATACCGCGTTCTTTCTCCTGGTCGTTGGAATCCATTACCCGAACTTCGTCTTGGTTACGACGGTCAAGGGTGCCGGACTGCTGAAGCAGCTTGTCTACAAGAGTGGTTTTGCCGTGGTCAACGTGGGCCACGATGGCGATATTACGCAGTTTGCTAATCATTGGAATGGTCTATGGAATGAAAGGTGTATTTTGGTGAGAAAACAAAGCGCGGCATTATATAGATATTGGCTGCTTATGTCCGAATTCTATGCATTCCTGTTCAAGACGAGAGATTCTTGGGGAAGCTGCCGCTAAATACCGATTTTCGACAGCAACATATTTTATCGAAGTGACGGCGAATTAAACTACCATCACTCCATCCATCTCCACCTGTGATCCCAATGGTAGCGCAGATACCTGCACTGCGGCGCGTGCCGGATAGGGTGTGTCAAAATACTCAGCCATTATCTGGTTTACTAAAGCGAACTGACTAAGATCAGTCAGGTAGACGTTTAGTTTAACTATATCGTTCAGTGTGCCGCCTGCAGCGTGGCAGATTGCGGTCAGGTTTTTGAACACATGAGTAATCTGAGCGGCAGTGTCGTCCCCAACCAACTCCATAGTGTCGGCGTCTAAAGGGATCTGACCGGATAGATAGACGGTGGTATTTACCTTAACTGCTTGGGAATAGGTACCGATTGCAGCAGGAGCTGAAGTGGTATTGATGATGGCTTTGTTGGGCATCGGAATTGATCTCCTATGGGGTTTGAATCAGACGTTGCTACCGCGACGCACGCGTTTAACTGGCGGCATCAAGCGCGTTTTACGCATAATAGTTGCCAAATGTTTTCGGTCCTTCACTCGCAGGTGAAGTTTTAATACGCTCAGGCTAGAACCTCTTTCCTCGAAGCCGATATGGTCGATACCTGCATCATAGGAAGTAATGCGAGATGCCAGTTCGGCAATAATGCCACGAAACATCTCAACTTCAATCCAGACTTCTACTTGGAATTCACCGGAGACTTCCGGTGCCCAGGCAACTGGGGTATAGCTCTCGGGATCTTTCCGGTAACCGATAACATTTTTACAGCGATCCAGATGGATTACCAATCCTCGGCCAGAGCTAAAGTGACCAACAATAGGATCCCCTGGAATGGGGCGACAGCAGCCCGCAAAGTTAATCACATGGTCTTCTGATGAATCAATAACAATAGGCGAATGTAGTTGCGCTATTTCGCTTTCCTGATCTTCATTTACCAGATGCTTGGCAACAGAAGAAGCTTGGCGATCGCCTAATCCAATTTGTTTGAGAATGTTGTCGAAGTCTTCCACTTCATAGAATTTGATTGCAGCTTTGATTAGTTTTGCATCAACTTCATCTAGAGAAAGGGAGGCGTTGGATAGCACTTTGTTTAGAAGTTGCCTCCCAAGCCGCAAGGATTCACCAATTTGGCGATGTTTCAGATCGTGCCGAATTGCACTGCGTGCCTTTGCCGTAGTTACAAAGTCTAGCCAATTGGGGTGAGGCTGCGCGCGCTGGGCAGTTACCACCTCTATCATTTGCCCACTTTGCAAAGTTTCTGAAAGTGCAGCAAGGCGATTATTGATTTTGCATCCGACGCAGCGGTTGCCAATGTCGGTATGCACAGCGTAGGCAAAGTCGACAGCTGTGGCGCCACTAGAAAGTGTGACAATTTTACCCTTGGGTGTGAAAACGTATATCTCGTCGGGATACAGATCCGCCTTTACATGCTCAATAAACTCTAGGGGATTACCAGCCTGTTGCTGAATTTCCAGTAGGCCTTTTACCCAATCTGTAGCTCGGTTCGAAGAAAGTTGGCTGCTGCCTTGGGATTTATAAAACCAGTGTGCGGCAATGCCAAAGTTGGCCATCTCATCCATTTCTTTGGTACGTATTTGAATTTCGATAGGCACGCCATGCATGCCTATTAATCCGGTGTGCAGGGATTGGTATCCGTTGGCCTTGGGTATAGCGATATAGTCGTTAAATTCAGTGGCTACAGGCTTAAAGAGGTTGTGCACAACACCCAGCACTCGATAGCACTCATCGACCGTTTCCACCACAATGCGAAAGGCAAATACGTCCATAATTTCTTTAAACGGCAGATGCTTGTCGCGCATTTTTTTGTAGATGCTATACAGATGTTTTTCTCGCCCTATCAATTGAACATCGAAGTTTTCGCGTTCTAATCTAATCTCGATGGCTTGTTGAATTTCTAGTACTAGATCTCGACGTCGACCGCGGGCATTAATTAAGGCCGCCGCTAGACGTTCCGCCCGCATGGGGTAATAGGCTACAAACCCGCGGTCCTCAAATTCCAGCCGCATATCGTTGATACCGAGTCGCTGGGCAATGGGCGCATAAATTTCTAGGGTTTCTTTGGCTATGCGTCTCCTTTTAGGGGGATCAAGTGCGTCTAGCGTGCGCATATTATGCAAACGGTCTGCCAGCTTCACCAAGATCACGCGAATGTCTTTCGACATCGCCAGAGTCATCTTCAGGAAGTTTTCCGCCTGCTGCTCTTCAAGGGTATCGTCGCTGGATTCAATTTTTTTGAGCTTGCTGACGCCGTCCACTAGATTGGCGACGCTGACACCAAATTTTTTGGATAGGCCGGCCTTGGTTGCGGGTGTATCTTCAATTACGTCATGCAACAGGCAGGCCATCAGGCAATGATGGTCCATATGCATATCGGCAAGAATATTGGTCGCTGCGAGAGGGTGGGTTACGTAGGGTTCACCACTTTTTCGATATTGGCCTTCGTGCGCTTGCTCTGCAAAGGTATAAGCTCTGCGGACATCTTTAATTTGGCCAGATGTTAGGTAGGAGGTGAGCCGATCGCAAAGCCCATCAATACTGCTCAATTTACCCTCCTAATGGACTGCTATGCTGAGGGAGTTTTCTCAGTAGCAGCAATCTCGGTTGGAGCTTCCGCAGCTGTTGTTTCCCCGAGAATGGGGCCAATGCCCATTGGGATTTCAGCCCCTTCAAGCAATACACCCGCAGGCACTTCAGTGGTGAAGTTCTCTTCAAACAAAGTATCTTGAACTTCTTCTTTCAAAATGGAAGCGTCAATTAGGCCTTGTTCAATTTCGCGCAACGCAACTACTGTTGGCTTGTCGTTTTCCCATGGAACCAAAGGCTCGTGGGTACCAGCTAGCAATTGACGAGCGCGCTTGCTCGCAACCAGAACTAGCTCAAAACGGTTATCTACATTTTCTAAACAATCTTCTACAGTAATTCGTGCCATGTGTTACTCGGTATGCCAGTTGTAATGCCTGACGATTTATCACGTCAAGCAAATCATAATACAGGGGGCGGCGATTCTATCCAATCTCGCCCCCCTAGGAAAGCTTTAGAGTAGATTTTAGCGAATGAGGCCCATTTCTCTTAAGGTTTTGGCCTTTAGCGCAGAAGCCAAAGGGGTTTATTGGCGCCTAACAGCATTTTAGCGGTCAAGCTTCCCAGGACTATTTCTCGCAGTTTACTATGACTGAAAGCGCCCATAAGCGTCAAATCGATTTGATTTTCTGCCTGATATCGGCAAAGCGCTTCATTCGCTTTGCCGTTTAGTATTACGGTAACAATTTGGTGGCCGGATTGCGTAAGTTTTTCTGCAGCATCTGCCTGTAATTTTTCTGCGTTGGCTTGATCTTCGCCTACGGTAACCAGATGCACAGGTATGCCTTTGAATAGCGGGCTTGTGGCAAGCATATCTAGTGCTTTGCCAGAGGCTTCGCTGCCGTCATAGGCCAACATGATTTGTTCCGGCGCTTTGAATTCACTATTCACGACCAGAATGGTCGAGTGCAACGAACGAATGGTTGATTCCAGCTGAGCGCTAAAGTGCTTATCCTCTTCTGGCTCTTCGCTGGTTCCCAGGACCAGAACTCGAATGTCATCCTCTATTTCGAGCAGGGACTCCGCGAGCGTTCCGTGGCGATGGGTAAGAACGGGCTCCGTAATGCCCATAGACTGCACTCGCTCTTTCGCGACACTGAGCATTTGCTTGCCCTGCTGGAGAGATAGTTTATTGCGTTCTTCTTCAGCTTGAGTTAGTTGCTCCATTAATGCTTCTTGGCTACCTAAGCCAATAGCTCCAGATAAATCACTAACGGCGGCCGTGGGTCTGACGATGTTGTGGAAAAGCTGAAGCCGCAGATCAAGACGTTTGCTGATCCAGGCGGCGTAGTCACATACGGCCGAGCTGTGTGCCGAGCCGTCGATGCAAGCCAGAACGGTTTTGTTATTAATATCCATTAGTGAGCCCCCATTATTTTGTCAATCTCTTCAGGTTTGTCATGCAAGCCAAACCGGTCGACGATGGTTTCACTGGCTTCACTAAGCCCGCTGATCGTAACTTTAGCGCCTTCTCTTCGAAATTTCATTACGGCTTTTGCTGATTCAGGCGGCTTAGTCAGATACGGCCGAGCTGTGCGCCGAGCCGTCGATGCAAGCCAGAACGGTTTTGTTATTAATATCCATTAGCGAGCCCCCATTATTTTGTCAATCTCTTCAGGTTTGTCGTGCAAGCCAAACCGGTCGACGATGGTTTCACTGGCTTCATTAAGCCCGTTGATCGTAACTTTAGCGCCTTCTCTTCGAAATTTCATTACGGATTTGTCTAGCGCAGATACTGCGGTGATGTCCCAAAAGTGGGCTTTGGTCAGATCTATAACCAGATGCTCAACCGCCTCTTTAAAATCAAAGGCCGCCAGAAACTTTTCAGACGAATTAAAGAAAACCTGACCAACCACTCTATAAGTTCTGGTATCTGTTGCCTCATCGTAGTCCGATTCGACATACATAAAATGGCTAACTTTGTTGGCAAAGAATAGCGCAGCTAACAGAACGCCAGTAAATACACCCAAAGCAAGATTATGGGTCCAAACCACGACAGTTACTGTGGTTAGCATGACTAAATTTGAGGATAGTGGAAGCTCTTTCAGGTTTTTAATGGAAGACCACTTAAAGGTACCAATAGATACCATAATCATCACTGATACCAATGCTGCCATGGGAATAAGAGAGACCCAATCATTTAGAAATACCACCATAATTAGGAGCACTACACCTGCTGTCACAGTGGACAGTCGGCCTCGACCTCCAGACTTAACATTGATTACGGATTGTCCAATCATTGCGCAGCCAGCCATTCCGCCGATAAGGCCTGAACCGAAATTAGCGATGCCTTGAGCTTTACACTCGCGGTTCTTGTCGCTGGGTGTGTCCGTCAGATCGTCTACAATGGTTGCGGTCATCAGAGATTCCAGCAGACCCACCATGGCTAGGGGGATGGAATAGGGTAGGATGATTTTTAGGGTTTCTATAGTGAAAGGAACCTGAGGCCACAAAAATACTGGCAAGGTATCTGGCAGTTCGCCCAAATCACCCACAGTGCGAATATCAAGGTCCAGAAAAATGGAGATGCCTGTCAAAACAAAAATGGTTACCAGGGGAGATGGGATCACCTTATTGACTAAGGGGAATAAGTAGATAATCGCCAAGCCTCCGGCGGTCATAGCGTAGACCTGCCAAGGGGCGTTAGTTAGCTCTGGAATTTGGGCCATAAAAATCAAAATAGCTAAGGCGTTTACAAAGCCCGTTACTACAGAGCTGGAAACAAAGCGCATCAATTCGCCCAATTTGAGATAACCGGCAACAAGTTGAATAAGTCCCGTAAGCAGGGTTGCAGCCAGCAAATACTCGAGACCATGATCACGTACTAGGGTGACCATAAGAAGTGCCATGGCTGCGGTAGCAGCGGATATCATGCCAGGACGGCCACCTACAAACGCAGTAATTACGGCGATGCAGAAAGAGGCGTATAAACCTACTTTTGGGTCGACCCCGGCTATTATGGAAAAAGCGATTGCTTCGGGGATAAGTGCTAAGGCTACAACAAGACCAGCTAGAATATCGCCACGTGTATTGCCGAACCAATCTCGTCTGGTTGACGAAAGCAGCATGGGGTTACCTCTTTGATGGGCAAAGGCCTCACAAAGGGCCTTTGCAGAAACGGTTATGGACAAAGCAGAGTTTTATCTGGTTTGAAAAGGTTATTGAAGAATCAGAATTTTGATTTTCAGCGTCATCAGAAAGTGCAGATGATGCGATGCCTAAAGCGAAGGGCGCATGGTACTGATAGAAAGTAATTAAGCAAGCCGCAGGCTAGAAAAGAGCGGTTAAAAAATAGCCAAGTAGTGCCGAACTTTTGATCAACTACTAAATCAGTTAGGAGAGCAGCTCGCTGATGGTATTTGCGTTTTCTTCAGACTGAGGGCCGATGCCGAGGCGGTTAGAAAGCAAGATGGATTTCAGTTGGCTTAGAGCAAGCTTGAAGTTATCGTTGATTACCAAGTAGTCTGCTTCGCTGTAGTGGGACATTTCCTCTTTAGCTTCCGCCATTCTTCCCGCTATTACATCATCGGAATCTTGCCCGCGGTTACGCAGTCGCTGCTCTAATACGCTTCTGGAGGGTGGTAAAATATAGACGCTACATGCAGAAGGCATTAGCCGACGCACTTGGGAGGCGCCCTGCCAATCGATTTCAAGGATTACGTCTAAGCCGGATTTAAGCTGATTTTTGACCCATGGCTCAGATGTGCCGTAATAGTTACCATATACCTGAGCCTGTTCTAAGAATTCCGCACCGTTAAGCATCTCGACAAAGCGATCGGTCTCAATAAAGTGATAATCCACTCCTTCTGTTTCACCCGGACGGCTTTCTCGGGTGGTATGGGAGACGGAAAGGGTTACGCCTTCGACCTGTTGAACTAGTTCGCGGACTAAGCTGGTTTTGCCGGCCCCGCTGGGCGCTGAAACTATATAGAGTATGCCGCTCATAAATATTTTGGTTGCTGATCTGCGTATGAAGACTAAGATTGAAGAATAGCATTCTGGACAGAAGCTGACATCTCTAAGATCGCTTCAATTTAGTGACTATTTCAATTCCCCGTGATTTCTGCTCAGATACTAGCTTTGGACATATTCGAGAACGCAATTCGAAAGCGTAAATCGAGAGTGTAATTAGAGTGCAATTAATGCCTGATAGAACCTTTAAACCTGCTACCGCGCTTATGCTTGGCATCCGAATGCTGATGCAGTTGACGATGTTGATTGGGTTTTTTGGGCGCTAGCTCAAGGCCGTTTGGATCTGGCAGGATTGGTTGTGCTGAGTATGCTAGCGACGCTTTCGCCAATTTGGCTAAGTCGGTGGTTAGAAATCCATTTGCCACCAGAAGCTGAGCTTCTCGCCATTATTTTCCTCTACACCAGTCTCTTCCTTGGTGAGCTAGGGGGTTTTTACGAGAAGTTTTCTGGTGGGACGCGGCTCTTCATACTAGTTCCGGGTTTATGATGGGGTTGTTTGCCTGCATCTTGATCTTTGTACTGAATCGCTCCCCTCGCTCCAGCCTGAATTTGACCCCTCCTTTTGTAGCCCTATTTACCGTGTCTTTCGCGATTGCTACCGGTGGCGTTTGGGAAATATTTGAATATGGCTGCGACCAGTTTTTCGGATTAAATATGCCAAAAAGCGGATTACAGGACACCATGGGCGACATGATAGTGAACCTAATCGGCGCCTCAGCTTTTGGCTTGATCGGGTATCTGCAGTTCAGGCTAGATAGAGGCTCATTTATCGCGCCGATGGTCGACAGATTTATGCGAGAAAACCCGGGTTTGTTGAAGTAGCCAGTTATTCGATATTCTGAATTTGCTCTCTTATTTGTTCTATCAATACCTTCATGTCTACCGCGGTATTGGTTTGGCTCAGCCCCTGAGATTTGGAGCCTAGCGTATTGGCTTCTCGATTTAGCTCTTGCATGAGGAAGTCGAGCTTGCGGCCTATGGCCTGGTCGCTATTCACCAGATCGTCAATTTGATCCAAGTGAGCGTTCAGGCGATCTATTTCTTCTTCAACGTCCATTTTTTGAGCGATAAGAATAAGCTCTTGCTCGATTCGGTCCTGATTTATTTCAATATCGACATCCGTCAGGCGTTGCCGAATTTTGGTTTCATAGTTCTGGCGAATGGCCGGAACAATTTCCACCAAGCCAGCTGTTAGTTTTCGAATCTTTTTGGTCCGACTCAGAATTTCGTTACCCATAGCATCACCTTCACGCTGTCGGGACTGCTTAAGTAGGTTGAGGCTTTCTGCAAGGGTTGTGACCACTAAAGCTTGAAGTGCTTCGGTATCTAATTCTTTCGACCCAAGTACGCCCGGCAAGCGAAGGATATCCAGCGGATTGACTGGAGTATCACCGCTGAGCATTTCGGAAAGCTGCTGAGATGCGTCGATATAGGATTGTGCTACTGCCTTATCCAGTTGCATTTGTTCGGCGGAACCGGGGTCAAATTTGACGCTAATGCTGCATTCGACTTTGCCTCGCGCCAATTCCTTGCGAATTTGTTCTCGCAATTCATGCTCAGATGAACGCATGCTGTCCGGCATGCGAAAACTTAGATCGAGGAACCGATGATTAACGGACTTCAATTCACATACCACGTTGCCCCATTCCGCGCTTTGATCAACGCGGGCAAATCCCGTCATACTTTTTGGCATTTATACATCCTATTTTTGAGATCGGCAGTATAGCCGATACGCTATAGCGGCTATACTGCCGGCTCACTTAGAAGGAAGTATTTCATGGAACGTCCCAGCGGCCGTCGGCCGGAACAACTGCGCAGCGTCAAAATTACTCGAAACTTTACCCAACATGCCGAAGGATCGGTGTTGATAGAAATGGGAAATACCAAGGTCATATGCACCGCTTCAATTGAAGAGTCCATACCGCGCTTTCTAAGAGGAAAAGGGCAGGGTTGGGTCACTGCGGAGTACGGCATGTTGCCTCGTTCAACTGGGGAAAGAATGCAGCGAGAGGCAGCTCGTGGAAAACAATCGGGCAGGACTCAGGAAATTCAGAGGCTAATTGGTCGATCCTTACGAGCGGCAGTCGATATGAGTGCGCTAGGCGAGCGATCAATCGCTATTGATTGCGATGTTATTCAGGCTGACGGTGGAACTAGAACCGCTTCAATAACGGGCGCATGCGTCGCATTGGCAGATGCATTGAATGGTTTGGTAGAGAAGAAAAAGTTAAAGGTTAGCCCCATGAAACACATGATTGGCGCAATTTCTGTTGGTATCTATGAAGGCGAACCAGTGCTGGATTTAGATTATCCCGAAGACTCGAAAGCCGGCACAGACATGAATGTAGTAATGACGGAAAGTGGCGGTTTTATTGAGATACAGGGTACTGCAGAAGACGGCACCTACTCTACAGAAGAATTACAAAGTATGCTTGGGCTAGCCCAGCAGGGCATAAAGCAGTTGGTGCAAATTCAAAAAATGGCGCTTTCTCAGAATTATAGGGCTCAGCAATAAGGAGCACAGGAATAGAGATCCCAGTAAAAATGAGTGAATTAGTCGAATATCAAAAGCGCTTTATCGAGCTGTCTCGTCGTTACGAGGCCCTTAGCTTTGGTGAGTTCGAGTTGAAATCGGGTCGTATAAGCCCCTATTTTTTTAATGCAGGTAAATTCAATTCCGGGGGAGCTTTAAGCGCGCTTGGCCGCTGCTATGCAGATTCCATAGTCGCTGCCGGAATAGAGTTCGATTTTATATTTGGCCCGGCTTATAAAGGTATCCCACTTGCTGCGGTGACTGCGGCGGCTCTATTCGAGCGTCATGATATGGACGTCCCTTATTGTTTTAATCGCAAAGAGGCAAAACATCATGGCGAAGGCGGCATGTTGGTCGGTACGAAACCACGTGGCAGGGGTCTTATTGTTGATGATGTTATTACCGCTGGCACAGCAATTCGTGAAGCCATAGGTATTTTGGACAATATGGGTGCGGTGGCGGCTACTGTGATGATTGGCTTAGACCGTAAAGAACGGGCGCCGGATTCTGGCCTATCCGCGGTTATGCAGCTTGAGTCTGAGTCGGCAATTCAAGTTCAATCAATAGTAAACTTGGATGATATTCGTGAATATTTGTCTGCAGAATTGGATCAACAGTCGGAGCGGCAGTCCGATCAAGGTTTACTAACCAAAATAGAGAACTACCAAGATCAATACGGAGTATAGAAATGACTAATCTGAAAATATTCCTTTCATTGGTACTATTTATGGCCGCATCTAAGGTTTGGGCTCAGGAGTTCTACCGTTACAAAAATGCAGATGGTCAAATCATGATGGATGGCATGATTCCAGCGGAATATGTGAGCGGCGGATATGACGTCCGCCGTAAACTAACAGCAGTACGTCTATAGTTGCCTATTGGCGACCTATCTGCGACAGCTGGGGGTACCCTTGCGCGAACGCTGAGGAGTTGCGCAAAAACAAAACATCAAGGGTGTGCGGCCTAAATCGCACGCGGCACAGTGCAAATCTAGACGAGGCGACGCACTGCTCAATATGGCGGCCTCACCGCACCAGTTTGAGAGTATTGGGAAGTTAACTACTCAAATTGAGAAAAACCCCGATTGAGAATTTCTATATTCTCACCGCCTTTTTCCATGTCAAAAAAACAAGCATTGCCCGAATGTCTAAGTGACTGAGTACTTGGTCGATCTAAATAACACTATGGTGAAGCTAGCGTTCCAACTGGAACGTAAGGCAATCTATTTGGTTGATATTGATGATGAATTTTTTGGAAAAATGGATCGTTTCGGCAACTTAAGACTGAGATCCAGGGGCGCTGATTCGAAATAGAGATTTGGACATGGCTGTCCATTGTTCTTCCCAATGATCTGTCGGAACTTGTTCAAAATCGCTGCGAACAAACTGCAGTAATTTTCCGTTTATATAGACCGTCATCATATTAACGCTAGCCTGCTGACCAAAGGGTGTCCTGAGAGATTCCTGATGATCGGCATCACGCACTACCTGTCTCAGAATGGTTTCCAATCGCGCAAATAGCTGCACTACTCTTTGATGTAAGCGGTGGTCTTCACCTATCAGGGCGTCGCCCACCAAAACGCGGCAGACTCCCGGATTCGCTCCACAAAAGGCAAGAACCAAATTGATTATTCGCGGGCAGCGGGTCAGGGCCGATGGCTCATTTTTTATGATGCTATTAATGCGGGTGAACAGGGACTCTTCAACGAAATCCAGCAGGCTATCGTACATTTTGGCTTTGGAAGGGAAGTGCCGGTAAAGGGCGGCTTCTGAGACCCCCACTTGGCTTGCGAGCTTGGCGGTAGTGATGCGACCGCCATTTTCACTTTCAAGCATAATGACCAGAGTCTCAAGGATCTCCTGACGACGCTGGCCTCGACGTTTTTGGGTCAAGGGTGTTGTCATTTTTGGGATACTTCATTATTTGCATCTTTGTGGGTAATTAACGTCCCCACCCCGGCATCGGAGAAGATCTCAAGTAGCACCGCATGCAATACGCGTCCGTCGATAATATGTACTGCCTGCACTCCACCGGCGACGGCCTCTAATGCACATTGAACCTTGGGTAGCATTCCACCGCTAATAGTCCCGTTGGCTATTAATTCGTCGACTAACTTGGGAGTTAGACCTGTTAGGGTTTTGCCCGACTGGTCCTGCAATCCGGCTACGTTGGTAAGCAGTATAAGTTTTTCAGCTCGAGTTACTTCAGCAACCTTACCCGCGACCAAGTCAGCATTGATGTTGTAGGATTCTCCCTCTTCGCTTACGCCAATAGGTGCAATAACAGGAATAAAGTCGCTCTGAATTAGCGTATCGAGAACCCGCTTGTTTATCTTTACCACTTCGCCAACATGACCAATGTCGATGATTTCAGAAGCATCCATTCCCGGAGTGCTTCGAGTTACCTTTAACTGCCTAGCCGTTATCAGCCGACCATCCTTGCCGGTAACGCCGATAGCAGAGCCTCCAGCGCGGTGAATTAGATCGACAATTTCTTTGTTTACGCTGCCACCCAAGACCATTTCGACTACGTCCATGGTTTTTCGATCGGTTACACGCATGCCCTCTACAAAGCTCGTTTCTATATTCAAAGCCTTTAGTAGTTCACCTATCTGGGGGCCGCCGCCGTGCACAACTATTGGATTCAATCCCACCAGTTTCAACATCACGATATCGCGAGCAAAGCTTGATTTGAGATTGTCATCAACCATAGCGTTTCCGCCAAATTTGACTACAACGGTTTTTCCGGTGAATTTTTGAATATATGGTAAGGCCTCGGTTAGAACCGAGGCAAAGTGGTGGGCTTTCTCTATGCTAAAAGACATAATTTCCTAAAAAGGTAAGTTTAGTTCTGGAAAAATATTTTCAAACTGCTGACGGACTTTTGCTTGAACTTCAGACCTGTCTCTTATACACATCTCCGAGCCCACGAGACCGT
>CAJXYP010000002.1 GCA_913063225.1 uncultured Cellvibrionales bacterium
CTCCAACGGCCAGCTCACGGTAATGGTTACTCTGCTCTTCAGATACTTCAGCTTCTATCGCCTGCCACTGATTTACTAAAGCAAGGAAATGCACGTTGTATTGTGGGGTCCAAACCGACTCCTTAAGTTCTCGCATGGCTTCAGTAGTTTTTGTTGCCTGCTCAGTAACTTCCCGCTTGTGTTCCTCTACTTTATGTAGCAAATCTATCCGGTCACGCAAATTTTTGGCAAGGTTTTTATCTCGCTCTCGAACTTTCTTCCAGAGCGGTTCGAGCAAATCTAAACGCTTAACATCGGCAGCGGCCAATTCCCGGGTATCCGCAAACTCTGATACAGCAGCAACGCTCGCTATCAGGTCTTCATCTACAATTTTACTTAAGGCGGCAGATCGGATTTCTGCATCAGGGCAATGGCAAGCTATTTCAGATAGTTGTGCCGTAGCCGCTGAACTTAAAAAGATTGAAACCTTTTGTTGATGATTCTGCTCTTTGGAGCGAATTATAAACTGGAGTCTTTGGTTGGCAGTGTCTCTCTGTTCTTCCTGAAAGAGTTTGCTCAGCAAAGCGCAATCGAGCAATAGTTCGATTGCCTTATCTCGAACAGAAGAATCCTCATCCGATTGAGCGATATTGACCAATATATCTTGATGACTTTGATCGGATTCAGAAAAAGATGCGATTGCCGCTAGGCGTCGCTCAGGACGTTTATGTTCCCAAGCGGGTTTGAATAACTTACTAATCATTGGAACAGAATATCTACTATTGTCAAAATAGGGGAACGCAATTCTAGCTGATTCAGTAGCAGGACACCTCATATTAAGGCCACAAGTTCTAGGCCCTTTACTTTCCAGCAATACACCTCGATTGAAAACCCTTCCTAGCAGGGATATTATGCGCGACTTTCTCAGGCAGATTACGGGCTGCCTTTTTGTTTTTGGAGCTTTTAGAAATGAACAGCACTCACCTGATGAGCAACTACGGCACGCGAGCACTTACTCTGGTAAGAGGCGAAGGCTCACGCGTCTGGGACGATCAGGGCAAGGAGTATTTGGATGCAGTTTCCGGTTTGGCTGTTTGTGGTCTAGGTCACTGCCATCCGGCGGTAACAGCTGCTTTAACAAACCAAGCTGATACCTTAGTGCACTGCTCCAATCTATTTAATATCCCCCATCAACAAGAGCTAGCTGACAAACTCTCCGCCATCAGTGGTTTGGATAGAGCCTTCTTTTGTAATTCTGGTACCGAAGCAAATGAAGCGGCGATAAAACTATGTCGACTTTATGCGCACAGTAAGAGCATTGAAAACCCTGAGATATTAGTCTGTGAAGGCGCGTTTCACGGCAGATCTTTGGGCGCGCTTTCGGCTACCTGGGGCAGCAAAGCTCGGAATGGATTTGCCCCGTTGCTAGAAGGTTTTTCGCATATTCCCTACGGGGACATTTCGGCCGTTGAGGCGGCCGCGACAAACGAAAGTATCGTTGCGGTAATGCTCGAACCGATTCAGGGAGAGGCTGGCGTTGTTATACCCCCACCGGAATACTTACATCAACTTCGATCCCTCTGTGATACTAAGGGCTGGCTTTTGGTCTTGGACGAGATCCAAACGGGCAATGGCCGAACTGGCAGCTATTTTGCATTTCAGCAATCTCAGGCTAAGCCAGACATCCTGACAACGGCCAAAGGGCTAGGTAATGGTCTACCGATAGGAGCCTGCCTGGCGTCAAAAGAAATTGCAGACCTACTAGTCCCAGGGACGCACGGAACAACTTTCGGTGGCAACCCTTTGGTTAGCCGAGCAGCCTGCGCAGTCGTAGATACTATAGAGACGGAAAAGCTCGCAGACCGAGCAAAAGAAATTGGCAGCTGGCTTGTTGATCAATTACAACTGCGACTCGGCGATCTACCGCAGGTATTGGATATCCGTGGTGCAGGACTGATGCTGGCCATTGAGCTCAGCGGACCTTGCAGCGAATTGGTGGCATTGGCTGCCAATGCCGGATTAATTATTAATGTTACCGGCAGCAATAGAGTTAGATTGCTACCGCCGTTAAATATATCCAATTCAGATGCTCACATGCTGCTGGATATACTTTGCCCACTTATCGAAGCATGGGAGGCCAAATAGTGGCTACTAAACATTTTCTAACCCTAAAAGATTGCACCCCCTCTGAACTCAAAAATATTATCGAGCGCGCTCATGAGCTAAAAAAGATGCAGCATGCTCACCAGCCCCATCTGACGGCGGAAGGTCGGGTGATGGCAATGATATTCGAAAAGTCTTCAACCAGAACACGGGTGTCTTTTGAAACCGGAATGGCGCAGCTAGGCGGCCACGCTTTATTTTTGTCTGCCAACGATACGCAAATGGGCCGCGGTGAACCTATTGAAGATACCGCAAAGGTTATCTCCAGCATGGTCGACATTGTGATGATAAGAACCTTCGCTCACTCAACTGTCGAGACCTTTGCGCAGTCATCCCGAGTTCCGGTGATAAATGCATTGACGGACAGTTACCACCCCTGCCAGTTACTGGCAGATGTACAAGCCTTCGAAGAAGCACAGGGTTCAATTCAGGGGAAATCCGTGGCCTGGATCGGTGACGGAAACAACATGTGCAATAGCTATATCAACGCGGCTGCTCAGTGGGATTTCGAATTGCGAATTGCCTGCCCCGAAGGTTATGACCCCGACGCTGATCTTCTCGAACAGCATGCTGATCGAATTGTACTTACCCGATCCGCGAGTGAGGCAGCAAATGGAGCCAACATACTGGTAACCGATACCTGGGCTTCAATGGGCCAAGAAGATGAGAAAGATGGCCGCAGTCAAGATTTTGCACCCTTTCAGGTAAATAAGGAGCTTATGTCTATTGCGGCACCGAATGCTGTTTTTATGCACTGCTTGCCCGCATACCGGGGTTCAGAGGTTACGGCTGAAGTAATAGATCACCCTGATACAAGCATTGTTTGGCAAGAAGCTGAAAACCGGCTGCACGCGCAGAAAGCCCTAATAGAATTTTTGCTTAACCAGTAAAGACAACCCAGAATAGGCCAATGGGAAATCTAACGGGCAATCAAGAGGTTAATCAACCTCATCTGGAAGTACAAAACCTGCAATTGGCGATTGGCGGAAACCCCGTGCTGTGCGGCCTGGACTTCCAAATACAGCAGGGAGAGATTGTCTGCCTGCTAGGGCCTAGCGGTTGCGGTAAAACCAGTGTACTTAGACTTATAGGCGGATTTATGACGCCTGATGTCGGCACGGTGCTTATGCAGGGAAAAGAAATTTCGTCTCCATCTAAGGTGCTGGCTCCTGAAAAACGGCACATAAGCATGGTCTTTCAGGACTACGCGCTGTTTCCACATCTGACGGTTAGCGAGAATATTCGCTTTGGGCTGCACAAACTTGCAAAAGCCGCCCAGCTAGAAAAGTGTCAGTCGTTGCTCACACTGATGCGACTAGAACATCTTTCCAAGCGATACCCGCATCAGCTTTCCGGCGGACAGCAGCAGCGGGTAGCTTTGGCCAGATCTCTGGCGGTATCACCCCAAGTGCTTTTGATGGATGAGCCCTTCTCCGGTTTAGATACGGAGTTAAGGCGCGATTTAAGCTTGAAGGTTCGCGAATTACTCAAAAGCCAGAACATCACTACCATTATGGTGACTCACGATCAGGAAGAAGCTTTTGCGGTGGGAGACCATATTGGCGTAATGTCTGAAGGGAAATTGCACCAGTGGGCCGCGCCCTATGATCTCTATCACAAACCTGCGGATCGTTTTGTTGCTGACTTCGTAGGACGAGGAATATTTATCCCGGGAATCACCGAAGATTCCGCGGTCGACACTGAACTAGGGAAATTAACCGGGCAACCAAACCGAATTCTGCCTCCTGGCGAATCCGTGCAGGTGCTCCTGCGCCCGGACGATATTGTTTTAGATAGGAAAACTGGCCGCGAAACCGTAATTAGCAATAAACACTTTATGGGCACAAATACGCTATATCAGTTGCAACTTCCATCAGGTCATCTGATCGAATGCAACCTGCCGAGTCACGAAGACTTTGCCATTGGTTCAACCCTTTGGGTAAAAGTCGAAGCTGATCATCTGATTCTCTTTGATTAGGCTTTAGCTAAGTTAGCCTGGATCTACCGCCGTATCCTGCATACCGAGAAGGCTACGTACAGAGTTCGCATAGGTATTCAACAATACCAATTGCGCATCCTCACTGAGCTGATCGAGCCGACACTGCAATTCTGCATCTGCCTCGATCAAGCGCTGCTCATCAACCAACAACTCTCTTGGAAGACTACCTTCAAGACGTCGATATGCAGCCAAATTACTCGGATGTTGTCTATACATGCCCCAAACTTGGCGATCAACCTCTTCCGCTAGCATTTCAGCCGATTCAAAGCTTTGGGTTAGCTCTTCACCAAATGAAACGTGAATATCACCCTTCCAGCCCTGGATGCTAGTAGCAATGCTATTTATATCTTCGAGTTCAGACTTCTCATAGCTGCCATGTTTCGCCAGTGCCGCTAATTCCTCAGCCTTATTCAGATCGCATGGATCCCATTCGTAAGATATTGCCGTAGGAACAATATGAAGCTGCTGCGATTTTTCGGCGAAGCTGTGCTCTTTTCCGCCGGATAAGTTCAACATTTTCAGTAACGCAGTATCTGTTTTGTCGATGCCATCTTTGGATCGACCTTCTCGGTGAGCAATCCATACCGACTGTTTTTCTTTATTGATAGAAAACCGGATATAGGACGAAAGCTTTATGAGTTCTCGCAATTTTTCTCTACGATTCTCTATTCCCCGCTTTACGATAAAGCTTTTGTTCAATCGCATTAAATCTGAGGAATAGGGTTTTTTCAGTAAATTGTCGCCGATAGCGATACGGAAAGTATCGTAGCCACCGCGATGTAAAAAGACGTTGCATACCGCAGCATCTAAAATAATATCTCTATGATTACAGAGGAATAGGTAATTTTTTTCAGGATCTAATCTTTCAACGCCTTCGCAGGTTACCGACCCGGCAGTGTTGAGCAAGCAGTCGCTCATATACTTTTCGATAGAAAATTGTAGCTGACTAACGCTGTGGTATTGGTTCAGCTTTTGTTTTAGTTTAAAGCGGACTAGTAATCGAGCAAGACCTTTGAAGAATCGAAATAACTTGGGAATACGAAGTGTTGCTACGGCTCCCAAAAATTCAGGATCCTCCACTAGCTCTGATAAAACGCCATCGACCTCATCATCCTGATAGGGTCGGATATCATCAAAATCAAATTCTGCAGTATTAGAAGGGCTCAAAGGGACAACTCAGAGACCGCGCCGGGTAGAACGCCACGGCAAATCACTAGCGTATCTCTCAACTAGGTGCGCAACATCGAAAATCAACGCAAAAAGCGCCATTCGAACTAGCACTCCATTGTCTGTCTGGCGAAATATTGCCAAATTTGGATTGTCATCCAAATCACTATCAAGCTCATTGGCTTCGGCCCGGCTATCCCGAGGTAGTGGGTGCATGATGACCGTATTGGGCTCGCAATTTGCGGTATATACCGCTTGGTTTAGGCGGAAATTTCCACGGTAAAGGTCAGCTTCTTCAGCAGAGGGAAATCGCTCTTCCTGAATACGAGTGGAATACACAATATCAACTTCAGAAATACCCTGATTCAGATTGTCTGTCTCAAACACATCGTGGCCGGCGCTTCTAAGGGCTTCAACTAATTCTGCCGGCATTGAAAGTTCTGCTGGTGATACCAGAACAATTCGCGCCGGTGTAAATAAGCAAAGTAATCTAACAAGAGAATGTACGGTTCGACCAAATTTCAAATCGCCAATCATAGCGATGCGAAGTGTGTCTAGAGAACGGCCTTGGGCCCGCAATTCGCTTTGAATGGTGTAGAGGTCTAATAGAGCCTGTGTGGGGTGTTCATTATGACCATCGCCACCATTGATTACCGGCACGCGGCTCGCAGAGGCAAAATCTGCGACTGAGCCTTCTGTAGGGTGGCGCATACAAATAATGTCACTATAGCCAGATAGCACCCTTGCTGTGTCCTGCAGGGATTCACCCTTAACTATCGCGGAGCTAGAAAAGCCACTTGTCTCACGCACTTCACCGCCAAGCAAATTAAAGGCTGCGCCAAAGCTAATACGGGTTCGGGTACTGGATTCAAAAAACATATTACCGAGGATTGCGCCTTCCAAAACACGGGTTTGGGATTTTCTAAGCGCGTATGGCGCCATAATATCTGCTGTCGCGAATATTTTCAGGATGTCTTCTCGCTGAAACTGGTCGATGCTAAGAATATGTGAACCGGCAAAGTTCAAAAGATCACCTGTGGCCCTGGGCCTGTTAACACTAGTTGAATAATCAAAGTTTTTTCTTACGCCTTATTCAGGCGGGAATTATGCCTGAGCATATTTAGACCGCAAGCTGTGTAGCCAAATCTGTAGCTGTTTCAACACTTGCTGGTCCCTATCTGAATTTCTTTCAATAAGGAGTTGATCAATTTCTTCAAGGGTCTTATCGATAGTCTGACCATAGGGAACACCACTGCTCAACTTGGCAGTCACCCAAGATATCCAAATCTTCTGCTCGTTCGGGAGTAGGCTATCAAAATCATTTCTTGCTCGGTAACGAAACAGCAGCTCTTGCAGCCGAGAATCTTGAAACTGAAGATTTGCCAAGCGCAATTCATCCGGTAACATTTGATGGACCAAATCGGCTATGCGACGATCTGAATCCGGGATAAATGAGTCATACAAAGCTTGCTCTGGATCTCTCACCGACTCGGCTTTCCCACTAAAGCTAAATAACGCTTCAAAATCTATGCTTTTCAAATCCAGTTGCAGGACCTTTTGCCAATTTTGCTGGCACACATCTAAATCTATCTCAAAGTCAGCTGCTCTCTCTGGCGATATCATGTTCACCGGCAGTACCACCGGCGAACGATTCAGATGCACAAGCTTTAAAGGGATACGCTCTACTTCGCCGGCAAGGTCCTCAGACTTAGAAAATACTCTTTGCCAAATTTCATCAAAACCCAGTCCGTTGAGCTGCTCAGGGTTGTAGCCAAGATCAAGGGCCACAAAGGAGTTCGCATTGTATTTAAGGGTAACCAGAGGGGCCATGATTGCCGCACAGCCTCTACTAGCAGGAAACCGGGAAGAAACATGCAGGAACGGTTTTTTGGCCGGTATATCGAGTTGTTGAGAAACAAAGTTTTTACGCCGTAGTTTCCAGTAATGTTCATAGAGCTTCGGCTGGCGAGACTTGATAAGTCGCGCTAGTTCAATAGTAGCTTCAACATCAGACAAGGCATCATGGGCTGCCTGATGGCCTATTCCGTTTTGGGCGGTTAGCTCCTCTAATCGAAAACTAGTATTGCCGTTTTCGTGTTTTGGCCATTCCAGAGTCTCAGGTCGCAGTAAATGGACCAAGCGCACCATATCGATAATATCCCAACGTGAATTGCCATTTTTCCATTCGCGAGAATATGGGTCCACAAAGTTACGATACAGAGTGTATCGGGTCACTTCATCGTCAAAACGAATCGAGTTATACCCTGCGCTGCAGGTATTTGGTTGTTCCATCTCGGCCTGTATTCGCCGAATAAAATCGGGTTCATCAAGGCCCTTCTCATTCGCGATCTGAGGCGAAATACCCGTCACCAAGCAAGCATAGGGTGATGGCACACAATCCTCAGGTATTCGGCAATAAATAACCAGGGGATCGTCCACTGGCTGCAAATCTAGATCAGTGCGTAATCCAGCAAATTGCACGGGCCGATCCTGTGAGGGATTTGCGCCCGTGGTTTCATAGTCGTGCCAAAGAATAGTTTCCATATACAAAAACGGCGCCAGAAGGCGCCGTTGTCTAATTGATGACGTTAACCGCTATTGTGCAACTTCATAACTCAGTACGCCAACTACACGTCGATTCTGTGCACGCCCTGCCGCCGTCTCATTGTTAGAAACTGGCCGTGATTCACCGAAACCAACAGCGTGAACGCGATTTCCTGCAGTACCATACTCTGTAATTAATTCTTGCATAACTCGATCGGCTCGCTGTTGTGAAAGTGTTTCATTGTATTCAGCACTTCCATCACTGTCTGTATGGCCCTAAATACTCAGAGTAACGGTAGAATTTTCTCTTAAGGCTTCAGCCATACGAACAAACTCATCCGTATTCAAGTTTTCCAGTACAGAGCTGTTTGTGGCAAAAAGCACATCCAGCTCGACCGTTACGGTGTTCATCTGTGGAACCGGTTCTGGAAGCTGCACGGACACTGTGGGATTAGGGACGGTCACTGGTGCCTGAACGGCGACTGGCGTTTGCACTTGCGCCACAGCTGGCGATGCTACTCTAGTCGTTCCCGATCGACCAAAATGATAGTTCAATGAAGCATTGAGACCCAAATCAACAATACTCCCGGGAGCATTGCCGCCAATAGCATTGCGTAATCTAGCGTCGGTTTTAAGTTCAAGGAAATCGCCAAAATATTTGGACAGGCCAAACCCAAGCATTACGTTTGTGGTCGATTGGTCTATAACACGAGCAGCATCCATATTTACATGAGACATACCCGCAATGATATAAGGCCTAGCGCCACTAGCTGTCTCAGATAAAAAAATATAAGTATTAAACTCGTGGGCGTCAGCTTCAGCATTAGTACCGCTTAAACTAGTTTGTGCGGCCAACTCAAAGGCTACATTTGAATCTAATTCATAACCCAAATTCAGACCGACTTGGATACCGTTATCGTCGTCTAATCCAGGTAGAAAGCGAGACTCATCCCAAATTTGATAGGTGAGCTTGGGACCGACATAAAAATGATCTTCGGCGATGAGAGGTCCGGCAGCAAACGCTGCGGCCATTAGAGTTATGAGCTTGCGCATTGCAACATTCCTTTAAGTGAGCTGGTGAAAAAGGTGGGGTGTTTCACGAGGCCGGGATCTTGCACTTCAATCGAAGAAAAGCACCTCCCTTATAGTAAAAAATCTCACTTTTTATGCAATTCCTGCGACTTAGATTGCAGAAATGTTAAGTACCTCTATTTTTTCTTTCCAAAATGCCGGGCCAGACCGATGCACCGAATCTCCTAGAGAATCTACGGCTACTGTTACCGGCATATCCTTTACTTCAAACTCATAAATAGCTTCCATTCCCAATTCAGGAAAGGCCACCACTTCGGCACCGATTATTGCTTTGGAAACCAAGTAAGCAGATCCACCAACGGCCATCAAATACACTGCCTTGTTATCGCGAATCGCATCTATTGCCAATTGACCGCGTTCGGCTTTGCCGATCATTCCCATCAATCCGGTTTTCTCGAGCATATCCCGAGTAAATTTATCCATGCGTGTCGCCGTGGTTGGTCCAGCAGGACCAACTACTTCGTCGCGAACCGGGTCAACCGGACCGACGTAGTATATAAACCGACCCTTCATTGAAACCGGTAGTTCATTCCCAGAATTCAAGATGTCGATCATTTTTTTATGGGCGGCATCGCGACCTGTGAGCATTTTCCCAGAAAGTAAGAGAGAATCTCCGGGCTTCCAGATAGCCGCCTCTTCAGGAGTAATAGTGTCCAAGTTAACCCGAATAGTGGAATCAGATTCAGATCGAGAAATTTCAGGCCAATCTTCTAGACTAGGAGGAGTTTGCAAGGCTGGGCCCGTTCCATCTAATACAAAATGAGCGTGCCTTGTCGCTGCACAGTTCGGTATTAACGCAACCGCTTTATTGGCGGCATGGCTTGGAAAGTCCTTAACCTTCACATCTAAAACCGTGGTTAGACCACCTAATCCTTGGGCGCCGATACCTAATTGATTTACCTTCTCATAAAGTTCCAAGCGCAATTCGTCAGCTCTATTGGATGCTCCGCGCTCTCGCAGATCCTGAATATCTATCGGATCTAGCAGAACTTCTTTTGCGAGTAACATAGCCTTCTCTGCCGTTCCACCTATACCAATTCCAAGCATGCCGGGTGGGCACCAACCAGCCCCCATCTTAGGAACCATATCGACAACCCAATCTACCACTGAGTCAGATGGATTCAGCATGGTAAATTTGGATTTAGCTTCCGAGCCACCGCCCTTAGCGGCTACATCAATCTCAACCGTATTTCCCTCAACTATTTCGTAGTGAATCACCGCGGGGGTATTGTCACCGGTGTTTTTCCTGGCGCCATCAGGATCTGCCAGAATAGATGCACGTAATACATTGTCAGGATGCGTATAGGCTTGCCTAACGCCTTCATTGATCATATCCGTAACATTCATTTCTGCATCCCATTGGATATCCATACCAACGCGAACAAATACCGTAACAATGCCGGTATCTTGGCAAATGGGCCGATGCCCTTCAGCACACATGCGAGAGTTAATTAATATCTGTGCCATCGCGTCTTTTGCGGCGGGAGATTCTTCTTTTTCATAGGCCGCATTTAATGCCTGAATGAAATCGAGGGGATGGTAATAAGAGATATATTGCAGCGCATCAAACACGCTCTCAATAAGGTCTTGCTGACGAATAGTAGTCATACTTTAAGGAAATCCTGTATTGGATTACTCATGAGGGTAGAGGTGCTATTCAAAGATGACTAGGGCCCAGCAGGGACCGATAGCGCTCTAATTTCGTCTTCAAGCTGGATAAATCTCTGATTCATCTGAAGCCGAAAGGAATCTATCGAATCGATGGCATCTAAGTTTTCAGCAGACAGCAGTTCAAGCTGATCAAGCAGGCTCTCCTGCTGATCTAATTCATCGCGCGTAAGACGCAATCGCGTTAAAGCATCCTCGAGATCTGCTGCTTGAATAAGAACTTGTGAACCTAGCGAGTCAACTCTGTTGGGGAGCCCGCCTAACACTCCAATCCGGTCAACAGCATTACTGAGGTTCGCTGCTATTGTGGAAGAATTTGCACGTAACTCATCTATAGCCGTACGGTTTGTATCGTAGGATACACCCCAAAGCTTTCGGATTTCCGACATCTGGGCATCAAGCTGCACATCGTGATCCTGAAGTACCGCCTGCATAGCCGCACCGGACTGAGAAAGAGATTCATCGGTTACGGAAAGCTTGCCTTCCATACTGGCAACCCTCGCGCCTATATCTGCCTGTAAAAAATTCGATTCCTGCAGCAGATAATAGAGATACCCGCTTGCCGCAAAACTCAGCGACAAAAGAAAAATCAGACCGCCCCTACCGCCGGACCCAGACCTTTCCGTCTTTGCCATACCGGCGTCTCGCGTTGAGGACTTAGTTCGGCGAGAGTCCGCAGATTTGGTGGGGCGTGCACGTGACGAGATAGCTTCATCTCTTTCCGGCACAATCTGCAAGTCATCATTCGACATTTACAACACCTGATCATTAATTTCAGGTGTCATTTTAGACTAGCCAAGGCGGTTTGCGGTAACTAAGACAAATATCTTCACACTTCTGTGTACAAGATATTATTAAGGGCCATTAACCACTCATGCAATCTTCATAAAGCATGCGTTAGAATGGCTGGCCGAATTTGTCGGAACAACTTTCCAAAGCTTTAAAGGAGCATAAAAAAACACATGGCAATTACCCTTCCAGAACTACCTTACGCAATGGGTGCCCTTGCGCCACATATTTCACAAGAAACCTTAGAATTTCATTACGGAAAGCATCACGCAAGCTACGTTGCAAAGTTGGGCCCGTTAATTGAAGGAACCACTCACGAAAACTCAGATTTGGAGACCATTGTTAAGAATTCCGAAGGTGGTGTTTTCAATAACGCTGCTCAGATATGGAACCACAGCTTTTATTGGAATTGCTTAAGCCCCAATGGGGGCAGTGGAGCTAACGGACCAATCGCCGATGCAATTGACCAATCTTTTGGCTCTTTTGAAGCATTTAGGGACGCATTTACCACTAGCGCTGTGAACAACTTTGGCTCCAGCTGGACTTGGTTAGTAAAAACCTCTGAAGGCGGCCTAGCGATAGTAAACACAAGCAATGCCAGCACTCCACTAACGGATTCACGTGTGATACCTTTGTTGACTGTAGATTTGTGGGAACACGCTTACTACATTGATTACCGCAATGCTCGTCCAGCTTACATGGCTGCATTTTGGAGCCTGGTCAATTGGGATTTCGTTAACGCCAATCTTGGTTAATGACTATTTCGATCAGAAACAAAAAAGCCCCGCAAATGCGGGGCTTTTTAATAGGTTTTGCTAAAACAGCAATTACATCATGCCGCCCATACCGCCCATTCCACCCATGCCGCCCATATCAGGCATAGCAGGTGCAGATGAGTCGGCTGGCATATCGGTAACCATCACCTCAGTAGTAAGCATTAGAGACCCGACAGAACCTGCTGCTTGCAAAGCGGTGCGAGTTACTTTGGCTGGATCAAGAATACCCATAGCCAGCATGTCACCGTATTCACCAGCAGCGGCGTTATAACCTTCGTTACCGGTTAAAGCCTTAACTTTATCCAGCACTACTGAGCTTTCTTCACCAGCATTAGCAACGATTTGACGCAACGGAGATTCCATCGCACGACGCGCAATGTTGATACCAACATTTTGGTCTTCATTGTCGCCGGTCAATCCTTCGATTGCCTGCAAAGCGCGAACTAATGCTACGCCACCACCAGCTACAACGCCTTCTTCTACTGCCGCACGAGTTGCATGAAGTGCATCTTCAACACGAGCCTTTTTCTCTTTCATTTCCATTTCAGTCGCAGCGCCAACCTTGATCACGGCTACACCGCCGGCAAGCTTAGCTACACGTTCTTGAAGTTTTTCACGATCGTAGTCAGAAGAAGTATCTTCAATTTGCGTACGAATCTGATTAACACGCGCTTCGATTTCGGCTGCATTACCAGAACCATCAATAACGATAGTCGCATCTTTGGTTAAGGTTATTTTTTTAGCCTGACCAAGCATTTCTAAAGTCGCAGCTTCAAGTTCCATGCCCACTTCTTCAGCAATAACTTGACCGCCAGTAAGAACCGCAATGTCTTGCAATGAGGCTTTACGACGATCGCCGAAACCCGGTGCCTTACAGGCGGCAACTTTAACGATACCGCGCATATTGTTTACAACCAAAGTCGCTAGAGCTTCGCCTTCAACGTCTTCAGCAATAACCAAAAGAGGTCGACTTGCTTTAGCAACCGCTTCCAGCAATGGAAGTAGTTCACGAATATTTGAGATTTTTTTGTCTACCAAAAGAACGAATGGGTTTTCTAGCTCGACGTTCATGCTTTCTTGGTTATTAATAAAGTAAGGTGATAGATAGCCGCGATCAAACTGCATGCCTTCTACAATGTCTAGTTCATTTTCTAGACCAGTACCTTCTTCGACGGTAATAACCCCTTCTTTACCAACTTTTTCCATAGACTCAGCAATGATGTCACCGATCGCCGTGTCGCTATTTGCGGATATAGTACCAACCTGGGCAATAGCTTTGGCGTCTTCACAAGGAGTTGAGATACTAGCAACATGCGCTACCGCTGCTGTAACCGCTTTATCAATACCGCGTTTAAGATCCATTGGATTCATGCCAGCAGCAACCGCTTTCAGGCCTTCATTAACAATAGATTGCGCCAATACGGTGGCGGTAGTAGTTCCGTCACCTGCGTCGTCTGAAGCTTTTGAAGCAACAGTTTTCACCATTTGCGCGCCCATATTTTCAAACTTATCTTCAAGTTCAATTTCTTTTGCCACTGACACACCGTCTTTAGTAACGGTAGGCGCACCAAAAGATTTGTCCAAAATCACATTACGACCTTTAGGTCCCAAGGTTACTTTTACCGCGTCGGCAAGAATATTAACGCCACACAGCATTCTTTTGCGGGCGTCGTCACCAAATCTAACGTCTTTAGCTGACATCTTCTTTATTCCTCAAATTTATCTTGTTAATAGAATATTATTGCTGCGGGTTAGGCTTCAACAACACCATAAATATCGCTTTCGTTCATGATGATTAGCTCATCGCCGTTATCATCGAGGGTATTGCTATCAGCGTATCTGCCGAACACAACCGTATCGCCAACGCTTACACCCAAAGGCTGAATATTGCCGTTATCTAAAGTTTTACCTGGACCAGCAGCAATTACTTCGCCTTGGTTTGGTTTTTCTTTTGCAGAGCCTGTAAGGATAATCCCCCCAGATGTAGTTTCTTCTTCTTCGCTTCGACGAACCACTACGCGGTCGTTCAATGGACGAATTTTCATCGATCGTTTCTCCGATTCACTCTAATTGGACTTCTTTATAAATCAGTTCATACCACTTTAACTAGTAACGGACTGATCATTGTTTTTGCGCCAGCCTTTTTGCCATAAACAAATAGCTAGCTCGTCACACTTTGTGAGGTTATGTGCGGATAATTCAAGGGGCAATGGCAAAAAAATTATTCTTCGCGACCAAATTCGCCCTCAACTACGCTGTAGTTACTTGAAGCACTTGTACCCATCTGAGTCATAACCATTCTCTTTGAAAGCTCGCGGATTATTAAATCCCGACCTAAAGGCGCTAGAAGGAACAAGCCCACAAAGTCAGTGAAGAACCCCGGTGTAAGCAACAGAGCGCCAGCAACGGCTAACAAAATACCTTCCAACATCTCATGCACAGGCATTTGCCCCGCATTAAGCTTGGACTTGGCCCGCGTTATCGTCTGTATTCCTTCTCTCTTAAGAAGGAAACTACCAACCAATGCCGTTAAAACAATAACGAGCAGCGTCGGCATAGCGCCTATCCAAGATCCAACGGAAAGAATTCCCCATATTTCAATAAAGGGAACGGTAATAAACAATATTAAAAGTAACGGCATATCGGGCCTCGCTCACAAACTTGTATCTGAATAATATGGCGCTATAAATATCGGAATCAAGAGCTCCGGCACACAGAAATGGCATCAGTCTTTTGACTATGCCGCCAAATTAAAATTGATAGAAAAATGGCAGGTACGCCCATCGCAGCGGCGTAGCTGAAGAAATAGGCGTATCCACTGGCATCAACCACCATTCCAGAAAACCCACTAATGAATTTACCCGGAAGCGTCATAAAAGAGCTGAATAGTGCATATTGAGTGGCGGTATAAGCGCGATTGGTCAAACTGGAGAGGTATGCGATAAATACACCACCTGAAAAACCTCCACTCAAATTATCAGCACTAATTACCAGCATAAGCCAATTTAGGTCAGCGCCCTTGCCCGCCATTACTGCAAATAACAAATTCGTAGCCGCTACAAGAATAGCTCCGATGATTAGGGGTCTAAATAAACCATATCGTGCAACAAACAGCCCGCCCAAGGCTGCGCCCAATATCGTCATACCAAAACCAAATATCTTAGCGACATTTGCAATTTCTGTTTTAGAAAACCCCAAATCCAAATAAAAGGGGTTTGCCATAATCCCCATTATGATGTCGCTAATACGAAACAAACCGATAAACGCCAAAATCATTAAGGCAAATTTGCCATTCCTTCGGAAAAAATCAACGAAAGGACTTATTACTGCGCTTGCAAACCAAACTGCCAATCTTTGGTATTTGTCCGTGTCTTTTAAGCGCAGCCGTTTATGAAGACTCTCTTCCATCTCCTGAGCCACATTATCCTTACCCTTGTTTGGTTCTGAAACAAGAAGGACCGTAAGCATCCCTACCGTCATCAGCGCTGCCATACTCTGGTAAGCAACAGACCAACTGCCGTATTCAGCTATGTACAAAGCACCTGCGCCAGCAACGAGTAATGCTACTCGATACCCGAATATATAGGTCGCAGCCATAGCGCCCTGGTATTCTGATTGCACTGCTTCGATGCGAAACGCATCCAGTGCGATATCCTGGGTGGCTGAAGAAAAAGCAACGAGCACTGCTGACAGGGCTATAAGCGTCAATCCATTTTTCGGATCAATCACTGACATAGAAAAAATGCCTAGCGCGACACCTACTTGTGCCAGCAACATCCAACTTCTTCGTTGCCCTAGTTTTGCGGTTAACCAAGGTAGCTTCATCCTATCCACTACGGGAGCCCATAAAACTTTTACCGAATAGGTTATGCCGACCCAAGCAAAAAAACCAATGCCGGTTTTGCTGACACCTTCTTCATTTAGCCATGCCGTAAGTGTTGAAAATACCAAAAGATACGGTAGCCCAGCCGAAAATCCTAGCAAAAGCATCGCAAGCACTTTGGGGTGTTTGTAAAGCAAAAGAGATTCGCGCCAACTCAGCTGAGAGAGTTTATTCAATCTATATTCCTGATACTTTTATATTTGGCTAATTGGAGAACGACATCGTTTTTATTTAAGAGGCCGACACCTCATACAAACTAGCACAGCTATTTATTTAGCGCTGCTAAATATTCCCGCCATTCAAAATGAGGCCCTGGGTCAGTTTTCCGCTCCGGAGCAATATCCGAGTGACCGACAATTCTCTGTTCCGATATTCCAGAGTAGCGACCTTGTATCGCCTCGGTAACCTTGACCAAAACATTATATTGGGTATCCGTAAAAGGCTGATTATCACTGCCTTCCAACTCAATACCAATAGAGAAATCGTTACAGGTTTCGCGCTCCTGCCAACTTGATTCGCCTGCGTGCCAGGCGCGATCATTTAAGCTGACAAATTGCAGAAGCTTTCCCTCGCGATCAATCAGTATGTGTGAGGACACTTTTAGGTCCGCAATTTCGGCAAAATATGGGTGCTGATCTGCATCGAGACAATTCGTAAAAAGTTGTTCTATAAATGGGCCACCAAATTGTTCTGGAGGCAAAGAAATATTATGAATAACCAGTAGGTCTGGCACAGTATCTTCAGGACGCGCATCTGAGTTCGGTGAACGCAATTTGCGAGCCCCTTTTAACCAGCCACTTTCATCTATATGGCAATCAATACCCATTGATATTTCTAGGACGCAATTTTAATTCGCCCATCCTCAAGCCGAACCTGAGCTTCCTTCGCTGTATATTCAGCAGCCTTCAACCCCAAGCCATCCACAAACACACAACGCTGGCCCTCTTCGTAGATCCGATACAATCGACAACACGAGCTTGAATTGGACTCATTATGAGGCAATGTTAACCAAACGCCCGGCTTTATCCGCTTGCCAAACCATAGTTTTTGTGCAGCTAGTTGATCGCCATGTAACTGCGCAGAATCTAGCACTGACGCCACCTGTATAGAATCGTCGAACAATGATTGCAGTCGATATAGGGAGTCGATTAACCCTAAGGACTCAAATCTCTCATAAACCGATACTGCGACAGACTGGTCTCCGGAAAGCAATTTCAATAATTCTTCGATTACGCTACTAAGCTGCCCGCGTTCGTCGAGAAAATTTTGGCCAATAGATTCATCTTCGTCTTGATGATCCTCACCTAGGCGGCTACCCAAAAGGTCTTTGAGCATGGAGCCGATATCGTCTGCACTGGCTTCACGCTTTCGGTCATCGATCACTTGCCTTTGCGATTCGCTCATACCAGCGCTAGATTGGCCACGCCCCCCACGCAAGATATCCGCTGTACGCCAGATGTGGTGTCTAATTTCGGGCATAAAGCCCATTTCAATGAGTTTTTCATTGAGCGTTAAATAGAGGTAACCCAGAGCCTCGGGGAAATGCTGCTCCATTACCCGTAATCCAAGAATCCGAACTTCCGAGGACACATCAATGGCGTCTAAAGCGTCTACCAATAATTTTCCTTGAGCCTTCGGACCTATGGGGCTGTCCACAGGCTTTATACGCTTAGCCTTTAACAGGCAGAATCGTCGATTTAAATGGGCATACTGGGATCGAGTCTCTGCAGCGGCACCCCCTGCCATTCGCTCTACAATTATTTGCTGTTCTAGAGATTCTCTATCTACTAAACTAAGGCCACCGCTGTACCAACTCGAATCGCCTGAATGCTGATCAAGGGGTGACTCATCCGTATCAAACCAAGTTTCAAAATTTCGTTTATAGCGGTCTCGAACCCGAGATTCTTTTTCTTGGATTTCTCGAATGCCGTTGTTTATATTGGTCTGTTCTTCCGCAGTAGCATCTGCCCGCTTAGTCTCCAGTTTCTGTAGGGCGATATCAAATCCCGTAGTGATCATTTGCAGAACATGATCGCGGGTCGTATCCTTACACAGTGATAGCGCTTGCCCAATTTGTGTATCGCTAAAAGAATCTCTGGATTCACCAATATTACTGGAAGCCATGCTCTGCTCTACCTCAAGAAATCGTGTTACCAGCTAAGTATAAGCCGCTTAAAGAAAAAATCGAATGCCTAATCAAAATCAATTCTCCGCTAACATATCTGAATTTCTCGTCGATCTACATAAGATTGTCGCCCTCGCCCTAGAAGAAGATATCAGGGATGGAGATGTAAACGCCATGCTCGTTGCAGAGTCTGCAACGGCAGAAGCAAGGGTAATTGCTCGAGAACCTGGGGTCATTTGTGGTCGGCCATGGTTTGATGAAGTATTTCGTCAGCTTGATGAAAATCTTGAACTAAATTGGTTGGTACAAGACGGCGATAGCGTCCAAGCAGACCAAACATTGGTCGAGCTGCGCGGCAGCGCTCGCACCATACTTACTGGCGAGCGATCGGCGCTAAATTTTCTGCAAGCACTTTCGGCCACAGCCACCTCCTCAAGGCAATATTGTGAAGCAGTCAAAGATTTGAATATCAGTGTCCTAGATACTCGAAAAACTATTCCCGGTTTAAGGCTGGCTCAAAAATATGCAGTTAAAATAGGTGGCTGCCAAAATCATAGAATCGGTTTGTACGATGCTTTCCTTATTAAGGAAAACCATATCCTGGCCTGCGGTTCTATAAGCGCTGCGGTTGCCCAAGCAAAATTGTCTCGCCCGAATCTTCCAATTGAAGTAGAAACCGAAAATCTCGACGAGGTTGCTCAATGCTTAGATGCTGGCGTTGATCGCATAATGCTAGATAACTTTGACACTACAACACTTCGGCTCGCGGTAAATCTGATAGATGGTAATGCCGAAATAGAAATTTCTGGTGGCATTGAATTTGAGGACTTCGGGCAGCTGGACCTAACTGGAATTGATTATCTCTCTTCAGGTGCCATCACCAAACACCTGACCGCATTAGACCTATCCATGCGAATTCAACTAAACAAATAATTACCGACAAAATGCAGACATAAAAAAACCCGGCATTGCCGGGTTTTTTATATAACGTAATCTATAACGTTGGTACTGCTGCTTCATTGGTGACTCAACAAACCACCGGTGTAGAT
The DNA here is from genome assembly GCA_913063225.1 of uncultured Cellvibrionales bacterium. Classification (GTDB taxonomy): domain Bacteria; phylum Pseudomonadota; class Gammaproteobacteria; order Pseudomonadales; family GM7GCV1; genus JABJGI01. The sequence continues at coordinate 19,235 of CAJXYP010000002.1, forward strand.
GAAGTACATGTACCACTTACAACCCAGCTAATAACGCCTGCGGACAAAGTTGGTGTGATTATATAAGTCGCACCGCTAGCTACGTTTACGTTAGCTGTACCAGTAACTATTGCAGAAGTAGCTGTAATGGCAATAGAATCAGTGTTCGGGCTAACCGGAGCTGTGTATTCGATTTTAGCTTCAGTATCGCAAAGTGCGAGAGTGCCTTCTACTTGAACACAGATTTCTACTGCGCCTTTGTATTGGTTAACACCACCGACAACTTCAGCGAACTTAGACTTAGTTACATAGTTCTGATACTGAGGAAGCGCTACAGCCGCTAGAATACCGATAATCGCTACTACGATCATCAATTCGATAAGAGTAAAACTCTTGTTGGTTACGTTTTTGTATTTTAACTTTCCTTTATTTTGAATATTTGAATTTGTGATAACAACGATTAATAAAATAGCAATGATCGTGCCAACTTTATATAACCCCGTACTCGAGCAAATTCTGCCTTTTTTTGAGAATTGGTTCTCACTTTCACCGTAAACACCTAGGGAGACTGTGACAATTTTTGCGGTTACTCAGGCAGTATTTTGCAAAACGCTTGCGTTTACGCCTTAGTCAAATACGAGTAAAGTTAGGGCTATCGCGTTGATAGCCCAGATTTTATGGTTCAGAGGAATTATTTTGGCCGGAATTAGTAAATCACTAGAACAAAAGCTTGTCGCAGACGGCGGTATCGATTCAGACACACTCGAATTAGCTATGGAGCAGTGCGCCAATACTGGTAGCAAGTTAATTGAGCACTTGGTCGACCAGCTAACCGCTTTACTAGAACCTTTTATTATGTGTGTGCTTGCCGTTTTGGTTGGGGGACTACTAATCGCGATGTACCTCCCCATTTTCCAACTCGGCAACGTGATGTAGGAAACTTGGTGAATCAATTCTCGCAGTTACCTCTAGAATTAATACTAATAGTCGCCTTTGTATTGGGCTCCGTTGTAGGCAGTTTCCTAAACGTAGTGATCTATAGACTACCCAAGATTCTCAACCAAAACTGGTCGGCAGATTGCCGAAACTATTTGGAATTAAAAGCCGACCCTGAGGCTAGTGAAGAAGAAAAGATCTCTCTGCTCTGGCCTAGCTCCGGCTGCCCGAAATGTAAAAATAAGATTCGTCCCTGGCACAACATTCCTATTCTGGGCTACTTCTTTTTAAAGGGCCGATGCAAGGACTGCAACGAACCAATTTCAGCGCGCTATCCCATTGTTGAGTTGGTCTCAGCATTGCTGAGCGTTGTGGTTATTTGGAAACTGGGGGTAACTACGCAGGGCCTGGCGGCTTTAGCCATCACCTGGACTCTCATTGCCTTAACCGGCATAGATTTCGATGAACATCTCTTGCCAGACAGCATTACCCTACCCCTGCTATGGGCTGGTCTCATAGCCAATAGTTTTGGTCTCTTTACTGATTTACCAACAGCGGTATGGGGTGCAGTTCTCGGCTATCTAAGCCTATGGTCTGTGTATTGGATATTTAAGTTGATCACCGGTAAGGAAGGCATGGGCTATGGCGACTTCAAGCTTTTAGGCGCGTTGGGAGCATGGCTTGGTTGGGATTACTTACCCACCATTATTCTATTGTCCTCAGTTTTAGGATTGGTTTTTGCCCTCCTATTTATGGTGTTTAGCGGCAATAAAAAAAGTGCCCCTATCGCTTTTGGACCCTATTTGGCGGTTGCCGGTTGGATTTGCCTTTTGCTGGGCCCCGCTGCTTTCTCCCTCCTACCTATCTAGTGACCTGAAATGTTTCGCATAGGCCTAACTGGAGGCATTGGTAGCGGTAAAAGTACCGTCGCCAGTGAATTCAGAAAACTGAATGTTGCGGTTATCGATCTAGACCAGGTTTCAAGAGATGCGGTTAAAGCAGGAGAGCCTGGACTTGAGACGCTAATAGAGTATTTCGGGACAAGCATTTTGAATCGAGAGCAAGCCCTAGATCGAGCAGTGCTGCGCGAGAAAGTGTTCAATAGCGCTAAAGATAGAGATTGGCTGGAAGCGACACTGCACCCTCTTATTCGGCAAAAATGCGCCGAGTTAGAAAAGGAACTGCAAAACGAATACAAAGCAGCCTACCTTATAATTGAGATACCGCTTCTAGCGGAAAACATCGGGGATCACCAGTTCGATCGCATTCTAGTAGTGGATGTAACGGAAGAAGTTCAAGTTCAGCGAACAATGGAAAGGTCGGGACTTAGCAAGCCTGAAGTACAACAGATCATTGATAGCCAGGCCAGCAGGTCAGATAGACAAAATATTGCCGATGAGATCCTGGAAAACATTGGTTCAAGGGCCGAACTAGAGCAGCAAGTACTTCAACTCCACAATAAGTATTTAGATCTAGCCGCCAATCACAAAAATAATTAGTTTAAAGAGCCTTAACTAACCATAGAAAGGCTTCAGCTAACTCTTAAAATAAATAGCCAACTTCTGTAAAATTGCCCGATTTGCTTCTGGAAAGGCGTAGTCGGAAAGTGATGCTGAAGGAACCCAGGCGACTTCCTGGCCCTCCCTCCCCTGAGGTTCGCCGATAAAGTTGGTGACCAAGGCCACTCTCAAATTTACAGAATATTCTGGGTAGTCATGAGGGACTTGCATCAATGCTTCCTGAGACGTAATTTCGATACCCAGCTCTTCCATTATTTCGCGCCTAAGTGCCTGTGCGAAATCTTCGTCGGGCTCAAACTTTCCACCGGGAAACTCCCACAAGCCCTCATGTTTCTTGCCGATGGGTCGTTTGGCGATCAGTACGCTACTCCCCCTAACGATTACCGCTACAGCAACCTCTAGAGGAACAGCCCGATTCGACATCAGGTACGATATTCCGCATTGATGCGCACATAATCGTGGGACAGGTCTGTGGTCCAGATCTCCTCAACAAATTCGCCTCTATTTAAATTGATAGAAATAGTAAATTCGGGCTTATCAAATACTTCTTGCCCCAAGGCTTCAGAATATTCGGAATGTACTGCACCCTGATTAACAAGAGGCACCTGATCTAAAAATAGTTCGATCGCATCGATATTAAGATCGACAACATCTGCATTTCCCACCGCGGCAAGAATTCTCCCCCAATTGGGGTCGCAAGCAAATAATGCTGTTTTTACCAACGGTGAATGCGCAACGGAAAAACCAACTTTTTTGCATTCATCCTCAGAACCACCACCCGACACTACTATGGTTACAAATTTTGTGGCTCCTTCACCGTCTCGAATTATGGCTTGAGCCAAATCCCGATATAGCTCAAACAGCTGAGATTTAACTATCTGCGCATCTTCTGAATCAGGGTTATCTATTAGCAGGTTGTCGGCCTTGCCGGTGCAAGCCAGGATGCAAGAATCATTAGTGGAAGTATCGCCGTCAACCGTCGCTCGATTAAAGGTCTTCTCACACAATTCCAAATGCCACAGCTGCGCCACCGGCGGAGCAATAGCAATATCTGAGACGATATAGGCCAGCATGGTTGCCATATTCGGGTGAATCATACCGGCACCTTTGGCGATACCAGAGATCCTGATAAGACTTCCAGATATTTCAAATTCTTTCTGAACCAGCTTTGGCCGCGTATCCGTGGTCATAATCGCCTGAGCCACCTCAGGCCAACTCACCGCAGAGAGTTCCCCAATGAGATTATCCATAGACGTTTGAAATGGTTCTAGCGGCAATAGCTCGCCGATAACTCCAGTAGAGAATGGCAATACCTGGTCAGGCTGAACACCCGTTGCCTTGGCAACCAGAACACAGGTCTCAAGAGATACATCAAATCCTGCCTGCCCGGTTCCAGCATTGGCGTTTCCGGAATTTATTAACAAATATCTAGCCTGATTTTCTGCGAGGTGTTTTTTACAAATCACAACCGGTGCAGCGCAAAAGGCATTTTGCGTAAATGCACCAACAACCACCGAGCCCTCGGACAACTCAATCAATGCAAGGTCCAGCCGATTTTCATAGCGAATTCCTGCTGCGAGCGCTGTTAACCGGCAACCCGCGATATCCATTGCTGACTGAGAGGTCCCAGATTCAGACTTACTCATATTAGAGTTTTCCGTGGCATTGCTTGTATTTTTTACCCGAATCACAGGGGCAGGGTTCGTTTCGACCCACTTTTTTATCTTCTCGAGTGAAGGGTTGAGCCTGTAGTTGCGCACTGCCGGGCCTAGTCTCGCCGGGCTTAGTCTCACCAGTTAAACCATTTGCCTCAGCATGCTGCATAGACATTTTGGTCTTAAGGGCCTCTTCTCGCTCCTGCTTCGCCTTTTCCATAGCTTGTAACTGTTCTGGGCTAGCCAACTGAAAGCGCATTAAAACCTTTGTTACGTCGCTTTTAACGCGATCTAAAAGGTCTCTAAACAGCTCAAAAGACTCTCGCTTATATTCCTGCTTGGGATTGCGCCCTGCATAGCCGCGCAAGCCAATAGCTGAGCGCAAATTATCCATAGTAGCTAGGTGCTCTTTCCAGAGACGATCTAGCGTTTGCAGCATTAAATCTCTTTCCAATCGATGAATCACCATCTCCGGGTCTTCAATACTGCTATTTTTCTCAAATGCGGTTTGAAAGCCTGCCAATTTCGCTGAATATTGAGTCTCTATAGCTGCTAAAACCCTAGTAAGAATATCTTCCGGACTAATCTGCTTATCGTCTTCGATCCAGGTCTCGACAGATAAATCCATTCCCAATTCAGTATTTAAATATTGATCCAATCCATCTATATCCCACTGATCAACAAATCCTTCGGGTGGCACGTATGAATAAACCGCAGCCTCAATTGCATCTGCGCGCATCGCTGCCAAAATATCGGAGATATCATCTTCGTCCAAAAGCTCATTCCGCTGCTGATAGACAACCAATCGCTGATCGTTAGATACATCATCGTATTCCAGAAGTTGCTTTCGGATATCGAAGTTACGGCCTTCCACCTTGCGCTGCGCTTTTTCGATAGAACCAGTAACCATACGGTGCTCGATAGCTTCGCCTTTATCCATACCTAGCGCCTGCATCATTCCCCGTACTCTCTCGGAAGCAAATAATCTCATTAGATTGTCTTCCATCGAAAGGTAAAAGCGGGTTTCGCCAGGATCACCCTGCCGACCAGAACGCCCACGCAGCTGGTTATCAATACGTCTCGATTCGTGTCTCTCAGTACAAATAATATGTAATCCGCCTGCGTCCAAAACAGTCTGGTGCCGTTCCGACCATTCCTTTTTATGGGCTTCAATTTCTGCTTCACTCGGATTATCTAATTGTGTCAGCTCGGAATCGAGATTTCCTCCCAAAACAATATCGGTACCCCGTCCCGCCATATTGGTGGCAATAGTCACGCGGCCTGGCAGACCCGCTTCAGCAACAATTTCCGCTTCACGCTCATTCTGCTTGGCATTTAGTACTTGGTGATCAATTTTTGCCTTAGTTAGCAGTTCCGACATTTCTTCAGAAGTTTCGATAGAGGCGGTTCCTACCAATACAGGCGCAGACTTTTCTTGGCAGGCCTTTATATCTTCAATTGCCGCATCTAGCTTTTCTTCTTTAGTAAGAAAAATAAGGTCATTTAGATCGTTACGCGCCATGGGTCTGTTAGTTGGTAAGATCAATACCTGCAGACCATAAATCTCCTGGAACTCGGCTGCTTCCGTATCCGCCGTACCGGTCATACCACTAAGCTTTTGGTAAAGGCGGAAAAAATTCTGGAACGTGGTGGATGCCAAAGTTTGGCTCTCATGCTGAATTTTTTGCCCTTCTTTCGCCTCGATAGCTTGATGTAAACCGTCACCCAAACGCCTACCTGGCATTTTTCGCCCGGTATGCTCATCAATCAAAATAACTTCGCTATCGGCAACTATGTACTCGACATCTTTTCGAAACAGATGTCTGGATCTCAAACCAGCCTGCATACACTGCAGTAATATCTGATTTTTAGGTTGATACAAGCTTTCATTTTCTGCCAATAGTTTTTCTTGAATCAGCAGTTTCTCAACCTCAGAATGACCTTCCTCAGTTAAATCCACTGTCCGCATTTTTTCGTCAATGGTGAAATGCCCGGGCTCCAAAAATTTACATTTTGGCAGGCCATCTAATTCAATTTGTACTAGATCTTTGTTTTTTTCCTTAGCGAGCTGCATTGCGCGCCCGATACTTACGGCCTCGTCTTCAGGAATCTCGGTTCCTAATACAAATACTTTCGAGGCTTCAATATCCTGATTGCGCGGCGCGTCTTGTTCAGGCTGCGCCTTAAGCATGGGTACCACTCGTCCAATATGACTTACCAACTCGGAGTTATCTTCCGCCATACCGGAGATGACTAGTGGCGTTCTCGCCTCATCAATAAGAATGGAATCCACCTCATCAATAATGGCAAAGGTTAACCCTCGCTGTGTGCGGTTTTCCTTACGCAACACCATGTTGTCGCGGAGATAATCAAATCCATATTCATTATTTGTGCCGTAGGTAATGTCAGCAAGATAAGCATCCTGTCGAGCACATGCACGCAGCCACTGGAAATTGGGGATATCGCTTTTATGCTCCAGATCAATCACAAATGAAGCGTTTCCTGGCCCAAAGGCGCCCGTGGACTGAATAACGCCAATACTTACACCCAAGCGCTCGAATACTGGAGCCATCCAATGCGCATCTCTGCGCGCCAAATAATCGTTTACAGTTATAACGTGTACGCCTTCGCCAGACAGTGCGTTTAGATAAGACGGCAAGGTGGCTACCAGGGTTTTACCCTCTCCGGTACGCATCTCCGAAATTTTTCCTTCGTGCAACGCGATACCACCAATCATCTGCACATCAAAATGTCGCAGTCCAATAGAGCGAACCGACGCTTCACGCACGGCAGAAAAAGCTTCTGGCAATATCTGGTCTAGAGATTCACCGTCAGACAAGCGCTTTTTTAGGCCTGAGGTAACTTCTCGTAATTCGTCATCGGATTTAGTCTGGAAATCAGCTTCCAGAACATTTATGTTTTCTACAATACGACCCAATCTACGCAATTCGCGATCGTTTTGAGTTCCAAAGATTTTTTTCAACATTTTCATGTTTACACAATTCCAAAAATTTATATGAGGCAACACAAGAGTAACGCCACTCCGGTTTAACTAAGGGAGTGGAAGAAAGAGTTAGAAGTATTGAAATTCAGCGAACAGTGCGCTGAATATAACTGGCCGGATCGACAGAACGTCCGTTTTTGTAGACTTCGAAATGAACGTGTGGCCCAGTTGATCGACCAGTAGTGCCCATAGCGGCAATTTGCTGCCCCTTGTGAACAATCGCGCCCAGAGCAACGAAGAGTTCTTTGTTGTGAGCATAGAGAGTAACTAATCCAGAATCATGGGTGATTTCGATGACATTGCCATAGGTAGTGCTGGCATCGGTGTAGGTAACCACACCTGAGGCGACAGCCAATACCGCAGAACCTTCGCGTCCGGCAATGTCTATACCATTGTGCCAAGCCTCTAGCCCAGTAAAAGGATCCGTGCGCGTTCCATAGTGGGAAGAGACCCACCCAGCTGTCGCTGGCAACCCAGAAGGAGATGAATCGTCGCGGAGTTGCTGATCAAAAATTAAAGCGGATAGCAAATTCAGCTGCATCTCTCGATCGGCAATCTGGCGATCCAAAGCATTTAATCGTTGAATAAGTTCGCCGGATAGATTTGAGTCCGCACCAATGTTCGTTAACGGACCACCTAAGGCCGGAGCACTAGAGAAATCAAACTCTCCACCGGTCAAATCAGCGCGCACGGCCACTCGCTGACCAAGTGCTTCAATGCGAGTTATACGTGCCTGCATTTCAGCCATGCTCAGGCTAAGGGCCCGCACATTTTTTTCGGTGTCTTGCGTAACCTGACTAACCTGATCGCGCTGCTGATCTAAATCAGCTTGCATTCCCTCGGAGAGGTTCTGAAAAAAGTCTGGCAACTGATGGATTTGATTTGCGCCCACCCACCAGCCGGTGGCCAAGGGAGCTCCAAATACACAAATGGACAGCAAAGCCTTCATCCACAGATTCAGATGTACCGATGTGGTCTTGCCGTGATTCCCTTTGATGATAAGAATTTTCATATCAAAAGCTTTGTCTAACCTTCTGCCGCCAGAGGACGCATATAGGATATAGGCGCATCTTCTGCGTTTTCGAAAGTAACGGTTTCCCAAGAATCTTTCTGAGCCAGCAGTTCACGCAACAATAAGTTATTTAGTGCATGCCCTGACTTATGAGCCCGAAACTCGCCAATGAGGCTCGTTCCCAAAAGATATAGGTCACCAATAGCGTCCAAAATTTTGTGCTTAACAAATTCATCTTTGTATCGAAGACCATCTTCGTTGAGGATACTGTATTTATCTACAACAATAGCGTTGTCTAAACTGCCGCCTCGGGCCAAACCGCGTGACTGTAAATATTCAAATTCGTGCAAAAAACCAAAGGTTCTGGCTCTACTTACTTCTTTAACAAAGGAAGTACTAGAAAAATCTATTTCCGCGCTTAGCGGTCTATCCTTAAACACGGGATGATCGAATTCGATAGAAAAAGCAACTTTGAATCCGTTAAAAGGCTTGAAAATTGCGTACTTATCGCCCTGATCAACCCTTACTTCCGAAAGAATCCGGATAAACTTTTTAGGGGCTTCCTGCTCGGCAATTCCAGCGGACTGAATCAGAAATACAAAAGGACCAGCACTGCCGTCCATTAAGGGTACTTCAGGACCGTCGACTTCTATACGGACATTGTCTATACCCAAACCCGCCATCGCAGATAATAGATGCTCTACCGTGGATACACGGACGTCTCCGTAACCAAGAGAAGTTGAAAGCGTGGTATCTCCAACGTTCTCAGCATGGGCAGCCAAGGTCTCTGGCGGATCCAAATCAACGCGCGTAAAAGTAATGCCGTGATCTATGGGAGCAGGCATCAAAGCAAGGCTAATTTTCTGCCCTGTATGTAATCCCACGCCAGTGGCGCGAATTGTGTTTTTTAATGTTCTTTGCTTAATCATGCAGTCGGAATATTCAACCGGCGCTAAGTAAGCCGCTAGTTTAGCGCGCATGGCGCAAAAGAAACAGAAGGAGTTACTATTTTTAACCAGCCAAACAGGGATATTTGACGGCTAGACCACTTACTTAGAGGCCGGTTTAATAAGAGGGCTTTAGTACGTTACGGGCACATATTCCATAGAGATAGTAAGGCAATGAGCCGGAAACGCCGCCAACTCATTGCCTTTACTGGGCTTTTAGTCCGCCTGACGTCGCAGGAAGGCTGGAATATCTAAATATTCCATATCTTCCGCGCGAGGGGCCGCTTCTGCCTTAGCTTCACCTCTTCGACCTCGGATTACCGTAGGAATATCTAGTTCCTGATAGTTAGCACCGGGCTCTGATTTTCGCGATTCATCACTCGCTATTGTGTTGTCGACCACTTTTTTGGGTCTACCAGCGCTAGCTGTTGGTCCCAAGCCTGTGGCAACCACAGTTACGCGAAGCTCATCCGTCATAGATGGATCAATTACGGTACCGATAACTACGGTAGCGTCTTCTGAGGCAAATTCCTCGATCGTATCACCAACTTCAGAGAACTCACCCAAGCTCATATCAGGACCCGCCGTGATATTTACCAGGATGCCTTTCGCACCTTGTAGATCGATATCATCCAGCAATGGACTGCGTACCGCTTTTTCAGCAGCATCACGAGCGCGATTGTCGCCAGCGGCAGAACCGCTGCCCATCATAGCCATGCCCATTTCACCCATAACCGTTCGTACATCAGCGAAATCCACGTTGATCATTCCCGGTCTGATTATCAGATCAGCTATGCCCTGGACGGCACCGTGAAGAACGTCATTGGCCTTCGCAAAAGCATTTACCAAACTCACATCTTTGCCTAGTACGGCCAGCAACCGATCATTTGGGATGGTGATTAGAGAATCCACATGATCCTGAAGTTCGCGAATACCTTCATCAGCAATCGCTGAACGTTTTTTACCCTCGAACATAAATGGACGAGTTACCACAGCTACTGTGAGTATTCCCAGATCTCGAGCAACGCTGGCTACCACTGGTGCACCACCAGTTCCCGTTCCGCCACCCATGCCTGCAGTAATAAAGACCATATCGCTTCCTGCCAAAACTTCAGCAATCCGCTCGCGGTCTTCAAGTGCAGCCTGTCGGCCAATTTCAGGATTTGCTCCAGCGCCTAGACCCTTAGTGACATGACTTCCGAGCTGAAAAACGGTAGCCCCGGCAACATCCTTAAGTGCCTGGGAGTCTGTATTGGCGCAAACGAATTCAACTCCCTCGACTTGATTTCCAATCATGTGTCGAACGGCGTTTCCTCCGCCGCCTCCAACACCGATCACCTTGATTACCGCGTTTTGCGGGACTGCATCTACTAGTTCAAACATGGCGTTTCCTCTATTTACTTACTTCTATTGCTAATTTTGGATCTGTTACCAGGCCCAACTAAAAATTTCCTTGGAACCAGCTTTTTACTCGCTCCACCAGACTCGCTTCGTCACTACCACGGCGTTTCTTGCGTCCACCGTCCATCTGTTGATCAAGGCCGTACTGCAGCAAACCCACGCCTGTTGCGTATATCGGGTTAGAAACTATGTCAGTGAGCCCCTTCACTTGCTGGGGTGCACCCAGACGCACAGGCATATGAAATATTTCCTCGGCCAAATCCACCACACCTTCCATTTTTGAGGTGCCACCAGTGAGCACTACGCCACCAGCCAATAATTCTTCGTAACCACTGCGTCTCAATTCACCCTGAACCAGATTAAACAGTTCCTCATATCGAGGTTCTACCACCTCTGCTAAAGCCTGCCGGGACAGATCTCTTGGCGCTCTATCGCCCACGCTGGGTACTTCGATACGCTCTTCCGGCCGAGCCAGACTTGCTAACGCGCAGGCGTATTTCACTTTTAACTCTTCTGCGTTTTGAGTAGGTGTGCGCAATGCCATAGCAATATCGTTGGTGACTTGATCACCGGCAATAGGTATGACGCCTGTGTGGCGGATTGCACCATCGGTGAAAATCGCTATATCAGAGGTTCCGCCGCCTATATCTACTAGACAAACACCCAAATCCTTCTCGTCTTCAGTAAGAACTGCGTAGCTGGAAGCGAGCTGTTCAAGAATTACGTCATCTACTTCTAGCCCGCAGCGTCGAATACACTTTTCAATATTTTGCATCGCATTTACTGCACAGGTCACCAAATGCACCTTGGCTTCCAATCGAACGCCAGACATACCTAGAGGTTTACGCACGCCCTCTTGGTCATCAACCAGATATTCCTGCGGCAAAATGTGCAAAATCTTCTGATCTGCCGGAATAGCAACCGCTTGTGCAGCATCTATTACTCGGTCTATATCTAAAGGGAGTACTTCGCAGTCCCGAATGGCCACTATTCCGTGCGAGTTCAGGCTGCGAATATGGCTACCCGCGATACCCGCATATACGGAATGAATACGGCAACCAGCCATAAGCTCTGCCTCTTCCACAGCGCGTTGTATTGATTGCACTGTAGATTCGATATTCACCACCACTCCTTTTTTTAGGCCGGTGGACTTGTGAGACCCCAACCCGATCACCTCAAGCGTGCCTTCCGCAGTCACTTCACCAACAATGGCTACTACCTTGGAAGTGCCAATATCGAGCCCAACAATTAAATTACCTTCTAGCGAACTCGCCATAACCATCTCCCATCTGTTGAATTCCAGTGCCCTCTTGCGCGCCCCTATCCCAGCTAACCGCTAAGCCATTGGCATAGCGGAGATCGATCTGACCAATTTGGTCAGACCGTTTATGTAGCTCAATACTCCAAACTGCAATGAACCGTTGAACTCTGCTGAGTAGTTCTTTGTTACCCAGCTTCAGTCTGATTCCGTTGTCTAGCACCAGCTCGAGATCTCCGGAATAATTTTCATGAAGCTCCTCCAGCTTTAAATTGAGCTGTGACATGCCCTGACTTAGCAATCGGTATTGGTCTAGCAGGCTGTGCGGATCTCCAATCGAACTCTGCAACAGGGGCAGCTGTTCACTTACCTGATAACCCCGGACCAAGATGCCCTGATCACTTACATAGCCTTCCGTGCCCCACTGGGCCACCAATCTATGCTCCGCCAAATTCACCACTAGTACAGAGGGCCATTGCCGACTTACTTGTGCGCTCGCGACCCAAGGCGTGGTTTCAATCTGTGCTTGTACTTCTTCGAGATTCAAACTGAGCAGTCCCATGCCCGCGTAGCCACGCAGTTTCTGATATATCTGCTCGGACCAACCCCGATTGAATTCACCACTAAGCTGAATATTTTGAACGGGTTTATTCATATGCACGAAGGATTCATAGCCCGCAAAGCCGACACCGAACAACGCCAATAGAAAAACGGTACTTCGAACCCCCTCAGTAATTTTCTTGAGGTTGTGGCCCTTGATTGGTCGACTAGCACCAACTCCCATCCGGTGATTGCGAATAGGATTTTTCATCGATTCAAACTCGCGGAATCTAATATCAACAAGATTAGCTGTGCAAAAGTAATACCCATCGCTGCGGCCGACATAGGCACCAAACTATGAGAGGTTAGCCCCGGGATAGTATTGGCTTCCAACAGCAGGAACTCACCATCATCAGCCTGCATTAGATCAACACGTCCCCAACCAGAACACCCGAGTGCATTGAACGCTTCGAGCGAGATCTGCTGAATTTCTAGTGTTTGTTTTTCCGAAATAGGCGCAGGGCAAAGATAGATGGTCTCTGCGGAAAGGTATTTAGCTTCGTAAGTATAAAACGGATCCGGCGTTTGCATCTGAATCACCGGCATTACCTCACCCTGAACAACAGAGACCGTGTACTCGGCGCCTGATATCCACTGCTCCGCTATAACTTCCGTATCAAACTGCGAAGCCAGTTCGTAAGCTTGCTGTAATTCAGAAGCAGTGCGCGCTTGACTCATGCCCAAGCTAGAACCTTCAGACACAGGCTTAATCATGGCGTGGCCGCCAAGCTCTGCAATCGCTGTAGTCCAATCTGTGTCTTTTGAAAGCTGGCTCCAAGGAGCTGTCGGTAATCCTTCAAATTGCCAAACTCTTTTGGTTTGCGCCTTGTGTAAGGTGAGCGCAGAGCCCAGAACTCCAGATCCTGTGTAAGGCATTTTCAAAAATTCCAGTACTCCCTGAATGGACCCGTCTTCCCCACCTCGCCCATGCAAAGCGATAAAAACCCGGTCCGGCTTCAGCTCTTGCAACTGAGTGACAATATCTGGACCAACATCAACAAGTTGATGCTCTATTTCCAATTCCATCAGCGCATCTGCCACAGCCTTCCCGGACTGTAAAGAAATTTCCCGCTCCGCTGACTGGCCTCCAAAAAGCACCGCTACAAGACCCATATCTTTTGCGTGTATTTGCTCGAGTCTTTGCATCAAATTCATTGCAAACCCCGCTCGGCCAATGTTTTCGCGATCTGGTTTACGTTACCTGCGCCTTGTGTCAGCAGAAAGTCGCCAGGTTGAATCAGATCCTTTACCAAATCGGGAATATCTTCAATCCGGTCGACAAAAATGGGGTCTACTAAGCCTCTTTGGCGCACAGAACGGCATAGGTGACGGCTATCTGCAGCAACTATGGGCTCTTCACCAGCGGCATATACCTCAGTCACGACTAAGACGTCGACCATAGAAAGAACTTGAACAAAGTCTTCGTAAAGATCACGGGTACGGCTGTACCTATGAGGCTGAAAAATCATAAACAAGCGACGATCAGGGTATCCATCACGGACTGCCTGAATAGTTGCAGAAATCTCTGTCGGGTGGTGCCCATAGTCATCTACAAGCATCGCGCTATTTTCATTCTTGCCTTCGTCGCCGTTCTCTTTGGCTAAACCAGTGTTATTGCCAAGAGCAAAATTTCCCAAGCGCTCGAATCGGCGACCGACGCCCTGGAAAGATTCCAATCCAGCGACTATAGCTCGATCCGACGCCTTTTCATCTGTTGCGACTGCGATTGCAGCTGTTGCGTTCAACGCATTGTGGCGACCTGGAATGCTCAATATGGCCTCTATAGGCGGCAAGCCTTCAGGGCGTAGAACTCTAATTCTGGTTTTCTCCGCATTTTGGTCAATGCTTTCGATACGGAAATCAGCGTCCTCAGAAAACCCATAGGTCAAAATCGAACGATTAATCTGAGGTAGTAACTCTCGAACCTTTTCATCATCTATGCACAGCACAGCCAATCCGTAGAAAGGTAGATTGTGCAAAAACTCAACAAAGGTTTGCTGCAGTACACCGAAGTCACCGCCATAGGTATCCATATGATCCGCATCGATGTTAGTGACAATGGAAGTCATAGGCTGCAGGTGCAGGAAGGACGCGTCACTTTCATCTGCTTCGGCTACTAAATAGCGACTCAATCCTAGCTGAGCGTTAGTTTCACTCTGCTTTACCAGTCCTCCAACAACAAAGGTGGGATCTTTACCGTCCTCACCCAATATAGTTGCCAAAAGACTAGTTGTAGTAGTTTTCCCGTGCGTACCGGCAACGGCGATACCGTGCCGAAACCGCATAAGCTCAGCGAGCATTTCTGCCCTGCGTACTATGGGTATACGAGCCTCTACAGCCGCGTTAATTTCTGGGTTTGTTTTAGGAATGGCGCCTGAGACCACAACGACATCTACACCGGCGACATTCTCCGCCAGATGACCAATCTCGACCTGCAATCCCATTTTTCGAAGTCGATCCAGCGTACTGGACTCCTGTACATCTGAACCGGAAACTTTATAGCCCTGATTAAAAAGCACTTCTGCAATACCGCACATACCGGTACCACCGACTCCCACAAAATGAATTCGGCTTATACGTCGCATCTCGGGCACTGAGTTAGGCAATTCAACGGCCATTGATCAGCTCCTTACATATGTCGACTATATGATCAGTGGCATCCGGCAGTGCTGCGCTAGCGGATGCAAAGGCCATTTCCTGCAACTTTTCCGGACGGAGCAAATGGGTGAGTTTTTCCACGAGAGACGATTCATCCATCTCCGATTCTTGCATAAGCTCAGCGCCCCCGACCGCTAGCAGCCACTCGGCATTTTCTGTTTGATGGTCATCTATAGCGTAGGGAAAGGGAATAAATAAGGCTGGGCACCCCATTGCTGCGACTTCAGAGACTGTCATGGCACCAGACCTACAAACAACCAGATCTGACCATGCATAAGCTTCTGACATCTTATCGATAAAGGCTAAAACTTCGACTTCTACTCCCGACGATTGGTACTGGGCATTGGTTTCTTCCAGCCACCGAGGTCCACACTGATGGCGTACTCGAATAGCATTTGATTTACCTATTTCGCAAAGCGTCGATGGAATAATTTGGTTTAGTGATCGCGCACCCTGACTCCCACCCAAAACCAATATATTTAAGGTTCCATCTAGATCCGCGCTGCTGCTAGCGGACAAACTTTTATCAATCTCTCGAATATCGTTCCTTATAGGGTTACCAACATAAGTACCCTTCTCGAATACATTTGGAAAACCGGTCATAACTCGATTCGCCCAGCGAGCCAATATTTTGTTGGTAGTGCCTGCACGGGCATTTTGCTCATGTATCGCCAACACATCTCCGCGCAATCGTGCAGCTAAGCCAACCGGACCGGCGACAAATCCGCCGAAACCCAAAACAAGCTGGGGCTGTAACCGAGCGAGAATCCGCAAAGAAGAAACAAGCGCATGTGTCAGCTGGAATGGCGCCAATAGCAGTGATTTAATTCCTTTACCTCGGAGCCCGCTAACGGGAATTAAACTTAGGTCGTAGCCGGCCTCGGGAACCACACGGTTTTCTATACCTTTCCCCGTGCCAATCCACGAAACTGCGCAGCCAAGCTCACTGAGGCGATCAGCTACAGCCAGTGCAGGAAACACATGACCGCCGGTACCACCAGCCATAATAGTGACTCTAGCGCCCTGCATCATGCTCCCACCTCGCGCAAGTTCTTGTTGCGGGATTTTTTGCCTGAGCTTTTTGCAAAAATACTGAAACCCAAAGCTGCGCCGCTCTTGTTTACTGTCTTTTTTTCAGCCCGCTTGAGAGCCTTACTAGCAGTAGGTCGCTGCGCCTTAGTTTGAATCTCCTGGGATACACGTAAACAGATAGCAGTCATGGCCATACAAACCAACAAACTACTGCCACCCGCGCTGATAAATGGCAGCGTAAGCCCTTTTGTAGGAAACAGACCACAGGCAACACCGATGTTGATCAAGCTTTGCAGCGCAAACATGGTTGCAGTGCCTATTGCGATAAACCCGCCAAAAGCCAAACCTGCATTTACTGCTCGTACACCCAGCTGAAACATGCGTCCGATTAGGACCGATAGCAGAGCTATGGTCACAAGCGATCCCAATAGGCCTAATTCTTCTGCAAGCACTGCAAATACAAAATCTGTATGCGCTTCCGGCAAGTAGAGTAGTTTTTGCAATGAATTACCGAGGCCAACGCCGAACCATTCACCTCGGCCAAAGGCAATTAGAGACTGGGTCAACTGGTACCCCGAATCAAATTGATCAGCCCAGGGGTCTAAATAACTCGTGATGCGCTCCATTCGATACTCTGAACTCAATACGAAATAGCTCAGCGCACCCAAACCAAGTAATGCAACTGATATGAATTTGAGGAAGTGCATGCCTGCTAGAAAAACTAGCACAACCGTTATGCCAGCCATCACAACCACGGATCCAAAATCCGGCTGTAGTAACAACAGAGCCATGAAGAGCACTAAAAGACCAAAAGGCTTTGATACTCCGTACCAGCTTGCTCGCAGCGTATCGCCCTGCCGCACAAGGTAAGCAGACAAAAAGATAATTAGCGCGGCTTTTGCTAGTTCAGCCACCTGAATAGTTGCACCGCCAGCACCAAGCCAACGCCTAGCACCATTGCGCTCGATACCCACTCCCGGAATCAAAACAATAACCAACAAAAAGTAGGCCACGAGCAGCACAAACGGGGCAACCTGATACCAAAAAGCCAAAGGTAAACGAATCAACAATGCTGATGTAATGCCTCCCATAAATAGGAAGACTAGGTGTTTTTTGATATAAAAAGCAGGATCACCTTCGGTGGCCGCGGCATAGCTGATAGAGGCGCTTGCGACCATTACTACCCCTAAAAGCAGTAATGCAATCCAGCTCCAAAATAAGAGTGAATCGAACTGAAACACAGCCGGTTTCACTTCCGTTTTATCGGATGTATTTGCTTGACGCGAAGCCATTTTCGCAGCTGCCAGAGCGGTGCTCATAACAGAGCCTCCACGGCGTCGCGAAATTGATCGCCTCGATCCTGATAGCCCGTAAATTGGTCAAAGCTGGCGCAGGCCGGAGAAAGTAATACGCAGTCTTGTGGCCCCGTGATTCGGGCTGCCATCGATACCGCCGCCTGCATATTTTCAGCATAGGAAATTTGAGTCTTGCCTTTACCTTTAACTGCATCCGCTATTTGCTCGGCGCTCTCTCCCAGTAAAATTACTTGATCGATTTCATGGGAGACTAAATCACTAAACTTACCGAATTCTTGGCCCTTAGCTTGCCCACCGGCAATCAGAATAAATTTACCTTCAACGTCAGCAGCCAGACCTTGTATAGCGGCTATGGCAGCGCCAGTATTGGTTGCTTTGGAGTCATTAATCCACTCAGTACCGGACTCAGTCCTCACAACCTCACAACGGTGCGGTAACCCGGCAAAAGCGCAAACAACATCAATCGAAATTTGCCGATCAAGTTCTAGTAATTCTGCCATAACCATTACAGCCAAGGCATTACTCAAGTTGTGACTTCCTTTCAGGAGAATATCTTCCACAGGGAAAAGACACTGCAACCCAAAGGCTACATAGGTAACTCCGTCCTTCTTGCGCAATCCGTAGTGTCCTAGATCAGGTTGATCGAGGCCAAAAGTCATATAGCGCTGCACATCCGTCGGCATAGGCTGCGTCAGTAAATCGTCACGATTACTTACAATCATCGATGCACCCAGATAAACGCGTTGCTTGGCTGCGTGGTATGCCACTAAATCTGGATATCGATCCATATGATCCGGCGAAACATTAAGGATCACTGCAACACTAGGCTGCAAGTTTGAAGTTGTTTCAAGTTGAAAGCTGCTTAACTCAAGAACAAAAAGATCGTAATCTAGGCCGACCTGGTCAAGTACAGGCTTACCAATATTTCCAGCTGCAATAGCGTTGCGGCCACATGCCTTGGCTACTGCAGCCAATAAAGTAGTAACGCTGCTTTTGCCATTGGAACCGGTAATTGCAGCAACGGGAACCTCAACATTACGCGCAAACAGTTCAATATCGCCTATTATTCGGGTACCAACTTCCTGCGCTCTAGCAACATAGGCTTCACTTTTTGCAATGCCCGGGCTTAGAATTATCTCGTCGTAACCACATAATTGATCTGGGCCGATTTCCCCAAAACTCAACGAAGATTCAATTTTTTCTGCCTCAGGAAGACCGATTTCAGTAAGGGATTCTCGTGTATCAAACCAATCGAAAGGCATATTGCGAGCAGCCAAGAAGCGGGCAACCGAACGGCCGGTTACCCCAGCCCCTATTACCGCTCTTCGATTAGATGTCGCAATCATTCCGCTCACTAAATATGGCCTATCTTAATTTCAGGGTCGCAAGACCAAATAAAACCAACATGACTGTGATAATCCAAAAACGGACAATCACCCGTGGCTCCGGCCAACCTTTAAGCTCAAAATGATGGTGCAGCGGTGCCATTCGAAATACTCGTTTTCCGGTTAACTTGAAAGAGGCGACCTGAACAATTACCGATACCGTCTCCATCACAAACACGCCAGCCATCACAAAAAACACTATTTCGTGACGGACAATCACTGCGATTACGCCTAGGGCAGCACCAAGAGACAATGCGCCTACATCACCCATAAAGACCTGGGCCGGATAGGTGTTAAACCATAAAAAACCCATGCCAGCACCGCAAAGGGCCGCACAAAAAACCACCAACTCGCCAGCCTCGGGTAAAAAAGGTATGTGTAAATACTCTGCATATACAGCATGCCCCGTCAGGTAGGCAATAACCCCCAGGGCACCGCCGATCATCACGCAAGGCAAGATCGCAAGGCCATCTAAACCATCAGTCAAATTCACCGCATTGCTGGAACCCACGATTACGAAATAGGAAAGCACGATGTAACCAAAACCCAAGTCAATCGCAACATCTTTAAAGAATGGAATAAATAATTGAGTTTCCGCCGGTATTTCAACCTGACTATACAAATAGGATGCTGCTATCAAGCCGGCAACGGATTGCCACAGGTATTTCCAACGCGCGGGTAACCCTTTCGGGTTGCGATAAATAACTTTGCGGTAGTCGTCAACAAAACCAATCGCACCAAAACTTGCAGTAACAAAAAGCACGACCCATACATAACGGTTATCTAGGTCTGCCCATAACAGAGTACTTACAAAAACTGAGAGCAAAATCAGTGTACCGCCCATGGTCGGCGTACCTGTCTTGCTCAAATGGGATTGTGGACCGTCATCTCTAACAGACTGACCGATCTGTAAATAATTAAGCTTGCGAATCATAGGTGCACCAAAAACCATTGAGATGGTCACCGCGGTCAATACGCCCAAAATGGCTCGAAAACTCAAATAGTTAAATACATTAAACATTGAGTAGTACTCGGTTAAGTACTCAGTTAGCCAATACAGCATGCTGCCCCTCCAGATTGGTTATCACAGTTACTACCTCATCCAGACGCGCACTGCGTGATCCCTTAACTAACACGGTCGTATGCGGACCGAGTAGTTCAAGGCATTGCTGCGCGGCTTCCTCATTAGTTTCAACCCAAATCGCTTGACTGCCATATGCCTCTGCAGCAGGTTTGGTCGCGCCGCCCACACAAACTAGACAGTCGATTCCCGCAGTTCGGGATCTCTCGCCCATCTGTCGATGATAGTCAGCCGCGTCTTCTCCCAATTCAGCCATTGCTCCCATAACAAATACTCGGGTGCCGTCAAAATTCGCCAATACATCTATAGCACCGGCCATAGAGTCTGGGTTTGCGTTATATGCGTCGTCTAGGACTCGTGCTTCTTGAATACCCCGCCGACAAAATAATCTTCCTGAAACCTGCCCCACTTGACCTAACCCTTGGCGAATTTCATCTAAACGAATACCTACTGCCAAGGCACAGGTAGCGGCGGCAGCACCGTTGCTAACGTTATTGAGTCCCAAAACTGATTGGTGAATTTCAACGTCGCCCAATGGAGTATGTAAAAAATAATCCGCGCCCTGATCGTGCACTCGAATATTCGATACTTTGACATCAGCTTGTGTGTTTCCTGTGGCAGAAAATGTCAGAATCTGGGCTGAATTCTGATCCGCAACTTGCGTTAAAAATCGTTCGGCACCGTAGGAGTCTAGATTCACTACTGCTCGGCCAGCGTCCCTCAAGGACCTATAAATCTCTCCCTTGCCGCGAACAATTGCATCTCGATTTCCAAACCCTTCGAGATGCGCATTGCCAACATTGTTTACTAGAGCGACATCTGGCCGTACTAAATCAGATAGATACGCAATTTCACCTTCGGCACTGGCACCCATTTCGAGCACCGCAAAGGCATGCTTATTAGCCAACTCGGCGAGCATCAACGGAACACCCAAGTGATTGTTGTAGTTTCCTTTGGTAGTTAGAACTTCGCCTCTTTGGCGCAATATCGATCCAAGCATTTCTTTGACCGATGTTTTGCCATTACTACCAGTAATGCCAATCACAGGTGCCCTAAAAGACTGTCGGCATGACCTCCCTATGTGGCCCAGCGCTTTAACGCAATCTTCGACAACCCATTGTGGGGTATCTAAACTGCCATCAGGATGCTCTAGGATCAGGGACCCAACTCCCATCGCTGAGGCCTCCAAGGCAAACTCGTGACCATCAAAATTTGGGCCTTTAATAGCGATAAAGGCCTGACCCGGCAGGATATCCCGACTATCAATGGATAGAGAGCCAAAATCAGCGTCGCCGTTAAGAATGGTGCCGCCGTACTGATTCGCCAAAGTGGCTAGTGATAAATTACCAATCATCGCTCTCCCCCGCTCTTGGGGCTTTGTGTCAGCAGAGCAATAACATCACCAACAACCTTTACGTCGCTGAAAGGAATCTGCTGGTCCCCGATTATCTGTATAGATTCGTGGCCCTTACCAAGAATAGCGATGCAAGCATCTTTGGGACTTTGGGTAATAGCGAATTGAATAGCTTCTCGCCTATCAGCGATGCACTCGACACGACTCAAATCATCCACACCTAGCAGCATATCCCGCTCGATCTGAGAAGGGCTCTCGGACCTAGGATTGTCTGATGTAATCACAAGCCGGTCAGCCTGAGAAAGAGCCGCTCTAGCCATTTCAGGTCTTTTGCCTGCATCTCGATTTCCACCACAACCTAAAACAGCTATCAGCTGGCTCGGCTTTGAAGCTCTTAACCCAGCCAACACTCGACCAACAGCGTCAGGTGTATGCGCATAGTCCACATAAATCCTCGACCCGTCGTAAATTGCCGTCATTTGAAGACGGCCTGGGACAGACTTAATGTCAGTCACCTTCTCTACCGCAGATTGCAGAGGCAGACCCACAGCACTTGTAGCGGCAAGAGCCGCCAACAAATTGCTTAGTTCAAACTCGGCGGTCATCTGTGGAAGATGCAACTGCGCCTGCCGACCCTCTAATTCAAGAGTCGCCTGCTTCCCTATATTAAGAGTCGCTCTAAATCCATCCCGGTAATTGACACCTGATAAATATATATCAGCCTGCTCATCTCCCTGAGCTGAAAACTTAATCACCTGCATTTTAGCGCTCAACTCGTGGGCGAGCTCTCGACCCTTTTCGTCATCAACATTCAGCACTGCGCAGCGAATTCCGGGTAGATCGAAGAGCCTTTTTTTGGCCCGCCAATACTCACTTTCGGTACCGTGATAATCTAGGTGATCGCGACTAAAGTTGGTGAACAGCGCCACATCGAAGCAAAGGGCTTCAACCCGATACTGATCCATGCCATGAGAAGAAACCTCCATGGCAACTATCTCTGCACCTGCCTCTTTGCAAAGTGACACAGTTTCTTGAGCCCGGATCGCATCACGCGTCGTCATACCGTCCGCTTCTAGTAACTGGCTTCCATCGCAGCTGATACCCAGAGTTCCGATAGAAGCAGCCGGTACTTTATTAAGCGCAAACAATTGCTCAATCCAAGCGCAAACACTCGACTTACCGTTTGTCCCGGTCACCCCAATCAAAGGCATACCCTTGGACGGATGACCGTAATAATTTCCAGCGATCTGACTTAGACTGCGATCTAGATCTTCAACAAAAACAGCGCTCGCCGAGCGGCTAACAGATGGGCCAAAAGAGGAGTTTGAAGAATACGTAGAATCCAAAACAACAAGGCTGGCATGTTTTGCCAATGCTTCTTCAATATGAGCCTCTTGATCTGACTGCTCCGCAGTTAAGCAAACAAAGACATCTCCAGAGGAAATTCTTCTACTATCGGAAATCAACCCACAAAAACGCTCCACTAAAGGAACGGAGAATAAGGTCTTAACCCCACCAAAAAGCTGCTCAGTTGCAGTCATACTATGCGTTGCTCCGCCCATCATCGGTCACTTCCCGGCAGAGCGGAAGCCGCAACAATATTATTTGCCCGCGCCGCACTTGGAGTAACACCTAAAATCCTAAGGGTCGCCTCGGTAGTCGCGGAGAAGACAGGCGCTGCAACCGAACCTCCTCCATAATCATCTGTTTTGGAATCGTGGATAACTACAACAGTAACTATTTTGGGATCTTCCGCCGGAGCAAGTCCCGCAAATACCGCGTTATATTTATACGCCTCGTAGCCCGACTCTCCCACTAAATGGGTGGTGCCTGTCTTTCCTGCGACATCATAGGATGGCGTCGCGGCGCGCGTGGCAGTACCGATTTCAACGACGCCGCGCAGCATCTGCAAAACGTCATCGACTAGGCCCTCATCGGCGACACGCTCTGGCGGCAACGTCGACGCATCTTTATATAAGATTGGAGTAACGCGATAACCACCATTACCTAAAACCGCATAGGCTGACGCCAGTTGAATCGGCGATACCGCCAGACCATAACCATGGGCCAAGTTCGTCCGCTCAATAGGCTCCCACTCGTAACGCTGAGGTACAGACCCGGAGGCTTCTCCGGGGAAGCCGATGCCTGGGCTTTCGCCAAGCCCGATTCGTTGCAGCAACGTCGGCAAACTATCCGGGTCTAAATCAAGGGCAATTTTAGCGGTGCCAACTTGACTCGACTTGGCCAAAATCATAGACAGTGACAGCTCACCATAATTTACGGGATCGTATATAAGCTTGCCATTGGCATACATGCGGCCAGGCGATGTATCAACGATGGTTTCTGGGCGATACCGGCCAGACTCAAGCGCGGCAAGCAAGGTAAAGGATTTAATAGTCGAACCCGGCTCAAATAAATCGGTAAGCACTCTGTTGCGAACTGAGGCTGGCTGGATATCAGCTCGATTATTTGGGTTAAAGGCCGGCTGGTTAACCATAGCCAAAATCTCGCCGGTATTCACATCCATGGTTACCAGTGAGCCAGAGCTGGCGCCATGGGCAACTACCGCCGCTTTAAGCTCACGATAGGCCACATACTGCAGCCTTGAATCTAGAGTAAGGGTTACATCGTTACCGGGGCTTGCTGGCTCTAAAACTTCTGCAGACTCAACCACTCTGCCCCGTCGGTCGCGCACTACCAGCTGGCTCCCAGAAGTGCCGCGCAATAAGGAGTCTAAGCTGAGCTCTACGCCCTCCTGCCCCTTCTCGTCAATGTTGGTGAAACCGACAACCTGGGAAGAAACCTCGCCCGTCGGATAGTAACGACGGTATTCCTCCATTAGATACACGCCACGGCCGATATAAGGTTCGAGTCGTTCGCGCGAGCTCGGCAACATGCCACGTTTCAGGTAGACGAAACGCTGCCCTGGTTGCCCTTTAAGCCTTAATGCCAGAGTTTCCTGTGCGATATCCAGATAGCTCGCTAGGCCGGCAATTTCAGATTCAGTGAGTTCCATCAGAGCCGGATCTGCCCAGATTGCAACTCCCGGTGTGCTTACCGCTAACGGCCGCCCTTCGCGATCGAGAATCATGCCTCTAGGCGCCGGAATTTCTATCGTGCGATTAGTGCGCGCCTCTCCTTGAGCCTGCAGAAAAACAAATCCGCGTTCGTAGTTAGGCCAAACTTGAAGCAAGGCGATACGCCCGCACACTGCCAATACTATTGCGAGCAAAACGATTCCCAGCAGCGCCATGCGCCAAGCCGGGATTTGGTAGAGCCCGCGCGCGCTCATTGAATGACCACTATTAGATCTGACGAATTGGGCGCGCGCATTCCAGCCGAGCGCGTAGCCTCTGATTCAATTCTAGGCAATGCCCCCAGAGCACTTTCTTCTAAAAGTAGCTGCCCCCATCGAGTTTTCAGGTCTTGCTCAGCGAGCCTTAACTGCATCAACTCATTAGCCGTCACACGGCATTCGTAGCCAACCCATACACAGGCCAAAGCAGATAGACAAACTACCGAGAACAATCCCGATTTGATTAGCACTTCACTCATGCTGCACGCTCGGCAATACGCATAATCGCGCTTCTACTTCGAGGGTTTACATCGATTTCGGATCTACTTGCCTTGATGGCTCCGCTTAGGGCCCGCATTTTCATTTGCGGCACTACTTCATTTTGCACGGGGATATCCCGGTGAACCTGAGGCGGAGTTGATTGATCTCTAATAAAACGCTTAACCAGTCGATCTTCTAAGGAGTGAAAGCTAATAACGACGAGCCGACCTCCAGGTGCCAATAGGTCAACAGAGTCGGCCAGCAAAGCTTTTAATTCGCCGAGCTCGTCATTGATAAAGATCCTAATGGCTTGAAAAGAGCGAGTTGCAGAATCTTTTCGGGGGTCAAAACCCGGAATTGCAGAGCGCACAATCTCCGCTAGTCGAGCCGTTGTCTCAATAGGAGCTTCATCTCGCTCCCTTAAGATGGCGCGCGCAATCCTGCGGGAAAACCGTTCCTCTCCATAATTCCAAAGCACATCTGCTATTTCGTCTGCTTCAGCTCTATTCACCCAATCTGCTGCGCTCTCACCTGCATGTTGCGACATGCGCATATCCAGAGGTCCAGAACGCTGAAAACTAAACCCTCTATCTGCCTCATCAAGCTGAGGAGAAGAAACCCCTAGGTCTAATAGAATTCCTGCGAGCTTCCCTTGCCAGCTTCGCTCCAAGACCAGTGTCTTTAAGTTGGAGAAGTTGGATAACTGAATATCGATTCGAGGTTCCACCTTAAACTGCTCCAAGCCAAAAGATACCGCGTCCTGATCTCTGTCCAGAGCCAAGAGCCGCCCCTCGCTATCTAGCTGGGAAAGGATTTCAGTGGAATGCCCGCCACGGCCAAAGGTTCCATCAATATAGATACCGCTGGGCGTATGGACTAAAGCTTGCACGGCCTCGTCGAGCAGAACGCTTTGATGAGGGCTGCTTGTTTGGTTGAGGCTCATAGGCACTTAAAAGGAGAGTGACTGCATTTCCTCTGGCAGACTCTCGAGTCCGTCAGAGGCGTCTAACATAGAATCAAGCTGTACTTGCCAGTTATCGTCAGACCAGATTTCCACTTTTTGGCCCTGACCCAACAAAATGAGCTTCTTTTCCAAGCTGGCGTATGCCCGCAAAGGTGAAGGAATTAGGAATCGACCATTTGCATCTAACTCACAATCACTTGCGTGGCCTATAAAGAGCCGCTGCATTCGTTTTGCGTTTGGGTTTAGTGAAGGTAGCTTTTCGATTTTTGCCTGAATCTCCTCCCAATAAGGCAGAGGATACACAGCCAGGCACCGCGCAACGGGATCAATAGTGATCACCAGCTGGCCGCTAGAAGCTTCGCCCAGCAAATCCCGGAATCTAGCCGGTACTGCCAGTCGCCCCTTGGCGTCCATATTGACGGAATGTATCCCTCGAAACATTAAGACCTTTCCTCTACTTAGCGTCAGAAGCTTTTTAGAAAAAGCCCCACAAAAACCCACAATTAACCAAAATTCTCCACCCATCGACACTATAGGCACTAAAGAAGCCACGTCAACACTAGGATTTACGGGAAAATCCTTTCTTTACCAAAGACTTAGAAAAAGTGGGGCATTGTGGGATAACCACAAGGGAAGGAACCAATAGAAAACAAAAAGATGCTGCAAATTGATAAAATTTGCAGCAGATGCAAGAAGATTTAGATATAAAAATATTATTTTTAGATCAAAAAGAAATAAGAGTCAGCCGTAAGCCGGGTTCTGTACGGATTTCTCCGTGGCAATCATTCATCTACGCCTTTTGTCACCAAAAGACTTAAGCGGCCTACCCGAATCCAGTGCGGGTCGCACCATTGGATTCCTATTTGGCCTTGCTCCGAGCGGGGTTTACCATCGCCACGAACGGTTACCCGTCGCGCGGTGCGCTCTTACCGCACCTTTTCACCCTTACCGGCTTTGCGAACAAAGCTTAGGCGGTTCACTTTCTGCTGCACTTTCCATGGGCTCACACCCCCCTGGGGTTACCAGGCACTCTACCCTTTGGAGCCCGGACTTTCCTCTGTGAAACAAGTTCACAGCGACTGCCCGGCTGACTCAGCGTGGACAATACATATAGGTGGTTGAGTTCACAACTCTATAAGTTGATTAATAGGTAAATTTAGAATTTTCGTTGCTCTGGGCGCCCCTTTTAGTTGACCGTATCGATTTGTGAATTATTCCTTCTGCGAGTCTTAATCAAATTTTGGGCATTCCCACCCCCGTGGGGCGCTCTTTACTTTGCTTGTCCAAAGTAACGAACCAAAAGAAAGGGCACCCCGAGTCGCTTGGCCTGACGGCTACACTCGCTCCGAGCCATTTATTCGGATCGTGCTTACCCGGATATTGCTCCGAACGCACTTGAACGCACGTCCGTGTGCGTCCAACCCTAATAAATAGCTCTCCCCTCAGTAAGCCTAACGGGGACCGGTCACTCTTCTCGACGGGAGGATAGAAGTTTTTTGCCCTTAGTTTTTTTGAATTTTTGAGCGCAGCGATTAGGTTGCGACTTGGGTTATTCGGACTACATCCTCACACTTCGGGTCCACCACCCTGAAGATGGTTGGTTATCTCGCTGCGCTCGGTTCGCCCAGAAGCGCAGTTTCTAACCGTATAAAGTGAGGTCTGTCTGAGAAAAACCTAAGGTTTTCGAGTTCTGCCGCTTAGGATATAAACGAGCATCGCAGGGAACCCGCGCAGCGGGCGGCATAAACGGAGCAGGCGCTTTTGGTCACTTTTGGCAAGACAAAAGTCACCCCCCGTTGCAGCGGAAATAATTAAATATTTTCGCAAACCAGCAGCAATCGCTAAAATATACAATAAGAGGTTTTAGGGAAACCCCCTAAAAGCCTAGACCATAAAGTTAGTCACCTTGACCATCCAACCCAATTTGATAACAGCGGTTTTTCTTTACCCCAAGCATTTCAGACACCAATACTGCTGCCTTCTTCACTCCAAGATCGGGTACTGCCAAAAGCATGAGTCGACTAATCTCGGCATCATCCGTCACCCTGTCGGGAGCGCCCCGCACTAAAACAACAAACTCTCCTTTCTGCGCGTGATCTTCAGATTCCAATCGGTTCACCATGTCTGAGAGTCGACCGATATACCAGGTTTCAAATTTCTTGGTTAGCTCCCTGACAATTGATACTTCTCTATCTCCACCAAGCACAAGATTTGCATCCTTGAGTGATTCCAATATGCGATGCGGAGACTCGTACAAAATTAGTGTCTCTTGTTTGGTCGCCAAAGACTCATACCACTTTTTGCGCGCTAGAGACTTTGCTGGAGGGAATCCAACAAAAGAAAACCGATCTGTTGGCAGTCCGGAAGCACTGAGCGCAAGAATACCTGCAGAAGGACCTGGTACCGCAATGACGTCGATCCCCTCTTGGCGAGATAATCGCACCAGTGAATAACCAGGATCGGAAATGAGAGGCATTCCGGCATCACTGATTAACGCTATGCTCTGACCTTGCTTTATTTTTTCGACTAATTTTTTGGAAGCCTGGGATTCGTTGTGATCGTGATATGCCAAGGTAGGAGTAGAAATTGAAAAATGGCTCAATAGCTGCGCCGCCCGCCGAGTATCTTCCGCAGCAATGCAATCTACAGATTGAAGTACTTTGATAGCGCGAGGTACCATGTCACCAAGGTTTCCAATTGGCGTACCAACCAGATATAGGCTTCCATGATTTTTGCCCAGGATATTCAAAACTTCGATCTCCAAAGTATTAGGCCGATTTATAATAATCTGACCAAGTGTTTTTGTATGGCCGCCACTATAGTCGCTCTAGCGAGTTGCGGCAGCCAGCCGTACTCGCCTCCTTCGAGCACCCAAGAAGAGGAAGCTATTTCCCTGTCTTCGGAATCCTTCCTCGATCTAGCTGCCAGAAGCAGCGGGGCCCTAGCCGAACATTACAAGTTGCAGGCATTTAAGCAGTCCATACTTGATCAAGATTTTTTGCTCGCAGAACAACTCCTAGAGCAAATTAATTTCAGTCTACTATCTGACGACGACAGACTATCTAGCCAGCTTTCCGAGGCGCAGTTCCTTATCAACAAAGGCCACACCGGCGAAGCAATTGCCATTCTTGGATCCGGAGCATCGCTGCCAAGCCTAGTCTCAGAGTGGAATTATCGCATGAGTGAAGCACAGATAGCCCTTGGAAATTATCCAGTCGCCCAAGGGCTTTATTACGATTGCAGTACAGGTGGATTCAGCACCCATAACTACCCATCCCTTTGCACCGAAAAATTTTGGCAATCATTACTTGCGTATGGCGCGGTCGACAGCACCCTTGGCAGTATAGATGAGGACTATCGCGACTGGATCGAGCTTGCAAATATTGTCCAGAACAACAGAGGCTTGATTGAACACCAAAGCATCGCACTGCAGTCTTGGTTTTTTGAGAACACAGAACACTCCGCACGGATTAATCCGCCGGCGGAAGTTATTGATCTACTTCGATCTGAGATTGAAGCTCCATTGTCTGTCGCTTTACTACTGCCACTATCAGGACGGCTGCAATCCGCAGGTGAAGCCGTTCTGGATGGTTACCTCTCAGCGCTTTACAGAACCGGGATAGAGAACTACTCAACACCTCAAATTGAGGTTTTTGATTCCAACCAACTGCCGATAGAGTTAATTGCCGAACTAGTTGCTGATGGAGAGTTTGATGTCGCTATCGGACCGCTAGATGCAAATAACGTGCACCTATTTACAAATTCAATTTCGAACGATCAAGCGGTTTTATCTTTAAACCGCCTAAATGACGCTGAGAATCGCTCGTCGATGCACCTTGGATACTCTTTAGCCGTTGAAAGCGAAGCAGCACAAGCTGCGCGAAGCGCATCGGATCGAGAATACAAAAGCGCTATGCTTTTAATAGAGGATTCAGGAATAGGAGAAAGAGCAGCAGGAGCATTTGCTGAGCAGTGGATTTCTGAAGACCGTCAAATTCAGGATCTAGTTCGACTCACTGACGCCACCACGCTTACAGAACGGCTAGAACAATCTTTCCATATAGATCAAAGTGAGACTCGCAAATCCCAGCTGCAAGGCCTGCTCGGCAAACGGCTCGAATTCACACCTCGAAGACGCCAGGATATCGACACAATATTTTTGGCAAGCAACCCCCTTCTGGCTAGGCAGGTAGCCCCTACTTTAGCCTTTTTGTTCGCCCATGATGTTCCGGTCTTGGCAATATCCCGCATCTACGAGGACAGTAGTGACACCGAGGACAATCGCGACCTGGAACCCGTTGAATTTTTGTCCCCGCCCTGGCTAATCGAAAATCGGCAATCTTTGGAGCAAGCAGAATCATCTCGACCTTTGGAACTGCAAAAACTCGAGGCAATGGGCGTGGACGCTTTCTACTTAAGTAGACGATTTCAGCAACTAAGAGATCCTTCATTTGTCTATCAAGGAAAGACAGGCAATATCTATTTGGGATCTACCGGAAACTTAGAACGAACCATGGAGTGGGTAAAACTGAATGGCAATAGACTGGCCCCAACGGAAGAATAAAAAAGATCCAGCGTCCGCTCAGTTCATCGGCAACAAAGCGGAAGACTTCGCCCAAAAATTCCTTAAAAAAAGGGGATTGAAAATTATCACGCGAAATTCGCGATATAAATTGGGAGAGATTGATATCATCGCCGAAGGTGGCGAGGACCTCGGTTTTGTAGAAGTCAGATTTCGTTCTGGGACGTCTCGAGGAGGCGCAATGGAATCCGTTGCTGATAAAAAACAAAAGCGCCTAGTGCGAGCTGCTCAATTATGGCTGCAGGAAAATAGAGCTTACCAAAACCACTATTGCCGTTTTGATCTGATTGCCATAAATTCGGTTATAGATATTGAACATACAAACTGGGAAAAAGATGCGTTCCAAACCACTGGATTTAGCTAATGGATGAAGCACTACTAATATTCTTGCGCGATCTTATGGAGATGCGAGACACGCTAATAGAGCGCCTCGCACCCGAAATCGCTTTTTCTGCGCAGCTGGCCTCATCCTGTCTCACAAATGATGGCAAGATATTTACTCTGGGTGCAGGCGACTCCAGCCATATTGCCTCATTGTTCGAACGGCAATTAGTAGACCAATACCGAATTGAAAGACCAAACCTACCTTGCATCGCTCTCTCAGAAGGCGATCACCCAGCAGACAAAGAAAGCTTCTCGGCCAACCAACTAAGGGCACTAGCAAAACCTGACGATTGTTTAATTGTATTTTCTTCCCTAAGAGAAGATCATCGCTTGCAAGCTTTGCTGGATATTGCCATCGATCGAGGACTTACGATTATTCTAATAGGCCCTTCTTCTGCATCTGGATTAAAACAACAGCTGCAGGACAATGATCTTGATATTTCCATCGATGTAACCCATAAAGCACAGCTGTTGGATTGCCAACTTTCTATCGCCTTGGCCATCGCCGGCTTAATTGATTTTCAACTCTTTGGGAGTGACCTGTGAGTTCTATCCGTTCCAAATTTCTATCCTATGTAACCCTTGGCTTCTTGACCAGCCTAACCTTAGGCTGTACCACCATATTGGACATTACCAGAGACGAACCCATTGAAGTTGACCCCTACGATCGCTCAATAGGATCAAAATTAGACGACTCCAATCTAGAAACCATACTTCGCCACAATCTCAATAAGGCCCACCCGGACCTTGATTCGGCCCATATTGAAGTGCATAGTTTTAATGCAGTTGTATTGGTCACTGGCGAAGTACCATCCGAAGAATTGAAAGCTCAAGCCTCAGAGATTGTGAACCAGGTAACCAGGGTTAGGCAGGTCTATAACGAACTGACCGTCAGAGCGAATACTTCTCTGCTATCAAGAGCGAATGACACTATATTACGGCAAAAAATCGCGCTTCGATTTTTACGGGAACCATTATTGGATGGCGTCGATTTAGAGATTGTTGTGCAAGACAGCGTTACTTTTCTAATGGGGCTGACTAATGCAGCGCAGGCCGAGGTGGCAGCACATGAAGCGAGCTTGACGGGCGGAATTCGCCGAGTGGTTAAGGTGTTTGAATACGTCGAGTAGAACACTTAGCCTCTACTAACTCGTATAAGAGATGATAAAAAGCTCGGTTACTTCACTACCCGTAGAGAAGGTTTTTTACTCGACTTAGATGACTTGGAACTATTGGTTCCTGCTCCGCCAGCAGAACTAAGCGGTGCAGGACTCAAAGGAGACGGCGTCGGCGGTTGATAGTCGTCCTCTGTAAACATCATGCCCTGACCGTTCTCCCTAGCGTAGATTCCAGTCACTGCACCCAAGGGAACATAGATATCCATGGGCACACCACGAAAACGCGCATTAAAAGAAAGCGCCTCGTTATCCATATTCATACTATTAACGGCGTCGGGAGCTAGGTTCAGAGTTATCTGGCCATCCTGCACATATTCTTGCGGAACACGCACGCCTTCGCCATGCGCATTTACCGCAACGTGCGGGGTCAATTGATTATCCAAAATCCACTCGTATATCGCCCGCAGTAAATAAGGCCGAGTAGATGTCATATTATTGGACATAAAAGGAAGTGCCTGACTAACCCATGTTAATAGGTTTGATGCATCTGCGCTTCAGCAGCTGACAGACTTGTCTCGAATGCTGGACGACCAAATATTCGCTTCATATATTCGATAAGCGGCTTGGACTGCTTAGTATTAGGTATGTTTACGCCCAAGTATCCCAATCGCCACATGATTGGCGCAAGACAACAATCAACCAAGGTAAACTCTTCGCTCATAAAGAATTCTTTCTCAGCAAATATCGGCGCTATTCCCAACAAACTCTGACGCAAATATTTTGCGGCGGCTTCTTCGCCGGGCTTTTTAGAGAGAATATCAACATGGCTACTCCAGTCGCGCTCAATGCGATAAATCCAAAGGCGACTCAATGCACGAGCTACCGGATACACTGGCAGCAACGGCGGATGCGGAAAACGCTCGTCCAGATATTCCATCATTACTCGAGATTCATACAGAACCAAATCTCTATCTACCAAAGTAGGCAAGGTGCTATAGGGATTAAGGTCAGCCAACTCTGCAGGA
The DNA here is from genome assembly GCA_913063225.1 of uncultured Cellvibrionales bacterium. GTDB lineage: Bacteria > Pseudomonadota > Gammaproteobacteria > Pseudomonadales > GM7GCV1 > JABJGI01. The sequence continues at coordinate 52,002 of CAJXYP010000002.1, forward strand.
ACCGTGGCTTCTGAATATTCTTCAATATCGACGCTGATTCCCTTTTCTGCCAGCACAATACGCACACGGTGCGAATAGTGACTGAGGGGATCCGACAAAAGTGTCATGGTGGATCGTCTGGTAATGCTTGTCATACGTGCTCCGTAGGCCAACTAAGGCCTGTTAACAGACCTTAGTGAATTTCTTTGAAATATTCGCGATTTAGTAACCAAACCAATACAAACAGAAAACCCAAGAACAGCAAAACAGTTGTTCCCATTTCACGTCTCTGTTGAGCCATCGGCTCGGCCATATAAGCAAGATAGTTTGTTAAGTCATGGGCTACCTGATCAAACTCTTCCGGCGTCAACATTCCTTCGTAGACAAGTTCATAGGTGCCACATGGGTCTTCGAGTAAGGGCTCTCCTGTTAAAGGGTCCTGCTTAACGCCACCGTTGTGAGCGACAACAGGGCCAGGTGCACATCGCTGGAGCCCCTGCACTTCGAGCAGTGCGTGTGGCATCCCAACATCAGGAAATACTTTGTTATTTACACCCATGGGACGACTATCATCCTGGTAAAAATTCTTGAGATAGGTATACACCCATTCAGGAGAGCGCACTCGAGTTACCAAAGTAAGGTCCGGAGGAGCGATACCAAACCAAGCCTTCCCATCATCTTCGCGCATCGGCCCCTCGATTAGGTCTCCAATTTTTTGGTCGCCTAATACCAGAGTGCTCATCATAATTTCTTCGGGGATTTGCAGGTCTTCCGCCACGCGACCGTATCGTGCGTACTGGGTGGAGTGACATCCGTAGCAGTAGTTCATGTACCACTTCGCTCCGTTTTGCAGCGATACTTTGTCGGTAGGGTCGATATGTATATGTTCACATTCGATAGTTCCACAATGAAACTCTGTTTCAGCGCCTACGGCTTTTATCGGAATAAATACAATGAAGCCTACGGCGATCAATCCAAGGAAGAATGCTTTGTACCCCTGACCACCATCCATAGTAATTCTAGCCGGTGGCTCTTGAGTTACATTGCGTGCGGTCAAGCGTGGAAGCATCGCAAAAAACACTGCTAGCGCCAGCGAGATTCCACCAACCAAATATGAGGGATGAACTAGTCTAACGCCATCAACCACCTGCCCGTAAAAACTCCCGTTAGTTACATTCATCACCGTCAGCAGAAAGAATGCCAGAGCGTATATACCGCTCAAAATATATTGAATGGGCTTAGAGCAAGCATCTTTATTAGTCCAAACAGGCATGGTTATAAAAAAGCCAAAGTAAAAAACCACTGCGACCTGAGCCAAAAGCGTTCTTGCTTCGGTTGGAGCTTTAACACCCAAAATTCCAAGAATAATGAAGCATGCCGCAAACGCGATCATCATCGCTTTGGTTAGATTGCCCCGGTAGCGAACAGACTTTGCTGTGCTTCTATCCAGCCAAGGCAGTACAAACAGAACCGCTATTGCGCCACCCATAGCCATAAACCCACCCAGCTTTGCGGTGATACCGCCTATTGGGAAAGTAACCGCCCTAAGCATGGAATAGAAAGGCGTGAAGTACCAAACCGGCGCGATATGCTCAGGTGTCTTAAGCGGGTTAGCCTCTTCAAAATTCGCGTGCTCTAAGAAGTAGCCACCCATCTCAGGGAAGAAAAAGATAATCGCGCAGAATACGAATAGAAACACGACAATTGCGGTTAAATCATGCACCGGCAAATAGTACGGATAGAAAGGAATACCATCTAGGGGCTTGCCCTTTTCATCTTTGGTTGCCTTAATCTCAACGCCATCAGGGTTATTTGAACCCACTTCATGCAGCGCAAGAATATGCAAAACTACTAGAGCCAAAAGCACGATTGGAACAGCAACAACGTGCAGAGACATAAAGCGATTTAGGGTAATACCGGAGATTAGATAGTCACCCCGAATCCATTCAACTATGGACTCACCAACCACGGGGATTGCGCCAAACAGAGAAATAATTACCTGAGCACCCCAGAAGGACATTTGCCCCCATGGAAGCACATAACCCAAAAAGGCTTCCGCCATCAGGGCCACATATATGGTCATGCCGAAGATCCATACCAGCTCTCGGGGAGCTCTATAAGAGCCGTACAAAAGCCCGCGGAACATATGCATGTAGATCACAAGGAAAAAAGCCGAGGCTCCTGTGGAGTGCATATAACGGATGATCCAGCCCATTTCAACATCTCGCATGATGTATTCAACGGAGGCAAAGGCTCGTTCCGAAGAGCCTTCAAAACTCATTAACAACCAGACACCCGTACCCAACTGGATAACCAATATTACTAAAGACAGAACGCCAAAGAAGTACCAGAAATTAAAGTTCTTCGGAGCATAGTACTCCGACATATGATATTTCCATTGACCCTGCAGACCAGGAACGCGGCGATCTACCCAATTACAAAGAGATGTAACCCAACCCATTAGACAGTCTCCTGGTCTTCGCCAATTACAATGACGCTATCAGTTTCGAAACGATATGGTGGAACTTCGAGGTTAATAGGTGCAGGGACCCCAGAATAAACTCTGCCAGATAAATCGAATTTGGAACCGTGGCAGGGGCAGAAAAACCCGCCTAGCCAGGAATCACCACCTAGATCTTCTGCGCCCACTTCCGGACGAAATGTTGGGGCACAACCGAGGTGAGTGCAAAGGCCGACCAAGATCAAATACTCCTGATGACCATCGATAGCTCGTGCATCGCCAGTTACATACGCAGGCTGTTGTTCAACTTCTGAATCTGGGTCACTCAAATATCTTCGACCTTCAATAAGACTCGCTAAGGCTTCTTCCGTGCGGCGCAATATGTACACAGGTTTTCCGCGCCATTCAACGGTGATCATTTGGCCGGGTTCGATCGACCCAATATTTGCGGTAACGGGTGCGCCAGCAGCTTTTGCTTTTGCGCTAGGTACCCAAGACTTTACGAAAGGCACAGCAGCGTAGCCGACACCAACTGCGCTAACGGTACTGGTGAGACCAGTAAGGATCATGCGGCGGCTTTTGTTTACACCGTCATTACTCATGGAATTCTCCAAAAATATCTCTTTTTGATAAGCAGCTTTGCTTTGGTCTGAAGCGTTTTTTCTGCGTAATCTCGATTCAATGGCGAGCACAAAAAAAGCCGCATAATTCTAATGAAATTGGCGGTTTCCCGCAAGGAGCAAAGGGGAGTAAAGAAGCTTTTTTGGCAATAAAAAAAGGCCCGCTGATGCGGGCCTTTTTTGTTCTCTTAACGTTTCGAGAACTGAGGACGTTTTCTTGCTTTGTGCAAGCCGACCTTTTTGCGCTCAACTTCACGCGAATCGCGCGTCACATAACCTGCTTTACGCAAGGCTGGGCGCATTTCTTCATCATATTCCATAAGAGCTCTGGTAATACCATGTCGCAACGCACCGGCCTGACCAAAACTACCGCCACCTTTAACTGTGGCTTTAACGTCAAATTTACCATCTGCTTCCACAGCAATAAATGGCTGTCGCACAATCATGCGTGCAACTTCACGTCCAAAATAATCTTCTAAAGTACGGCCGTTGATTTGAACTTGGCCAGTTCCTTTTGTAATAAACACTCGGGCTGTCGAGGTTTTGCGACGCCCTGTTCCGTAATAGGTCTCACTCATGGTCGTCTCTCTCAAATATCCAGTGGTTTAGGTAGTTGCGCAGCGTGCGGATGCTCAGCTCCAGCATAAATCTTGAGCTTGGTTAGCATCTGCCGACCGAGAGGGCCTCGTGGCAACATGCCTTTCACTGCAACCCTGAGGGGACGATCTGGGTGTTCAGCTAGCAATTTCTCGAAGCTGACATCCTTGATTCCACCGGGATAGCCGGTGTGATGATAATAAATCTTGTCAGTGGCTTTTTTGCCCGTGACGCGAACTTGACCGGCGTTTACTACGACGATGTAATCGCCCGTATCAACGTGGGGCGTGTATTCAGGTTTATGCTTGCCGCGCAGGCGGTGGGCAATCTCCGATGCGAGGCGACCTAAAATCTTGTCACTCGCGTCGACGACATACCAGTCGCGCTGTACGGTAGCTTCATTGGCACTTATAGTCTTCATGTTATTAGCCTTAGCTTACCGAGTTATCGTTTTAGCGGCCGCCAAATTAGCAGCCAAAAATGGAGCGAGGATTTTAGTGATCTTTTAATGCTAAATCAACATAAAGCTATTAAATTCACTGGTTTATCTGGAACTGCAACATTCATCGATTATCAGAAGGGTAATCTCAATGCGCAGGCTGTTGGGTGACCCGGAAATTAAAGGCAACCGAAAGCTTTTGAATTTCACCGATCAGCCACTGAAAATCAGCGTTTTCAGATTTATGCAGGTGATTGTTCGAGTGCCAGCCACCTTGATTGCTTACCTTATTGCCTGAGCCTTGATCCCGCATGGCCAGAATGAGCTTAGCCAAAGAATCTTGATACTCGTCAACCCTTCCACCTGAATCTCGTAAATCGGAGTCCCGAACGTCGAATTAACACTAATTTTTGGCTGCATTATTTTTCGACCATCTTTGACAAAATATCTCTTATTAGCATTTGTGCGCCCGCGCCAAATACTCCGCGGACTGCATCTCCAGTAGCCGAGATTTGGTTCGTTCAAACTCAAAGCTTAGGCGTCCACCGGAGTATAGTTCGTCCAATGCCACATCCGCTGATAGGATAAGTTTTACAGACCTATCATAAAACTCATCCACCAAACTAATAAACCGTCGTGCCAAATCATCCTTAGAACTATCAAAACGAGGCACGCCATGAATCAATACTGATTGAAACTCACGAGATATTTCTATGTAGTCTGCAGGTGACCTTGGGCCTCCACATATTTGATCGAAGTCGAACCAGATCACATCTTCAGCCTTTTTACGGAAGGCTATGGGCCGATTTTCTATTTCAATATTTGAATCTACTTTGAGCTCTTCTTCGTCAGCAACCAGCCGATGGAAATTCGCATCAATAATAGTCTCAGCTGCTATGTCCGCAGGAAAATGGTAGAGCTCCAATTGCTCCAATGTCCTAAGTCGGTAGTCATTTCCACCATCTACTTCCAACACACGAGTGTGTTTATTTAGTAGATCGATAGCGGGCAGGAAACGGACTCTCTGCAATCCATCTTTATAAAGATTGTTAGGCACCACATTTGAGGTCGCAACCAATGTAACGCCACGATCAAACATCGCCTCAAGTAAAGTTGCCAGAATCATTGCGTCGCCGATATCTGAAACAAAAAACTCATCGAAACAAAGCACCCGATATTTGCTGGCAAACCGATCAGCAACCTTCTCTAGTGGATCTTTTTCTCCCTGCAGTGCCTTCAGCTCCGCATGCACCAGCCTCATAAACCTATGGAAATGTAGCCGCTGTTTTTCTTTAAAGGGAAGTGAATCAAAAAAGATGTCCATCAAATAGGTCTTGCCACGGCCTACCCCACCCCAAAGGTACAAACCTCGCACCGGGTCTAAAGATGAACCACCACCAAATAACCGGGCCCAAATGGATGTCTGTTTTTTTTGCGCTACTAAGTCTTTATAGAGCCCTTGCAACTGCTCCACTGCCATCTTCTGAGCAGCGTCTTTAACAAATCCCTCTCTATCAAGATCGTCTAGGTAATGTTGCATTGGAGTGCGACTTGACATTACGGGGCTCATTTAAAAGCGCCTGATCTTTGCACGGAATCAAGAGCAAGATTTATTTGCTCGGAAAGATCTTGAAGCTTGCCATGGAAAAAATGCCCAACATCTTCAAACCAATAGAATGTAGATTCAGACTTAATTCGACCAGCCCAATCCTTAACCAACGCTGGCTCCACAATGTCGTCTGCACTACCCTGATAGATAGATACAGCGCTGGGGTATTGCGTTTCGTAGGCCGATTCATATTTGCCAATTGGCGGAGCTACTAGAATCAGGTGAACAACATCCTCGCGCCGTGAAGCCACTATCGAAGCCACACCGGAACCAAAAGAAAAGCCCGCCAAAATAAATTTCTGACCTGGTCGCTCCTTGGCCAATAAATTCAGCAAGAGATCCAAATCTTCGGACTCACCTCGCATATCGTCATGCACGCCCTCACTTTTACCAACACCGCGAAAATTAAAGCGCAAATGATTGAGCCCTCTATTGCGAAAAACCCGCGCGAGAGTGGTAACAACTTTGTTGTCCATGGTTCCGCTATAGAGAGGGTGTGGATGGCAAATAACCGCAATGGGCGCATGCTGCAAATATTTATCCGCATTACCGGCCTTGGTTCTGCACTGGATCACCCCGGCAGTGCCTGGAACTAGGTATTCTTTTTCTTCGACGGAAAATTCTATCATTTGGACTGCTTTTTAAAGCGCCTTAGTTTGCGTTGTTTGAATCAATAGGTAACACTTTTGGGCTGCGGATGTTAACCCGTACTAGGCGCGAACACTATTTGATGGTAATTACGAAGAAAGTAGCGCTCAAGATTCGGCAGATTTATCGAAATATACTAGCCCAGGAGCAACAAGGCAGATGCCAACAAAGCGACATTTTTTAAGCTATTTTTGGCCAGTGATATGCGGGCTATTAGTTGCCGCCATTCTGGCATTGGTGGCACCTGATCTCGTTGGGCTGCGCTCTTCTGAACCTGAAACCCAAGACTCCGCTCCATCCAATATTGGCGACAATCGCCTGGGACCTGTTTCCTACTCAGATGCCGTATCACGCGCCGCACCTTCGGTTGTTAGTATCTACGCTCGCGTGCCGGTACCCCAGGCCCAGAATCAGCTATTTGACGATCCGTTTTTTAGGCAATTCTTCGATACCGAATCGAACCAAGCCCAATACGACATCAAATCCGGCGCCGGAGTAATTATTAGTGGGGAGGGGCATATTCTAACCAACCGTCACTTAATAGATGGCTCTGATCAAATCGGCATAGTTACTGCGGACGGCAGACAAGCGGCTGCAGAGGTTATTGGGATTGACGCAGAAACCGATTTGGCAGTGCTGATTACCGACCTTGAAGATACAACTGCTATTAGTATCGGAGATTCAGAGAGCGTTGCGGTTGGAGATATTGTTCTTGCGATCGGTAATCCCTTTGGCCGTGGCCAAACTGTAACTCAAGGCATTGTTAGCGCAACGGGCCGCAACTTATTGGATCTGAGCGTTTTTGTGAATTTTCTGCAAACCGATGCAGCCATCAATGAAGGTAACTCGGGCGGTGCACTAATAGACGTATATGGAAACCTAATTGGCATCAATACGGCGGTGATTAACGTAACTGGTGCAGAGGGCATTAGCTTTTCAATTCCCGCAGATATGGCTGTCGACGTAGTCCGACAAATAGTCGAAAACGGAGCTGTTATGAGAGGCTGGGTAGGTATTTCCGCCGGCGACCTAAAAACTCAACTGGCACAATCTCTCGAACTAGAAACATCTAGAGCAATGATGGTTACTGGACTTGATACAGAAGGCCCAGCTAGATCAGCCGGCATGGAAGAAGGCGACATTATTGTGAGCATCAACGATGAGCCTCTAATAGATGGCCGCCAGGTACTGGAATTGATATCGAATACTAAACCCGGCGAGCTCCTTGCATTCGGCGTCTACCGAAATAATCGCAATATAAATATTCAGGTCCGCGCGGCCGTTAGACCGAGTAACTAGTCAGTGGGTGAACTATTAGGCTCGATTCGGTATTCCGCTGATCTGGCATGCGCAGTTAAAGATTCACTGCGCGCTAATACCGAAGCAGTTTTTGCCAAGGCAACAGCACCCTCTTTCGAGCAGCCAATAATAGAAGACCTTTTCTGAAAATCGTAAACGCCCAAGGGAGATGAAAATCTCGCTGTAGCCGAAGTGGGGAGTACGTGATTAGGCCCAGCACAATAATCTCCAATTGCTTCAGGAGAATACGCCCCCAAAAATATGGCTCCGGCATTTTTTACTTCAGACAACCAGCTTTCAGGCTCTTCAACAGCTAGCTCCAAGTGCTCGGGAGAGAGTAAATTGGATATTGAAATTGCCTCAGTAATATCTGTGCATTTGATTAGCAGGCCCTTGCTTTGCATGCTCGCACGAGCGACTGTCTCGCGCTCTAAGGTGGTTATCAGCCGCTCAACTTCAGCGGCCACCTGCTCCAGATAATCTTGATCAGGCGTTATCAGTATGGACTGAGCGACTTCGTCGTGTTCCGCTTGCGACAGAAGATCCATAGCAACCCATTCAGGATTCACCGAACCATCTCCGACAATCAATATCTCAGATGGGCCAGCAACCATATCTATTCCAACCCGCCCAAATAACTGGCGTTTTGCCGCTGCAACATAGCTGTTCCCAGGGCCAACGATTTTATCCACTGAAGGTACGGTTTCTGTACCAAACGCCAGAGCGGCGACCGCTTGAGCTCCGCCGACTCTAAAAACTTGATCCACTCCGGCAATTTTGGCAGCCGCCAAAACCAATGGATTGAAACTAGCATCTGGAGTCGGGGTAACCATTATTAGCTGGTCGACTCCGGCAACCTTAGCCGGTATAGCATTCATCAAAACTGATGAAGGGTATGAGGCTTTCCCTCCTGGCACATAAATACCAACGCGCTCTATAGGGGTTATCTGTTGACCCAAAAGATTGCCAAGCTCGTCTTTATAACTCCAAGAACCCTGGGTTTGTTTCTGGTGATAGCCTCTAATCCTCTGCGCAGCTAGCTCCAATGCAGCCAACTCGTTTTCATCACAAGCGGAAACGGCAGTTTCTATTTCAGCGTCGCTAACGCGCAATCCGGCGGCCTGCTCCGGCGACCATCTATCTAACTCTTGAGTCAACTTTAGAAGCTGAGGGTCACCCTCAGTTCGAATCAATTCCAGAATATCGGCAACGCGCTGTTCGACGGCAGCCATATCGCCATTTTGCCACTGCGTTCGTCTATTCAGCTCAGCAGAGAAGTCCCCCTGAGCACTATTCAGACGAGTAATTTTTAGGCTCACGCGGAAGCGTCCAGGTAGGCCTCGATGCGCTCAACAATAGGCATCAATTGGGCATGTTTGGTTTTGAACGCGGCTTTGTTAACCACAAGGCGAGTAGATATCTCCGCTATCATATCTACTGGCTCTAAACCATTGGCTTTCAAAGTATTTCCTGTGTCAACTATATCGACAATTTCGTCGGCCAGATCAAGTAGGGGCGCAACTTCCATTGCACCGTACAATTTGACTATTTCAACCTGTCGCCCCTGATCGGCATAGTGCCTTCGGGCGACTTCCGTAAATTTGGTAGCTACACGAATGCGCCCAGTGCTTGGTTTGGCTCCCTTGATGGCAGCGGTCATCAATCTGCATTTAGCTATGCTCAGATCAAGCAATTCATATAGGTTGTCGCCACCCACTTCCATTAGGACGTCTTTGCCCGATATACCTAGGTCAGCAGAACCTCTTTTTACATAGGTAGGCACATCAGATCCGCGAAGCACTACTAACCGCACATCTTGCTGATTAGTTTGAAAGATAAGCTTCCGGCTGGATGCAATATCGCATTCCGGCACAATACCCGCCGCCTCCAATAGCGGCAGTGTTTCAGAAAGTATTCGCCCTTTTGTCAGCGCGATAGTAATCATAGTAATTCTCTAGTATTCCGAAGGATTATGAGGGGACCCGGCGAATCGAACCGCCGAGCTGTTGCAATTTTTCTTCAATACATTCGTATCCGCGATCGATATGATAAATCCTATCAATTACCGTCTCACCCTCCGCAACCAATCCAGCTATAACCAGGCTAGCTGAGGCCCTCAAATCGGATGCCATAACCGGCGCACCCTTCAAGCGCTCCACTCCGGTAACCATTGCTGTATTTCCTTCGAGCGTGATTTTGGCTCCCATGCGATTTAATTCGTGAGTTTGAATAAGTCTATTTTCAAATACCGTCTCGGTAACCATGCTAGTCCCCTCGGCAACCGAATTCAGCGCCGTAAACTGGGCCTGCATATCTGTTGGAAAAGCCGGATAAGGCGCAGTTTTTATAGTCACCGCCAGAGGTTTCTTACCCTTCATATCCAGCTCAATCGTATTTTCACTGATCTCTATAGTTGCGCCACACTCCTCCAGTTTTTGAAGAACTGACTCCAACAACTTCGCATCCGTATCTCGAAGCTTAATACGCCCTCTTGTCGCTGCAGCAGCAACCAAATAGGTTCCTGTTTCAATGCGGTCCGGCATGATGCGATATTCACACCCATGCAACTCCTCTTTCCCTTGTATCACTAATCTGTCAGAGCCGATTCCGGTGATTTCTGAGCCCATAGCCACCAAACAATTGGCCAAGTCAGTAACTTCTGGTTCGCGAGCGGCATTCTCGATAATAGTTTCGCCATCCGCCAAGGCCGCGGCCATCAAAAGATTTTCTGTGCCACCAACGGTGACTATATCCATAATTATATGAGCGCCCTTTAGGCGACCATTGGTTTTAGCTTTGATATAACCACCAGATATATCTACTTCCGCGCCCATCATCTCTAATCCACGCAAATGCTGGTCCACTGGTCTACTACCAATGGCGCAACCGCCCGGGAAGGAAACTTCTGCAGCTCCAAATCTGGCAAGCAAGGGCCCCAACACCAATACAGAGGCTCGCATCGTTTTCACCAAATCATAAGGAGCACAATAGCTACTAATATTTGAGTTATCGATTTCAACGGTCATTTTTTCATCGATACTTGACTCCACTCCCATACAACCAAGAAGCTCAATCATGGTCGTAATATCGTGCAGATGCGGCAAATTAGAAATACGCATCTTTTCGCCGGTCAGCAATGTGGCTGCCAGTATTGGCAGAGCCGAGTTCTTTGCGCCGGATATTCTGATATCGCCATTCAGAACAGCGCCACCTACGATAATGAGTTTATCCATTAGTTAGCCAAATTCTCTTCAGGAGTAAGGGTCTCAATATTCACCGCATGCAGACTACCATCTGCAATAATGTCGTTTAGACCAGCGTAGACCATCTGCTGCCGCTGAACCGCACGCTTGCCTTCGAAGGCTGCTGATACGGCAATTACGGTGTAATAGTATCCATCAGTGGTAACTTCGATTTGTGCGCCGGGAATAGCTGCTTCTACGCGCTGTTTTAGGTCGTCAATTGTCATTTTTTCTTCTTATGCTGCTTAAATTTAGCTTATTAGGGCAAGAGTACTGGGCGAATTCATCGCGACCCTAGTCTTCCGAAGACCAAGACGAGATTACCAGATCAATGTCACCATCAAATTTTCGTGCTGATTGTGCGAATTGATTTCTAAAGGTACTGCCTAAGTTAATTCCATCTATAACTACATTCACCAATAGCCAGCGCCCATCGGGTTCGCGCCTCATAGAGTAGTCTAGATCCATTTCATTGCTGCCGGATTTCAGCTCCTGCTTGACCGTCACCGTTTGCGCGCCTTCGGCTCCATCGACGGACATCACCGTAAAGTCAGCCTGGTCTATACCCAGCAATCCTTTTGAATAAGTTTGAACCAATGATTGCTGGAAAGCCTCAACGAATTCAGAACGTTGTTCCGCGTTGGATGCCCGATAATAGGTAGCGTCCATGACCAAATAAGCCATCCGCTGAAAGTTAATATTGTCTCCCAAAGCCTCTTCTATTGATTCAAAATATATCTCTGGATCTTCGTCATATTCGCCCCTGTGCAGTTGCACAGCAGCAAGGACATCCGTAGTAACTTGGAATACCACCTGTGCAGGATCAGACATATCCTGTGCCAAAGTTAGCTGCGTGCTAAGCAGCCAAATTAAAATACTTGTTAAACAAAATCGCGCGTACATCAAAAACAATCACTCATGCAGAAAAAAGGGTTTGTGGGCTGACACCGAAGGCCTCGAACTATACCATTGAGCACCTTTAATCTGAAACTCGAAAACACTACTTTGTCCTCGCTGCCCATCTCAATTATTGTCGTTTTATTAGTCATAGCAATTCTCGGTTTGGTATGGAGCTCGGACCGTTTTGTCGCTGGCGCTGCTGATATCGCGATGCAGTTAGGAGTGTCGCCCCTTGTAATAGGATTAACCCTGGTATCGATAGGAACTTCAGCTCCGGAAATTCTAGTATCTGCTACCGCAGCTTTGAAAGGTGTTTCAGAATTAGCCGTGGGCAATGCGTTAGGGTCCAACCTTGCCAACACAGGTATGGTTTTGGCGATCACAGCGATAATTGTGAGCATTCCTGTCACTCGTCCAATAATTAAAAATGAACTTGTAGCTGTGCTATTAGTAACCCTGGCTGCAGGCCTGGTGTTATCTAATGGTTATCTTGGTAGAGCAGAGTGCATCGCTTTAATGGCCATTACGCCCCTGTTTCTCTATCTAACATTTCGACGGGGAGCTCTACCTGATGCTGAAGAACTAATTGGCTCCAGCGATATTCTGGCCAATCATCGACCAGTTAAGTCTTGGATAGCTCTGTTAATCGGGCTAATCGGATTGGTTGGATTTTCTGATCTGCTGGTGCGAACTGCTGTGGAAACCGCTAGCAGGGCAGGTATTAGCGAGTTAATCATCGGAGCAACCGTAGTTGCTGTTGGCACAAGCCTTCCAGAGCTTGCAGCCTCACTAACCAGTGCATTTAAGGGGAAAACCGATATCGCCTTAGGCAATATTCTAGGTTCAAACATATTCAATCTCACCTTGGTTCTGCCCGTAGCGGGAATTATTCATCCCACCATTATCGATCCAGCGGCATTCACCCGGGATTTCGGCGTATTGATCTTTATTACTTTGTTTCTAGCTGCTATCTGTTTTCTAGGCATTGGAAAGTCGAAAAATTATTTTCATATTGGCAAGTTGCAGGGCACGGCCCTGCTAATCATCTACATTCTCTATTACTATGTACTATTCGGGTAATGAAGAAGATTTGTCATCTTGTGTATGTCATTAAAAGCCGAACTACTTAGGGGTACAGCGAGCAAATGCCGGATTCAACAGACTATATAGCCTCCGCATTGCGCACCGTTCGTATAGAAACGGATGCCGTGCGCTCTTTGGAAGCGACGCTTGGAGAAGACTTCACTAAAGCCTGCGATCTGATGCTGAACTGCCGCGGAAGAGTGATAGTTTCGGGCATGGGCAAGTCAGGACATATCGGTCGAAAAATTGCCGCTACATTGGCGAGCACCGGCACTCCAGCTTTTTTTGTGCATCCGGGAGAAGCCGGTCACGGCGACCTTGGTATGGTCACCGAAGAAGATGTGGTGATAGGAATATCTTACAGTGGAACCTCGGTTGAATTATTAACCCTGCTACCTGTCATAAAGCGCATGGGCACCCCTTTAATCGGTATGAGCGGAAATATTCAGTCTCCTTTGGCAAAAGAGTCGGACGTGCACCTCAGTATCAAAGTTGACACCGAAGCATGCCCACTAAATTTGGCCCCAACATCCAGCACTACGCTAACCATGGTACTAGGTGATTGTCTGGCGATAGCCCTTCTCGAAAAACGCGGATTCACAGCCGAAGATTTTGCCTTTTCGCACCCCTCCGGTGCCCTTGGTCGCAAACTGCTGCTCAAGGTTGAAGACATCATGCATTCGGGAAATGAGATCCCCGAATGCCACCCTGATCAGCCGCTTAAAGAAGCCTTGATGGTGATGACAGAAAAAGGTCTGGGTATTACGTTAATTACCGAAAATGACCACCTTGCTGGCGTGTTTACAGACGGTGATTTGCGAAGAGTATTTGACACAGATACTGATATGCGCAGCAGCCCAATTAGAGAAATGATGAACAGTAACCCCAAGACTATTCAACACCATATGCTGGCGGCTCAGGCGTTGGGTTATATGGAAGATCATAAAATTACCGCTGTGGTCGTGGTTGACGCTGAGCAACAGCCAATTGGCGTGCTGCATATGCACGACATCCTGCGCGCAGGAGTGGTGTAGTCCGAATATTTCATAAAGGCGCGCCTAGAAGAATATTATAATGATTAATTACAAGTACTCGATTCTTATCAAATGCACATTGTGCAAATTAGCCTACGCGCTATTTGGTATTATGCCCAAGCTGGCGTTGCATCTTGCACGATCCCCCTTGAACCATAGTTACGACTATGCTTTTGCGGATGATCGCACAACCTGCTTAGCCAGCTCGAGCCTAACAACCAAATCCTTCATGAGATGTCCGGGCGATGAACGCTAAACTAAAATCAAAGCTCAAAAACTGTCGACTGCTGGTAACGGATGTCGATGGCGTGCTGACTGATGGAAAAATCACCTACAGTAGCGCAGGTGAAGAATTGAAATCATTCCACATTCACGACGGGCTGGGTCTAAAAATGATTCAAAATGCCGGCCTGCAGACCGCCATTATTACTGGCCGCACCTCCCCTATGGTTGAGCGCCGAGTAAAAGAACTAGGGATTGAGCATCTGATTCAAGGTCGCGAAGATAAGAGTATTGCTCTCTCTGCACTTTGCAACGAACTGGATATCCCGTTAGAAAATTGCCTTTACGTTGGTGATGATTTGCCTGACCTTAAGGCCATTATTATTGCAGGAATAGGTGTGGCGCCAGCAGACGCAAATGCCGTTGTAAAAAAATGCGCCGACTATAGTTGCCTTCTCGGTGGCGGCGCCGGTGTGATCAGAGAAGTTTGCGAGCTTTTATTAGATGCCAAGGGTCTGTTGACCAATATACATGCCAGTTATGGAAGCGAAGATTGAATAACCGTCTACACTTTTATCTACTCGCCCTAACCCCTCTTCTTCTTACATTCCTGGTCTGGGATTTGAATCTTAATGTCACTCTCACCGAGCCAACTAACGCTTCAGCCAATACTAATATACCCGATGCCATAGTCGAGAACCCGCGTGTTAGCCAATACGACCTATCGGGAAATTTACAACAACTGGTAGAAGGCAGAGAGTTACTAAGTTTTAGGCATGGAGATCGATTGCAGGTTGAAGAACCCCGATTTTATCTCACAGAAGCATCCGGAGATTTGTGGCATATATCCGCGGCTAGAGGATTCTTCCAAGAACAGCTGAGTACATTTGAGCTCGAAGGCGACGTGGAGATGTTTAGGCAGTCCGAAGAATTACCCATTAACTTTTCAACTAGCAACCTTGAAATCGACCTGAATCTCCATATGATTCACACCGCATCAAATATAACTATTCAAGCCCCTGGTCACCGAGTTTCTGGAACCGGCTTTGAGGCGAATTTGAGCACAAACCAATTTAGGATTCTCGACCGAGTAAATGCGATCCATGATTCTCTCTAAGATCATCATATTCATGCTTCTTGTGATAGCGAGTCCGCTGTCACTAATTGCGCTTGAAACGGACCGTGATCAACCTGTGGAAATAGAATCCGACTCGGCAGAATTTGATGAGCTGGGAGGTTTAACCACCTACCGAGGTAATGTTCGTTTGCTGCAAGGCTCGATCGAACTTCTCGCCGACGAAATTCAGCTCCGCACAGTGTCCGATCAAATTGTAGAGCTGGTCGCTTTAGGCAACCCCGCTCAGTATGAACAGCTGCCGGAGCCTGATGCTGAAAAATTGATCGCCAGAAGTAACAAAATTCGATACCTCTTGGAAGAAGATCTAATTGAGTTAAGCGGCAACGCTAGCCTTTCTCAGCAGGGAACTACGCTTAGCGGCGGCACCATACTTTACGACGTACGCCAGCATATTTTGCGGGCCTCATCAGACACTTCTGAACAAGACATCACTGAACGCGTGCGGGTAGTGCTTCCACCCTTGGGCGCGGAACGCTAAGCGTGACAGAAGCCCAGCCACATTCTCTGAAAATTGAATCGATCAAAAAAAGCTACGGCCGTCGACAAATAATCAAAGACGTTTCCTTAGAAGTAACCTCTGGTCAGATTGTCGGGCTTCTGGGTCCAAATGGAGCAGGGAAAACCACCTGTTTCTACATGATTGCCGGACTTGTTGCTGCCGATGGCGGGCGAATACTCCTAAATGACGACAATTTGGCGTCTCTCAGCATGCATGAACGAGCACGCCGCGGCATTGGCTACCTTCCTCAGGAAGCGTCCGTGTTCAGAAAACTATCTGTTCGAGAAAATATTCTCAGCGTAATGCAATTACGCAAAGAGCTATCCAAACAAGAAAGATCAGAGCAAACCCAGTCGCTTCTAGAAGAATTCAATATTGCTCATATCGCTGACAGCCTCGGTGCGGCCTTATCCGGAGGTGAACGGCGAAGAGTGGAAATTGCTCGAGCGCTGGCCGCTGAACCGAGTTTTATCCTATTAGACGAGCCCTTTGCTGGCGTCGACCCAGTTTCCGTTGGCGATATCAAAAAGATAATCGAGCACCTCTGCCAAAGGGGCATTGGCGTGCTGATTACCGACCACAATGTCCGGGAAACATTATCCCTTTGCGACTGCGCTTACATTGTGGGTGAAGGGGTAATTTTGGCGTCCGGCACCACCGAGGACATCATGCAGAATTCGAAAGTTCGAGAAGTCTATTTGGGCGAAGACTTCCGACTATAAGCCTCTGCATTAAATAGTGCTCTATTTTAAGCTCTATCAATTGCGTAGCCCATCAGGCATAGCTAAAATCTAGCAGTAATAGTTCATCACAGAGTGGTAATGAAGCAGTCCCTCCACATTGGTTTAGGTCAACAGTTAAGAATGACGCCTCAGCTTCAACAGGCGATCCGTCTGTTGCAACTGTCATCTATCGACCTTCAACAAGAAATTCAAGAATGCCTCTATTCCAACCCCCTGTTGGAGGTGGAAGAAAACCCCGAAAACCCAGATGAATCTGGCGATATTGATGCCGAATTACCAAAAGTTGAGATAGAGCAGAAAACGGAAGACTTTGAGTATTCAAGTCGAGAGGGCGTAACTCCTTCTCAAGGCTCAGGAAATGACTTCCCCGTTCGTGAGGACGCCGCGGAAGAGAGCCTTAGAGACCACCTTTGCTGGCAACTCAACCTAACGAATATGTCCCCCCTAGATCGCGAAATTGGTCTAACCATAATTGACGCTATCGATAACACTGGATTACTTAGCTCCAGCATCGAAGATCTAATGCAGAGCGTAGTAACTCCTGAAGAAGAGCTAGAAGATGAACTGGAAGAAGATGATGTGCTCTCCGTTCTGTATAGAATTCAGAAGTTTGATCCACCAGGCGTTGCTGCAAGAGATCTAAAAGAATGTTTGCTCGTGCAATTGAGCTTACTGCCGGAAACCGGCGCTGTAGAAACTGCCATAGATTTGGTAGAGAGGCACCTTGAAGCACTTACCAAACTAGGCCTTGAGGGCATTTCAAAAAGGGTCAGACGGCCGGTAGAAGAAATCGAAGAGGCTTATCAGGTTATTAAGTCCCTGAACCCAAAACCGGGATACAGCTATAGCTCGGACAGCTCAGACTATATCCTGCCTGATCTAAGCCTGGTAAAAAGAGAAGGCGTCTGGACGGTCATTCTAAATAGCAACTCAATTCCAAAACTTCGTTTGAACGAACAGTACGCAGAAATGGTCAAACAAACAGACCAACCACAAACGCGAGACTACTTGAGATCAAACTTACAAGAAGCCAAATGGTTCCTTCGCAGCTTAGAAAGCCGAAACGACACACTCTTACGCGTAGGTCAGGCCATTGTTGAATATCAGATGGCATTTTTTGAAGAAGGCGAAGAAGCCATGAAGCCACTTATCCTGAAAGATCTCGCTGAAAAACTAGAGCTTCATGAAAGCACTATATCTCGCGCCACCAATCAAAAATACATGGCCAGTCCACGTGGTGTATTCGAATTAAAATATTTCTTTTCCAGCCAGCTTGCTACGTCTTCGGGAGGCGAATGCTCGTCTACAGCGATTCGGGCCCTAATCAGTAAGTTGGTTAAGGCTGAAAACCCTAAAAAGCCGCTTAGTGATAACGCCCTAACATCCAAACTAGCTGAGGATGGCGTCGTCATAGCTCGACGAACTATTGCCAAATATAGGGAGATGCTCGGTATCCTTCCGTCGAGCCAAAGAAAAAGATTAATTGACAATTAACCCTCATCTAAAAAATCCCCTGGGGCACACTTCGTGCTCCGTATCTTGCACTCAGAAGGAGTATTCGTATGCAACTTACCATTAGCGGCCATCATCTGGACCTTACCGATGCACTAAATCACCATGTCACAAGTAAAGTGACAAAACTGGCGAAACATAACGATAGTATTACCAATGCCCATGTCATCCTTAGCGTTGAAAAGTTGGTTCAAAAAGCGGAAGCCACCATTCATATTTCAGGGGCCGATTTATTTGCTGAAGCGGAGTCGGAAGATATGTATGCCGCAATTGATGACCTTGCGGGCAAGCTTGATCGCCAATTGATTAAACATAAAGAAAAACATAGAGACCACTAAAACCCTGATCAAAAAAAGGATTTTCGGAGAAATTTAACCGAATTTTTCCGGGAATCCTAATTCCGCAAAGCCAACAAAGCCATTCTCGGAGTTTCATTACGCTCTATACCAAGCTAAAATCCGTTTTTTGTTGGCTGTTCCCTAGGAATTGGCCTGTTAGCTCGCTTACAAGCTCATATCTATGCAATTGGCATCTTTTATAAACCCCAACTTAGTTCTCTGTCATCTTTCAGCGAGCAGTAAGAAACGTCTTTTCGAATCTGTCGCTGGCACCATTGCAGAGCAATGCCCGGAAGTGTCTGAAACAACCATCTTCGACGGGCTGTTTACCCGTGAACGTTTGGGTTCCACTGGTTTGGGCGATGGCGTAGCGGTTCCACACTGCCGCATCACCGAGACCGAAGCAGATTGTTGTGCCGTTGTTAGCTTGGAAGAGCCCATCAGCTTTGATGCACCTGACAACCAACCCGTAGACCTTTTAGTATTTCTGGTGGTTAGTGGCGAAGCGTGCCAGGACCACTTAGACCGCCTGGCAATAGTAGCCAAGTCATTCTCAGACCCAGACTTCAGGCAATCCGTTCGAGATTCCAGATCAAATGAAGAACTTAAAAGCCTTATCTTTGCCAAGAGTTAAACTAACCAGCCTACGGGCAGTTTGGATGAAACCAAGATGCAACTTCTAATTGTTACCGGTAGGTCTGGTTCCGGAAAAAGTTCTGCACTAAATTTACTTGAAGATGCCGGCTTTTATTGCATGGACAATTTTCCCGTGTATTTCCTAAAAGACTTATTTGATAAACCAGATGGTTCCAGCGCAGGGCCTAGTCCTCAAAAAACATCAAATAAAAAATTTGGCATCAGCGTCGATGTTCGGGCTACAGAAGCCGAGATAGCAGTCTTACCTGAAACTCTCAGCTTGCTATCCAAACAGGGCGTGTCATCGGAGGTACTTTTTCTCGACGCAGACACACCTACTCTGATGCGACGTTTTAGTGAAACACGCCGAAAGCATCCTCTCACTGACTCAACAACGGATCTCAAAGCCGCCTTAAGCATGGAGTCTAATATTCTGGCACCGCTCCTAAATATCGCAGATGCCACAATAAACACCAGCTCCTTAGCTCCGGGAATGCTTGCCGATGCTCTGGAAAAACGTTTTCTGTTGGACAAAGGTGATGAGCTACTCTTAGTCGTCGAATCCTTTGGATTTAAAAAGGGTGTGCCCATGGATGCGGACTTTATTTTCGATGTACGTTGCTTACCCAACCCTTATTGGATTCCTGAATTGCGCGCTTATTCTGGGCAAGATACCGAAGTAAGAGATTATTTAGCTGAGCAGGATGACGTCAAAAAAATGATCGGCTCTATCTCCGATTTTATAACCACCTGGATAGACTCATTTAAACAAGGCTCGCGTAGTTATTTGACCATTGGCATAGGTTGCACAGGCGGCAGGCACAGGTCCGTATTTGTGGCCGACCAAGTTACGCTTAGACTGAATGAGATACACTCTAAGGTCATGGCCCGCCACAGAGACCTAGATAATTGATCTGCGAAAAAATCACTATTGTGAATAAACTTGGCTTACATGCGAGAGCCTCTGCAAAGCTTGCCCAGCATGCGGCCCAGTTTAGTTCCAAGGTGGAGCTCGGCCCCGAAGAATCTTCGGTTGTGGACTGTAAAAGCATTATGGCTTTGATGATGATGGCCGCAGGAATCGGCACACAAATGGTATTACGAGTCGAAGGTGATGATGAAGACCTCGCTTTCAAAGATATATCTGATCTAATTGAAGATAAGTTTGGCGAGGGCGAATAGCCTTAAGTCGCACTAAATAAAAAGCCACCCGATCGGGTGGCTTTTTATTTTCACATTATTTATCGCTTAAAAATCGTACTTAACATCAAGGCTAAACGACTGACCGACCGTCTGTTCGTATACATCCACATCGCCCTGACTAATTTGAACGTCTTCGTCTAACAGGTTTCTCGCCTTCAAACTAAGAGTGAACTCATCGCTAACAAAGTAAGAATAGGACAGATCTAGCGCACTAAATGGCTGTTCAAAAGAATCGGGCAAATCACCCGTGCCCGCGGCAAACAAACGCTCACCGTAGTGGTTGTAACCTATAGTAGCTGCGTGCATGCCACTATTTGCATCAAAACCCAATTGAATGTTTAGCACCTTATCTGAAGCGCCTCTTAAGGGCCGAGTGCGGTTTGTTGCGGCTACTAGAAGATCATCTCCAACAGAAATTTCTGAACTTGCTAGCGTCATATTGCCAGATAGAAAGAACTGAGAGGCGAAATCTCCCATAAAGTCCAGGCTCTTGAGCCACTCTACCTCAACTCCTTTTGACTCACCTGTTGCTGCATTCTCAATGGTTGCTGTAATAGTATCCTCTGCTCCTGCTTGCTGGAAATATTCAATAGGATTCGTAATATCCTTATAAAATAAAGACAAACTCAGGTTGTCACCGTTACTAAAGAACCACTCACCACGAACATCGTAATTGGTTAGGTCCGAAGGTACAGCATCAGGATTACCGCGAACGATAATGTCCGTTAACGGATCCATATAGCTGGCATTGGAAACCTCTCTTAAATCCGGCCGCACGACAGTCTCACTAGCCGCAAACCGCAAATTAAAGTCGTCAGCCCAAAAGTTTTGGCTACTGTAAGTAAGGGCGATCGAAGGATAAATAGCATCCTCATAGTAAAGGCCTTCCGGTTGCTCACCCGCTGCGGGGTTAGAGAGGTCCACCAACAATTGGCTGCCGTTGACGCGATAGGGCTGCCAAGGACTTGTGAACTGTTTGTACTCCTCATAGCGCGCACCAGCGGCTATTCTCCAACGGTAGTTCCAAGTGACATCTACCTGACCAAAATAAGCATCCGTTGTGGCAGCCGCAATATAGCTACGAGATAACCCACTCTGATAGGTAACCACATAGTCGTAGTCTGGATTGGTCAAATTAGTAGCTGATAAGGCATCGGATATTGACCCAGATAGAGTGCCAACTGCAGCAGAAGTCGGGGAACCTATCGATAAATCTAACTGCTCATAGCTACGAACTTTCCTATCAAACTTGGCACCGCCGCCAAATTTCATTTCCCAACTTCCCACATAAACGGGAAGTGACACTTCGAAGCCGGTGCTTTCCACGCTATCGTCTAGATCGGTGTATCGGACATCAACCATACGTAGCCCCTGCGTCAGGCGACTGGAGCTAATTTCGTTAGTATCAACATCACGAGTAATGCTGGCAAATATATTGGTCTCCGAGGGAATAGCTGTAGCGGCGGTCGCGTCGGAATAGAACCAAGTTAACTCCATATCATTCAGAAAGCTTTCACCCAAACCAATAAGTTGCTGGGTATCGTAGCCGAGGGCATGGCGTCCCGTGACTTGTTGGATCTGAAGCTCACGCTGTTCATATCGATAATCGTAATTTCTCGACCCCTGACCTGTCGAAAATGGTGAGGTGGTGTTAAAGATGTTGGTAATACCCACTTCATCGTCAGTATTGCGAAGAAACAAATTGGTAGATGTCAGTTCATGATCATCGCGCCAACGCAGTCCAAAGTTTGCCGTGCCCGTAATACTGACATTCTCTGTAGTACGAAATTCCTGCTGAAACTCTTCCTCAGGGTCCACGTAACTGCGTTGAATCCTTTCATCAGAACGTGAAGAATTATCGTAGTTGATACTGCTCAAAAACCCGAATTCCCAGTCTTCAGACAACAGGTATAGATTGCCCAATCTTCCGCCAATGCTCATATCCTGCAAGCTAGAATTCTGTTCGCCAATATCCAAGTCGCGATATACGCTCGTACCGAAAGCCGCATTAATCGATTCAGCTTCCGTCCGCGAAATAGCACTGCCAGCTCTCACAGCTGTGGCTTCGATAGCGGTTGCATCCAAACTTCCTTCAGTGGCATTGATAGAGCCGAAATAGGTTCGTAATGCAGCGTCAACTGACGCGCTATTACCTCTAGTTCCGTCATCCTCTCCAAAATAATCATCAGAGCCACCTGCATATTCATAGCCAGTATCTGAATCAGTTTCTAGACCGCCACCAAGAGACACAGAAAATACAAAACTATCCGGTATGCCCTTAGTACGAATATCAATATTGCCACCGCCAAAGGAAGCCGGCATATCCGGAGTGTAGCCCTTCTGAATGGCCACACTTTGTAGAATCGAGCTCGGGAATATATCCAGCGGCAAGACATTACGAGTAAGGTCAGGCGAAGGTACCGTAGCTCCATTCAAAATTGAACTGGAATAGCGCTCTCCAAGACCTCGTATGTATACAAACTTATTGTCTACAAGGGTGACGCCAGGCACTCGCTTGAGTGCCGCAGCTACTGTCGAATCTCCAATTCGTTCAATTTGATCCGAACCAATAATATCCATAACCGTTTCAGAAGTCATGCGCTCCATCACGATACTCTGGGCTGCGCTTTCTAGACGACCAAGAACAAGAACTTCTTCGATAGCTGTCTGTGGCGGTCCCACCTGAGCCAGTAATACTGGACTAGTGATAAGGCCCGTCAATACACATAGGGAGGTGGTAAAGACTGGTAGTTTTCTATTCATAAATATTCACTCCAAATTTGGTCCGTGAGGCAAACTGAGAAAAAAGGGTGCCGCAGGGCACCCAGTTTCCAGCGCAGAAGCAAAACCGTAGTTGGGAAATTATTGGAACCAAAGCGCTTGACCGCGAGACCCTTCGTGTAACCCGTAGGTCCAACCCAGTGTCCAATCATTGGCAGCGCTGACTGCACCAATCTCTGCGGTCCCGGCTGTGGTGAAAATTACTGCATTTCCATCAACCAACATATCGGCTACAGGGACAGAGTAAAATCCATCCAAAATAGTCATCCGACCAGGGATACTGCCATCACCATTGGGAGGTGAAGTGCCGTCGGATGATGCAGAAAAAACTATATTGTCTTGGGCTTCCAAAAAGGCCTGACCCGTTATAGCGCCGTAGGTGGTGCCAGCTGTAAGAGTAATATCTGCGTCTCTTCCCTTGTTAGATGAGATGTCCGCACAAGCGAAAATGCTTGTATTTATATTGATCAATCCGTTTCCCGCATTGGCTAGGTCTTCACTATCTTCTAGCTGAAAGCAGTAGTTGGTAAAAGCCAGATTTGAGGCATCAATAGCCACACCTGATGCGTCAAGCGCTGCGTCCGAAGTGTAGGCTGTAGTTATGATCGATGAACTCAAAGTGAGGTTGTGCGCCTCTTCAGCGTTGATGCCGGCGCCAGGATCTGAATTTCCTGCAACGGCCGGAGCCTTAGCACTGATGATACAAGTCAGGTTTTCAATGGTTGCCTTGGATACGTAGTCATTGGCGATATTGGTTGCCTTGAGCGAACTAGCGGAACCATCAGACTCTACGCAATGAGCCCCGGTCTTAACTGCTTCATCCATTGCCCCGCCTTGGATAACCAATGCGTTGCGAATAGTTCCAAAGTAACCCTGATCGATATCGATTGAATCATCGCGAACGTAGAGTGCAACGTAATTAGTTAGATCAGCGGAACCACCAAAGAACTCAATACCGTCATCTTGGTTACTGTAGATCTCGATGTTATTTAGACTTGTGCCCGAACCAACAGCCCCAAAGGTAATGCCGTTTAGTTCGTTACCTTCCACAACTTCAAAACCGGCATGTTTTACGACAACGTAGCTCAGGGTTCCAGAATTATCATCATGAACTGCACCTCCGTAATGATTTTCACGACCGCCTTCCGCACCCTCCATTAACACTGAGCACTCTTGGCCCGCTGCCACGGCAAGCGTAGTGCCAGATAGATCATCTCTATCCCAGC
This sequence comes from uncultured Cellvibrionales bacterium, assembly GCA_913063225.1. Classification (GTDB taxonomy): domain Bacteria; phylum Pseudomonadota; class Gammaproteobacteria; order Pseudomonadales; family GM7GCV1; genus JABJGI01. The sequence goes on from CAJXYP010000002.1 coordinate 76,211, forward strand.
CTGCGTCATAGCTGCAAGCGTTGGTAAACCCGAAACCGTTAATTATCAAACCGCCCCAGGTTTGAACTTGCTCAGGAGTCACCAGACCACGCAAATCAGATTCAGAAGTAAAGGTGATAGGGGCAGTTGAAGTGCCTTGTGCTTCAACACGCGAGCCACGCATAACCGCAACAAAGTCTTCTGGAGCTTGAAGCGCAATCGTTACGCCAGCCCGAATCGTCAAGGTTGGGCCATCACCGCCTTCGGCGATACCTGCGGTCGTAGCATCTGCTAACGCATCATAATTTTGACCAACAAATAGACTTCCGGCGAAAATATGCGCTCCATCACCGATATCCGAAAAGGTAATACTTGTAAGAATTGGATTGTCAAAGTCTGCAAAAGACTCGCTGTAAATACAGTTATCACCGTCGACAACTCCCGCTTGTCCATCACCATTTTCATCCACATAGCTTGCACATGTGATAGTCGCCGTTAGCTCACCACCACTAACCGAACTATTGTCTACAATGGAACTGTTGTCATCTGCGTTGATATTGATGTCCCCACCGCCACAGCCTACTAGGACGATTGCAAGAGCGCTCGGAAGAGCAATCTTCAAAAAATTCATCTTTTTCTCCGGATATTGATTAAAAAAATGGGCCTTAGCCCGGATGCTTGGGCAGCACAATATCAACGGAAGGTGACAAAATTATTTAGAAAAAATGACAGAAATATGTCAAAGAATATTAGGGTAGGAACGGGTTAAAACTAGCGCAGACGTTGTATTACTTGATCATATCCGTCAGACAGAGTGACAGTATTGGCAGCAATATCTACCAGATATATTTCCCCTTGAAGGGCATCTCCAATTTTGTAGGCCCCTCCATTAATAAATACCCGACTGGCTGCCCTATTACTTTCAATATACAGATTGCCTTCAAACTGGAATGCAGTAATTCGAGCCGCTAGGTCTTGTTCAGGTATTTGCGGTTCGGACTCCGGTGCATCAGCCTCCACCAATGTGGGTCTATTCCGCTGAGGGTCTTCTTCGATCATCATTGGTTGCGGTTCTGCCGGTCGAGCGGCGGTCGCTTCAACTTCCACAGACGATGCGGGCCCATATTGAAATATCACCATCGCAATACAAATTAGGACGGATAAAGCCCCGAATATCCAGATTTTGGAAGATGATCCTCTTTCGATGTCCGGTGGCCTATTCCAATCCTCCTGATTCATATTGTCCAGCCCAACATCTGTCTGATTTCTGCGGTCTTTTTCAGCCTTCCTGAGGGCATCGAGAACGTAAGACACTAGTTTTCACCATATCCGAGTGTGGGTACATCCTGCTCAGCCTCATTAAATTTCATAAGGGTTAATCTACCCAATATTCCATCGTCCGAGAGAGAATATCGACGCTGGAATTCAGCAACCACATCTGAGATCGGCTGACTATAGCGGCCACCGGTAATAAGGCCCCCTATTTCGGAATCAATTTCCACTAGTCGAGGCTGCAACCAATTCATTAGCGCTCGGTTACTATCACCAACTCTGATTGAGTCGATATAGCCTAGAGGCGGTTTCCACAAATATAAGGACGGGCCTGCCAAAAATGCCTGTAACTCTGAAGCAAATAAACTGTATCGCATTCCCATTCTTTCTAACTGGTACATATCGCCCACAATGCCCGTGAGCACATAGTATTGCTCATCGAGCACCTCTGGATTTAACCCCGGATTTAAGCGCACTAGCTGTGGTCTATTAACTGATCGGAAATACCATGCGGAGGCGTTGTCTATCGCTGCACAACGAAGTCCCTCAGCCACTGCAACCATGCACAGTGATTCAGAAGAATCTGCCTTTCGCTGAACTCCCCACAGTTCCAATATCTGCCCAAAAGGGTCATCCCGACCCGTGCTATCCGAAGTTTGGCTCTCATCCAGTACCAAGGCACCGATAGTCGATTGCTGACTGGACGCAGATTCATCCAAGGGTATTAAAATATCGTCAGAGGAAATAGGTTCAGGGGCAGTTGGCAAGTCTGGCGCTAACTGAACTAGTGTGACTGGACTTACTGGGACTAATATCTCCTCTAGAATTACTTCCTCAAAAACTATCTGCTCCGGTATCGTCCGCCCCGGAGCTGACTGCTCAAGTGTCATCGGTGCTGGAGTAACCTCCTCAGCGGGCCGGTACTGGATAATAGTTATGCCCAGTAAAGTACAAACTAGTAAAATAAAAAGTCCGAGCGTAATTCGAGCCAGTCTTTGGCTCGGCGTGGTTTTTGGAACACGCAGGCCGAATACTTCTTTGTTAGCCGCCACAACCTGGGCGCGGGTTACAAAACCATTGTTTAGAGAATAGGTACCAAGCAGAGCTCTCTCCGCCAAAAGGTTTAACTTTCGAGGGACGCCTTCACTGAGTTTGTAGAGTGCTCTGATAGCCGAGGAACTAAATATCTTGCGGCTACAGCCGGCCTTTTGTATACGATGTAAAAGATATTTTTCTGTTTCCGGACGATCCAGTGGATCCAGATGGAATCGTGAAATAACCCTCTGATTTAACTGACGAAGCTGAGGACGGCCGATCAGCTCAAGCAACTCCGGCTGACCCACCAATAAAATATGCAAAAGTTTGCAAGTATTGGTCTCAAGGTTAGTCAATAGGCGCAACATTTCCAAAACTTCTTCATCCAAGTTTTGTGCTTCTTCGATTACCACCAAGGTTTTAAACCCTTGGGAATGCGCATCTAGGAGGTTTGCATTAATAGCGTCAATATAGGTCTTTGGACTTTTTGTGATATGCGCTTCCAAGCTGATATTCAGCTCATCACAAATACTTGCGAGCACATCCAATATATCGAGCTTTGCGTTGAGCACGTATGCAACACGAAAAACGGCAGGAATTTGCTCAAGCAAGAGTCGGGTTAGCGTTGTTTTTCCGGTTCCAACTTCCCCAGTTAGGAGAATAAAACCGCCCTCTCGGTCGAGGCCATACTTTAAGTGCGCGAGAGCCTGACGATGAGGTGAACTGGGATACAAAAATGCAGGATCCGGAGCAATGGTAAAAGGCTCCTGTTTAAATCCAAAGTAGTCGCAATACATAGTCGTTAGCTTAGTTGCGCGAGAATGAATTTAGCATTCGATCAATCTGTAGATTCATTCGCCTCAGCCTCCCTACCAAAGAAATCTCTCAGTACCGGTGAAGCTGCCTCACCCGTTTCAAGGAAATACTGGCTGTCATGTGTGCGCAAATAATCAAACTGCTTGGAGGTCGCCTGGTTCGCATCAAAGCTGTTTTCCAAAATCGTTGGGCGAATAAACATCATTAAGACGCTCTGATCTCCAGTACTAGAAGTAGAACGGAATAGCCTGCCGAAAAAGGGAATGTCTCCTAGAAAAGGTACGCGGGTTTCGGTATCCGTCGAAGACTCGTTAATTAATCCCCCAAGAATGAGAACTTCGCCATCACCAACCATCACATTGGTACTTATGGTTCGTTTGCTGGTAATTACATCTTCGGTACCAAATTCCGCCTGAGCCTGAGCCAGCAAGTTTGAAGACTCCTGCTCAATTTCAAGCCGTACCGCTGAGCCCTCATTGATTTGAGGCACCACGCGTAACATCACACCAACTTCTTGCCGCTCGATAGTCGTAAAGGGATTAGCTGTGCCGTTGCCGGTAGTGGTAGTACTTCCGGTAATAAATGGCACTTCGTTACCAACCGAAAGGGTTGCTTCTTCGTTGTCGAGTGTTACGACAGATGGTGTTGAAAGAATTCTAGTTTCGCTATCGCTTTTAAGCGCCTGTATTAGAGCGCCAAACCCTTCACCATTTTCCCTGTCAAAATCTCCGATTACTCCGATGCCACCATTGGGAATAAGGCTTGCTGCGGCCGCTGCCTCAGTCCCATCAATTGCGCCATCTAACCCCGAGCTAACCAAGGACAAAATCAAGTCATCAAATCGTGAGATATACCCACCAGCCCCGGAGCTCGCATAAAGTAGCTGAGCACTCAGTTGTCGGGCTTGATCTTCAGTTACCTCAGCAATGACCGCCTCAATGAGTACCTGAAGTCTGGGTCGGTCAATTTTTCGAATCAGATTTTGGATTTCTGCAACAACAGGTGCTGAAGCCGCTATAACCAAAGCATTATTATCTTCATCTACTTCAACACGATAAGTGCTAGTGGTTCCTTCTGCGCCGACTTCACCGGCCAATTGCAAGAAAGTATCCGACTGCAACATGCTATCGAGCATAGTTTTTACCGATAGTGCGTCGGAGTAGTTCAGATAAATAACCTCTATCCCACCGCCATTTCGCGTGACAGGAACATCTAGGGCTTCGAGCATCTGCCGAAAAGACAGCCGTGCAATACGTGATCCTCCTACAATTACCCGATTATTAAAGGAGTCTTCAACAATACTCAGGTTTAATTGTTCCAGGCTCTGCATTTGTCCCGCAATATGAATGGCCTCCCCTGCGGAAATATGTTCAAGATATATAACTTCGACGGCGGACTGATCCGGAGTATCCAAATCGTCGAGCAGCGCATCGAGACGATTCAACTGAGAAATCGTATCTGTGACCAGAAGGTTGTTCCCCGCTTCAAAAGCCTGCATCAGGCCGCCTTTGCTCATAATGGGTTTTACCACTGCCAGAAGCTCAGATGCTTTGGCGTAGTCGAGAGCAAAAACCCGTGTTGCCAACTCACTGCCGACAAAGTCTGTAGGTGTGTTAAATGCTGTAGTAAAGGGCACAACCCGCACTATGGCCCCATCATCTATGGCCTGAAACCCCTGAACTTGAAGCGCTGAAAGTATCGCTTCGTAAAGCAATTCCTCCGCAATAGGCTCTGGTGAAACAATGGTGATGGTGCCGCGAACGCGAGGATCAAGTACAAATGATTTCCCAGTAATCTCGGCGACGCTTTCAATAACCGTGCGGATATCCGCATCACGGAAATTAATCAATACTGATTGAGCTTGAATCTCTAGTGTTAGCACCAGAGAAATCAATACAGTTCCCAGCTTTGGAATCATCCTACGACCTTTATGTCTGAAAACTGAGGTCTTATTCATTATTTATCACCTATTGCACCAAACCCTGCCCTATTTTGGGCAGAATGCGCTCGCCAAGTGAGCGAGCGTTAACAGAAATTTCGAGGGTTTCACCCTCCCTTTGCACAGACAGTGGGACCGTTGTCTGCTGTAAAAAATCTTGCCATAACAGTGGGTTGGACATGAGTTCAGAGATCGGCTTACCGCCCACCTCAAGAACTACGTCGCGCGCCTGTAAATCTGACATTGAGCTGATTTCTTCGTCCACCGAATCGAGCCGAATACCTAGTCCAAAACCAGCAACGTTTATAGGAGTTGCACCCAATACCCCTGCCAAACTGAAGCCAGAGCCATCACTAGGCACGGACTGGATTAGACTACCATCGTTCTCGGAGCCGTCTTCAGCCAAGGGATTTAACCGTATCTGTCGATCAAGACCTCGTTCTCGAACCACAACACGATCAGCCTCTATTCTCACTAGTTCTGTATTGCTATCAAGCTCATCGCCTATCTTATATAAGCCATCAGGCACTTGAGGTGTTTGAATTGCAGCGAAGGCATAATCCTCGTGGATGATCACTCCCAGTAATTCAGCACGAATACTTGCATCCTCGAGCGCTTCCGAGGCATCAGAAACATCAATGATCTGCGTTGCTGAGTCAGATTGGAACCATGTCAGGCTCAGCGTATTAGACAAAGGTCGAAGCGGCTCAGACCTTAAGCCAGTCTGCATTTGTGAAAGAAATGCTCTATCCATTATTGACCAGAGCGCCAGCACACAAATTAGGACCAATACTATGTTTACACTTAGTCGAATCTTAGTTTGATCTAAAGGTGGCATCAACATGGGATTTGTCCTTCAAGCTCCCAACCAAAGCGACCGCCGCCCAGGGGCCTCGCCAAACTACCCATCATTCCAACCAGGTTCGCCGGTGGTGTGATTTCTCCTGAGCCGAGATATGTCAGATCCCTTTCAACAATAAATTCTCCCTCAAGCTGACTACCAGTAGCGGTAATCAAATACTGATCACCTTGTTGCTCTAGCCGAACTTGAATATCCTCTAGCTGCCCTCCGAGTATGCTGGTTTCAATCAGCTCAAATTCAGCCGACAAGTTTTGGCTATTGCGAAGCGGACAGTCAAAATCTTGGATGTGCATAGAATGTATTTGGCCGCGTATTTTGGCATTTACCAAACCGGGTACCAGACCCAGAAACTCCAATGAGTCCAATTCTACCTTGAGGTCAGTAAGTTTAACGCCACCCGAAATCTGATACGCCACCTCTCCTTCAGATTGGAGCGAGTCTGTATCAACTTCTGTGCACCAGTTCAGGATTTTAAGCCCCGGACACCAACTCCAACTCAAATTTATAATTCCAAATTCCGCATAGTCCTCTGCTCGCATTCGAAGTACGCCTGCATGCACTCTAGCGTCTTGAGTATTTTCAACCTCCAGCCCATAAGACTCGAAATCTACCAACACCTGAACCGGTAAGTTAAACCCAATGAAAGCACCTGCAATAACTAACAACGCAAATCCCACAAAAATACGAGCAGCAATTTTCATCAATTTGCGCCCCCGTATTGAATATCAAGAGTTGCGTTAACCTGAGAGACTTCGCCACCATCAATAGCACGTAAATCCATGCTGGTAACGCTCGCGCCGCCACAGCTAAGAACACGAACCAAATTTAAAATACGATTACCCTGAGCATTAGAAAGACTTAATTGATACTGGTTCTCGCCGCCCAAAGTACGGATCTGCGGAACCAATCCAAAACGCCTTGATGCGGCTTCGATATCTGCCTGCAAATTGCTTGCTTCAAAGATCTGAGCCCGAAGATCACAGGATGTATTTAGACGCTCCAACATATCACGCTGATCTCGTAACCAAACCAAGTCCGCTCGGCGGTCGGACAGTTCCGTCTGCCTGTCCAAGTATGCAGATCCTAGTGGCTGCAGTAATACCAGATAGGCTAAGAGTAACCCAATAAGAGGACCGCCAAATCTCAGAATTTGCTGCTCTTGAGAACCAAGGCCTCCGTACCAGCCATCAACTTTTGCTAGCAAATTCGAGATCATGGTGATGACCTGCGCATAATGACCTGCACCTGCCCGGATTCATCCAAAGCCCCTGAAGACGCAGTAAATTCCTGCAAGCTGTTCAATCGCGAAATCGCGCTGTCGTTTGGCGACATGGTCAATATGGCGTTATCAACGGATATTTGTAATCTCTCGAAATTACAGTCAGAACAAGATCCAATCACCTGATCCAGAGATTGCGTGATACCCATCACCGAACCTGCCATCGCAAAATAACGAAGTTCTTTCTTACTAATTAGCGCTTCAGCATCTATCTGTACTTGGCTAGCCGAAGCGCTGGATTGACCAAAACTTGCCTCGAACTCGTTCAAAACCTGTTGATTGATCTGTATCAGTTCACGGCCGGATTTCACATAATCTACCACAGCCCAACTACATAGGAGAAGGACAAAAAGCGCAGCTAATCCAATACTTGGCAGCCACAGGGATAACTTTGGCAGCCTTCTTTGCGCTCTATAAATACCCCTAAGTAAATTGGTTTCTGTTGGCACATCCGAAAATTGCCAATTAATAGGATTCGTATTAAAAATACACAGAGGTTCTGCCCATTCCGGGACGGTGCGAGCATCCAATCCAAAACACTGAATGCGAAACGGCTGCCCTTGAGCCACCGCCTGCGTATGTTGCAGCTGAAGTGCTGTCCATACAAAGTCCTGAGTACCAGAGAAGCCCTGATATTGCTCTGAACGAACCAGTATTCGATCTCCCTCTTTGGTAACCGTAAGAAAACCTGATTCTAAAGGAAGCGCAAAGATATCTGGGACTAACGAATGTACCTGCTGTGAGTTGCTTTCCAACAAAAGCTGCAATCTGTGCATTTCGACTTTTGGGATAGACGCGACATCCGCAAGGCGATCAGAACTAACCGAACAGATAACCAGATGTAAATCTTCAACAGACACCAGCAGCTGGTCTTCAAGAATCCAAGGCAAAAGAGATGCCCACTTGCTCTTAGGTGCATCGGGTAATTCGACGCTATGAAAGCTCACCTGATCAGAGTTAATCCAGAGAGATACAGGCCCCTCGGAAACTCTCTCTGAGAAATCATCAGCCCTCAAATGCTCGTCTATGTGAAGTAAATCAGAATGCATTTTCGTCCGGAGAAAAGTTATAACAGTCAAAGCTAGATACTAAACCCTGCGCATTTTCAGATAACACGAGGGGAACAGATTGAAATTCTCTCATGAACACAGTCGCTACGGCACCATTGCGCTGCATTAAACTTCGCATCCTTACCTCCTGATCAAGCAAACTTACGGTGGCCAACAATTCAAAATACTGGCTGGACACAGTCAACATCCTTGCTGGCAGCTGTTCACGAAGCTCTGACGGGCTCATATACCCCGTCGAATCTGAAACAAAAGCGTAAAAATCATCTAGAGAGCCAAAGGGTCTCTCCTCAAGTACTGCTTCAACTAAGAACCTGTCCATAACCGAAGATAATGCTGTCAACACCTCGGCAGGGGCGGTATTTACATTCACTCCAGTAGCGCCCGGAAGAGCGGTTATATAGGGGTAGAGCTGTAAGACATCTAAATCTGAAAAAGTTGGTAAGCCCGCAAGCTCATCAATGTTGGTTAGCACTCGATTGGCCGCCAGTCTGGCGGGGCTTTCCAGCATGTAATCAGGGTCCTCAGAGCTACCGGGAATAATTAGATCTGAGTTGGCGTCTGTCCAATCTACGATCACCGCAGCACGCAGCTCGCTCGAATCCTGCTCCAAAACCGCGAGCAAATTTAAGAATGCATCCAAGTCGCTGGAAAATAATGAGGCTAACTCGTCGTTCCAGGTATCCGTCGTATATGCTTGCAGATTGTTCAGGTTGAACTTGCTTTGCATATCTCGAATACAGCCACTAAGAAGCCCGCCTTCGACGGGCAATACTGGAATTGCCTGAGCCCAATCATCTTCTAAAGAGTCGGTCTGATTGTCTTCAGCATCTTCTCTGAGCATTTGGCGCGCCCAACTTTCTGCGCTTAGCGCTAACAAAATAGTCTGGTCTTGAAGCAGTGATCTACTTTGAGCACTCTTGTCTAACTGATGACGATAAGATATTTGGCCTATCATCAACAGGCATATCCCGGCCAAAACCAATACCGCTAAAAGCGCAAAGCCCCGCTGTCTAATTCCTGAGGGTGGCGGCTTCATTTAGGAGTCGTCCTCATTATTGTTTGTTCCGCCAGCTCCGTTCCCACCTCGGCCTCCAGACGCAGTAATAGTCGCCGGAATTATTCCCGGCATCAAACGCGTCATTTCGAGGCCCTCTAAAGTCTGCAAACTAACTTGGATCATTCGGGGCATTAAATTTTCGGTATTGCCTTGAGAATTGAGAGGCGGCCATATAGGTTCGAAGTAATTAGAATCATTCAGCTGCTCAAACTGGACCTCCTCCAATCCATCCAGTATTACTCTCTCCTGAACATCATCTATATCCACCGTATCCAGAGCCGACCAGGTTGTTCGAATCAACTCACCCTCTTCAGATAGGCGATAAGCGACCCGCGTCATGCCACCGGGTGCAACAGGCAGGCTTGGCAGTCCACCCCGAGTAAATTCTACCAAGTAGGGATCACGCCCGGCGATATAAGCTCCCGATACCGTTCCAAATTGATCATGAACGGGTCGCTGTCGAATATGCAGGAGATCCTGCCCGATCAATGACCATGCTTTGTGGAAAGACTGCTCAGTAGCCACTTCGGCTCTATTCCGTTGTTCCATATTGGCCACAAGTAGAAAGCCTTGCACGCTGAATATGGAGAGCATCGCAAAAATACTAATCGCGATTAGCACCTCAATAAGAGTAAATCCGCTGATACTGCGATTAATGGCCAATGTCTGCACTAATTAACTATGAAGTAGGCGGCAAGAAGCGCCGAGTTTGTATCAGACGCAGCACCTGAACCGTCTTCTAAGAACACCTCTACCTGATATCGATAAAAGTTCTCCCCCAGGGTAGATTCTGCTTCTAGTCCCCAGTCCCAACTGCGCCCCAGCGTTTCGATAGTCCCACTGGATTCTGAGGCGTCCGTTGTGCTGTCTGCCCAGCCTTCGATTAACTGGTATTGCTGCATTAATTTGTTCCACGCGACAGTGTCCGCAGCTAATCGCTCTTGTAAGGCAAAGCGTTCCGAAGCGATTTGTCCTACCTGTGATACGGCAAATCCGATCAGTAATCCGGATATGGCCAGCGCAATAAGCACTTCAATTAGGGTGAAGCCCCGGCGGTTGGAGTAGGAACTAAATTGACGAACTATCTGCATAGTCAATTACTCCGTTCACTTCCCAAAAAACTGCCAGGCTCTTTCCTGAGCTAGCTTCCAAATGCAGTGCACCCTCGGATACCGGCTCTCCAGAAGGCATAAAAACCATGAAAGGCTCAATAACCTGTCCATCTTCCAAGAGAAGCCTAGCATCTATATCAAATTCAATATTCTCACTTTGCTCTCGAGCATATTTATCCGCATCGGCCACTGAAATAAAACCATTCTGGGGTTCATCTTCAGCCAAAGCAAAATGGATATTCTCCGGTAAAACCAACAAGCCTTCGTGCTCCACGACATACCATTGATGATCAAACCAACTAACCGCCTGCAGCTGATTACCAACCACTCGGTATCCGTATAGGCCTCCCTCTAGAACAGATCGCTCCGAAAGGCTCTGCATCCAACGTGTAATAGTCGTTGCCTGATTGTCCAAATCTCTATCAGCAAGCTGGCCAAAACTCACTACCACCAATCCCAATCCTACAGCTAAAATTGCCATAGCCGCCAATATCTCAATCAGGGTAAACCCCGCCGAACTGTCCGCACTAGTTGGCTTTGACGGCTGAGTCAAAATCAATTCAGTTCCCAGGTTCCCAAATCAGCACCATCGCCCTCTCCACCCTCAACACCATCGACCCCGAAGGAATAGATATCGAAGTCACGCCCGTGCAGGCTAGGGTTTCGATACTGATAATCCATTTCCCAAGGATCTTTCGGCATAGACTCGAGATAAGGCCCACGCCATGCCCTTGCTGTGCTTGGCTCAGTTACTAAAGCTTCCAACCCCTGCGCTTCCGAGGGGTAGGCAAAGTTATCTAGACGATAAAGTTTTATGGCACTTTCGACAGCACGTAAATCAGCCTCGACGCGCTTTTCCTCTGCTTTGCGTAATTGATTAAAGACAGTGGGTGCGACGATAGCTCCCATTAGAGTGATAATTATTACCACCACCATTACCTCAACAAGGGTAAAACCCCGGGATCGGCAAAGTTGAGGTAGCGCTTTCTTTGTATATGAGTTCAACATTTTTCTCCTGCGTCTATATTCAAAATAATCTTATACGTTAGCTCGGTAGACCTTTAGCCGACTATGTCGTTCATTTGCATAATGGGTAACATCACCGCCAAAACAATGGTCAAAATCATCATACCAATCAGCACTATCAAGATTGGATTCATCAGTTTCAAAAAGGTGTCTACCGAGTTTGCCAATCGCGTTCGGTAAAAATCTGCCACTCGCATCAACATCGCTGACAGCTCACTGGATGCTTCCCCGCTACCCACCATATGCACCAAAAAGCCCGTACCTGCATCAGATTCCCGTAGCGCATTATGTAAACTGGACCCCCGTCGCATAGATTCAGTAACGGCTTCAAATCTCGCTCTTAGTTCTAGGTTGGTAACTACCGTCGAAGATATCGTCAGAGCCGACAATGCAGGCACTCCGCTTTGCAACAAAGTGCCTAAGCTGCGAGACCAATCCGCCAGATTTGCCATCATCATCCATTTACCTAAGCCCGGAATTTTTAGCAATCGACCATGCCAGGCTCTCTTTATCTCTGGCTTTCTCATGGCCAGCTTAAAAACAACTACCAATACCAAAAGAGTCGAGAGCAATGCGGCACCGTAATTGAGCACAAAGTTACTAATAGCCACGATAATTTGTGTAATAAGCGGAAGCTCGGTCCGCGAACTAATAAATACCTGCGTAATTCGGGGTACAACCCAAACCATCATGAAGCTGACTACGGAAATACTTCCAGCGATCAGTATCGAGGGGTAAATGAGCCCCCGCGCAAAAACCTGTTGATTCTCGGCGCCAGTCTCAAGTTCGTCAGCGAGACGGATTAGAATGTCGTGCAGATGACCTGTTTCCTCACCCACGCCAACGCTGGCAACTATACTTTCAGGGATTTTATAGGGCGAGCGATTCATCGCGCTTGAAAAGGACCTGCCTTCAGATATTTCAGCACGCCAGGCCTCGCCCATGCGCCGCTCTTTATCGGTCTCGGCCTGCTCAACAGTCATTTTTAAGGCCGCATCCAAAGGCAAGCCAGAGTTAATCAATACCCCAATCTGGCGCAATACCATGGCCAACTGAAAGCGGCTAAGTTTCTGAGTGCGTTTTTCTACTATGGCTTTCGAAGCAGCTAACTTTTCGGCAGAGGTAACCAAGCTAACTTTTTCAACAAACAGGCCTTGGTCTTTAAGCTGTCGCCGCACCTGTTTTTCTGAATCTGCCGTTAGCGATCCTTTTTTCTTTTTGCCGGCGATATCCAGGGCCTGATAGTCAAATGCGGGCATCTAAGGTTTGTCGTCGATCTTAGGCGCTGGTAACACGAAGAATTTCTTCGATAGTGGTCTGGCCATTGCGCACCAGAGCAAAGCCAGACTCTTGAATACTTGGCACATCAACTCTAATGACCCGCTCAACATCAACTTCGCTGGCGCCATCGTGAATCAGCCGTTGCAGCTCATCAGTGATAGTTACCAATTCGAATATACCAAGACGCCCATCAAAACCGGTGTGGTTGCAGTCATCACACCCCTTGGGAGCATATATCTGAGCGCCAGGTTCCAAGCTGAGCTTCTCGGCCACTAAGCCTTGGACCTGCATAGCTTCTTTGCAGTGAGAACATAGTTGCCGCACTAGTCTTTGCGCCAATACACCCCTTAGGGTTGAAGCGAGTAAAAAGCCATCAACCCCCAAATCTTGCATCCGGGTAACGGCACCAGATGCGGTATTAGTATGCAGGGTCGATAAAACCAAATGACCCGTCAGACTCGCTTGGGTAGCAATTTCCGCAGTCTCTGTATCCCGAATCTCGCCAATCAGAATTACGTCCGGGTCTTGCCGCAACATAGCCCGTAGACCCTTCGCGAAGGTCATACCAGCGCGTAAATTAACTTGAGTCTGGCTAATGCCCGCCAAGTCATATTCCACCGGATCTTCCACCGTCATAACGTTTCGCTGCTGCCGATCCATTTGCTGAAGCGCCGCGTATAAGGTTGTGGTTTTACCTGAACCTGTCGGGCCGGTTACCAAAATAATGCCGTGGGGTCGTTCAATAAGATTGACAAGCTTCGCTTTAAGGGCACCACTCATACCCAGATCGTCGACCTTCAACTGGCCAGCCTGTTTGTCTAGAAGTCTCAGCACTACACGCTCACCATAACTGGAAGGCATAGTGGAAACTCGCATATCGATTTGCCGTCCACCTAAGCGCACGGTCATTCGTCCATCCTGAGGCAAGCGTTTTTCGGCGATATCTAGACGAGACATCACCTTTATCCGGGAAATAAGTAAGGGGGCTATCTGAACCGAAGGCGTCAGAACACTCCGCAATACGCCGTCCAATCTAAATCTAATACGTGCTTCGTTTTCATAGGGCTCTATGTGGATATCAGAGGCCTGCTCTTTTAGCGCTTCAGCTAGAATTGCATTTAGAAGACGAATAATAGGCGCGTCGTCATCTGCATCCAACAAGTCCGCAGTCTTTTCTAGCGCTTCGGCAGCGGATTCCAGATCAACAAAATCCTGAATATCATCCATAACGGAAGCGGAAGAATTGCGCCTATTTGCGTAAGTAGCTCGCAGTATTTCATCAAAGTCTTGCTCTGATTTACCGACAATTTTGGGACTACTGCCTATAAAGCGCCGTGCCTCTATCAAGGCATCCGCTGAAGTATCAGGAGCTACTATCAGAGTCCCTTCGGCCAGAATAATTCTGAAAGTGCGCGCAAACTCGAAAGGCAATAGCTCCGAATTGTTATCGGTTTCAGTTTTATGTTCAGGTACATGTTCCGACACTTGTTCCAATTCTTCCTCCAACAGCTAATTCCTCACTGAGGTAAATTTAAGATAGTACGACCAAAATGTGCAGATAGTTCGAGTATTCTGCTCTCGGCAGTTTTTTACTGGATTAGAGAGCAAAAAAGCATCATTTTGCATTCTATTTTTATTACAAGAATTATAAAGGCAAAAGACATTCTCTATTTAGCCAAGATCATCGCATATCCAGCCTAACCTAGCGCGACATATCTGGCATAATTAGTAGTACAAATTATTTCGTAACATGCGACAACAGAGGCTTCCTTTTGCAAGTAACAGTATTTGGCATTGGTTATGTAGGTTTAGTTCAGGCGGCGGTGCTGGCCGATGTGGGCAATACGATGATGTGCGTGGATATTGACCCCACAAAAATAGCCCGCTTGAAGGAAGGCCATATACCTATATATGAACCGGGTCTTGAAGATCTGGTAAAGGAAAATATAACTGAGCATCGCCTATTATTTACTACAGATGCAGTAGAAGGAGTTCAGCATAGTGACCTGCTCTTTATTGCCGTCGGCACGCCACCGGACGAAGATGGATCAGCAGACCTCAAATATGTTTTGGCCGTAGCTTCTAGCATTGCAGAAAATATTGAAAATGACGCCATTGTGGTCACCAAGTCCACAGTGCCCGTGGGTACCGCAGATAAGATCACTCAGCGCATAAAAGAAGTATTAGAATCTCGCGGCGTAAACTACAGCGTAGCGGTGGTTTCCAACCCCGAATTCTTAAAAGAAGGCGCGGCAGTCTCCGATTGCCAGCGTCCGGACCGCATTATTATCGGAACCGAAGATGCGGCCGCAGAAGCGCGACTGCGCGAGTTATATACGCCCTTTAACCGCACCAAGGACCGTATTATTTCTATGGATGTGCGATCGGCAGAACTAACCAAGTATGCAGCTAACTGCATGCTGGCGACAAAAATAAGCTTTATGAATGAACTGGCAAACCTGGCTGAACGTATGGGCGCTGATATCGAGCAGGTACGCCACGGCATAGGCTCCGATTCTCGAATCGGCTATTCCTTTATTTATCCAGGTTGTGGGTATGGGGGCTCCTGCTTTCCAAAAGATGTACAGGCCCTCATTCGTTCGTCCACTCAAATTGGCTATCAGCCCGAGCTATTGCAAGCTGTAGAATCCGTAAACTATCGTCAAAAAGAAGTCATGTTTGACCTACTAAACAAGCACTTTGATGGCGATTTAAAAGGAAAAAATATCGCGATTTGGGGTCTGTCATTCAAGCCCAATACCGACGATATGCGTGAAGCTTCCAGCCGGGTATTGATGGAAAGACTCTGGGGAGCCGGAGCCAAAGTACAAGCATTCGACCCCGAAGCAAAACAAGAAACCCAGCGCATATATGGTGAGCGAGAGGACCTTATATTGACCGATAGCAAAGAATTAGCGCTATCGGGCGCCGATGCACTAGGAGTTTGTACCGAGTGGAAACAATTTCGGGCGCCCAACTTCAAGCTAATCCGTGACGAGCTTGCACATCCAGTAATAGTCGATGGCCGCAACATGTACGATCCGAAAGAACTAAAATCTATGGGATTTCACTATTACGCCATGGGTCGCGGCGATTCCGTTACCATGAACCGAGTAATCTGATGCAAGTATTAGTAACAGGCGCTGCGGGGTTTATCGGATTCTTCACTGCCAAAAAATTATTGGCACAGGGCATATCGGTTATCGGCGTAGATAATCTCAATGATTACTATCTGCCACAGCTAAAACGCGACCGTTTGGATCAATTACTGAAACAACCAAACTTCGAGTTTCGTGAGCTTAATATCGCCGATCGAGATGGTGTAAGTTCGCTTTTTGCCGATTATCAATTTGATCGAGTTGTGCATTTGGCGGCTCAAGCCGGCGTTCGCTATTCATTGACCAATCCGCACGCCTATGCTGATTCAAACTTAATAGGCACCTTGAATATTCTTGAAGGTTGTCGCAATACAGAGCAAATGCAGCACTTGGTTTACGCCTCTTCTTCTTCGGTTTACGGCCTAAACTCTAAAATGCCATTTTCGACTTCAGACAATGTCGACCACCCGGTATCTTTGTACGCGGCTACTAAAAAATCTAATGAGCTAATGGCGCACTGCTATTCGCATCTCTACAAGATTCCCACCACGGGGCTGCGTTTTTTTACGGTTTATGGGCCCTGGGGCCGACCAGATATGGCCTATTGGACATTTTCCGAGAAAATTCTCCGCGGTGAGCCTTTGCCCATTTTTAATCAGGGCAAACTAAAACGTGACTTCACCTATATCGAGGATATTGTTGAAGGCGTAGTGCGCTGCCTGAATGTTATTCCACAAGAACAGCCTGACCTCAAACCTCAGTCGCCCGCCGAGAGCAGTGCTCCCTATAAAGTCTATAACATCGGCAACAACCAACCGGTTGAAATCGAGACTTTTATCCAAACTCTGGAAAATGCGCTAGGCAAACAAGCTCTTCGTGAATACCTGCCCATGCAACCCGGTGATGTGGAAGCAACCTGGGCGGACATTGACGACCTAAATCAATCCGTCGGCTACAAGCCAAGTACTCCTCTTGCAGAGGGTATTGGTCATTTTGCGGATTGGTATCTGGAATACCGCAAAAACTTTTAGAAAATCACACTTTTAGTTACCCCTGGATTCACTAGCGTGAAGACATTGAGGATTTTCCTGCATACGTTTCATCTTCCGAGCCAAGTCCCTATATAATTCTGACCAAATTCAGAGCACTAGGTTGTTAGGGAACTCAACTCGAGCCAAACGAATATAAAAAGAGAAAATACTTATGCGGTCATACAATCAATTACTATTCGCGAAAAAAACGGCGCTAAGCATTTTTATAGCCTTAGCCTCAATACTACTCGCGTCTTGTGGCGGTGGTGGTGGTAGTTCTTTCGTAGCGGATCCAGGCACCCCGGCCCCTACTTTCAGTGTCGACACAACCTTCGTTAAAGGCTTAGTCACAGGCGCTAGCTGTGAATTATTTGAAATTACCGCGGCTGGGGCTAAAAGCACTAGCGTCGCTACCGGAACAACTACCAATGGCCTCGCCAGTTTTGGTAGCAGCATTGAATATCAGGGCACGGGATTAATCGAATGTACTGGCGGCACTTACACTGATGAAGCCACTGGAGACCCCTTAACCGCGCCGATGCTGCGGGCGGTTGTCGCGGTAAGTGGAAACGGATCCTTTATCGTATCCCCACTCACAGAAATTGCAGCACAATTGGCTGACGCAGATAGCGACTTAGGCTCGGCGGTAGATACTCACAATACCGCCGTCGCAAGTGCCTTTGGCCTTGATAGTGATATCACAACCCAAATACCTACCGACCTAAGCGCAGCGGCAGCTGGAAGCAATGATGCCGGAGAGTATGGAACCGTGTTGGCGCTAATTAGTCAGCTAAATGATAACAATGCGGGTTCATTGTCTAATCTTGTCGATGACCTAGCCGTCGATATAGCGGATGGCACACTATCTGTTACCACTCTGGCCGACTTAACCACCGCAGTGGCTGATCTTGCCACATCTGCCGTATCAGCAAATATCAGCGACACGGCCCTGGCTGATGTAGTCGCCAATGCTGGTATTCCGGTAGACGACGGCAATGACGGTGGCGATCAAGTAGCGGACCAACCGAATATTCTATTTATTCTGTCTGACGATCAGGGAGTTGATGCATCTGCAGAATATGATTACTCCTTATTTCCACCCACAACCCCTACTATCTCCCAGCTGGCTGCGGATGGCGTTATCTTCCAAAACGCTTGGGCAACCCCAGCCTGTTCCACCACTCGTGCCGCAATATTAACCGGCAAGCACGGAGTGAATAACGACGTAATTTCGTTACCGGGCGATCTCAATGAAGAAGATGAAATTATTTACGAATATCTGGCGAGCAATAATGCCACTTCGAATTACGCCTCGGCCTATTTTGGCAAATGGCACCTAAACACTGCGCTAATTGGCAGCGATTCCAATCCGGTTGGAAATGGTATCCCTTACTTTGCCGGCTCCGTTCAGGGTAATCTCGATGATTACGATAGCTGGGATCTAACCATTGACGGCGACGACCTACCCATTAGCGAATCTGTTAGCACTGAATACAATACCAGCGAGTTAACTCGCCTAGCTGAAGTCTGGATTGCCGACCAAGATTCACCTTGGTTCGTAACCATGGCCTATAACTCGCCCCATGGTCCGGTGCATTTGCCTCACGAGTCGCTCCACACTCGAGACATAACTGACTGTAGCGACTCAAGAGAATGTTTTTTGGCCATGATTGAAGCCATGGATACAGAAATAGGCAATCTGCTCAATACGCTTTCTCCGGATGAGCGAGATAACACGGTAATTATCTTTGTTGGCGACAATGGAACTAGCAACGGTCAGAGAGACCCGGCGGTATTTACTAATGGACAGGTGAAGGGTTCATTATTTGAAGGCGGCTTACGGGTACCTATGGTGGTATCAGGAGCAGGTGTTTCTCGTGCAGATGTCGTTGAAAATAGTCTGATAACCGTAACGGATATGTACGCAACCATTGCCGAACTCGCAGGTGCGGGCATTACCAATATTTACGACAGCATTAGCTTTGCTGGGTATTTATCCTCGGTTGATGGCGATACCAGAAAACACGCCTATTCTGATTACTTCAGTGCTTCCGTCGATGGCTGGTCTGTGCGCAACGATACACATCAACTGATAAATGATTCCGAAGAGGAGCTTCTGTATTTGCTTAGCACGGAGAACTTTGCCCTAAACCCGGTCGCGGATATCGACACTTTATTTGAACTACAGGTCGAAGCCGCAAGAATACGAGGAGAGCTAAGTACCTTCAGCGCTGAACCGAGCGGCTCAGCCCTAGATATAACAGATGGCGGCAACAATGGCGTATATAGCGAGCGCACCATGACCTGTGCTCGTTATGTAAAAGACTACACAGCCTCCGTATTCGACCTAAATGCCACCGACAGTACCGCTGACGATACAGCCTTTACCGCCAACTTATCTATAAGTGTGGCAGACGGAACCTGTATCTTTGAAAGTGATGGAATACCCAATCACAACATGCAAGATAGCGGTCGATTTGCCACTACAGTTTCTGAACAAGACGATACCTACCAGGTAACCGCAACTCCTGAATTTGCTGATGATATTTACTACGGCGACCTTGGTACAGAACAGGGCATTTATTTGAATGGCGTTAAAATTGATATTTATGCGGCTGCCTGTCTTGGCGTACACAACGAATCTATCGGTTGTGGTGCAAACACAGTTGCCGATGAAGACGAATGGCGATTTGACCCCATGTTTGACGACAACGGATTTGGCACTGACTCGCACAATGCACATACGCAACCCACCGGGGCCTATCACTATCACGGTAGTCCCAATGCACTATTTGATGGTACAGGAGCAGCTGAATCAGGTGTCGTTGGTTTTGCCGCCGATGGCTTCCCCATATTTGGCCTCTACATCAGCGAAGAAAGCGAAGTGCGCAAAGTCACTTCCAGCTACGAACTCATTGAAGGCAATCGGCCAACACTGGACCTGGGCGGATCTTCAGCTGATTACAGCGGACAACCTTATAACGGAGCATTCCGTCAGGACTATGAATATGTTGAAGGTTCGGGCGACCTAGATGAATGTAACGGCACGACTCGGGACGGAGGCTACGGCTACTATGTAACCGAAGGCTTCCCCTATATCGTCGGTTGCTTTATGGGCACGCCAGACGATTCCTTTTTACCTGGTGGGGGATAAGCATTTTACACAAACAAAAAAGGCTCCTACTTATACATAAAGGGGAGCCTTTTTTTATTGATAATTTAGTGGTTTTTTATTCCACGGAAAGATGCCTAGTGGCAGCTCTCGGATCACATACGATTTCTTCAAACTCTCTATCCAACGCTTTGAGATATGCACCGGTTTTGGTGCCTGATTCTGTCAAATAGCGCAGATCGGTAACGGTATACGAAACTTCCATCGACATGCCGTCATCAGACAGCAGGTAGTGCTCAACAACGGTTTTCTGGTCACTTGAATCGACTCCGTTAGCGTTGCCCCAGATTGTCGGCAAAAACCCTGATGTTTCCACCACTAAATGGCGCTCGCTTTCAAAGTAACCGTATGAGCTTCCCAGATAACTGGGCGGTTGATTTTGTAATCCTAAGGCATCTCGATCGAACCAGATCACCCGATTTTCATTCAGATGCTCTTTCTGAATACGGATACTATTTTCATCACGAGTCCAGTTGGTACCATAGGGGTAGATCACTAGTTTGGGAACACCAATAGCAAGGCAGTTCAGTTCTGGATTATCGTTCACACTAAAGTCTTCGGCCTCGACACGAGCTTTATCGGTATACGACCAATCAGTTGGTGGACCACCACCTGCTGCGCCCAGATTATAGTTAGTAAAATCTAAGGTCCATGTTCCAGTGAAATCATCCGATGCAGTAATTAACGGCTCTTCTTGTTCTGCGTTTCCATCGCGAAAGGCGTACAACCGGGAACCATCAGCCTTCTGAATGTAGTCCAAAAGCACGAAGTATTTGGAGGGATTGCGATCTGGATAACCCGAGAAGGTGACCATTTCACCCTCTAATAGAGAATCGCCGTCCCACCCACGTCCTCGCAGACCGGTTATTGAGTGCGCCTCCAATAGCCAAGTACGGCTAGCACCTGTCGCGTCATCACCTTCAATCTCCATATAGACGTGAGGGTTTCTCCAGGCGTAATCCAACACTGTGCCGGTAATTTGCACTGTGGTTTCATTGTCAAAATTTGCACGGGAATGATGTGCTAACGAATTACTCGAAATTGAAAATACCAAAACCACCAACATTAGTCTTATCAAAATGAATTCTCTAAGTTTTTTTCGATTAGCCGAATTGTATGTTGCCTCAATTTAACTAGCCAACAGAATTTCGACAAAATATCAATTCACACAAAAACATATATAATGCCCAGTCGTTTTTGAGCCCTTCGGGTGCGCAAAACCAGATATATTTACACACTTCAGATACAGAAAATTGAGGAAGAGTTAGCAATGAGTAAATTTAAAGTCGTCCTGACGGACAATATATTCCCAGACCTGATTATCGAACGGAAAATGCTAGACAAGATAGATACCGAGCTGGTTGAAGTAACCGACCTTTCCACTCTTGCTGAAGAAGTAAAAGACGCAGACGCGGTAATAAACACCTACGCTCAAATGACTCCAGAAATCATTAATGGCATGGAAAAATGCAAGATGATTATTCGCAATGGTATCGGCGTCAATACTATCGACGTCCCTACCTGTAACGAAAAAGGAATTATGGTTGGTAATATTCCAACATATTGCATCGAAGAAGTTGCGACGCATGCTATCGCACTTATGCTTACCCTTAACCGTAAGCTGTTCTTGTACAACCAAAGCGTTCGCTCTGGTGTTTGGGACGTTAAAAAGGGTATGCCAATCCAATCTGTTGTAGGCGGAACACTAGGCCTAGTCGGCTTCGGTCGTATTCCTCGCCTTATTAACGATCGTGCCCTTGCTCTGGGAATGAAAGTATTGGCCTATGACCCCTATGTAACTGCTGAGAATGCGGCTGAAGCTGGCGCTCAAAAAGCGGAAATGGATCAGATCATTGCTGAAAGTGACTTTATTTCTATTCACTGCCCGCTGACTCCAGAAACCAAGGGCATGTTCAATTACGGAGCCTTTAAAGCAATGAAAGACAGCGCTTATATTATTAATACAGCGCGTGGCCCAATTGTTAACGAACCAGATCTTGTACGCGCGTTAGAAGAGAATCTAATTGGCGGCGCTGGCTTAGATGTATTGATGGAAGATAAAGGACAATCAGATCACCCGCTTTATGCTTTTGACAACGTGATTTTATCCCCACACGCAGCCTGGTATTCAGAAACTTCGATACTACGTCGCAGAACACAAACGGTAGATAGCGTAATAGAAGTTTTGGAAGGTCGTGAACCTTTCTCTTACCTAAATAAAGGTAAGTTCTAGATACTTAGAATCTAAACATCTAGATCATTGAAGACCAAAAAAGGGGGCAATTAATGCCCTCTTTTTTTCTTCAATGATCAGAATTTATCGACTCTGAACCAACCGCGTTGATGTCCCTATTTCGAATGCCAACTGAGCTTCGGGCTATCACTTGAGCCGATCGAACAGTAAACTGTAGATGCTCAGACGAGCTGAAGTTAATGAGCTGCCTCTAGCTATCGAACTAGACAGCAATTCAGTATAAAACCATTGGGCATAAAGGTTTCCGGTGACAGAAAAGACGCATCTTGAAGGACTTTCGTTAGCACTCGATAGTGGTGCCATTCATCAGGTGCGCAGCCTGCTGAATAGTCTGTCAGCTTCGGAAATTGCCCAGGTACTTGAATCTTCGCCTCCGAATGAACGTAACGTTCTGTGGGAATTACTCGACTCTGACCTAGAGAGCGATGTACTTCAGCGCCTTAGCGAAGACGTCCGCAACTATATTCTCAATTTGATGGATAGCTCTGAGGTTGCCGCCCTAACAGAAATCTGGGACGTCGATGACATCGCGGATATTCTCCAACAGCTACCAGATCGCGTAACTAAAGAAGTTCTGGACCTGATGACGCAGCAAGACCGGTTGCGCGTTGAGTCCCTCCTAACATACGACGAAGAAAGCGCTGGTGGCCTGATGAACACCGACACCATTACGGTGCGGGCCGATATTAGTATCGACGTAGTGCTTCGCTATTTGCGGCGTCACGAAAAAATTCCACGGATGACGGATTCGCTCTATGTGGTAAACCGGGATGATCTGCTTATCGGTGAACTTCCCATCCGGCATATCCTGACTGCAGATCCGACTCAACCGGTATACAAGTTGATGAATGCCGACGCCGAGGTTATTCCCGCCGATATGTCCGATACGGAAGTCGCCAATCTGTTTGAACGGAATGATTGGATTTCTGCGCCTGTAGTGGACGAAGAGCGACACCTGCTTGGCCGAATCACCATCGATGACGTGGTAGATGTTATTCGCGACGATGCAGACCATTCTTTGATGGGGCTTGCCGGGTTGGGGGAAGATGACGATACCTTTCTATCGCTTCGCAAATCTACCCCTCGCCGTATGCTCTGGCTTGGCGTAAATCTACTGACAGCACTTGCCGCATCCGCCGTTATTGGGCAATTTCAAGCTACTCTGGATAAGGTAATAGCACTGGCGGTACTTATGCCCATTGTGGCAAGCATGGGTGGCGTAGCTGGCACTCAAACGCTTACTGTAGTGATTCGAGGTATGGCACTTGGCCATATCCGGAAAAACAATATGAAGTGGTTACTGAACCGTGAGCTCATTCTGGGGGCTATAAACGGCATGTTCTGGGCTGTCGCTGTTGGCCTTATCGCCGGCTTATGGTTTCAGGATTTAACGCTCTCCGCGATAATCGCTGCAGCTATGATTATTAATCTTATCGCCGCGGCGGCTGCGGGTGTGTTATTACCGGTAATTCTTCGCAAGATGAATATCGACCCAGCCTTGGCCGGTGGTGTTGCCCTTACAACAATAACTGATGTTATTGGTTTTCTGAGCTTTCTTGGATTTGCGACTTTAGCCTATGCATGACGACGAATTTGAAGACGAATTTGACGGACCGTCAAAATCGCAATTAAAGCGAGATCAGCATGCGATACAAGACTTGATCGCCCAACTAATCGCGTTACCCATGGATCAAATTGAAAATTTGCCCACAGATGGTCATCTGCGACATGAAATAAAAGTTGCGGCTGCTATGCGCCCATCTAGTGCGCGCAATCGTCAAGTTCGCCATATAACTAAGTTGGCTTCCGGTGATTCGGAATTACTCATTATTTTCGAAAACCTAGTAAAAAGCACTCAGGAAGCAAAAAACGAACAAGCTCAGCAATTGCACGAAATGGAATATTGGCGAGATAAATTATTGTCGGGTACAAACAATGAGTTCACCGAATTTGCCGACCGATTTAATCTCACCAATGTGCAGCAGTTAAGACAAATGCGACGCGAGCATCAAAAAACTGGCCTAACGCAAAAACCCAACACAGAGCAAAAACAAAAAGAGATTAGCCGCAAGGTTTTTAAATTAGTTTCTGAGGTTATTAGAAACTCAACAAAGAAGAATAAGAGCTACTGAACTGACGCTTCTGAAGTTGCCTCATCAGCTGCTTCCTCAGAAGCAACCGCCTGGTCTACATCCACTGCTCTTTTTGCGTCGAGATCTGGCGCACCTAAATCTCCGGTAACTAAATAAGTTACGCTAGCCATCGAATCCAACTCGTCCTTAAAAAGCTCACCAAACAACCAAACGCCTGCAGCAGCAGGTATGCCTGCGACAGCCGCAGTGACCCAAGCCAAATTATTGCGGACAGGAAGTGTCGCTACTAATTCTGCATCTACTTGATTTTGGTTAAGATCAATTAGTCCATCGAAAGTGAGCCGCCCCGTGATTAGACTAATGTTGACTGGATCTAAAGTAGTAACTAATCCGTTTTCAACTCCAAAATCTCCGCTGAAGGACCGATAATCGGTTCCCCCCTCGGTTAAATCGGAAAAATCGAATTTCAATCTCCTGCCCCAGTTGTCGATGCTGAACAGGGCTATTAGATCAAGAATTGCTCCACCCTGGGCCTCGGCATCAAATTGTCCATCGTTGAGCACTACGCCAACCTCACCGCCCAATTCAGCAAGTGTTGGCTTCCAAGGTAAACCCGACCAACCTAGCTGAGCTGAAATCTTACCGGTCTCGCTGGACACCGCGGCCGAATCGTTGACCACTCGAAATATATCGCCGACATCGGTCAATCCCAATTGCATATTTATCACCGTTAGATGCTCTTGTCCGTTGTATCCCCAGTCCAGACGACTAACTCCATCGGCCTCAATTGTTGATCCAGCAAAAGCTGATGACAGATTGGTGATGCTAGCACCCAAGTCATGGGGTTCAATTTCAAAATGCCAATTACCCCAATCCTGATCAGCGTACTTCAGTTGTTGAATATCGAAAACCACAGCAGGCAATTTTCGCGGATCGAGGTCGGTATCCAAAGAACTTTCTGCCTCTGACACCACCAAAGTTGCATCACTTTGAACAAGTACTTTATCTAATTCTGGAATATTCGCTTTTGAGATATTGGTCAGCGCTTTAATATCAGCCCAATCTAAAACTAGGTGATGAGGCATATCTGAATCCGCTCCAAAAAAACTGATATCCCCCTCACCAAAGGCAGCAGAGAATCCCAGGTGGAAAATGGAATCTTTGTAGGTCAGCTGACCCACCACGGGCCCTAGATCTAAGCCAGAAAACCAAGTTTGGCTGCTACTAATACTAATATCCGGCTCCAATGCGGACTCTAGCCCTTCTTCACCAATAGCTATATTTTCCCACTCTAGGTAGTCAAAATTTTCCAAGCTTGCCTTACCTATAAGTTTGCCGGCCTGCTTTTCTGGAAGATCCGATAAGATACTAAAGGCGCTCTGATAGACCTGCCCTTGTGTATCAAAGCTCAGCGACAGCTCAAGAGTATCGCCCCAACCTAGATCAAGGCTTGAGCTTTTGTCCGGCATTAGTTGAGAGGTAACCTCTAAATACCTACTCTGATCGATATTTTTTTGCAGAGGAAGTGGCAGTAGACTTGTCATGCCAAGAGTCTCTGACCAAAGTCGGAACTGAGGCAGTTCTCCCGAAGCACTCGCAAAGGATATTTCCGCCAGCGCAGCAAAACCTCCCTCGAAACTATCCAAAATAGGCAGATTCAGCCAAGCCTTTAAATCGGAAATTTCTATTTCAGAACTAAGCGCCAAAACAGATGATCTATTCGTTTCGGAAGTAGTCTCGATAGTAGCTTCGAGTGGATTGCCCCATACCTCAGCCGACAAATTGTCAGAGCGCAAACCGTCCTGATCATATTGCAAATCGCCGGATATGTCGGCTACAGATAGATCTAGTGCGTCCAGGTGAAGCTCGTTGCCCGACAGGCGAGTGTTTACGCGAACAAGCACCTCGTCACTGACCAAATCACTTTTTAAAGGTTGCTGTAAATTGAACTCTATCTCTGCTGGACCGGAAAACTGCAGCCCATCCAAAGAATCTCCAATCTGAGACCGAATAGGTGTAGTGCGCAGTAAATCGACTAGGTCGTTTAAGTCTCCGTTCAATACAGCTCGAGTAGAAAGCACTGCTTCTAAAGAGTAATCTACTTCTGTATAGGTATCCGATAAGGATACAGGGCCTAGGCTGGATTGTTCAGTGAGGCTATAAAACTTCCTATCAGACAGCCAAAAATTGGATTTTAATCCCGTCATTTCTGGCCAGCCCGGCGCAAAAGTTAAATTTCCGTTATTGACCTCCCCGGCTAACTGCACGGTTTTTATATTATCTGCACCCAAGCCAATAGTACCTCGGTAAATAAAGCCAGCCTGAGGTAAAGCGCCTTCTAACTTCGAATTTTCAAACCACTGAATAAGAGCATCACCGCCGAGAGTAGGCACATATTGTGGCCACTGAGACGCGAGGCCATCTTGCATCCCAGTAATCAATGTAAAATTAGTGGGGAATGCTCCGCGTGAAAGTGCAGTTGTTAAATGAAACTGGGCAGCGCCCTGACTAGCCAAATTGGATAAAGAAATTAGACCGCTATATACGTTCAATTCGCCGGCTTCCGAATCGATGCGCCATCCAACCTGCCCACGCAAATTTTGATTAAAAATCTCTTCTTCAAAGAGCCTGTCGAAATGAATAGCCGTATTAGTAGAGGCAATTAACAGCTCGCCACCTTTGGCATCTGCAATAAAATAGCCACTAAGATTTTCAATTTCAGGAACGCCACGATAGGAATTAACGGATACCTCCAGCAAATTCCCTTCGACTAACCAATGCGGGTTTTGCTGGGCATCCTCTGAAAAGATTATTGAGGCAGAGGTAAGATTTCCCCTGGGCGCCAAAATCTGAATCGCCTCCTTCAAGGATTGTGGAAATACATTTAGTGCTGCCACTTTCTGCTCAATTTCTTCAAGAGCAATACCCTCTGTTAGAAACCTAAGGCCGGTCTCCTCTCGGCGTGTAGAAAGCTGCAGCGGTCCCAAAGACTGGTCTCCGTAGTTCAATCCGAAATCTACCAAATCAAAGCGCCAACCTCCTTTTGTTAAACGCTGACCCCAAAGATCTGCATCCAAGCTGAGAGGAGCATCGTCATCTATCAGGTACAGATCCGATACAACAGCCTGTCCAGACATTTCGATTTCTGCTCCGGGTTTTACATCAAACCAAATCTCGCCCTCAGCAAGAATAGGCGTGTCATCCTTCGTTTCTATATAACCGGCGAATAACGTGGCGAACAAGTTGCTCATATCAGCACCTGTCAGGGCTAGATATGCCTGCCCCTGCAACTGATCAAACTGATAACTATTGCCACTTAGCTCGACTGTAGCCTCTATACCGTTCTCATCTCCGTCAACCTGCCCTTCAATACCGATTCTGTGGAAACTTTCCTCGTTGTCTGCCCGCATTTCCGAGAATTTGAGATTAAAAAACCTACCATCATCAAAGTTGAAATCCACACTAAGATTTTGAATATCAATGGTGCGGCTGCGAAATAGCATATCCGCCAACTGCTGGGCTGAACCTTTTGTTGGCGATCCTTTTGCCCCAGTTGAAATACCCGCTATAACCCAGGTATCGTCTGGTAACTGATTGAGTTCAAGACTTAGATCCTGAATGAAAAGCTCTTCCCAGATTGCGGTTTGTAACAAAACACTTTGTAGATAATCTGGCACTGCGCGGACAAACCCGGCCCTCAAGCCAGGGTTTTCTGCATCGTCACCAAGCTGCAAACCTTCAAGCTCGATAATGGGATAAATGGTATCCCAAACACCCCGTGCTGCTTCAGCAGTGACAGGGGTAAGAAGTACATCACTGAGGTAAGACTCAATCTGAGACTGATAAAAATAGAGCTGGGTTATCAATAGTCGACTTAACAGAAGAAAAACTGCCGCTAGGACAATGCTTAGATATAAGCTCCAGCGGCAGAAATCTGCTGTTTGTTTAAGTCGACGTCTCATAAATTTCCTAGCGGAACAATATCAAACTTACCTTGAGGGTATTGGCCCTCAACTTTTATCTCAATAGTGCAAGAGAGCTGGGTCTCAAGATTAGCTATAAGCCCCGCGTCATCTTCCTGTAATTGCACAGAAATCTGCTCAGAGACCAAAATCAGGATGCTCTCGGGTCGCTGTTTTTGTAAACGCCTTATTGCTTCCCTATATATATCGAAACAGATGGTCTCAGCGGATTTGACCACCCCTGAGCCCAAACATTCCGGACATGGTTCACAAAGCAGTCTTGTTAGACTCTCCGAATTACGTCTTCGAGTCATTTCAATTAAACCAAATGTTGAGAACTCTGACACTATAGTTGTTGCTTTATCATGATCCAGAGCAACTTCTAAAGCTCGAATCACCTGGCGCTGATGATCCCTAAGCTCCATATCAATAAAATCGACAACAATAATTCCACCAAGATTGCGAAGTCGAAGTTGGTGGGCAATTACAGAGGCCGCTTCAAGGTTAGTCTGAAATATTGTCTCTTCTAAATTTCGATTTCCGACAAAAGATCCGGTATTAATATCTATTGTCACCATTGCTTCGGTTTGCTCTATAACCAAGGAGCCTCCCGATTTTAGTGGCACTCTGGGCTGAAGCGCTCGAGCTATTTCTTCTTCTATACTAAAAATATCAAAAAGAGGTTTCGAATCCTGATAATAACCAACCAAAGGGGCAAGTCCCGGGCAGTACCTTTGTGTAAATTCACATATAGATTCAAATTCTTGTTTATTATCGACGCGAATTGCATCCAATCCTTTATCAGACACGTCACGGACAGCACGCAAAGCCAATGGAATATCTGTATAGATATTGGAAGACGGTTTTGCATTTTGGGAAAGCTCCACAACTTCTTGCCATCGATCCTTTAGGTATTCCATGTCCTCTAGGAGTTTTTTTTCGCTGGCGCCCTCAGCGGCTGTTCTGGCAATAAATCCTCCAGGAATAGACCGCTGCTTAGCGAGTTCACCAATGAGGCCTTTTAGGCGTTGACGCTCCTCTTCGCTATCGATCCGCTGCGAAATCCCGAGATGATCGGTCTGCGGCATATAAACTAAATACCTAGTCGATACAGATAAGCGCATGCTTAATCGGGCACCCTTATTACTCAATGGTGACTTCACCACCTGAACCAGAACTGATTTGCCCTCATGCACTTTTCTGAGAATATTGCCGGCAACTGGATTAGTGACTTCCAATCCATTTGTGCCGATTAATGGAATATCCGATTCGTGCAAAAAGCCGGCCCGGTCAATGCCGATATCGACAAATGCAGCCTGCATGCCCTGCATTACTCTTGTGACTTTACCCTTATATATATTGCCGACAAGCCGAGAGTCACTCTTTTTCTCTAGATTTAGCTCTTGCAGCAAACCGTCCTCGATAAGGGCGGTTCGCGTTAGGCCATTAGTAACACTTACGAAAAGCTGATTAGACACTATTGCGGCCTAAACAACCGCCAACATTCCAACGATCCAGCAGCTGCATAGTTTCGCAAACCGGCAGACCGACAACATTTGAATAGCTACCTTCAATACGCTCGACAAATTCTGCCGCTAATCCTTGAATACCGTAGCCACCAGCTTTGTCTTGAGGTTCGCCAGTGTTCCAGTAATTCTGAATTTCGTTGCTTCCGATGCTTCGAAAACTCACCTCTGTCGAGACAACCAGACTCTCGCGCGAAGACATCTCAGGGCCGGTTGCCACAGCCACCCCAGAATAAACTTGGTGAGTTTTTCCAGAAAGTAGCTCAAACATATATACAAAATGATCAAAACCTTCAGGTTTACCCAATATTCTTGAACCGATACTCACGCAAGTATCGGCTGCTAGTACCAGTTTGCACTTAGATGTTTTCAAGCTTGTTAGCCGATCCTCCGCCTTCGCTTTTGAAACTCTCGCTACGTAATTCGTCGGACTTTCGTTCGGCAATACGGACTCATCTATTTGAGCTGGTTCGACTAGAAAATCAACCCCGTGTCGCAACAGAATGTCAGCACGGCGTGGCGATGCGGAGGCGAGTATGATCAAAAAATAAACTCTTAAACTGTGGTTAAACTGGGTTTAGGCTAGGGTTGAATCAGGGTGCGCCGGATCTTGGGGACGGACTCCAATCGGGTAACGATTACCGGCCAAAATATTGAGGTCAAAAGCACCGCCCACACCGCATCCAAGCTTGGTAAAATCCCCAAATTAAGTGCCGTTACCCAGCTGGACAAAAACTTTAGGAACATCAGAATTCCGATAATAAGTGGTAGCTGTTTAGCAGGTGACAGCATGCGTAAACTATCTCGTATCCAAGGTATAAAGAAACAAATCAGTACCAGCCCAAGCGCATGCTGGCCAAGTGGGGCAAAGGCTACCAAATCCTGCAGTAGCCCTGTGCAAAACCCTAAAGTAAGTGACCATGCCACAGGGCGGTAAAAGTTTATATAAAGCACTAGCAGTGCTACGGCATCAATTCGAATATTTGGTGCCCCGGGAATTGGCGTTACATAAACAACGCAGGCCACTAGCACCAATATCAAATAGATGGGCATAGGAACGGGCTTTCGCTCTGAAAAAACCACGCTTTACTGCCTCGCGTCTATTCGACTGGAAGTACCTTCCACTGCGGGCCATTGACTAAGAACCCTAGATTCCCAACCGGAGAAAAGCAGCAACATATGGCCCGTAGTCTGTAAGTTGGAATCCGGTCGAATTTCCACTTCTAGAAAGGGCGAGCCTTCCAAAACACGCACAGAAGTAACCTTGCCAACGGGATAGCCCTTTGGAAAACGCTCTCCCAAACCAGAGGTAACTATATTGTCACCCACAACAATATCCATGGTTACTGGAATGTCTCGTAATCGTATGCGATTGAAATCACCGGTCCCTTCGGCGATGGATCGAACACCACTGCGCAAGTTTTGCACAGGAACCGCATGGTCACGATCTGAAATCAACAATACTTCACTATATTCATCACCGACCGATACCACCTGCCCCACCAATCCCTGTGCATCCAATACCGGCTGCCCAACATAGAGCTCTTGGTCTTGGCCTTTGTCTAATATAAGGCGATGGGTTTCAGAATCCGGAGGAGTGCCAATTAATTCAGCTATCAATACTCGCGCTTCTAGCAGCTCTGCAACATTGAGTAGCTGCCTAAGCCTAGTGTTTTCTGCCACCACCGTAGTCATAGTTGAAACACGAGCCTGAAGTATCAGGTTTTGATCTCGCAAGGTTTGGTTTTCTAACAAAATATCATCGCGACTTGTGAAGCTGTTGTCGCTCCATTCGCGCAAACGGGCTGGAATATTGGTTACATGATAGAGCGGCGCAACCAAGTCCAGTGCCTTAGATCGCACCGGGTCCAACCAATCAGTAAAGTAATTCACGCCAAGTAGGCAAACAGCCAAAAAACCGAATAGAACTGCACCTCGCAGAGGCGCAGGTCCTTCGCGGAATATATGTCGGTCGGTTGGCATTGCGATTAGATCTTTTTAAACAGGTCCGTATTCAGACAGCTTAATAAGACAATAGGTCCAAATGTCGTTTATCGAGCATTTCCATCGCCTTGCCACCACCTCGAGCCACACAGGTAAGAGGATCATCGGCAACTATCACCGGCAGTCCTGTCTCGTGGGTTAATAACCGATCTAGATCACGGAGCAATGCACCGCCTCCCGTTAATACGATACCGCGTTCGGCAATATCCGAAGCAAGCTCCGGTGGAGATTGCTCGAGAGCGCGTTTGACCGCTTGCACAATGGTAGCCAAGGGTTCTTGCAGCGCTTCAAGAATTTCATCATTCGTAAGCGTAAAACTTTTTGGAACACCCTCTGCAAGGTTACGACCCCGCACATCAATCTCACGCACTTCACTACTGGCAAAGGCCGTACCTATTTCATGTTTGATTCGCTCCGCAGTAGCATCACCAATTACGCTGCCGTACTTACGGCGCACAAAATTTACGATAGCTTCATCGAAGCGGTCACCGCCAATGCGAACTGAATCTGAATAGACCGTGCCACTAAGAGATAAAATGGCAACCTCAGTGGTACCACCACCGATATCGACCACCATGGAACCGCTAGCTTCCTCAACTGGAAGACCAGCACCGATGGCCGCAGCCATGGGCTCGTCAATCAGATGCACATCACGCGCGCCAGCACTTAGCACCGATTCACGTATCGCTCGTTTTTCGACTTCTGTCGCCTGACAGGGAACACAAACAAGCACTCGTGGGCTTGGTGTAAACCATTTTGCTGAATGGACTTTCTTGATAAAGTATTGCAACATTTTTTCAGTGACCTGAAAATCAGCAATAACACCATCTTTGAGCGGGCGAATGGCTACAATATTACCGGGAGTTCGTCCCAACATGCGCTTTGCGTCGATACCCACTGCCTCAACAATCTTTTGGCCGTGAATAGAGCGTATTGCCACTACTGAAGGTTCATTTAATACAATGCCCTTATCACGAACATAAATGAGTGTATTGGCTGTCCCTAGGTCGATTGAGAGGTCATTGGCGACAATGCCTCTAAGTGCTTTCATCATAAACTGTGATCCTGAATGCGGATTGATCCGATATATAGGCCGGATAAACGAGCGAATGTATCAACGGCAGGGATTTTGAGCAAGCGACAAATATGATAAGTTACCGCGCTTTCTCACTTTTTACCCTTTTCTAGCTAAAATAACCTTACTAAATGAAAAATTGGACCACTCAATGGCATTAACACCAGACGCAGTCGCAAAACTCGCCGAATTGGCGCGCTTGTCGATAGATTCACAAAATGTTGAATCAACCACAGGAAGTGTTTCAGATATTTTGCATATGATTGATCAGTTAAAGCAGGTCGATACATCTGAAATTGCTCCTCTATCTCACCCCATGGATCTCGCACAAAGACTGCGAGCTGATCAGGTAACAGAGCCTAATCAACGTGAAGAATTTCAAGAAATTGCCCCAGCGGTAGAGCGTGGGCTCTATCTCGTACCTCGAGTTATTGAGTAAAACCATGCACAACAAAACAATTCGCGAGATTCTTGATGATCTCGCCAGTGGCGAGTATTCCAGCCGAGAAATCACCAGCGCGCTGTTAACACGCATTAAAAATCTGGATCCCGCATTAAACAGCTTTATTAGCCTGACAGAAGATCAAGCTCTAGCCGCCGCAGAGGCCGCTGATGCCCTCCGCAGCCAAGGCAATGCCAGAGGCCTTTGTGGTGTGCCAGTTGCCCATAAAGACATATTTTGCACCAAGGGCGTGCGAACCAGTGCCGGTTCGAAGATGCTCGACAACTTTATTGCGCCTTATGACGCCACACTGGTAAGACATCTGGCTGAATCCGGCGCAGTCTGCTTGGGTAAAACCAACATGGACGAATTCGCCATGGGCTCCTCAAACGAAACTAGTTTTTATGGCCCGGTCAAAAATCCTTGGGATACTGAACGCGTTCCCGGCGGATCATCAGGCGGTTCTGCAGCTGCAGTTGCAGCTAGATTGGTGCCAGGCGCGACCGCAACAGATACCGGTGGCTCGATTCGCCAACCGGCTTCTCTATGCGGTGTTACAGGGCTTAAACCTACGTATGGCAGGGTATCTCGCTACGGCATGATCGCTTTTGCGTCCAGCTTGGACCAGGCGGGCCCAATCGCTCGAACCGCAGAAGACTGCGCGTTGTTACTTGAATCCATGGCGGGTTTCGATGCCATGGATTCCACCTGCATCGATAAAGAAGTCCCCAACTACAGCGCCTCCTTGGCGGACTCTATTAGGGGTCTGCGCATAGGACTGCCCAAACAGTACTTTAATGGTGATATCAATGCCGAGGTCGGCACCCTTATTGACAATGCACTTGAAGAGCTGAAGAACGCCGGAGCCACTTTGGTGGAGGTAGATTTACCCCATGCAGAACTGGCAATACCAACCTATTACGTCGTGGCTCCCGCAGAGTGCTCAACCAATCTTTCAAGGTATGATGGCGTTCGTTACGGATACCGCTGTGATGATCCCCGTGATTTAACCGATCTCTATACTCGAAGCCGCAGTGAAGCCTTTGGCGACGAAGTAAAACGACGCATCTTGGTCGGAACCTACGTATTGTCTGCCGGCTTTTATGACGCTTATTATCGTCAAGCGCAAAAAGTACGCCGCTTGATACAACAAGATTACATTACCGCTTTCGACAAGGCTGACCTAATCGCTAGTCCCACAGCCCTCTCTACCGCCTTTAAATTCGGCGAGAAATCGGCTAATCCGATTGAGATGTATCAAGAAGATTTATATACCATTCCCGCAAACATGGCAGGTCTGCCGGCTATGTCTATGCCCTGCGGTCTAATTGGTGGCTTGCCCATAGGCATGCAATTTGTTGGACGACAATTTGAAGAGGCGCGCATGCTAAACGCAGCTCACCAATATCAGATGCGCACTGACTGGCATACTTTATCTCCATCTGTCTACGGGAGTGCCAAATAATGGAATGGGAAATCGTTATAGGGCTGGAAGTTCACGTACAGCTGAAAACCAGATCTAAAATATTCTCGGGCGCAGCAGTAGATTTTGGCCAAGAACCAAATACCAATGCGTGTGCAATTGATCTGGCCCTTCCCGGAACACTGCCAGTACTCAACGCTGAAGTAACTGCTATGGCGGTGAAATTTGGTTTGGCCATAGATGCGGAAATCAGCCGACGCTCAGTTTTCGAGCGCAAAAACTATTTTTACCCTGACCTACCCAAGGGCTATCAAACCACTCAATTGGATGAACCTATTGTTGGTAAAGCGATCATTATGTTGGAGCTTGAAGATGGCACAGAAAAAGCCGTCCGCTTGCACCACGCCCACCTTGAAGAAGACGCGGGCAAGTCCCTGCATGAAGACTTTGCAGGTATGTCCGGGATTGATTTAAACCGTGCCGGAACCGCTCTGATTGAGATTGTTTCAGAGCCAGATATGCGCTCATCAGAAGAGGCCGTGGCTTTTTTGAAAAAGATTCACTCCATAGTCACCTATTTGGATATTTCTGACGGCGAAATGTCACAGGGCTCAATGCGCTGTGATGCCAATGTTTCCATTCGACCCATGGGCCAGGAAGAACTGGGTATTCGAGCAGAGATAAAAAACATTAACTCTTTCCGTTTTGTAGAGCGGGCGATCGCCGTTGAGGTCGAACGACAAATAGACCTCATTTCTGATGGTGGGACAGTGGCGCAAGAAACTCGACTCTATGACGCTAATAAAAACGAAACTCGGCCGATGCGGAGCAAAGAAGTGGCCAATGACTATCGCTACTTCCCCTGCCCGGATTTACTGCCAGTTGAGTTGGAAAAGTCATATATTCAGTCGCTAAGAGATTCCCTGCCAGAATTGCCAGATGCCAAGAGAAAACGGTTTGGTGGTGACTACGGCTTGTCCAACTATGACGCAAGCCTTTTAACTCAGGAGCGACCTTTTGCCGATTATTACGAACTGGTAGCTGCTGAGTGCAGCGACGCAAAACTGGCGGCGAACTGGGTGATGGGCGAACTATCAGCGCAACTCAATAAAGAAGACTTAAAAATATCTGAATCTCCTTTATCTGCGGCGAAACTGGGACAGCTGATCACTAGGGTGATTGATGGCACCATCTCAGGAAAACAAGCCAAGCAACTATTTGAACTACTCTGGACTGAGGGTGGAGAAGTAGATCAAACCATTGAAGTCAAGGGCCTAAAGCAAGTTTCGGATTCCGGAGCTATCGAAAACATGATCGATCAGGTTATCGCCGAGAATACGCAACAGGTAGAAAACTTCCGCTCCGCTGCAGAAGATAAACGCAAGAAAATGTTCGGCTTCTTTGTTGGACAGGTGATGAAACTGTCCCAGGGCCAAGCTAACCCTGCCGAAGTTAATAAAATTTTAAAAGAGAAATTATGAGCCTTAAAAAAGACAAGCAAAAAGTTCTTGGGGAATTCTTTGATGAAAATCGAATTCGAGAATTTTTGGCCTACGAAGCACCAGAGGGAGTTAACAACGACTTTCATTTACTAGAGCGCGCCTACCGCGGTATGCAAGCAGAAAACTTTGTAACCTTTCTGCAAATATTTCAGGCGGAAGGCGGTGATGTGAACGCTAAGAATGCAGATGGCAATAGCTTGTTTAACTTGGTGCAACAGCATAGCGCTTTTCTGGAATATGCCGCCGCATTGAAACAGGTCGGCGCTAGCTGAGCTTGCGTATATCCCTTCGTAGCTCTTCGGAATCCGCTCTTACAAGTTGATATAGAAATTGGTCCAAGCGCGCAGTCAGCTCGGCCAGATCGTCCTTATACTCCGGCAGTTCCTCAGTAGCTTGGGTCAATATATCTTCTAGTGTCATTCCGGGCTCTGGTGAAAAGCCCAGCTTGCGTAGTCTTTTCAGATATAACCGCACAATACGTTGCTCTCGTGTGAGGTTTCGATTTAGATAAAAAGTTTTTGTGAGTACATATAGACTCACAAAAAAAGCTAAAGCCGATACTAGCGAGAGTGCCAATTTAAGGGGTGTCACCTCTCCTAACAGGTCTTCGAGCAAATCAAATTGCGATCCAGTGTCGTAACCAAGTACTAGAGATAGCCAGCGATAATTTAGGCTATCTAGCTGAAGTCGAATCCAATTGGTAAAGGCTAGATCCCGAAACCGGTCGAACGAAAATAGACTCTCGTCGAGCAATTCATCGTTTCTAAAGAACGCTTCAAAACCAACCTCAATTCTCTCGGGCGCCACTGCAGAAATAGGGTCAAGGCGAGTCCAGCCAAATCCATCTCGCCAATATTCAACCCAAGCATTAGCATTGTATTGATGAACCATCAAATAGCCTTCAGTGGGATGCACCTCGCCTCCTTGATAGCCGGCGACGATGCGCGCAGGGATACCAGCCATTCGAAGCACCGCCGCAGTTGCACTGGCAAAGTGTTCGCAGAAACCACGCTGGCCATCAAATAGAAATTGATCTACTGCTTCGTCCAAATAAGTTGGCGGATCAAGAGTGTAGCTGAACTGGCCGTTAAACAACCCAAGTAAACGAGACACAACAGATTCTGCACCGGTTTCATCTACCCAACTCGCTATAAGCGCTTCAGTACGTGGGTTTTCTCCCGGAGCAAACTCCAGATTATCTCTGACCTGAAATGGCATCAATCTCACTGGTTGATGGCTATAGTCGAGATGGCTTTCTACGCTGTACTTAAATGATTGGGCAATGGGAATCCTATTGACCAAAAGCAAACTCCGGGTTTGGCCTACCGTTTGCCGGTCACTAGAAGCAGCCGGAAGCGCAAATAACCAATCTTCATGTGTCGGCTCTAGAAAAACATCATACTCAATGGGATCACCCCGTCTTTCTATTTCAGTGCTTAAGTCGTAAGCGGATCTGCGATCGGGCCAAACGATAGCTGCACCTTCGCTCAATCCACGCCGCTCATTTTTCGGCTGCTAAGCACGTCCATCAAATTCACTAAATATTAAACCACGCCAGTAGAGATCTCGCGGCGCTGGCACTTCCCCCTCAAACTCAACACGGAAAGCCACTTCATTAGAATTACTCAAGCTGCTTATAGAGCCCGGATCCATAAAATCACTTATGCCCGCTGTTGCTTGGTCAATTTGCACCGGCAGTACGCTAAAGGCCGGCAATCTCGGAGCCAAAACAAATATTATTATGGTCAGAGGTATGGATACGGCTATCAACCGAAGTATTTGTCGCAAAGGCTCCAATGAAAAGTTAAAAAGCGAAAACTGCTGATCTGTATCCCGCAGCAACATACTCTGGGCGGTAAGAATCACAGTGAAGCCAGTAATCGACAGCAAAAAACTACCCATGTTCTGTGCAAATATAGGCTGCAGGGCTCCCATAAATAAACATAAATAGATGAGTAAATGACTCTGCCTCTGACGAGACATCTCCAGAAAGTATAAGCAGCTTGCGACAGTTAGTATTGAACTCATCGGCTCTACACCAGGAGTAAATCCGTACTGAGCTATAAACCCAAGGGCTAGCAAAAGAGCCAGAACCACCATCACCCGTGGCGATGGCTGACCTCGCCCTTTATGCATCAAATAAGCGCGCCACCCTACTGCGACCAATCCCCCAATCGGCGCCCAAATCGGCGCCCAAATCGGCAAGAAATACCAGATCGGAGCACAAGCAAAAAGCAGCGCTGACATTAACCAAATACGTTGTACGCGAGAGATTTGTAGCTCAGACAAGATACACCTCTATACTTCCGGCACTTCAGGGTAAATTGCTAAAGCGGTTAAGAGTTGGCGCAAATGACGTTCGCCCTGAGAGGGTGCCAACCGGAAATTACTTAGTTTCAACCCGTAAGACTGCCCAATAGATTCCATCTGAACCGCTTTCGCGCACATGGCACTTAAACGATCTTCCGTCGAAATACCATCGTAGGCATCCCAATCTATCCAGGTAGGGTTACCCGCCTGTGCTTCAAAGGTTTTTTCAAGCATTCCTCTGCCAGCAGAGTATTGCTTCCAAGCAATTCGCTGAGCTGGCACTCCTGGCTGCCATTCCTCTAAACCAGCAAAATCATCTATACCTCGCCCCGCTGGAGCCAGTCCGGAACTATCGGAGCCATCTGATGACGTAACATCGCGTTCGATCTGCCGCGGGTATACCAAACAGTTCGATTTTAGAAGCGGCCAGCTCCAGGCATGTAAAACGCCGAGAGGGTACCTGGTGTATACCCGCAACCGTCCCAACTTCAGCCATCCTCGTTCATTTGTAGAAATCCGAAGGTGAGTGGTTGCCTCAGCCGAGGGCGGCACGTCGACTACATGCTCTGCACCTTCGTAGCGTACAAAAATTCTGCGGCGCCAGCGGCGAGACTTGTTTTCCAACAATAGAGGAACTTGTAATTCATCCCCCGCAAACACTGGATCCGAGTCACCGACTCTTATGGATAAACCTTCTAGGTTCGCATGGGTAGAGAAAATGGTGCTCACAAAAACCGCGACCAGAAAAAAGGCCAACAGCAATACCAGATTGTTTTCGTAAATAGTGCCAAGCATCCAAATTAGAAACACAACCACTAGAAATCTAAGACCTTCCCTTGCGGGGAATATATAGAGGTTCCTTTGTGTAAATAATTCGGAGTTTGCCGCCGGCTGACGGCGGTCTTGCCAACCAATTACATGGTTGCGGATTCTGAGCACAGACTTAATCCAACTGTTCATAAGAAAAAGAGATTAACTACCGAGAACATCGACCTGTTGAATCCATTCTTGAACCATCTCTAGACTGGCTTGGGATCCGGATGCTCGGTTGGTTAGTCGATGTCCAAAAACTGGAGCAACCACTGCCTGCACGTCATCCGGGGTTACATAGTCACGACCGGAGACAACTGCCCAGGCACGGGCGCACTGAATTAGAGCCATACCCCCGCGAGGAGATATGCCATGTACAAAATCCCCTCCCGAACGAGTTGCGGCTATTAATCTCTGCACATAATCCAATACCACATCAGATGTTCTTACTTGAGCAGCAATGTCTTGTAACCGCTTTAATTCGGTCGCATCCAGCACTACCTTCAGCTGGCCCATCTGAGATCGAGGATCCACTCCCGCAAGAATCTGGCGCTCGTCCGCACTATCCGGGTAGCAAATGGATATTCGCATTAAAAATCTATCGAGTTGCGACTCGGGTAAAGGGAACGTAACCGCCAAACTAAAGGGATTCTGTGTCGCAATTACAAAAAATGGGTTTGGTAACGGGTGGGAGATGCCGTCGACCGAAACCTGACGCTCCTCCATGGATTCCAAAAGTGCACTCTGAGTCTTGGGGCTAGAACGGTTAATTTCATCCGCTAGCAATAGCTGGCAGAAAACCGGCCCTTTCTGAAACTCAAAACTACCACTGTCTCGGTCCAGCATGGAAAACCCGGTTAGGTCCGCCGGCAACATATCGCTGGTAAACTGAACCCGCCGATAATCAAGCCCGGTAACGCGCCCAACAGCACTCGCAAGAGTCGTTTAGCCCAACCCGGGCAAGTCTATCAATAAGTAGATGTCCCCGCGCCAGCAAGCAACACAAGGCTAGCTTTATAGACTCATCTTTGCCGTAAAGTACACGCCCTATTTCTTCAACAGCAGAGCTCAATCTCTGCTCAAAATTATCCACTGATTCAGCGGTCGAAAGCATCCAACAATCCCCTTACCTGTTGTTCTACATCTTCACCCTGCGATCGAATATTATCTATTTGTTCGCGCGCTTGTTCCTGCACATTTTCTAGCTCAGCGGTTACCAGATCTTGAACCCCAGCAAGAGCATCAACATACAGGGCCGAATCAGTTACCTGGCCGCGTATAGCTGAGTCTAAGTAGGCGAATATCTGCTCTCCTGCTTCTTGCAGGGTAGCGCCACCTTTCTCGCGGCCGATGCCGGTTAACTCAAGCTCTGGCAAATTTATTGCCATACGACGATCGCCTAAAAGCGCATGACTTGCTGAAATTCGCCCATCAGAAAAGATGAACTCGTCGATAATAATTTTAACCTCGGACTCTGTCTCAGCCACTTCCGGCTGCTCAGTAACGCCCAAACGCTCCGTGATATTTGCCATCAATGCTCGCAGATTATCTGTGGACCCGTCATGCAAATATAAAATCTCTGGCGCTATAATGGCGATGCGGTTGATCACGATAACTTTGTCACCTACCGTTGAAAGATCAATATCTACAGCGATTTCGCCCAAAGAAAAGGCGTTTTCAGTGCCAAAAGGCTCTGGATTTCCTATGGTTAAACCTGCTAGAGAACCCTTACCAGTCCATGGCGTTATCGAAGATTTCTCCAGGCTCACCGGAGTTCCCGTGATTTCTGGCCCAAATCGCGCGACAGATTCTTCAACGATACGGTCAATGTTAAAAAGGCCGATAGCCACCACTACGACTACAACCAGCATTAATGCACCAACGATCTTTACGAGTAGCTTCACCTATATCTCCATGCTTTCTATGTTCATATTTTAATTACTGAACATTTATTCAGTATCAGCTGATTTGTCCGCTGGTAACTCAGAGCCAGACTCAATTATTGGCACATTTAGGCTGTCATCATTTGACTCTTTATCGTAGTTAGACAAACTGGCCAGATTTCCAAGAACCGCCCCTACCCAGAGGGTATCCGGGTATGCCTCTAAGGCTATTTTTAACATCATGGTAAGCGGCACTGACAAAAGCATTCCCACAGGCCCAAGCACCCAGCCCCAAAAGACCAATGAAATCAAAACCACAAGCGGCGATAGCCCCAAACCCCGTCCCATAATCCGTGGTTCCATAAATTGGCCAATCACCAAATTAATAGCCAAATAACCCGCAGTAACAACCGCGGCTGAGAGCGAACCAAGCTGCACAAGAGCAAGCAACACTGGTGGCACTGCGGCCAATAACGAACCTAAAGTAGGGATAAAATTGAGTAAAAAGGCCAAGGTGCCCCATAGAACCGGATATTCAACTCCAACAACCAGGCAGAGCAAAAAGGCCAGCACGCCTGTTAACAAGCTAATGGCAGCCTTGATTGCCATGTATTGATTAATGCTCTGGGAGATACGGAATATATCCAATATATTTTTATCACTGTCTTTCACCGTAAGCTTAAGTTTTTGCTCCAAGCTAGCTTCTTCAGCGAGAATAAATACCACCGTAAGGATAATTAGAAATGCATTTGTCGCTAAGCTTCCAAACTGGCCCAAGAGCGAGCGCGCATAGGGGAAAATAGATTGGATTTGAAACCATTCTTGCCACTGTGTCTCGTCTACCGCCAATCCACGCGCCTGCAACCAGACCAAAACTTCTCCCGCTAGCCCTTCCAAGCGACTGGTATATATCGGTATGTCTCCTGCAAATGCGGTCAGAGACTTTGTGAATATAGTTCCAAGAATTCCACCCACAGAAATGATCACCAAAATAATGATCAGAATCGCCAATCCATTTGGCACCTTGCGACTTTGTAGATAAGCCAATGGCGGAGAACAGAGAACCGCCACAAATATAGCCATCAGAAAAGGCACCAACAGCGTGCTGGCCTCGCGCATTCCAGCGACAATTACCACAAACGCTCCGGTCAACAACATAAACCGGCCAACTGGAGAAAAGAATGTTCTC
Source organism: uncultured Cellvibrionales bacterium (assembly GCA_913063225.1). Lineage (GTDB taxonomy): Bacteria > Pseudomonadota > Gammaproteobacteria > Pseudomonadales > GM7GCV1 > JABJGI01. The sequence goes on from CAJXYP010000002.1 coordinate 118,713, forward strand.
ATTTAAGGTATTCCAAATTCAGATAGACACATCCTAGCGCAGAGTGACCGAGGCGACTAGCGCCATTGACAGGTACCAAGACGAATCAAGGATAGTCGATAAAACCCTGCATCTTATAAAGATATAGGTGCTGAGAAAGATTATGGTAAACGGGCATTTCAAATTGGTCGACAAAAATGGCTGATTCAAAGGCCGACAATACCTGTGGCTCAGGTTGTGTTTCACCAACCCAAAGAAATTCCTGATCCGGGGTCGACTTAAAATCCCTAAGATTCACCCGAAGATCATAGTAGTCGCGAATATCTTCTTCGTCTGCGCCCCATCGGGCCAATCTAAATTCTCCCGGCATTGCGTAGAAGCCTATAACTGCCAATAACTTTCGTGAATCACTAGTCAGAATTAGGTTTGGATCCTTCTGCAAAATCGGTTCCACTTGCGCAGCAACTTGATCCCAACCCAGTACTCTGAAATAGGGATCATTGGATTTATCACGTTCTAGGCCAGCGGTATCTGCAAGTATCGGCCAGTGGTAAAAAATACTAAGCACTAGCAAATTTGCTGCGCCAGCCCAAATCCATAATCGATCGTTTCGGCCTGCCAGGCTATTCCCTACCAATACCGAACCGGCGATATATATCGGGCCAGCCCAATTAACAAAAGCGTGGGATAAAAGTGCCTGCAGACTAATCACCAACAATAGTGGGATAAGGGCAAACCAAAGAATAAGACCCGGCGACGCCAGAATAGTTTTACGCTCCCGCCGAAACGCTTGGATTAGGAGCCAAGTCCAAATCGGGCCGAATACTACAAACTGTGCCGCCAAAAACTCAAGTAATTTACCGGGGTTAAACCAGTTCGAGGTTACCCCTGATATTTCCGAGGTGTGCCTAAAAGCCACAAATTCGTTCTGAAAATTCCAGATAACGTTTGTTGAAAAAATCAGTCCAGCCAATATTGCAGCAATCCAGGGGCCGGGTGTTTTTAACTGACGCCTCCCTGCATCACTTATCAATAGATACAGAAATATACTGCCGGGAAGCGCTGCCATGGTGTATTTACTTAACATGCCCAGCCCACAGAAGAGCCCAACTAACCACCAATAACGCGTGCTTACTGGATTTTGCTGAGACATTACAACGGCCCATAGGGTAGCTGCCCAGAAAAACAGCAATGGAGCGTCTGTAGTAATAAAAAGACTGTTGTAGCCAACTAGGATGGAAGTTAGAAAAACCCATCCCGAAAAACAGGCTGCCCGAGGACCAAAGGTTTTTTCGGAAATTTCGTATACCAGAACTGCTGTTCCAGCGTAAAGAAGTGGCGCCCCAAGCTTTACGGCAAATGCCGAATCACCAAATAGAAAGGTAAAAAAAGCTATTACCCATGCGACAACTGGCGGTTTTGAGTAGTACCCCCAATCTGGGTTGAGGGCCCAATGGTAGTAATAGGCCTCGTCGTAGAAGAGCACCAAGTGTGGCTGCAACAAACTTAGCACTCGATATAGAGTGAGCAACGTCAGGCAAACAAAAAAACCTTTCCTCGCACCAAGGCCGTCTCGTATATCAGGCCCCCCCATCAACCCGCTCAAGCTATTCGATGCCCATATATTTGGTGAACCAGATTGCAAAATAGCCCATGCCTGATACCACGATAAATAGAATGAACAATAATATCCAAGGGTGGTAAGGCTTTTTCTCGGTCCGGTTAAAACCGGAACTAAGGTACTGATTTACCCGGTCCTGATCTTCTTCAGAAAGTTGGCGCTTCTTTTTCATATAGGTATTAGATTAAGAGGTCAGATAAGATTGTGAGGCTTATTCGGATTTCATGGAAGAAATCATGCACCAGATCGAGAATATATTTAAATTTTTACCTACTCAATGCTTGCGGTGCAGATGCATGCAAGTCTCTCCCATAAGAAATATCTGCTCCCCCTGTTACGCAGAAATTCCTCGCATTCAAAGCGGTTGCAAGCGCTGCGGAATTCCAACCTTACTTCCGGTTTCTGCCTGTGGGCAGTGCCTCAATTCAAAGCGGCATGTAGAACAGAGTTTTATCCCTTGCTCATATCGCTCACCGGTCGATGTCTGGCTTAGAGAACTTAAAGACAGACGTGATTTCGAGACACTGCCGGTTTTGTCTCAACTCCTATATGACTCACTAAAAGAAGGCAGAAACCGCCGCCCCGACATAATCCTGCCTATTCCGATTCATCGCAGCCGACGCATAATTCGCGGATATAACCAAACCGAGCTTTTGGCGGACATGCTGTCAGAATTAATGGAGATTCCCGTAAATCACAAAATTCTTTTGCGCAGCAGAAGCGTCACATCGCAAAGGAAATTGTCTCGATCAGCCCGTATTCGAAATCAAAAAAATAGTTTCTGTTTGAAGAACATTGACTGCATCCAAGGAAAACGAATTCTCTTGGTGGACGACATAGTTACGACAGGTTCTACAGTAACCCAGGCAGCTGAAGCACTTAGGGACGGAGGAGCGAAAAGCATAGTATTAACCGCGGTGGCTCGAACACCGGAGCTGACTTCCCGTTAGCACTGAACCAAAAAAAGTTACGCTTTATTCCATGGAAACAAAAGCACTGAATCAATATGTTCCAGGTCAAGCTTTGCCATTAGCAGGCGATCTAAACCGATGGAAACTCCAGAGCATGGAGGTAAACTAGGATCCATCGCCTCAAGCAAAGCTTCATCTAGGGCCTGGGTCGCGCGTCCCAATTTTTGGCGAATTAGATTGTCCCGCTCAAACCGACTCCTTTGCTCCAGCGAATCTGTGAGCTCCTGATAGCCGTTAGCCAGTTCGACTTTCCCAAGATATATCTCAAATCGCTTAGCAACAAACCGCCCATTTGCATCCGGCTCAACTTCTGATAAAGCGGCCTGACTAACCGGAAACTCAGACAGCACCGTAATACCGGGTTGGAACTGCGGCTCTATACATTCTGTCAGTAAAAGCTGCAGTGCCTCCTCGACCGAAACACAGTCGTGCCCATAATTAGTATGTTGCACCACCAATTCCTGAAGATCTTGAAGACTCGCCTGGTGCGGATCTAGTTGCAAATACCGCTGAAAAATCGAGAAATAGGTTTCTCGAACTAGGGGCAGGTCCCCTAAGTATTGGCGCACTAATGTAAGCGTATCTTCAATAATATCGGCTAATTTGAAATCTAGGCGATACCATTCCAGCATCGAAAATTCAGGATTATGATTACCGCCAAACTCTTCATCACGAAAAGCCTTAGTAATGGTAAATATCGACTGGGGGTTATCTGACAAAAGGCGTTTTAAGAAGAACTCCGGAGAACTTTGCAGGTAACGTAGACCTGAAGTGCCATCAACTAAAAATGAATTTATATGAGGGTCGGTAGTGGTCTTTGCCGCCAGTAATGGCACCTCTACTTCTATTGCGCCAGACTGACTAAAATAGTCTCTAACGGCTTGATATAGATCCATCCTGGCGGAGCTAACCTCCAAAGGAGACAGATTGCTCATCTACTAGCTTTCCTTAACACGACTCAGATATTCACCGGTTCGAGTATCGACTTTAATAACATCGCCAATTTCCAAAAAAAGAGGCACTTTCACTACTGCACCGGTACTAAGTTTAGCTGGTTTGCTGCCTCCTTGGGCAGTATCACCGCGTAGACCTGGATCGGTCTCAACAATATCTATTTCCACATGGTTTGGCGGCAAAACTGAAAGCGGAGATCCATTCCAAAGCGTAACAATACAAACATCCAAGCCCTTGAGCCAGCGCACCGCATCGGCCACAGCGCTTGCGTCGGCTTGCTGCTGTTCAAAGGTATCCGGATCCATAAAAGTCCAAAACTCTCCATCGGTATAGAGATATTGCATCTCAACATCCATAACATCAGCGGCTTCAATATTCTCGCCAGATCTAAATGTACGCTCCCAGCTGCGTCCGGTTTTCAGGTTTTTTAACCTCACTCGACTAAACGCCTGACCCTTGCCAGGTTTCACAAATTCATTTTCAACGATAGAACAAGGGTCGCCATCCAATATAACTTTTAAGCCTGATCGAAATTCATTGGTAGAATAGGTTGCCATTTGTTTATTTCTCGCCGGATAAAAAGCGCGCATGATACCTCAGACTGACCTCAGCTGGCAGGAAGAATCCTGGCAGTCCGCACTAAAAAACCTGGTTACTGACGCCAATGAGCTCTGTGCGCTTTTACAATTAGATCCACAACAATTAGATCTTAGTCCGGAAGCTGCAACTCAGTTCCAACTGAAAGTTCCCCGAAGCTTTGTCGCCCGAATGGAAATTGGCAATGCCAGTGATCCGTTGTTGCGTCAGGTACTCAACGTTAAAGATGAACTTTTGCAAGTGCCGGGCTTTGTTTCAGACCCCTTGGAAGAACATGAATCTAATCCCCTGCCCGGCCTGATCCACAAATATAAAAACCGTGCTTTACTCACCGTAAGCGGCGCATGCGCGATTCACTGTCGCTATTGTTTTCGGCGTCATTTTGACTACGAAGCAAACAATCCTGGGTCAGATGGATGGCTTCCGGTTTTGCGCTACATTCAGGAAAACCCCGAAATAAATGAAATTATCTTCAGTGGCGGAGATCCGTTAAACGCTCCAGACCGGGTTCTTAAAAAACTAACGGAACAACTTAAAAATATACCTTCGCTAAAGCGCCTAAGAGTCCACACACGCTTTCCTCTGGTCATTCCCCAGCGAATCACAGATGACTGCATTGACTGGTTAAGCTTATTCTCGAATACGGTTGTCGTACTTCATATCAACCACGCTCAGGAGATAGACAAGCATGTTGCTGAGGCGATATCTAGACTTAAATCCGCTGGGCTGATTCTTCTTAACCAAGCGGTGCTTCTTAAGGGTGTGAACGATTCTTTAAAAGATCAGCAAGACCTGCACCAAAGTTGTTTTGATCTTGGTATACAGCCCTATTATTTACACATGCTAGACCCAGTAAAAGGTAGTGCTCATTTCGATGTAGATAAGGATGTTGCGCTGAACCTCTACGAGGAAATGAGAGGCTCTCTTTCCGGGTATATGTTGCCTAAGCTAGTACGGGAAACGCCGGGTGATATTGCGAAAACACCCCTCTGAACCAATAAGTGCGGAGTTTGTCCGGTTTTTGACTATTTTTGGCCAGCTTCTAAGCAGCTGCGAAGACCTGATGGCAACCCGGCTTTACGCGGGCAATACTTGGTCGGTCGAGCTTCCCTTTGATGGACAGGTAACTTATCGCGCCACAAATAACTTTGGCGTGCGCACAATCGTTATTGATTAATACCTCTTAATGCAGGTGGGACTCCAGCTTACTCGAGCATTTTTTTGCTTTGCACTGCTAGCGCCCTGCAATCTGCTTTTCGCGCAGAGCTCAAACGTACCCGCTGGCTTTGAAGCCTTTTTACAAGAACAGACTACCTTTGTAGATGTAGATTTCGATGGACGCTATGTCTACTCGAGATTGGCCACATTTGATCAAAGCACTATTACCTTTAACGACCCGTCAGCGCTTCTCAAATCTATCCCAGGGTTAACCAACACAGAAGAATTATTGCGGGAAATTAGTCGCCCAATGATGAACAACCAGCAATTCAAGTGCGTTGTTGAGTTCCAGTCAAATTGCGGCAGCATAGCAACCGATTCCATCGATCTAATATTTGACCCTGCTAATTACCACGCCACATTTTTTGTGGCTCCGAAATACCTATCACTGCAACTGCAGCAAGTGTCAAAATTTCTGCCTCCGTCGAGTGGAGGAATATCTCTATTGCAAACACTGAACATTGCTGCGACAGGAAATGACCGCAATGATGAAATCCAACAAAACATTAACGGCAGGACTCTTTTAGGCTTTGGCGGAAGTAATCTGCACCTCACATCTAACTATTCAGAAGAACGTGGCTACGAGGTTGATGATTTAACCTGGCAGCGGGATGCGAACGGCAAACGCTACATTATCAAATAAGAGAAAGAAAGCGTTTAAGCATCGTACCCATGGTGGAAAGCACGCAAATACTGCCAAGCCTTTGGAAGTCCAACGTTGCCTATATTCAAGGTTATTATGTGCGCCAGCCGACAGATAAGATGGACTTCGGCTTCTAAGAAACCGTATCCAGCCTAGATCGACGATCTAACGCGCTTTTGGGCTATCCGCATCGCTATACCCCATCAAGTAAAGAATCGCATCTAAGCCTAACCTAGACAGTGAATGCGACGCAGTCTCTCGGACTAACGGCTTGGCATGAAAGGCAATTCCCAATCCGGCCTTTCCAAGCATCGGAAGATCATTGGCGCCGTCTCCCACCGCAATAACCTGATCTAGTACCAATGATTCTTTGGCGGCGATTTCGCCCAACAAACGAGCCTTACATTCGCCATTTACAATTTCTCCGAGCACTCTACCGGTTAGCTTACCCTCGATAATTTCCAGAGTATTGGCGTGTAGATAATCCATATTTAGACGCTTCTTCAACTCCTCTCCAAAGTAAGTAAAGCCACCGGAGAGAATGGCAGTTTTCATACCGAGCTGATTCAAGCGCTGCATAAGTCGCTCTGCGCCCTCATTGAGTTCTAGCCTATTCGAAACTTTTTGCAAGGCGGACTCAGGTAACCCGGCAAGCAAGGAAACACGTTTCCGTAAGCTTTCGTCAAAATCGATTTCTCCTCGCATAGCCTGCTCGGTTACTTGACTAACTTCTTCTCCAACGCCGGCCTCAACGGCCAACTCGTCTATAACCTCTTGCTTAATTAGTGTCGAATCCATATCAAAAACCACTAGACGCCGGTTTCGGCGATAGAGGTCATCCCGTTGATAGGCCAAATCCACATCCAGATGGGTAGCCAGCTCCATCAATTTTTGTTGGAACTCTGATTCTGATTCGTCCCCGATGCCGCCACGCACAAGTATTTCTACACAAGCCTGCGCGCCCTTGTCTAAATTCTCTAGGGGTATCCGACCAGTCAAACGAGTAATGTGATAAATATCCAGCTTCTGACTTGCCAGCATTGAGGTGACTTGAGCCAGTACCTCTGCTCGAATTTCTCTGGCTAAGAGCGTTAATACATGTTTTTTCTGGCCGTGTTGCCCGACCCACTTTTGGTAGTCGTCAATAGGAATACTTTGAGAGCGAACGTCTAAACTACGTTCTTTGAACTCTTGTCTGCAATCCTCCTCAATGATTTGTATATCTGCCTTAACATTCGAGCTGTCATCCAAGCCGATAAGAACGCCCAAAGACAGAGAGTCATGTATCACTGACTGACCGATGTCCAATACTCTGGCACAATGCCGCGACAGGATATTGGCCAGTGCAGAGCTTATTCCGTTGCGGTTAACTCCGGTTACAGAAAGCAGATATATTCGGATCACGATGCGTAATTCCAATTAAAGCAGTTTGCAATTATATATCGACCGAGGCCTGTACCGGGCAAATCAGGTTAAAACTAGTCATTTTTTCAGATAGATGAAGCCGAGGCTTAGATTGAAGCTGTTTATACAAGATGAGAAAAACCTCCAAGTACTGCTGTCATCAGCCTTGGTATTTGCCGTCTGCTTTGTATGCCTGAATTTGCTAAATCAACATGATCTGAATCAGACCCAAGACTCGAAACTACTGCCGATGGTGCTGAATGCCGCCGAGCCCTATCTCATCACCGGAAATGTTGAGCGATTGAAGCCGGAGTTAGAACAGCTAATTTCCGGATCAAGCCTCGAACGTATCGATGTCCATGGAGCTGACTCCATCTTGTTAGCCTCTGCTAGAAACCTGAACCTCGCTCGACCGGCAGTTAGCGAACTTCGAGAGTTCTCCGCGGCCATCGTACTGGACGACGCGCTTGCTGCAACCGTTGTCATTCAAGACTATCAAGCAATCGCTACTCAAAGCTTCTGGCCCAATATGCTGATTAGTTTTGCTTGCGCATTAGCTGCGGCAACTGCGGGACTCCTTTTAAATAGCCTCTCCAACACTCCCACTAAAACCTACGCTGAAAATAGCCTCGAGAAAACAGAAGATAGGCCTAACTCAGCCACTGAAAATACCGAATCAGACATCTCTCTGCCAATCAATACCGACCCCCAGGGTCACCAACGTATGGTGTTAATGATTCGCTTAAGCGATATTAAAGATCAGTTATTGCGAGCTGACGATATTGATAACTATATGACTCGCGTGTGGCGAATAACCGAACAAATGGCAGGAACTTACGGTATTAGCTGTATAGGGGTGCAATCGGGGACTCTGGTATTCACCGCTTCTGCTACCAATACTTCTGTGGCCCTGCGCCATTGCATAATGTTTGGGTGGAACCTGACCCGCCAGGAAGGCAACAACCTCGCCAACCCATCTAGCCTTATTGCCCCTGTAGATTTTATGGGGGAAAACCCCTGTAACGCCTTAGCTTTAGCCACAAACGAAGAACTACTGCGCTTGCAGGGCCGACTCATACTCCTTAAGGATGGAGAATTCTGTCTTTGCAATGAGCTGAAAACTTGCCTACCGAAATCCGTCGACGCTATCCCTTCGGAGAATAGTAATATGCGCGTTCTTTCGATCGAAACTCGCATGCTAGATCTTTGGAAACAACAAATCCAGATCCAGCACTAGTTCTAGCCCTATAGTACGCAGACACAAAAAAAGCGCCGGGGAAAACCACGGCGCTTTTGTCTTGGCTCGAACTATCTAAAGAGCGTCTGCACCCGTTTCACCAGTTCGAATACGAACCACTTGCTCAAGTGAAGTAACAAATATTTTTCCGTCACCGATCTTTCCCGTACTAGCCGTTTTAGTAATTGCTTCAATAATGCTGTCCGTCACATCATCTTCACATGCAATTTCCAGTTTTACCTTAGGCAGAAAATCAATGATGTATTCCGCTCCTCGATATAGCTCAGTATGTCCTTTTTGGCGTCCAAAACCCTTCACCTCGGTAACGGTTACACCCTGAACTCCAATTTCCGAGAGTGATTCACGTACGTCGTCCAGCTTGAAAGGTTTGATAACAGCGGTAATAAGTTTCATTTTGTCCCCTAAGGAATATTTCTCTAGGGCGCTATTCTTCTTCATAAACAAAAAAAAGGGAAGTGCAAAGCACTTCCCTTTTTTAAAACAATGATTCTAGGCCTAAGTTCCAGATGAAAACTCTGGGTAAGCTTCGATACCACATTCACTGATATCAACACCTTCGTACTCTTCTTCCTCAGTAACTCGAATGCCCATAGTGGCTTTCAGAGCTAACCAAACAACACTTGAAGCGCCAAAGACCCAAACAAAGATAGTTACCGCACCAATAAGTTGTCCAGAGAAAGTAGATGCATCGTTAGTGATAGGCACAAGCATCAGGCCAAGAAAGCCTACAACACCGTGAACCGAGATAGCACCAACAGGATCATCAAGCTTCAATTTATCCAAAGCGAGAATACTGAAGACTACAAGCACACCACCTAATACACCCCAAACAGTGGCGATAAGTGCGGTGGGCGTTGAAGGCTCAGCCGTGATAGCTACCAAACCAGCTAGTGCGCCGTTAAGGGCCATAGTCAGATCAGCTTTACCGAACAATATACGAGCGGTAATAAGTGCAGCAACAAGACCACCTGCGGCAGCAGCGTTAGTATTCATAAATACAACCGCTACAGCATTTGCGCTTTCAACACTGGCAGTCGCTAGAACCGAACCACCGTTAAAGCCAAACCAACCTAACCAAAGGATAAACATACCCAAGGTAGCTAAAGGCATGTTTGCGCCTGGGATAGCGTTTACAGAACCATCCGCGTTGTATTTGCCCTTGCGAGCGCCAAGGAAGATCACACCAGCTAGGGCTGCAGAAGCACCTGCCATATGAACAATACCGGAGCCAGCAAAATCGCTAAAGCCGAGATCACCTAGGGTATATAGACCAAATACGGCGTTGCCGCCCCAAGTCCAAGAACCTTCCATTGGGTAGATGAAACCAGTCATGACTACCGCAAAAATCAAGAAAGCCCAAAGCTTCATGCGCTCAGCAACCGCGCCCGAAACAATAGACATAGCTGTGGCAACAAATACTACTTGGAAGAAGAAATCAGCCGATGGCGCATATGTCCAATCGTCAGCAACTCCGTCACCAGTAATACCGCTTAGGAAAAGGTCTCCGCCATACATAATCATGTAACCGCAAACCATGTACATTACACATGAGATTGCATATAGAGCGACGTTTTTAGTAAGAATTTCTGTAGTGTTCTTGGAACGAACCAAGCCAGCTTCCAACATGGCAAAACCAGCAGCCATCCACATAACAAGGGCACCACATACCAAGAAATAGAAGGTATCTAGTGCATAAGCGAGTTCAATTGCAGCATCCATTATTATCTCCAGTTAGATGGCTTCGGGGCCGGTTTCACCGGTCCGAATGCGTATGACTTGTTCAAGATTGGTGACAAATATTTTGCCATCGCCGATCTTTCCAGTTGATGCAGATGTAGTGACGGCTTCAATGGTCTGATCAACCAATTCATCGCCTATGGCAATTTCCAATTTAATTTTCGGCAGGAAATCAACCACATACTCTGCACCTCGATATAACTCTGTGTGCCCTTTTTGGCGTCCAAAACCTTTCACCTCAGTAACAGTGATGCCTTGTACACCAATAGAACTCAGAGCTTCGCGCACGTCGTCCAGTTTGAACGGCTTAACAATCGCGGTAATAAGTTTCATATTGTTTCTCCAGTATTAGCGGGATGAGTTGGAGGGTTTGGCAAACAACTAGGTATGCCTCACCCTCCGAATCTCGGCGGGTATTACATATCTAATGGAATTGAGTAGCTCACAACAAATTGAGTTTCTTCGGTATAGACCGCATCATCAAAACCTTGTGAAATTGTGAAAGCGAGGTCACCCATAGAATAGGTCGCATCCAAATGAGCGCCATCATCTGACCACATACCATAGGTAATGTTGAAATCAGAAAAATCGTAGCCTAAAGCAATATAAGTATCGTTGTAGTCAGCGTCTTGATTGTTATATGCAGTGATACCAAATGCGGCATAGCTTAGGCCGGCGTAGATTTCTTCGAAGTCACACAAAGAAGGATCAACTCCCAATAGAGGATCGAGGTTGCCAGTTGAATTACAGCTAGGGTAGTTATAGCTTACATAACCGATGTCGTAGCCAATGTCCCCAACTTCTCCAGCATAACCAACATATAAGTCATACTCAGTTCCGTAGGTGTCATCACCAGATGAACCCCAGATTCCGGCATAAATGCCTACCTCGCTAGAGTAGTCAAGTGATCCAGATACCACTGCTGAGCCCGCGCTAAGATCAGAACCACGCCATAAGTAGCTGCTAGCAATTGCTGCGCCGCCAGAAACTTCGGCTTGAGCCGCAGCACCAGTAGTTAAAAGCGCTGCCGCTATCAAAGTTTTGTTGAACATTTTCATGAATTTCTCCTGAGTTTTAAATAAATGAGACTATTTATATCGTCTTCGGTTACTAACAAAGCAGATGTCGTGCCAATTTATCTATATTTCTTATATTTCATATAGATATGAAATATTCATACGTCTTATTAGTTTTAATAGGGCGCTTTTCGATCGCTTATCGCACCATCTAAGTGCACGCACCAAATATGTGCACTTTTCTGGAGCTAGTAGGTAGGATCGGTATACAAGCGCCAAAAAATGAGCGCTGATGGAACATCCAACCCCCATAAATCAGGCTATACTTCGGCGTAAATCTGCCATCAACTTTATGCCGACAAACCAATGACAAAAGAATTCAAGTTAGACGATCTGCTGAAAGACCTTCCCCACCTAGCAGAATCCGCAAATGAAGAAATACGTAACATTATTAAGGCCGCACTTGGACGAGTCATTCAGGATATGGATCTGGTATATCAAGAAGAAATTGATACCCTAAAACAAATGCTCTCCCGCACAGAAACAAGGGTTACCGAACTCGAAAACAGCCTAGAAGAATTAGAAAGCAGCTAGACTCAAAACAACACTCAGCACTTATGGAAAGGAATCCATGCCAACCGCAAATATACGAAGCTACACCATAGAAGGTGTCGCGGCTCGAGCCGTCGATATCGAAGTACATATATCCGCAGGCTTGCCCGCCTTCACTATAGTAGGCATGCCGGAAACTGCGGTTCGCGAAAGTCGCGAACGTGTGCGCTCGGCAATACTCAATTCAAATTTTGAATTCCCCTGCCGTCGCATTACCGTCAATCTAGCTCCAGCGGACTTGCCTAAACAAGGCGGAGGGTTCGATTTACCCATCGCCCTCGGCGTACTAATCGCCACCGAACAACTGCCACCAAATACCACAGAGCAAAGCTTTTGCGGAGAGCTCTCTCTTATGGGAAGGCTGCGCTCTGTAAAGGGCTTACTTCCCATTGCTTTGGCCAGTAGCCTCGATAAATTATCTCTTATATGCCCGGCAGAGAATTTGATGGATTTGCAGCTATTGCATAAGTCCGTCATATACCCAGCGGCGACTCTGTTGGACGTGTGTAGTCATATAAAGGAACTGGAAAAAATACCAAGCCTACAGAGTGATCATTTTCGGCAAACTATCAAACAAAACGCCTCAACGACCATGCTTGATCTTTCGGATGTCTGCGGGCAGGCCATACCAAAAAGAGCGTTGGAAATTGCGGCTGCTGGTGGCCATAACATTCTCTTTAAGGGTCCTCCCGGTGCCGGCAAGTCTATGCTGGCAAAACGAATACTGGGCATCTTGCCCGAATTAACCGAGCAAGCAGCTATCGAGTCTGCTGTGGTCTATTCGATTTCCGGGAAAACTCGAGGGAACCTTTTTGTGCCTCCGGTGCGCGCACCTCACCACACAGCTTCTTCGGCTTCCTTGGTCGGCGGTGGTTCACCCCCAAGCCCGGGTGAAGTATCCCTCGCCCACAGGGGGATACTGTTTTTAGACGAACTACCGGAATTCGCGCCCAAGGTATTGGAAGCGCTCAGGGAACCACTCGAAAATGGTGAAATAGTTATATCGCGAGCGGCACAGCAGAACGAGTTTCCGGCAATCTTCCAGCAATATGCTTACTTATGATGAATAACATTCAGACCCATCTATATTTCAAAATCATAGGGATAATGCGGATTTACACGTAGGTAAGTGGTTCAGCACCTATGCCAGTTATCCAGAATAGTCGGGGTAGACTCGAGGATTTAAAACCCCCGTGTCTACTCTTAACGCTAGTGCAGATTCTTGTGCATTACGTTGACCGGTACCCCGTTGTAGTCACAGCTCTCTAGCAATTGCCAACCCAGTTTTAAGTAAAGCGTTGTAGCTTTCTCGGTACACAAATACAGCTTACTAATTCCGGATCGTCTAGCTTCTTCTTCCACTCTTTTAATAAGCTCAGATGCTATACCTTTCTCTCTATGCTCTTCCTTGACAAACACCCCAGCGAGCCATGGTGAAAGATCTTTTCTAGTGCTCATATCTTCAGATACAAGAAACGCTGAACCAAGTAAAACGTCATTATCGAGAGCTAAAAACCCTTGGGGAATACCGTCCGTATTAAGCAAAGCTCGTATCTTATTTCCACGCTCTATTTCAGACGTTTTCGGAGAAAAGTGCTTCCATTCCTCGTGATGCAACCGCGCAAGTTCAGGAATGTGATTTTGGGAGGTATTGAGATCAGTAATATGCATCTGCTTAATAATCCTCGCGTGGGTGGTTCGACTTAAAAAATTAAAGGGGGCAGAGGCTTTTTTCTAATCATCCTTCAGCAATTTCGAGAATAAAATACTTGGAGGAGGTTCTCCTCCGTCTACATCCGTGCCAGTAATCTGGAAGCCTTCCTGAATGTTTAAAATCAGCATCTCCGGAAACGAATTGCGGGAATTAGTTAAAATCTTTTCGTAGCCCTGTTCTTTGCACCATTGATGCTGTCTCCGTAGCAATTCCCGTGCAATACCCTGCCTTCGGTATTCTGGTCGGACACAGCCCAACCAGCTAAAAAATGTACCTTGCCATCGTTCATATCCAAGCTTGAAGCCCACAACGTCGTCGGCGTTTTTAGCAAGCACCACCATAGGTTTGAATTTGGAGAGCACGCGCTCAGGAAAGTTCGGTTCTGGATATTGTTCACCAAAGGTCTCAGAAACAAGGCGAGCCATCTCCTCTATTGCTGAATCGGGAATATCCTTATTGTGAATTGCGAATGCGAATTCCATCTAATATTTATTTCTTATCTGTCCACGCATGAGAATACATGAGAATGCATGAGAAGCTATACCGAGACAGAAGCCCTCCTCCTCTGTTCCAGCTAGTAGCGGCAATGAACCCCTGCCCTTGCGGATATTATGGCAGCGTGAGATGCGACTGCAGCCCTGACAGGGTTGCGCGATATCAAAGAAGAGTGTCTGGCCCCCTACTCGATCGGATAGACATGCAGATCCAAGTAGAATTGCCCGAAAGAGCCGTATTGCTGCATAGAGGTGATCGAGGGGAAAGCAGTGCCAACATAAACATGCGAGTAATAGCCGCCCAAAAAGCCCAGCTATGCCGCCAAGGAAAAATGAACGCTCGTCTTAGTATTAACGAATTGGAAAAGTACGCGCCGATCCATGGCGCATCAGAACCACTGATCAACCTTGCTATGGATAAACTCGGCTTATCCGCCCGAGGCCTGCATAAGGTCTTGAGAGTAGCCCGCACCTTAGCGGATCTTGAAAGTAGTGTCTTCAGTACTGCACATATAAAGCAGGCTCTCGGCTATCGAGACCCAAGTTTCCTGAATTAGAGACATAGTATGGTTAGAATACTGTTTCCATTAATCAAAGCAGTTCAGAATGTCACGCCGTCAGAGTAAGCCAAAAACCGAAAAGACTTTTAGCCTGAGGGCTCCTAGTAGACCGGATCGAACGCTTAAAGAAAATCAATTGCGAAGCCAGCTCAATTCACTTGCGCAAAGCAACTCGTGGAAAGAAATATTGCAAATTTGCACACAGCTCGGTTCGGAACGAACGTCACGCAGTTGGCTAGCCAATATCTTTTTTAGCGCCTTAGATGCCACCAACCAAAAACAAGCGTTATTAATAGAATGTCAGACGACATCCAACTCAAGGCCGCGCGACCCCACAGTGCTCAGCTGGCTAGCCCACGCTCTAAGACTGAATGGTCGTGTTGAAGAGAGCGCGGAAGTGCTGCGCAAAGCCATCAAACACGCCAAACCCGACGCCGCTCTATTTAATAGCCTGGGCTCGGCCTTAAAAGAAACAGGCGAATTTGAAGAGGCCAGAAGCTGGTTCAGCCGGACCATTGCACTGCAGCCCAAACTTGCCAAAGCACACTGGAATCGGTCAGACCTGCTGTCTGATCATCAACAAGCAGTAGACACAATTGAGGTGATAATCGGTTCTGAGAACCAGGCCCTGCCAGAGGATCACCTACTTTACTTCAGCCTATATAGGCACTACGAAAAATTAGGCGATTACGATTCCGCCTTCTCCAAATTACAGATTGGAAATCGCCTTAAACGCCAACAGATCAGTTATAGCTCCGAAAACTCCTGTGAGCTGACGGACAAAATATTAGCCGCATTTCAAAACACCGACCCGGAACCACATACATCTTCAAATAAGACGCACCCCATATTTATATTTGGATTACCACGATCCGGAACCACACTAGTAGAACAAATATTGGCTAGCCACCCAGAGGTACATGGTGGCAATGAGCTGACTTTTTTAAATGATGCGGGTGCAATGGTGCAACAGAGTTTGAGACTGGCAGGAGGTTTCCCAGAATGGATATCGTCACTACCAGATTCCGGCTGGAAACAGATAGGCGACAATTACTCTGGTCTTATTGAAACTCTAGATCCGGGCGATAAACGGGTTACCGATAAATCCCTAATGAACTTTCGCGCCGCCGGCCTAATTGCCCGAGCCTTGCCCGGAGCAAAGATGGTTCATTTAGTGCGAGACCCTATGGATGTGGCGTTCGGTTGCTATCGACAAGTATTTGGTTCCGGCCATTTATTCAGTTACCAGTTTGACGAAATTGCAGATATGTTGATGGATCACAAGAAACTGCTTAACCACTGGCAGAACAGTCTTGGCAGCTCACAATACTTTGCACTCGACTATCAGGAGCTAGTACAAAACCCCTCAGAAAAAATCACAGAGCTACTAAACTTCTGCGAATTGTCTGATGAGCCCGCTTGCTATACGCCAGAGCAAACCAAACGCACGGTGCGAACCCTTAGCGCAACCCAAGTAAGGCTGCCTATTAATACAGCAGGATTAGGCGGCTGGAAGCGGTATGAAGAGCAACTATTACCCCTTAAGGGCGCTCTGCAAAATAGAGGGCTTATCTCCTAAATTAACTGCACGGATAGGCTTCATAAGCTGCTAGAATCGCGCCGCTTCTACTGCGGCTACTGATGAATAACCCGACTTCTCAAGGATTAAATTCCCAACAAATCGAAGCCGTCCAATATAACGACGGCCCGACGCTGGTGCTGGCTGGTGCTGGTAGCGGAAAGACCATGGTGATCACCAAAAAAATCGCCTGGATGTTGGAGAAACTGCAATATTCACCTCGCCAAATTACTGCGGTCACCTTTACCAACAAAGCAGCTCGGGAAATGGATTCCCGGGTGCGCAAACTGATTGGTAAAAAAGCCTGCCGTGGATTACGCATATGCACTTTTCATCGCCTCGGGCTGGACATTCTTAACGCTGATCTAACAACCGCCGGTTTTAGAAAAGGCTTTTCAATATTTGACTCCGAAGACGCCTTAAAGCTACTGGGAGATCTTGGCCTCAAAGATGTTGACTCTGACCAACTTGCTATAGGTCGTGATCTAATTTCCCAGTGGAAGAATCAGCTCATCGACCCCCCGCAGGCAATCTCAATTGCCGCCGATGACGCAGAATATCGGGCCGCCAAACTCTACGAACGCTATCAAGAAGCTCTGAAGACTTATAACGCAATGGATTTTGACGACCTGATCTATCTGCCGGTCAAACTATTGCAGTCGGAACAAGAAATCCGAAATAAGTGGCAGTTGCGTATGCGCCATCTGCTTATAGATGAATACCAAGATACCAATCAGGCTCAATACGAATTGGTAAAAATTCTGGTTCAGCATCATATGAAATTCACCGCAGTGGGTGATGATGACCAGTCGATTTACACTTGGCGTGGCGCACGCCCGGAAAACCTGATTGACCTGAGTCGTGATTACCCGAATTTGAAAGTAATTAGGCTGGAGCAAAACTACCGATCTACCGAGCGTATTCTTAAGTGCGCGAATCAGGTAATCAAAAATAATTCTCACCTTTTTGAGAAAACCCTGTGGAGTAATCTTGGCTCCGGCGACCCCATAAATCTTGTTCGCCATAAAAATGAAGAAGTTGAGCTCGATTGGGTAGTACAGGATATTCAATACCGTATGGCGGTTAAGAGCGGTCGAAAGTTTAAAGACTTCGCGGTGCTTTATCGTGGCAATCATCAATCTCGCCTACTGGAAATGAAACTGCAGGGTCATGGCGTTCCATACAATATCAGCGGCGGCACTTCTTTTTTTGGCCGCTCGGAAATCAAAGATGTAATGGCCTACCTTAGGCTGCTAATTAATCCAGAAGATGACGCTGCATTTTTGCGCATAATTAATACGCCGCGTCGGCAGATCGGCCCCAAAACTGTGGCGCAACTCTCGAACTATGTGAAAAATCGCGGTGGCAGTCTCCTGCAAGGCTGCACAGAATTTGGCCTAACTGAGTCCGTAAGCGACCCGGGGCTATCCAGACTGCAATCCTTCGCGCACTGGATGGAAAAGAAAGCAATGCTCGCCGATACCAAAGACACCCTGAGCATCATTCGCGAACTACTGTCAGATGTCGACTATGAGAATTGGCTATTTGATTCGTCAAACTCACCAAAAAGCGCCGAAGCACGGTGGCGTAACGTTAATTACCTAATCGAATCCATCGGTAAAACCATTTCTTCCGAAGATGGAAATGAACAGAGTGAGACCCTCGCTGAGGCTGTGGCGCGAACACAATTGCGAGATATGTTGGAAAACCTCGAAGAAGAATCTGCAGACGACAAGGTATCTTTGATGACCCTACATGCATCCAAGGGTTTGGAGTTTAAAGAAGTTTATTTGATAGGCCTCGAAGATGGCATATTGCCACACCAAAATAGCCTCGAAGAAGATAAGCTGGAAGAAGAGCGCAGACTCTTTTACGTTGGTATTACAAGAGCACAGGAGCGCCTTACACTAAGCTTGGCGGGAAGCCGCAAACAATTTGGTGAAGTCTCTGCCACAACCCCGAGCCGCTTTATTGAAGAACTTCCGGACGAAGATTTAAACCGGGAAGGTTTCGCCGAAAAAAACCCAGAAAGAGCCGAGGCAAAAACCAAAGAAGCCCGCGCCAACCTTCAATCGTTATTCTCCTGATCCTATCAAGCTTTTAACTCTGTCTATTTCACAGACATTAAAAAAGCCGCACAGTTTTTTAAACTAGCGGCTTTCCAATAGATCAGTTACTGCTCAGTAGCTGAAACCATATAGTCGACTACAGCTCGTAGCTCATCTTGAGAGCAATCTAGGCAAAGGCCGTTCACTGGCATAGCCAATACGCCGTTCACTTCAATACCATTAAATACACTGGCATATAGAGCATCTTTGCCCTTAGCAATGCGCGGAGCCCATTGCTCAACGTTGCCAAACAAAGGGGCATTGGCAGCGCCCGTTAGATGGCAGGCCATACAGCTAGTATTGTAAATATCCTCAGCGGAACGCGGGCCTAAAGACGCTGTAGCAACCGCTGCTTGGGCGCAAGCTTCACCAGCCATACAAACAGAACCTATCGGACTGAGCCTATCAATAATCGCCTGTTCGCGATCCGTTTGGGCAAATGAAGAACTAATTAACAACACTAATCCTGAAAGAAGAATCAAGGAAAAACGAATCATGGATAAAACCTTTGCTATGTCTACTGATAAGCGCGGCGCGATTATACCCTCGCCCGAGGCAAAGTTGAATAAAGATAGCCTTAAGTTCTGATTAAGTTGATCCATTAGTTGATTCTTCGAAAACTAAACCCATAATAGCCTGCAGCCAAAGTGGATATCCGAACCTGATATCCCCAAACCGAATTTTGAAATTGGAGTAAATAATGAGCGATTTAATGAAGCATGTAACGGACGCTGATTTTCAATCCGAAGTGCTTGAAGCTGAAGGGCCCGTGCTGGTTGATTTCTGGGCAGCCTGGTGTGGTCCATGCAAAATGATTGCTCCAATACTGGATGAAATGGCTGCTGAATATGGCGACCAGTTAAAAATCTGCAAAATGGATGTTGATGCCAGTAGAGAAACACCTATGAAGTACAACGTGCGCGGTATTCCAACCCTTATTATCTTCAAGGGCGGTGACGTTGATTCAATGAAAGTTGGCGCGGTTTCTCGTAAGCAGCTGAAGGAATTTATTGACGCAGCGGTTTAACCAACAATAAAAACTATTACACTCCAGGTTCCTCTAGGGTGTAATAGTTGCGATAGATCTCGAACTCGCTATAATCTGCGGCAGGTACTCTCCTAAACTCTCTTCTGATCAGCTAAATTTCTGTAAAAATATCTGGTCAGCTCCTCGAGCTGAGTACCATAACCTTTTCTAAACACAACCTACCTATACTAGGATTCGTACCATGAATCTGACCGACCTCAAGCGCAAGCCAATAGGCGAGCTCATTGAAATAGCGGCATCGACCGGCCTTGAAAATATGGCCCGTAACCGCCAGCAAGACATCATTTTTGCCATTCTAAAGCGCCACGCTAAGAGTGGCGCCGATATAACCGGCGATGGTGTATTAGAGATACTCTCAGACGGCTTTGGTTTTCTGAGATCAGCTGACAGCTCCTATTTAGCTGGCCCGGATGATATCTATGTATCGCCGAGTCAAATTCGCCGCTT
Organism: uncultured Cellvibrionales bacterium; assembly: GCA_913063225.1. GTDB lineage: Bacteria > Pseudomonadota > Gammaproteobacteria > Pseudomonadales > GM7GCV1 > JABJGI01. The sequence goes on from CAJXYP010000002.1 coordinate 138,673, forward strand.
TAATTTACGCACCGGCGACAGCATTTCCGGAACCATTCGACCGCCAAAAGACAGCGAACGTTATTTCGCCATGCTTAAAGTGGACACGGTCAATTATGACGCTCCGGAAAACGCAAAAAACAAAATTCTTTTTGAAAATCTTACTCCCCTCTTCCCAGATCAACGCCTTCCACTCGAAAACGGTAATGGCAGTTCAGAAGATTTAACCGGCAGAATTATTGATTTGGTATCGCCTATCGGTAAAGGCGTACGTGGACTTATTGTTGCGCCACCAAAAGCCGGTAAAACCATAATGATGCAACACATAGCTCAGGCGATTATTAGAAATAATCCTGAGTGCTACATCATGGTTTTATTGATTGATGAGCGTCCGGAAGAAGTTACTGAAATGCAGCGCACCGTGCGAGGCGAAGTAATCGCATCTACCTTTGACGAACCGCCCACCCGCCACGTGCAGGTTGCCGATATGGTTATCGAAAAGGCCAAACGCCTAGTTGAGCACAAGAAAGATGTGATTATCTTGCTCGATTCTATTACCAGATTAGCGCGCGCTTTTAATATTACACAGCCTTCTTCAGGCAAGGTATTGACTGGTGGTGTTGATGCTCACGCTCTGGAGAAACCCAAACGTTTCTTTGGCGCAGCCAGAAACATCGAAGAAGGCGGTTCTCTAAGTATTATCGCCACAGCCCTAGTAGACACCGGTTCAAAAATGGACGAAGTAATCTACGAAGAATTTAAGGGCACCGGCAACATGGAATTGCAGCTGGATAGGAAGATTGCTGAGAAACGTATTTTCCCAGCCATTAATATTCGCCGTTCTGGCACAAGACGCGAAGACCTATTGATGGATGAAGCCGAGCTGCAGAGAGTAATAATTCTGAGGCGACTACTTCATGACATGGAAGATCTAAACGCTGCAGAATTCCTTATCGAGAAACTCAAAGACTTTAAAACCAATGATGAATTTTTCGGCGCAATGCGTAAAAAGTAGATTAGAATAGTCTATAAAACGTTAGATTAAACAGTATCGGAAGCACGACTATAGTCTTGAGCCGCGCGCCAATCTCCAGTCTCATCACTTAGTTCTTCTAGCACCGCTAGCAGCTCTGGCGATTCGCCATGACGATGCTGCCATTTTTTTAGCTGGGTAAGCTGCTTCTCGGCGTCAACATCCGGGATGCCTACATAGTCGCGAAGCAAATCTGGCCGCCACTCTTTATGCAGGAACTCACGTAATAGTTTTTCTGCCTCTTTGCTGGCGCCACATCGAATCAAGAAGTGTGTGCGAATCTCCACTACTTCTGCAGTATTTTGTATTTCTGCTGGAATAGTGGCAACCACTTCGTCATATTCCTCGCGGCTCATACTGGGCTTTCGCAATCTAGATAATCCGGCACGGCGCTCTAACTCTTTAACGCGTAAACTAACGCCCTCAGTACCGCGAAGCTTAGGAAGCAAGCTTTGAAAAGCAGGCCAATCTTTTCTTTGCTCTGCAATTTTTAACAACAGTAAGTCGGTTCGAGCATCCTTGAATTTAATCGCCTTAATATCTTTGCAAAGGCTTTCAGCTTCAGCTAACCGATTTAGGTGCACCAATACTTTAGCCTTTGTATGCATAAGGGCTGAATCTGCGGCCGAGCCCTCAGTCTTTATATTGTTCAAAATATTCAGCGCTCTATCGTATTGCTCTGACTCAATAGCTGAGTGCGCAGCTAGCAATCCATTTATTATTGGCTCTTGTTTTAGATTTGCTGCTTTTAGAAAATGATTTTTCGCGTCTTTTGCTTTGCCGGAGAAAAGTAGCAGAACCGCTTTACGCGAGCAGTTGGAACTGCGTCGGGCTCGTGATCTCGCTGCCCATCGACCGCCCAATGTTTCAGAAACCAAATAGCTAATAAGGTTAACTGCCCAAATAACTACAAATAAAAATACCAGCCCGGTCAAGACCTGCAGTTGAAGTGTCCAATCTCCGAGGCGGATAAGAACGAAGCTATTGGTGCCTATATACCACCAGGCTAAGCTTCCAAGAACCGCAAACAACACCAGAAAAATAAGTAGTTTTCCCACCACTATTCCCCTTGGTTGATCCGTCGCATAACTAGAGCACCCTGCTGCATTGCACGCAGTGAGGATGAAATATCTGGCACATCAGCCTGAACCGGCTGATCGGAAAAACCTAACAATTGAGAAACAAGAGCGTCTCGTTGGCTGATAGCCTGAAAGTTGCTCTGAAGCATTTCTGCAGTACGTTGCAGGGCAGTTTGGTAAATTCGCTGATCTCCAGAAAGTAGCGCTGAAAGACTTTGCATTATCAGTAAATCCATCTGGGCACGCAGCAGCGCTTCACCTTCAGCATCAACTATCCACTCAGCACTGCCTTCAGCCTTGCGTACAACAATTAGCTGCTCCAAAGAAGACTTTATCGAAGTGACAAATGAAATCCATATGCCATCAGTAGGCGCTTCACCCTCCCGATCCTGCGTTCTCCAATCCTCAATTCCTTCAACACCGGCCAAGGATAGATCATCAATGGATTGACCTGCTGAAGTAATCTGATAGTACAAACCTTGATAATCAATTGAAGGTACCAATAGAAGAGCCGAAATATCTGCTATTAATGCTTCGCGAACGCCAGCCAGTTCTGGATAAGCGAGTTCGCGCAGCAGCACATCCGCTCCGGACAATAGCTCAATGACACTATCTGTATCTCTGGAAACTAACAATCGTTGATCTGCCAATCGGACCAGGTATTGGGCTTCCGCTAAAAGCCAATCGCCATCACGGGTGCCCTCGGTTGTGCGAATTCGATCAGCTAAAGCCTGCATCTGCCGTTGTTGATCGCCAATAAAACTAGACAGGGTCCGTTCTATGTTTTGCTGGTTTTGCCGTGTCGCGGATATCATCTGAGTCAGCTCAGCAGTCTGATAATTCAGAAGTTCCAGTTGTGCTGTCTTACTTTGAAATTCAGTATCGAATATCTGATAGCCATACCAAGATCCGACACCTAGGCCTCCCAATAAAATCAAGAAAACCAATAAACGAATCGTCTTAGTAAAACTTTTTGAGTCCCCAGTTTTAGGTGCACGGGGCTTTTTGGCGACTTTTTGCTTGGGGGATTTTTCCGTGGTGCTAGCAGAAGACTCGCTGCTAGATTTTGCTTTCTTGGCAGAACCCGATTTACTGGCTTCAATACTTGATTGAGCAGCTGAATCCACCGCTGGTTCTGATGCTTCGGGCTTATCGTCCGCCATATCCACTCAATTTGGTTAGGATGTTAGATATCCATAATAAAACATTATGTCAGGGAAAACTGCGATAGAAAGTCGATCAAACCGCTTTCTGTCGGATCTGTTTGGCAAAAAACGGTAAAAAAGCCAGATTCTTTCGCAATTTTTTGAATTCGTGATGAAGAAACTACTAGAGGGATATCTTTCCACTCGGAATTATTGCTGCCATCAACTAGGCTGCTGAGTGTCGCTATCGCTTCACCATTCATAACGCTAATTAGATCCGGCGGCTCATTGGTTTGAATTTTCTGAAATGCCAAACTCAAATCTTGAGCGAGATGACGCCTGTAAACTTCCAGTCGATTCACCTTTAATCCCTGCCTCTCTATAAGCTCCTTAAGATATCCACGCCCACCTGAACCACAAACAATACTGACTTCAGTGTGCTCGAGTAACTGCGTACGCAAATGGTCTAGTAGCTCTTCCGATCGAAATCCGGAGTTTGGAGCTTCTGAAATTAGACCTTCAGCCGCCAATGCTCTAGCAGTAGCCGGGCCAATCGCATTCAGCGAACAAGCGGACAAGTCGACTCCAGCCGCACGCAATTGCGGCAACCCCTGCCTGACAGCGTTAGCGCTCACGAAAATTAGCAAGGGTGACAGGGGGGTTGGAATATCAACTTTTAAAATCGTTATTTCAGTGAGCGCCAAGATATCCGCTTCATAGCCCTGAGCATCTAGCTTCGCAGCCAGCGCTGAGGCCTGCTCCATAGGCCGTGTAATTAGAACCTTAAGCGTTTTGCTCACGAATCCTCGCAAGAATTTCAGCGGCACCCTGTGCCAGCAATTGCTCAGCTACCTCTATACCAATCTGTTCAGCTTGATCGGCATTGCCCTCGGCTGCACCCTGAAGGATTTGCTCTCCATTCGCATCACCGACCAAGCCGCGCAGCTCTAGCTGATCTGGCTGATCTGGCTGCCCAGGCTTTAGGGTTGCATGAGCGGCAATGGGAACCTCACAACTACCGTTTAGTTTTAAATTCATCGATCGTTCCGCGCGCACGCAAATACTCGAGGCATGGTGGCCCAGCGGCTCTAGCAGATCCATGAGCTCCTGGTCATCGCCACGCACCTCTATACCAACTGCGCCCTGACCGCCCGCAGGCACGCAGGTAGAAATATCTATTCTTTCTGCAATACGCTCAACAAAACCAAGTCGAATCAACCCGGCACTGGCTAGAATAATGGCGTCAAACTCTCCTTCATCCAATTTTCGCAACCGCGTATTTACATTGCCACGCAAAGACTTAACTTGCAGGTCTGGTCGCAGCCGCATAATTTGGCATTGTCGGCGTAGGCTAGAGGTTCCGAGAACAGCGCCCTGGGGAAGAGAATCCAAGCTAGGGTATTTGTTGCTAACAAAAGCATCGGACGGATCTTCGCGCTCACAAATAGTATGCAAAACCAAACCCTCTGGCAGTTCCATCGGCACATCTTTCATAGAATGCACTGCCAAGTCTGCTTCACCGCGCAGCATGGCTTCTTCAAGCTCTTTTACAAACAGCCCCTTCCCGCCTATTTTCGCTAGAGGAGTTTGCAGCCACTGATCTGCCCTAGTAGTCATACCTAGTAGCTCAACTTCAATATGTGGGTGGTGGCGCAACAATTCGCTGCGCACATACTCTGCTTGCCACAAAGCCAGCGGACTTTCTCTTGTAGCAATTTTAAGGGTTCTCATTTACGACTCCATTGAGGCGCGGGCATGGTAGCAAATGTCATTGAGATATTGTCGCGAAATTATCCATCTTGACCGAGCAATACCTCTCTAATATCTGCCAAATGACGTCTACTTATCGGCAATGTGTAGCTTTGGCCACTTAGCGAAAGACAATGGCCTCCATCAGTAGCTCGCCCCAAGCCACTAATAGCATCTATTCGAACAAGAGCTGATCGGTGACAACGGGTGAAAAGACTGGCGTGCTGCTCTTCCAATGCCGCGAGGCTGTCTTCGATAAGCGTATCGCCACCCCGATGCTTCACGGTTATATATTTACCATCAGCGACAAAACAAATAATGTCCGCCATTGGAATAATTTGTATGCCCCGCTGAGACTTAACCCTCAGACATTCTTGGTCCAACGCTTCGGAAGTAGCTGAGCTTTGTTGCACAGAAATTTGGCTTAGCTGCAATTTGCTTAGCCGCGACGCCGACTCTAGAGCTTTGGATAGCTTCTCGGATCGCACCGGTTTCAATATATAGCCAACAGCGCCCGCATCAAAAGCTTGAATCGCGTATTCATCAAATGCCGTGCAGAAAACTATCGCAGGCGCATGCTCAAATGTGGAAATGTGTTTTGCCACTTCGATACCATTAATTCCCGGCATCGAAATATCAAGAAGAGCCAAATCTGGTTTTAACAATTCAATCTGAGCTACTGCTTCCAAGCCATCAGAAAAAGAAGCGACTACGGAATATCCGCGTAAAGCTTCTACCAATCTAAACAAACGTTCCCGCGCTAGCGCCTCGTCATCGAGAATCACAACTGATAGTTGATCAGTCATTTGGCACCATACGAATTTGCAAAATATATTGCCCTTTCTCCGTGCGGGCGCTTAACTCTACCGCCAAATCCGAGAAAGCTTGAAACCGCTCTAACACATTCGCCAAAGCAATTTGATTGCCGGCACTAGATGCAGGCCCATCGGATACCGGATTACGAATATCTAGACTAAGCTCATTTCCGTTCAGTCGAGCGTCCAAGTAAATACTCCCCCCTTCTGGTATTTGCGACACCCCGTGTAGAACAGAATTTTCTATCAGTGGCTGCAAGCTCAGAGAAGGAACATATTTTGCAGCAGCATCTGCTGTGACTTCAAAACTCCAATGCAACCGATCACCCATTCGCAAACTCTCAATCTGTAAATACTTTTCACAGAGTTCTAGTTCCTGCGCAAGCGTCACTCTATGTTGACCCGCGTTTAAGCTGGATCGCATCAGGTCTGCTAAATCAAGTACAGCCCCTTCAGCCTTGTCAGGAGAGCTAACAATAAGAGAGGCAATGGAATTCAGCGTATTGAACAAAAAGTGCGGCTGTATCCTCGCTTGCAATAATTCTAATTCAGCCTGCTTAAAGGCATCGGCTCGTTGACGCTCTTGATCCCGGATATAAAAGAACCTGAGAGCGACTGAACCAATAAGGGCTGAGAGCAACTGGCTAGGGATCAGGGTATCTAGAAAACCGCTTCCGGTTACTAGTATCTGCCCCCAAGCGCCCAAAAGGCCGGCAGTCTGTATGCCAAGCATTACCGATACCACTATTGCCCATAAGGGCCAACCAATTGATATTCTTCGGATAAGACAAGCAAAAAAACAACCTATCAATACCATCCAAAGAATCAACAACGCACTTTGACCCAAACTGGTAACACTGAAATTCGCCCCGCGCAGCAAGAGTTCCAAAATAATTGCCAAAACCACAGCCAAAAGCGTTACCCAGACTAAGGCTTCAGTGCGGCACAGATCTGGTAACCAGTGGCGAACCAACCTACCCGGCATTCTCGTTTGCTCTCCCGTTTGTGATCTGCTGTCGGAACTCAATTTCTATCTCCGGTAATTTGCGCGTCTTTTTTGACTATCAATACTCTACTAACCAAATTTTAGCCTACTAAATTGGTATAATAATTCGCTCAGAGCAGCTTCGTGCGCGCAAAGCATTTTTACGATTCTAGCTCACTCATATAACTAGACCTAAATAACTTGACCGAGTTTGGCCGAAATGACCAAGAAAACTGATTCAGAACAGAAGCTCTGGGGTGGTAGATTTACCGAACCCACCGATTCATTTGTAGAACGATTTACCGCCAGTGAATCCTTTGACCGTCGTATGGCCGAGCAGGATATTCGGGGTTCTGTTGCTCACGCAACCATGCTTTGCACAAAGGGAATCCTTAGTGCAGATGAGCTTTCGGCCATTAAAACCGGGCTCGAGCAAGTTCAAGCCGATATTGACAGCGGGCAATTTGAATGGTCAGTTAGCCGTGAAGATGTGCATATGAACATCGAAGCGGCGCTCACCGCAAGAATCGGAGCCGCTGGCAAAAAACTGCACACGGGTAGATCTCGGAATGATCAGGTCGCTACCGATATTCGTCTTTGGTTGCGCGATCAAATTGATCTTATTGAGGCGGATCTGAGCCGGCTTCAGGAAGGAGTTATCGGTTTAGCACAAGAAAATAGCGATACCATTATGCCGGGCTTTACGCATCTGCAATCCGCGCAACCGATTACTTTTGGACATCATCTGATGGCCTGGAACGAAATGCTCGAGCGAGATTATTCGCGCTTAATGGATTGCCGTGACCGCATGAACGTTTCGCCGTTGGGCGCTTCAGCCTTAGCTGGCACTAGCTATCCGATTGATAGAAACCAAACTTCGGACATGCTGGGTTTCGATGCACCTACACGAAACTCGCTAGATTCCGTAAGCGATAGAGATTTTGCCATTGAGTTTTGCAGCTTTGCCAGTGTCTGTTTGATGCATCTATCGCGTATGAGCGAGGAGATGATCCTTTGGGCCTCAAGTCAATTCGCTTTTATTGATTTGCCGGACAGGTTTTGCACAGGCTCCAGTATCATGCCGCAAAAGAAAAACCCTGATGTGCCCGAATTGGTGCGAGGCAAGAGTGGGCGAGTATTTGGGCATTTGGTTGCTTTACTTACACTGATGAAGTCCCAACCGCTGGCATACAACAAAGACAATCAGGAGGATAAAGAACCTCTATTCGATACCGTTGATACGGTACAGGACTGCCTGCGAGCCTTTGCCGACATGATTCCCGCCATTCAACCTAAAAAGGAAAATATGCGCGCCGCGGCTTCGCAAGGATTTTCTACCGCAACCGATTTAGCGGACTATTTGGTAGGACAAGGGTTAGCTTTTAGGGACGCTCATGAGGTAGTTGGGCTTGCAGTGGCGCACGCTATCGAAGCCGATTGCGATCTCAGTGATCTCAGCCTCGAACAGCTTCAGGGATTTAGCAGTCTGATTGAAGCTGATGTGTTCGAATATTTAACTTTGGAAGGATCGGTGAATTCCCGGGACCATATTGGCGGAACAGCACCTGCACAGGTAAGAAGTGCTGCGGTAGCGGCTCTTTTGTTAGTTAAAGCTCGGAATTAGGCCTTACCTTTTATTACTAAGGCTTAAGGCTACGCAGATAGGGAACTAAATCCGTGTAGCCGCCTATGTATCGGTCACCATGCAGTATCTGCGGAACCGTATATACCGGGTGGCCAATTTTATCCGCAAGCTCTGCTTTACTGATGTCCTGCTCTCTTATATCAATATATTCAAATTCAAGCCCGGCTCTTTCGAGAAGGCTTAGCGCTCCTGAACAGTAGCCGCACCAAGGTCGACCATAAACGGTGTAGCTATCAGTCTTTGTTTCACTTTCAGTTTGCTCAGTCATCTAATTCGAGCTCCGCCCTAGGAGCTTCTCCAGCCTGTTCTTGTAAAACGCGACTCAGTAATTGCTGCAGGGTCTCTCCAGTTTTACAGATCCAATCACCAGATTGCAGGGAAAAATGGAAACCACCAGAAATGGCAGCCACCCAAATTTCGGACACTGCCCTTTGACGGCTCAGAATAATTTGCGAACCGTTGTTTTCACAGACGACGGTCAACATGCCTTGACCGGTTTCCATATCCAAATCTATTCCGGACTCCTCCAGCCATTCTTCCACTGCGGAAAAAATTGCCTCAGAAGTCTCTAAGAAAACTGCTTCATTCATTCTTTTTCTAACTCTCTCTTTATATCTTGAAAGATCATTATGCGGATTTCAGGGCACTATTTGATATAGTCGCGGCCCATATAACTAAAGAACCACTATGCGTACTGTAATTCTACTTTTCTTTGTCGGTATTTGCGCGCTGAATCTCAGTGCTTGCGGCCAAAAAGGTTCGCTTTACCTGCCGAACGAGCCAGATGAGCAGCGTGCTGAATAGTATTAAGAAATTACCATGAACCACTTCGAATACCGTGATGGAGAGCTTTACGCCGAAGAAATTCCTGTAGCCCAGCTGGCAGAGGAATACGGTACGCCTCTATACGTCTACAGCAGGGCGACGCTGACGCGCCACTATCAAGTCTGGACGAAATGCCTTTCGCCGCAAGATATGATTTGTTATGCGGTTAAAGCCAATAGTAATCTGGGCGTATTGTCGGTATTGGCGAAACTTGGCAGCGGCTTCGACATCGTCTCCGGTGGAGAGCTTGAGCGTGTCCTCACTGCTGGTGCAGACCCTACACGAATTGTATTTTCTGGGTTGGGAAAAACTCAGCAAGATATGCGGCGGGCGCTGGAGGTGGGAGTTCGTTGTTTTAATATTGAATCAGTTCCCGAACTCAACCAGCTAAATAGGGTCGCCGAAGAAATGGGGCAAATCGCGTCGATTTCCATTCGGGTAAACCCTGATGTGGATGCAAAAACCCATCCCTATATTTCTACCGGCTTAAAAGAAAACAAATTTGGTATCGATATATCTGAGGCTCCCGCTATTTATGCACAGGCTGCACAAATGGCTGGTCTGAAAATTATTGGTATTGATTGCCATATCGGTTCTCAGCTCACCGAACTAAGTCCTTTCTTAGATGCATTGGATCGCGTACTGCATCTATTAGATCAACTGGCAGAATCCGACATAAAAATATCTCATTTGGATCTTGGCGGAGGGTTGGGGGTTACCTACGAAAATGAAATACCACCATCGCCGGCGGAGTTATGTACTGCCCTCAAAGAGCGTATGGGATCACGGCCGCAGCATTTGATTTTCGAACCTGGCAGATCCATTGCCGCCAACGCTGGACTGTTATTGACCAGAGTCCAATATCTAAAGCCGTCAGCGGCAAAAAACTTTGCCATTGTCGATGCTGCCATGAACGACCTTATTCGTCCGGCTCTGTATAGCTCTTGGATGAACATCAGCGAGGTTGATCGAAATTCAGCTAACAACGGAGAGCGCCATCTGGCGATATGGGATGTGGTTGGCTCTGTTTGTGAAAGTGCTGACTTCCTCGGCAAAGACCGCGAACTAAGTATTGCCTCTGGCGATTTACTCGCAGTCCATTCTGCTGGTGCATATGGCCAGGTAATGAGCTCCAACTACAATACAAGAGCCCGCGCGGCGGAAGTCCTGGTGGATGGAAACCAGAGTATTTTAGTCCGTGAACGTGAGACCTTCGAAGATATGATCCGCGGCGAGCAGGTTGTTTAGGATGGGCTCAGCAATTCTTAGTCGACAAAGCTGGCTTTGGAAAATATAAACAATGCGATCTAAATCTCCAGCTCTCAAATTCACCAAGATGCACGCCCTTGGTAATGACTTTGTTGTTATTGACGCCATCACCCAAGAGGTGAATATGACGGCTGTGCGTGCCAAAAAACTGGCTGATCGTTATCAGGGCATTGGTTGTGATCAGATATTGCTGGTAGAACCACCCTCAAATCCGGACGTAGACTTTAACTATCGCATCTTTAATCAGGATGGTTCCGAGGTATCTCAATGCGGCAACGGTGCACGCTGTTTTGCCAAATATGTGCGTGATCGAAAACTAACTGGGAAAGATCGTATTAGCGTAGAAACTCGCGCTGGCCTTATGGAGCTTAGTATCAATACAGACAGAACCTACTCGGTTGCATTGGGCGTGCCAGATTTTGCACTCGATCAAGTTCCCTATATGGCAGAATCTGCCTCATCTGGAACCAAACAAAGCCTAAATATCGGCGATGAATCATTTGAGTTTTTTGCGCTTTCTATCGGCAACCCCCATGCAGTGATTTTGGTCGAGTCCATTGAAGATGCTGAAGTGGAACGTATTGGCGCCCTATTGCAGGAGCACGCCAGCTTTCCCGAAAGCGTAAACGTCAGTTTTATGGAAATAATTAGTCGTACAGAAATCCAATTACGCGTATTTGAGCGTGGAGTAGGAGAAACCTTTGCTTGTGGTTCAGGCGCATGCGCAGCGGTGGCGGCCGGAATCAATAACGACTTGCTCGATTCTGCTACGACCGTTAATCTGCCCTTAGGTAAATTAACCATTGAATGGCTTGGAGCCGGTCACCCTGCAGTATTGACAGGTCCAGCCACTACAGTTTTTCAGGGGCATACAAGACTGTAGTTTTATATGAGTCACACTGAGAGCTAGACTGCTCCAATTAGATAGAAGACCAGATGAACAAAACTGCAGAAAAAACACTAATTCCACAAGAAGTCATCGACTACCTGCTGGCTAATCCGGATTTTTTTCTAGAACACCCTGAACTCTTTACCCAAATAAACTTTCCACACGAAACCAGTGGCGCGATTTCTTTGATCGAACGTCAGGTTCAAGTACTGCGACAAGATCAAAAAACCAGTAAAAACACTGTTAAGGAACTAGCCGCTAATGCGGCTGCTAATCACGACCTGTTGAAAAAAATGCAGCTGCTTACATTAGACCTTATGCAAGCCTTGAATATTTCTGAGCTTCTAACTTCTCTCGACAGCCAAATGCGTGGCCAGTTTGGTTTGGATCAAATTCAAATGCTTATGCCCACTGATGGCAGTGCGTCAGATTTACCCTTTACTCAATATTTAGATGCGGCGGATTTAGCCAAGATGAATAAAGACATTATCAATCTAAATGTCTATGTTGGCCGTATTCCCGTATCACTAACGGAATATTTTTCCGAAGAAAGCTTAAAAGATTGTGGATCGATTGCTCTGATCAAAATTGAGAGCAATGATGCTAATAGCTATCTGTTGCTAGGCAGCAAGGACGAAGCTCGCTTTCAAAGCGATATGGCTACGGACTTTATCGAGTTTATCGGCGGAGCCTTGTCCAGATTATTGTCCATTCCTTCCGCAACCCGCACTGGACAGAGTCAGTGAACTGCCGGTTTCCGGACGCATTAGAAAAATTTACTCAATACCTCCGCTCTGAACGCAACTATTCTGAGCACACCATCTCTGCCTACCGACGCGACTTGCTAAAGCTCGAAGGGACTTTAGATTCTGCGTGCAGCGCAGATATATCCAAGATTGATACCTTGGCGGTGCGCCAGGGTCTCACTCAGCTTCGTCATAAAAACCTGTCGCCTCGCTCCATACAACGCTGGTTATCTAGCCTACGCAGCTTCTTTAACTACGGCCTTCGCAACAAGTGGTGCAGCATCAACCCCACGGCTGGCGTAACTGCTCCCAAACTTCCTAGGCCGCTTCCGAAGGTTTTAGACGCGGACCAAACAGCACAGTTATTAAAAAAGCCCTCAGGGGACATGTCTGGAGAAGATTGGATTCTGCAACGGGATATGTCCATCGCCGAGCTTCTCTATTCTTCTGGCCTTCGCGTCGCGGAGCTTTGTGCTCTTGATATTGGAGATATCGACTTACAAGGTGCTGAGGTCAGAGCCACAGGTAAGGGAGGCCGGACACGAGTTGTTCCGGTGGGCTCAATTGCGATTCTGTCCATTAAAGACTGGATGGAATATCGCCTTGACTTGGCCAAACCAAATCAATCTGCACTCTTTGTCGGAAAAACCGGTAACCGGCTTTCCACACGATCTATTCAGCTACGCATGGAAAAACTTGGTCAACAGCAGGGTTGTGAGCAGCGCCTGCACCCACACATGCTGAGGCACTCCTTTGCCAGTCATATGCTCGAATCAAGTGGTGACCTGCGCAGTGTTCAGGAGATGCTTGGTCATGCCAATATATCTACTACGCAAATCTACACCCATCTAGATTTTCAGCATCTAGCCAAAGTTTACGACAAGGCTCACCCGCGCGCAGGGCGATCCAAAAAATCCGAATCCTAGTGAACTCCTAGGCTTTTCCTTAATCCAATATAGAATCAAATAGCGAATCCAGCTAGCAATTCAACTAGGCGTCCAACAAGCCACGGCACTAAATGGAGTACCACATGAGAATCATCTTTATATTTGCGCTACTGGGAATAGCGAGTTGCGGGAGCATCGCTCAGGCCCAAAACGAAACCCTGCGCCAAGTAAGCGTTTCCGGAATGGGAGAGGCAAAAGTCGAAGCAGACATGGCGCGAGTTCATCTCTCTGCCCAGTCCCAGCAACAGACCAGTGCAGAAGCCAAGAATGACGTCGACCAAAAAGTGAATGAATTGATTCAGGTGCTCGAAAATGTTGGCTTGAATGAGGACAACCTTACCGCTGGACAGATTTCCATCTCGCTACGATATAACTATCGCAACAATACTCAGGAATTTGTCGGCTATTTTGCCAGCCGTTCGATCCAAGTTGAAATACCGGATTTAGAACTTCTAAACCCCTTTCTGGATGCCGCCTTAGAACAGAAAATTGACGGTATAAACCAGATCGAATATCGCACTTCACAAGAAGCAGAAGTTAAAGCCCTTGCTCGCGAGCTGGCGATTCAGGACTCGAAAGACAAAGCGGCGGATTTAGCATCGGCCTATGATATGGAGTTGGGATCGGTAATTACGATAAGTTATCAGAGCAACCAGTCTTCGCCCGTTCTATATCAGCAAGTTGGTCTTGCTAGAGCGGAGAGCTTTGCAGCAGATTCAAACGGCCAATATATTCCTGACCAGCTCAGTTTTACGGACCATATTTCAGCGGTGTTTGAGTTGGAATCGGACTAATCAGAAGAAATAACAACCCCGATTCAGATTCCTGATTAACAATTCAATGGAATTAAAGGGGAATTAAAAATTAAAGGGGTCGAGAATTAAAGGGGTCGAAGCCCTTTTAAGAAAAGATAGGCTGGTAAGGAGCGGGCACCCACAAAAACAAACTGGTTAAAAAGGGCTTCGACCCCTTTAATTGTGGACGGAAAATAGACTGAGATGCCGGCTAACGCCTCAGCGTTCGCATTAGGCGTAACGGAGGCTAAAGTTTTCTCACCCGAAAAGATCTGCCTTTCAATTTGCCCTCGCTCAGCTTTTTGAGGGCAGCTTTTACCTCTGTGCGGGATACAGCCACATAGGCCCAATTGTCTGCCAGATCAATCTTTCCAACATCGGCCCCGGCAATTCCTTTTTCGCCCGTTAGTGCTCCCAGAATATCTCCTGGACGAAGCTTATGTTTTTTACCACCATCAATCTTCAAAGTCGCCATTGCGGCCTGATTCGGTGTGGTTTTAAGTAGGTTTGCCGCTGGCAAGCGCTCCGAAACAATGTCTCTATCCAAATAGAGACCGAGCTGAGCCACTTTGTAGTGCTCTTTGGAGTTATATAAAGAAAACGCCCTACCCTCGGCACCAGCGCGACCAGTTCGACCGATACGATGGGTATGAATTTCGTTTTCTTGAGCAATATGGTAATTAATTACCGCATCAACAGAATCTATATCCAAACCACGAGACGCGACATCGGTTGCCACCAGAACCGCCACACTCTTGTTAGAAAACTTGATCAGAGTTTGATCTCTATCCCTTTGATCTAAGTCTCCGTGCAATGCCGCAACGCTAAAACCGGTCTGCTTCAATCGATCCGATAGCTCCTGAGCCTCTCGCTTGGTATTGCAAAAAATAAGTGTCGATATCGGTCGGTGCTCAAGCAACAATAAACGCACCGCATCAAAACGTTCTTCTTTGGTTTCTATTTGATAGAAGTGCTGCTGAATACTTAGGTCATCATGGGTGGACTCCACCTTGATCAGTTCCGGCCTATCCATAATACGATTGGCAACGGACTGAATTTCTTTTGGATAGGTGGCACTAAATAGCAGCGTTTGCCGATTATTTGGGATCTGTTCAACAATCTTTTCTAAAGTGTCCTGAAATCCCATCTCCAGCATTCGATCCGCCTCATCCAGCACCAGAGTTTTTACGCCCTTGAGCTTTAATCTACCACGACGCAGGTGATCTTCAATGCGCCCGGGAGTGCCCACAACTATATGCGCGCCGCTTTCTAAAGAGCCAATTTGAGGCCCCATAGGTACGCCGCCACAAAGGGTTAGTACTTTGATATTGGGAATGGTGCGGGCCAATTTTCGTATCTGCTTGGCGACCTGATCCGCAAGTTCACGTGTTGGACACAAGACCAAAGATTGCACTTGATACAAATCGCCATCGAGTCGAGATAATAGCCCCAAACCAAAGGCCGCCGTTTTACCAGACCCGGTTTTAGCCTGACCAATTAAATCCTTGCCCGATAACACATGGGGTAGCGCCTGAGCCTGGATAGGAGTCATAGACTCATAACCCAAAGATTCGAGGTTTTTTAGTAGGTCTGCTGATAGTGGCAAACTGGAGAAATCGGTCTGACTCAAGAGGTGCGCCCTGTACCTAATTTAATGGGCCGCGAGTATAAGCCTATTCAGATATAAGTATTGGAATCAGCGCAAACTAACCCGTCATCATGAATACAGATCTAATACTTAAATAAAACAAAAACAAACTCGATAGCAGGAAGAAAAAAATACCGGAATAGGCAGTCATCAATCTAAATTTGGCTTTCAGCCTCGAAAAAAAACGGCCCTCACGATCTGACTCACTAGGAACCAACCGAAAACTGAGGGCTAGCCCCATCAAACATATGGTCCAACCGAGACAGACTACAAGGGGTAACAAAAAATGATCCATTTCAGGGCCGAGGACCAAAACCAAATAGAAAAAGCATCCTCCGGACAACAGGGCTATCAGCAGTAAAATATACCTAAGCCCATAGGCTGTTTTGGCAATCGGCTCAACCAGGGAAAGAATTTTCAAATGTGGTCCCTCTTTAAGAGCAATTGGTTATGAGCAACTGGATAAGAATGTAATGCTCAGCGCAGGATCGAGCATTATTTTGAAAACAACAAGCTATGGCTAGCTTTTAGCTAGCCATAGCCAACAACTGATAATACTCATCAGGGATTTCCGATACCCAACCAAAGGGGTCGTCTGTGCGTCTCTCTTGGATATCCAGCAACCCACCTCGCAACTCCGCAGCAACCACATCAACTTGCGGCAGGTCATAGGCGGTGTCATCAGCATCAGCAACAACACTTATAGGGCTAACAATTGCCGCGGTACCACAGGCAAAGGCCTCAACACATCGGCCAGATTTAATATCCGCCAAAAGTTCCTCAATGGGCATAGTCCGCTCTACCACTGAGTAGCCTTTATGCTTAGCTAATTGAATAACGGAATCTCGAGTAATACCACGTAAAAACGAAGGCGTTAGCTCCGGCGTATGTAACTCACCATTAATTAGCGCAAATACATTCATGCCAGACAACTCTTCAATATCTGTCATGTTGCGAGGATCCAACCATAGGGACTGATGGTATCCACGCGCCTGTGTGCGCTGAGCTGACTGAGTAGCGGCGGCGTAATTGCCCCCGGTTTTTGCGGCGCCGGTACCACCTAAGGCGGCACGACAACCTTCTCTCTCAATAAGAACTTTCATCTCGCCTGCGTGGTAGGCCTCAGACGGACTGGCGATAACAATAAAGGTGTATTCAGTTGAGGCTCCCATACCTAAGGCGCCGGTCAGGCCAATCATAAAGGGGCGTAAATAGAGCGACTGCCCTGTTTCAATGGGAATCAATGATTCGCTTAAGGCAGTTACTACACTAATACCTTCCATAAAGAGCTCTGCTGGAATATCCGGCATGCACATACGGTCCGCAGAGAAATTCAATCGAGCGTGGTTGTCCAACGCACGGAAAAAATTCGCGCGTGGCTGATTTATTTTGTAGGCCTTCAGACCTTCAAAGACTTCTTGAGCGTAATGTAAAACCTTAGCGGCAGGATCAATCTCAATATTTTGATAGGGTATTGCTCGCCCCTGCTGCCATGCGCCATCGCGGTAATCAACACGATACATCACCGGAGATTTAACCTTGCCAAATCCCAGCGAATCCGGCGCGCTAAAACCCGCTAACGCCGCGGTAACTTTCGAATCGATTATGCAATTACTCATCTTTACCTTTTTCACCAATAACTCAGGTGATATCTCGCTCAATATTAGGGCCGCAAATTATAGGAGAGCGCGACCAGAAATGCTCAATTTTTTGTGAACGGCCTAACCCAGCGCACTGCATCACCAAATATATCGGATTTTCTTCGATATCAAATTGCGTTTATTACAGGCCCGCATATAATCACGTTTCGAAATAATCTACCCGCTTCATAGGTGACTCTTGTTGACTACTCAGTTGCAAATATCCAACCAATCTCCAGAGACTTTAAAAAACATTCAAGCCCAAGTACAGCAGCGTTATCAGCAGCTGAAGAGCGAAGGGCTAAGCCTGGATTTAACTCGTGGAAAACCCGCTTCAGACCAATTGGATTTATCCAATCAATTAGATGGGATTCTCGAGGGTGATTATTCATCTGCGGGTCCGGATGTACGAAACTATGGGGACGTCTGGGGAATTCCCGAGGCTAGGCGGCTTGGCGCAGAAATCATGGGCACCAAATCAGAAGAAATTCTCACCGGTGGAAATGCCAGCCTGACGCTAATGTTCTTTGCTGTTCAGTACCATATGAACAAAGGCTGGAATGGCCCTGAATCAGCTTGGTCTAAAAACCCCAATGCCAAAATGATATTTCCGGTTCCGGGTTACGACCGTCACTTTACAATTTGCGAGACTCTCGGTCTGGATATGGTCACTGTGCCTATGACCAAAGACGGTCCAGATATGGACGCCGTAGAAGAGTTGGTGCGCACTGACCCTGATGTAATTGGATTGTGGGGCGTTCCCAAGTACTCGAATCCAACTGGCTGCGTCTATTCGGAAGAAGTTGTCGAGCGTATTGCCGCACTCGGCACTATCGCCAACCCCAACTTTAAAGTGTTGATGGATAACGCCTACGCTGTGCACGATTTGGTTTATCCGGCGCCACCGCTTGCCAATATGATGGATGCGGCTCGACGGCATGGCACAGAAAGTAGCCTTTGGCTGTTTGCCTCGACTTCAAAAGTCACTTTTTCGGGTGGCGGTATTAGCTGGGTAGCTTCAAGCACTGAAAATTTAGCCCACTATGCAAAATATATAGTTGCAGCGGTTATCGGTTTTGACCGGGTCAATCAACTACGCCATGCCCGCATGTTCCCCGATATGGACGCAGTAACCGCCCATATGAAAAAGCACAAAGACCTTATTAAACCTAAGTTTGATGTAGTTCTGGAAACTCTCGGAAATGAGCTTAGCCAAGATTTTGGCACCTGGAACGAACCTGAAGGCGGATACTTTGTATCCTTCGATGCAAAACCAGGTCTAGCATCAATCATCATTGCCCTTGCGGCAGATGCAGGGGTAAAGCTAACTCCTGCCGGTTCCGCTTTTCCTTATAAGCAAGATCCCCGGGACTGCAATATCCGTTTGGCACCCACGGCTCCACCATTGGCTGAAATAACCAAAGCTATTGAAGTATTTGCGGTTTGTGTTCAGCTGGCGACGCTAAACAGCCTGGTTTAGTCGTGGCTTTACACGCTGGCGGACATTTTTTTGTCCAGTACCAAAAGTAGGTATATTAGTGAGGCAGAAGACGCGCTATATATTGCATATAACTGAGCGACTGATAACGCCAATGGACGTAAAAATGACCCCAGCTAATCGCTGCTCTTGGGAGATATAGGTTTGATATTGCCGCTAGGGAACGGGAACTGAGCCACTTTATCAGTGCTTTTGATATCCGAAACCTTAACCTGGCCTTCCTTATCTACTTCGTCTATTCGAACTAAAGAATGCATAGGGATATAGGAGCGCTTAACACCAGCAAACTCTGTTTTTAGCTTCTCTTCCGCCGGGTCTACAATCGTTTGTGAGCGCTCTCCAATCACAAAATCTTCTACCTCGATAAAACCCATCAGGTCGCTCTGATAAATTTGACGGGCAAAGACTTCGTAGATTTGCCCTTGGTTGTAGAAGACCACTCGGTAAATGGGTTGTTTAGCCATGCTGTTTAAATATCTCTATGTTCATCAATTTTTGCGCTGTAACTACTTTGATGGGGGCGCTTTTTATCTTTTAAAGCATCTCTGGGCTATAAAAATACTCCGTTAATTCAAATATTTCGTGCAATTGCTCTATAATCCGGCGCCAACAAGTATTGCACGTCATATCTTTTGAAAAAGCTATTTATCCAAACCCACGGTTGCCAAATGAACGAATACGATTCCGATCGTATGCGTGACCTGCTGGGCGATAGTCATGGAATGGTGCAAACGGACAACGCAGAAGAAGCAGATGTACTCTTGTTGAATACCTGCTCGATCCGCGAAAAGGCCCAAGAGAAAGTATTTCATCAGCTCGGCCGCTGGAGAAAACTAAAAGAGAAAAACCCCGATCTAGTAATTGGTGTGGGTGGATGCGTGGCCAGCCAAGAAGGCATCGCAATTGCCGATCGCGCTCCTTATGTGGATTTGATTTTTGGCCCGCAAACTCTGCACCGTCTGCCGGATCTATTGGCTCAGCGTGCATCCGATTCCAGCAAGCCGGCTGTAGATATCAGCTTTCCTGAAGTAGAGAAATTTGACCATCTACCTAAACCTCATGCCGATGGCGTTACCGCATACCTTTCGATTATGGAAGGCTGCTCCAAGTACTGCACCTTTTGCGTAGTTCCCTACACCCGCGGCGAAGAAGTCAGCCGGCCTTTGATGCAGGTGCTTGAAGAAGCCGCCCAACTTGCGGCTCAGGGTGTACGTGAAATTAATTTGTTGGGGCAAAACGTTAATGCCTACCGAGGCAATATGCCCGGCGGCGACGTTGCACGACTATCTGATCTAATTCGTATGGTCGCCAAAGTTGATGGCATTGATCGCATTCGTTTCACCACTTCACACCCAGTCGAATTTACCGACGATCTCATTGCGGTATATGCAGATGTTCCAGAACTGGTAAGCCACCTGCACCTGCCAGTACAAAGTGGTTCTGATCGCATACTGGCGCAGATGAAACGCAATCACACGGTGCTCGAATATAAATCCAAAATCCGCGCACTGCGAAAGCTGCGCCCCGGCATCAGCATCTCTTCGGATTTCATTGTTGGTTTCCCCGGAGAAAAAGAAGCGGATTTTCGCGACACCATGAAGCTAATTGATGAAATAGGTTTTGATACCTCCTTTAGCTTTGTATACAGCGCCCGCCCCGGTACGCCTGCAGCTGAATATCCCGACAATCTGGATGAAGCCACTAAGAAAAAATGGCTTCAAGAACTACAAACCGCTATTCAAAGCGAGGCGCGCCAGATTAGTGCCGCCATGGTAGACACCGAAGCACAGGTATTGGTGACCGGATATTCGCGCAAAGACCCCGGCCAGCTCCAAGCGCGTACCGAAAACAACCGAGTGGTTAACTTTTCTACCCCAGACGCAACGTTGATAGGCCAATTTGTGACCGTTTTGATTCAGGAGGCCCTGCCGAATTCCCTGCGGGGAATTCTTCTAGAGACGAGAGCTGAAACAAACGTCGAATCAAAAGTCGAAACCACCGCCGACGCGCAAGCCTAGCTTAAGAGCTTAATTGCTCAGCCCGCTACTTAACGCTATTCTTTTTCTCCCATAAACTCTCGGTTAATCAATTAAAATTTGAGCTCGTCCTCACCTCCGATACCTTCGACACGATCAACCCTAGCC
>CAJXYP010000003.1 GCA_913063225.1 uncultured Cellvibrionales bacterium
GGACCGGTAGTTCAGCTGGTTAGAATGCCGGCCTGTCACGCCGGAGGTCGCGGGTTCGAGTCCCGTCCGGTCCGCCAATAGAATCAACAACTTACGACTCTTTTACCCCTCCGTGTCCAGTGCGTGTCCAGTGGTCTACAGCTTCTCTTGCTCAGAAATCCGAATTCTAGCGGGCGTACAAACCTGATCATATTTAGGTGGTTTTTTCTCATTTATTTCCTCCTTAAAATACTTGGGTTTAGTTGTACTTTTATAAGTTCGAATCCACTCTTCGAGATTCCGAACATGCACCAAAGTTTGATGCCCAATAATTTGAAAATGAACTCCTCGTTTCAAATGCCTATGAGTCCATCCATTCCAAACACCTGCCGAAATTCCAGATCTTTTGAGGTATTCATCTCTCAATATCCACTGCACAATTTTTGCTTTCTCGATCATATCCTTCTCCAATACAGATTAGCGCAAAGCTTGCTAGAACGCTTTGCTGTTATACCACTGGCATTTTGGAACAGCTTGCGACAGAATTGACGAGTAGCGAATTCGCCAAGGAGCCAAGTATCGCAGACAAAGATGGAGTCCTTAGTCAAGAAGAAAGAGACGCAATAATTGAATGGTTGAAGAACCATGATGCTGGAAGCCCCAAATGCCCAGGCTGCCAAAAACGAGACTGGCTAGTTGGCGCTCATTACGTCGCGACCCCAATCCATACGAATGAACGCACAATATTGGGTGGTCCTACATACGCTTATTTCACGTTAATTTGTAAGAATTGCGCCAACACTCTATTTTTTAATGCGGTTGCCTCAGGTCTACTGCCTCGTACTCCAAAAAGTAAACCAGATGAAAAGTCTTCTTCTGAAGGGCAGGGAGGCAACTGAAATGTCTAATGATGAGCAGGCAAACGAACGCTCTACAATCGACTCAGGTCAGACCGGCGCACAGATAAATCAAACCTATATAAAACGAACGCAAAAATGCATAGCCGTAAATAAATCAGACCTTGAAGAAAATTTAACTTTTGGCGCTTTGGAAAGCTGCTTAAAGGGCTTTGGGCTCTTCTTTCTATCAGGCGCTCTTTGGCTTGGAATAGAAGAAGTTTTTGAAATACTTGCGATTGAAGATTGGATATTCACCCCGACGATATTATTTTGCGCTCTTGCGGCAATTTTTGGAGCCGTGCTTCTTGGTTGTGGGGTGGTTGTAGGAAGCCTACGAAAGAAAAAAATAACCGCAATTTTTAACGAAACTGAGGTTGACTAATCTACTAATGGAAATACTCAGAGACGCTCACAGAGAGTTAAACGAAGACTTCGAGTCCCGTCCGGTCCGCCATTATCTGTTCAAAATCAATATTTTATATTGATCTTCAGCCCACATACCATCTCATTTCTGAAATATCTCTGACATCTTTGGCTGGGCCTTTTCAGCGAAAGGTATTCAACCGTTCTCGATTCAAACCGATCATCTCAGATTCAAGATGGCTCTCATAAACGGACATACAAAGACCCTGCGGCAATTATGTCTTTGGCTTTTAATTTGCTTTGCTAGAACTTTGAAAAGGTAGTTCCATATTATGGAGACACATTCAGAGAAGGATTGTGGTCGAAGAAATTGAACGGCGCGAGTGTAAATCCGACCCAGTGCGCTGGCATCACGGGCCAGTCTTCACTTCGCGGAATATGATGGAAGCCCACCGTATACCAGGACACGATATCAGTGTTGGCAATTAGTCTGTCTGCGCTCACCCAGTTGCCGAGCGTATCCGAGCCATCGCTTTGCACAGAGAACTCACCTCCCGCGTATCGCTCCCGTGCATCGTATGGTGTCACCCAATACTGGTTGTCGACATAGTCATTACGTTTCACAGGCATATCCTCAACATCAAGTAAAGAGTGCGCAACGCTTCCACCAGGTATCAACACGTAACCCGGATTTTGCTTGAGGCCGTTCTTGATGTTTGGATTGAGGATCGCCAAATAAGCTGGTGTCTGTGTATGTATTTTTGTAACTGCTGCTGTTTCGCTTTGCGGAAATTCTCGCTGGACCGTCCAGATTGATGTTCTCGGGACATCATCGATGACAGTAGTGGGCACCATCTTCGCCTTCATAAAAGAATTTTGTTCACCATCAATATCAAAGTCGATTCGAAAATTGAAGAAGTGAGAATGATTTGCCGCGACGATATTGGGGCGAATCAAAGTGCCAAAACGCGTATCTTCTGCTGCTGTTGGTGATTCCATATCGGTCGCCGCTACCGCTTTTACTGCATCGATACCTACTGCACCAACCATCGCTTTCATTGAACCGTCTTGCTTAAAGACGTAGTCCATCAAGTAATCGTAATTGCCGACGGCAGCCGCGTAACGAACTACCAGATCGGTTGCGGCACGCCCATCGGCTCGTCTCCGCCAGATCGGATCACCAATCGTACGTTCGAATATGCAAATAGTAGCTTCACGCTCTTCGACAGTGCCGTCGAAATCTGGGCTTGGCGTGTTCAGATAAGTCGCATGTTCCGGGCAATCGACGCCAGGCGTCAACGTCGTCATGGCGTCACCGAAACCATACTCACCACTGTCCATATATGTGCGCCAATACCATCCCTCGCTCGGATCTGAATAGGGTACGAACACCTCTGACAGGTACATTTCGTATAGCACCGAGCGCCAGGTATCGCCGTCGCGCACTTCGACGTTGTTGAGCATCACACCCGGCCGATCATCTACACTAAATCGAAACTTCCAGATATCCCAACTTACACCCGAACCGTCTATTTCATAACCAACGCCATCGGCCTGAGACATCTGCGTCTGATGTGCTTCTTCACCACGCTCACCAAAACGCTCCAGAATCTCCTCTTCACTATGTCCCCATGGGTCTTGCGGAAGCGGCACAATACCGGTGTCAACGAAATCAATGACCGTTTCACTAAGTACGTCTACCGTTACAACCACACCCGCGACTTGCACGTAGGCGGATACTTCAGACTGCCTTATGCTGCAAGTAACTTTGAAGTTGCGTTGTGCCTGCTCTGCAACCGTACCGAAATTACCTGAAGCGAGGCCGGTGCATCGCAACATATCGAAGTCCGTAATACCCCTCTGGCCCATCGAGTCGACGAAACGTGGATCGGCCAGAGCAACTCTGTTGGCCGTGCCCATGTCTATACTGGTCAACATTCCTTGTCCCGCAGACTCATCCCAAGAAGTTACTGCGTTGCTCACAAGGTCTACTTCGGCACGGAAGAACTGCTTGTCAATCATTACCGTTGCAATCGCGACGCGTGGAAATGACTCCCCTGGCGACCATTGAGTAACAAAAGACTTTGTAGGTTGTTTCAACTCAACCGAGTTATAGATCGTGTTTTCGTCAACACTGCTAGCAGTCGCAAGAACCCTGAACACATCAGCATATTCGTCAGCGGATAAGGAATCGAGTGGATGATCCTGCGCTACAGCGACGATGGAAAACAGACAAGAACAAGTGGCAATTACCACAAAATGAGTTATAGAGAATGCCATTGATAATCCTTGATATTTTGAATACCCATTTTGGATAAAAAGTGACTTTATTGGGAAATACATTGCTTTCCTAGGATCTGCTTACTGAACTTGCGCTAGCTTAACCGGCCATCTCATTTAACAGATAGCAAATGACAAAATGCGGAGCGCAAACGATCGACTGCAAATGCAGCTGAACGCGAAGCTATATATTAAAAGGCTAACTGATTTACTTTGGTCCAATAAGTACTATTTACTTATAGTTGTGTTTAATATTATCGATAGCTCTCAGGGTTAGTAAGTCACAACAAATTTGCCAAGCGGGTGTGTCGATTGCCGGCGGTCCCGTCACATGCAGTAACTAGAGTACTGCAGCTCACAAGACATCTATCCACAACCTAATATTTACAAATCTCTACCCCCCAGCGACTAAACGACTCCCGCAGAAACTGGTATGGTTCACATTCTAGAAATTAATTGACCTATTCATGTTTAAAAGCATTGGAATTATCGGCTTTGTCGACAATCTATTAGTTCGAGAAACTGTCAATCGACTGATCCAGTATCTCGAGGAATACGATTGCGAATACTTTGTTGAAGAAGATACGTGCAACCTCAGCAAATTACCGAAAGACAAGCACTCCTGCAGCCGCGCAGAAATGGGTGAGTCCTGCGACCTTATAGTGGTTGTGGGCGGCGATGGCAGCATGCTGCACGCAGCTCGGGATATGGTCGACTATCAAGTTCCTCTATTAGGAGTTAACCGCGGCCGATTAGGGTTTTTGACTGATATTCCGCCAACCGAGCTAGAGCAAGAAGTCGGCGAAGTACTCAAGGGCAACTTCGTCAGCAGCGACCGTTTTATGCTCGAATGCGAATTGGTGCGCGATGGAAAGGTTGTGGATAATGGCATTGCGCTAAATGACATCGTATTGCAGCCCAGAGATTCCATTCGGATGATCGAATTTAGTCTCGGTATCAACGAGCAATATGTCTATACCCTTAGATCCGATGGTCTCATTGTTTCTACGCCCACTGGTTCCACGGCGTATGCTTTATCCGGTGGTGGACCCATTGTTCACCCGAGCATTAACGCAATCAATATCGTGCCTATTAATCCGCATACGCTGAGCAACAGGCCCATAATTGTTGACGGCAACAGTGAGCTGGAACTCGAGATTTCAGAGCACAATGAAGTCAAGGCTCAGGTAGTTTGTGACGGCCAAAACCACATACTCAGCCAATGGGGTGACAAGGTTCGTATTCGCAGGAAGCAAACCCAGATTAAGCTAATTCACCCCAGCGCCCACAGCTTTTACGAGACCTGTAGAAGCAAACTCCACTGGGCACAAGACTAAATGCCCGAACAGGATTGGTTTCGGGTGGTTACTCTGCCCGGAAGAAGTGACTTTTCCAGCCTAAATCAGTGGCTCTCTGAGAATAACGTCACTCATCGGTTTACACTGGAGGGCGACGGACAGATACTCTGGGTAGCGAAACAGGAACTGGTAGAACCCGCAAAAATAGCCGCTTCAAATTGGATGAAAGAGCGCCATGGCGTAGACGGAACCATTGGCGTTGCCCGACGCCTTAAACCCAGCATCGAATTTAATCAGCCCTTTGCTCCCGTAACTTTGACTCTGCTATTTTTTAGCTTTCTCGGCTTTGCGCTTGTTGGCCTGGGATATGAATACGCCTCGCTATTTTTCTATTACGACAAGGTTCCGGCATTCACGGAATTTACCAATGAGTGGTACAACCTGAGAGAGGGTCAGTATTGGCGGGCGATAACGCCTATCTTCTTACATTTCGGCGCTATCCATATCATTTTTAATGCCTTGTGGCTTTGGTTCTTGGGAACTCGTATCGAATCGGTTTTTGGGTCGGTAGCACTATTGGTATTGGTACTCGTTACCGGGCTGGCGAGTAATACAGCTCAGGCCATTGTGAGCTTCCCAATCGGTTTTGGTGGCATGTCTGGAGTCGTTTACGCTTTATTCAGTTATGTCTGGTTAGTAGGCAAATTCACCAAACACCCAGCCTTTGAATTGCCACCGGCTCTATTTCCCATAATGGTTATATTTATGCTGGTTAGCTGGCTTGGCGCTTTTGATTGGCTGGCTGGTGGTGAGGTAGCTGATACCGCGCATACCGTTGGTTTTGCCTCCGGACTTATCTGCGCTGGTATTACGCTATTTGTAATCTCTCAATCCAATAATAAGCCTGAAGAAAAGTCGGAAGAGCAAAGTCAGGATCAGGAATGAGCATAGAAAAGCTTGTCGAATCCGTGACGCCAGAACTATACAAAAACATGCAAAAGGCAATTGCTACTGGCAAGTGGCCTAACGGCGTTGAAGTTACTTCAGAACAACGAGAAAATTGCCTGCAAGTAGTTATCGCCTATGACGAGCTTCATAAAAACACCGAAGATCGTGTAGGTTACCTGCCGACAAAGCCTCAAAGATCGACGACAGCATCACTGAAAAATCAGGACTTGAAAGAACTACCTATCACCATTCTTAAAGATTAGTAGCCTTAGGTCTTGAATTAATTCCCTTAGAAGCTGATCCTATATTCACCTACTTAATAATTTAATTTACAGAGAATCTATAAATGGCCCATCAGGCTGACGAACAGAATCCTACTATTTATCTGAAAGACTACCGAGCTCCAGACTTTCTTATTCAAAGCGCCGAGCTTGTGTTCACCTTGGGAGAAGAAGGCACACAAGTGCAGTCCACACTTCAGGTAGCACGCAACAGTCATACCGATGCAGACACTGCTCTAGTGTTAAATGCAGAGTCCATGGAAGTCACAGCCGTTGCTATTAATGGGCAAGCGCTAGCAAATACGGAATGGAAGCATAGTGACGACCAACTAGTTATTCAAACCTCAGAAACTGCATTTTTGCTGTCTTGTACAAACCTTATTCACCCAGAAACCAATACCAGCCTGAACGGCCTATATCGGTCGCGAACTATGTTCTGCAGCCAATGTGAACCGCACGGATTCCGTCGCATTACTCCCTATCTGGATCGCCCGGACGTGCTTAGTAAGTTTCAAGTAAAGGTAATTGCAAACAAAGATAAATATCCAGTTTTACTTTCAAACGGCAATCCAATGCAAAGAGGCGAATTGGACAACAATCGTCACTTTGTTGAATGGCAGGATCCCATTTTAAAACCGGCCTATCTATTTGCTCTAGTGGCTGGCGACTTGGAAGTGGTAGAAGATAACTTTACCACCATGTCAGGTCGCGAGGTGCTACTCCAAATCTTTGTCGAGGCTAAAGATTTGGACAAAGTGGATCACGCCATGCTCTCCCTTAAGCAAGCTATGAAATGGGATGAAGATACCTACGGCCGTGAATACGATCTCGATATTTTTATGATCGTTGCCGTAGATGATTTCAATATGGGCGCTATGGAGAACAAGGGCCTTAATATCTTTAACACTTCTGCCGTACTAGCTAACCCTAAGATCACTACAGACGCACGTTTTCAGTGGATACAAGCTGTAGTAGGGCACGAATACTTCCATAACTGGTCTGGTAACAGAGTGACCTGTCGCGACTGGTTTCAACTGAGTTTAAAAGAAGGATTTACCGTCTTTCGAGACAGCCACTTTTCTGCCGACCTAAACTCAGAAGCGGTTAAGCGCATCGAAGATGTTCGCACCCTGCGCGCTTATCAGTTTGCCGAAGACGCCGGACCATTGGCGCATCCGGTCCAGCCGCCTTCGTATCAAGAGATCAATAACTTTTACACCCTAACGGTTTACGAAAAAGGTGCAGAAATTGTTCGCATGCAAGCCAACCTGCTTGGTCCGGAGAAATTCCGACAGGCAACGGATTTATATTTTGATCGTTTTGATGGACAAGCCGTAGCCATCGAAGATTTTGTCGGCTGCATCAGTGAAGTGTCTGGTCTAAATATGGACCAGTTTATGAATTGGTATAAGCAGGCCGGAACACCAGTAGTTGAGGCTACTGATTCCTACAACTCAGATACTCAGGAATATCGGCTTCAGCTGGGCCAGAGCTGCCCGCCAACTCCAGAATCTTCTATTAAAGAGCCCTTTGTAATTCCGGTGAAACTCGGACTAATTGGCTCAGCCGGAGAGCTCGCATTTCAGCTTGAAGGGGACTCAAATCCGGTTGTTGAGAAAGTACTTAGCTTCAATAAAACCGAACAGGAATTTGTATTTAGCGGCGTATCTGAAAAACCAACGCCTTCACTTCTTCGTGGATTTTCAGCACCGGTAAAACTTAGATTCCATTACAGCGAGGAACAGCTAGTACATCTTATTCGAACCGATACTGACGGCTTTAACCGTTGGGATGCCAGCCAACAACTCGCAGAACTCGCCATTGACGGATCCGGCAGCAGTGACACCCTAGTGAGTAGCTACCGGGAGATACTTGGACAGTCGGGCCTGGATCCAGCCGTAGCTGCCATGATGGTCACACTGCCATCGATGGAAGCGCTATCTGACTCCAAACAAAACCTAGACGTAGGCGCCCTTTATGATGCGCGCACAAGCGTGCGGGAAGAAGTGGCTGATCAACTTGAATCCTTGTTTAGGGCCGTTTACTTAGAGAATCAATCTAATCAAGACTATCAACCAAGCGCTTCACAGATAGGCCGTAGAGCTCTTAAAAACGTCGCCTTGGCCTACTGGGTAACGGCGGGTTCTGCCGAGGCACTCGAAGCCTGCAAGCATCAATACGAAACCGCCGACAATATGACGGATTGCGCATCGGCGCTAAGCACTTTGGTAAACGCCAAATCTAATCAGGTGCAAGCTCTGGCAGAAAATTCACTACGAGATTTTTACCAACGCTGGAAGGATGAGGCCCTGGTGGTAAATCAATGGCTGTCTATACAAGCTACGTCTGGGGCCAAAGGTGGCCTCAATCGCGTTCTGGCTCTTATGGAGCATGAAGCCTTTGATATTAAGAATCCCAATAAGGTGCGGTCCTTGGTTGGCGGTTTCTGCGGTCTCAACCCAGAAAACTTCCATAATATTGATGGCAGCGGCTATAAATTCTTAGCGGATAAAATCATCCAGATAGATGCACTTAATCCGCAAACAGCTTCAAGGCTGGTAACGCCCTTAACCCGTTGGAAAAATTATGATTCTGAGCGACAGGCACTAATGCGAAATGAGCTAGAACGAATTGCGCAGGGCGAGCTATCCAGCGACGTACGAGAACTAGTAGGCAAATCTCTGCTATAGAGCGGACTATTTATTAATAAATAATAAGCCAAGGCACTTTTGGTGTAATTCCCTGCCAGACTAGGCGTCACAGGTGGTAAGTAAAGAAAACAATTTGAGAGCTATATATGTTGATTAAAACCAAAAAATCTTGGGAACTAAGTGAAAACGAAGTTACCAATGAAGATCTATTCAACAAAAGACGTCAGTTTATGAAGATGGGCGGTGTGGCGGCAATGAGCAGCTACTTACCGGCACTAAGCTGGGCTGCTGCCGATCACCTTGCGAATCAGATTGCCTTGGCGCCGACCACAAGAACTCTGGATGAAAAACTTAACTCCTTCGAAGAAATCACCAACTACAACAACTTCTACGAACTGGGCACAGGTAAAGGCGACCCGGTTAAAAATGCCGATGAACTAAATACCGATGACTGGTCCATAGAGGTTACTGGCGAATGCGATAATCCTGGTACCTACGCTTTAGAAGATCTGATCAACTTTAACGATTTAGAAGAACGTATCTACCGTATGCGATGTGTTGAAGCTTGGTCCATGGTGATCCCTTGGACAGGAGTTTCCCTCTCGACTATTTTGGACAAAATGAACCCTAACAGCGACGCCAAGTATGTTGGCTTTGAGACCATCTACGATCGCAGTAATCCGTTATCAGGGCAGCGCTCTAGAGTTTTGGACTGGCCTTACAGAGAAGGCTTACGCCTTGACGAGGCGATGCATCCATTAACCATGATGGCGGTAGGCATTTATGGCAAACCAATGCCTAACCAAAACGGTGCGCCACTAAGGCTGGTTGTTCCCTGGAAATACGGCTTCAAGAGTATTAAATCTATAACCAAAATAAATTTCAGTAAAACCCAACCACAAACCAGCTGGAATATGGCCGGCCCACGCGAATACGGGTTCTTTTCAAATGTAAATCCAGAGGTAAATCATCCACGTTGGAGTCAGGGGAGCGAGCGTCGTATCGGCGAATTATTTAGGCGCGATACGCTTATGTTCAACGGCTACGGTGCAGAAGTTGCCTCCATGTATGACGGCATGGATATGAGTACAAACTACTAAGCCCGAGAATTACTCAGCTATGAAAATCCCCTCTCAATGGGCAACCTCCTTGCGGATACTGCTGCACCTACTTTGTGCCACTCCCGCATTGGTCTTGATCTACAACACCTTTACAGGTGGGCTAGGGTTCAATCCTATTGAAACCATTACCCATCAAACCGGTATATGGGCACTGCGTATTTTGTTGGTTAGTTTGGCGATCACGCCCCTACGTATATTGCTTAATTTAGTGCAGCTAGTTACCTACCGGCGCTTGCTCGGCGTTTGGGCTTTCTTCTATGCTTTTGTGCACTTCAGCATCTACCTTACTTTTGATCTGCAGTTCTCATTCCCCCTTGTCGTAGACGACATCATTCAAAGGCCCTTTATGACCGCTGGCTTCACCGCCTTACTGCTAATGATCCCACTGGCTATAACCTCTACAAGAGGCTGGCAGCGGCGTTTAAAGAAAAACTGGGGCAAGCTACACAAAGTTGTATATGTGATTGGTATTGCTGCCGTATTGCACTTTGTTTGGCTTACCAAGGGCAATCAACCAGAGCCATATATCTATGTAGGCCTTCTGATATTGTTCTATTCCGTGCGCCTCGTTAATAAGTTTCGTTCAAGAACCGCCTAGCTCTAACTTATACAAATGGTCAATCGACTTTTCCGTGGCGAAAGTCACGAACAATATAAGCAATCAAATGCTGCACTCATACCAAAAGATCAGGGCAGATAATCTTCAGAACTTGGGAAGGGCACTAGGGAGTAGTACTCTAGATAGATGATCGATCCTAGCTGGACTTCAGTACTACCGCCTTTTTTAGCCATTGGCCTCGCCTTGGCAACGCGTCAGGTATATCTGGCGCTATTTTCAGGCATTTGGTTAGGTACTTTTCTATTGCTCGGCGGACAGCCCTTAGGATCCCTTGGCATAGCAATAGAACGCTCTATAGCGGTATTAGCTTCGCCGGGCGATGCGCGCGTAATAATCTTTACTTTAGTAATCGGTGCGTTTATCTACACCCTAGAACGCAACGGTGCAGTAACCGGCTTTGTCGCATTTCTTGAACGTGCGAAGTGGGTAAATAGCGCTAAGCGCGCCCAGTGGATGGCCTTTCTGATCGGCGTCCTTATCTTCATTGAATCCAATATAACTCTCTTGGTAGCCGGCACAGTTTCACAGCCACTATTTGATCGCTTCAAAATCTCCCGCGAAAAACTGGCTTACATTATTGATTCGACTTCAGCGCCTATCTGCATCCTTATTCCGCTCAATGCCTGGGGAGCTTTTAATCTAGGCCTGCTAGAAGGCTTAGGTGTCGAACAACCACTAAAGGTTTTCCTTAGCAGTATTCCGATGAATCTATACGCCATAAGTGCGGTGGCTTTGACGGCCTTTAGTATTTCGCGTGATTACAATCCGAGGACTATGGCACTTGCGGAAGCCAAAGCAAAAACCGCACCGTTAGCTACGACAATTGATTCAGGCCAAAGTCGCCAAGACAATCCTCAGGACAGCCAGCAAGACAGCCCTCAACCCCGAGCGCTCAATATGGTGCTGCCGATAGCAGCACTAGTATTGGCAATGCCTTTGGGCCTGTATCTCACCGGCGATGGCAATATCCTTGCAGGGTCAGGCTCAAAGAGTGTTCTTTGGGCCAGTCTTATTGGACTGTCGTTTATATCTGCGCTGTCCTTGGCACAGCGCAATATGAACCTAACTCAGCTTAGCCATGTTTGGATGCGCGGAGCAGGGCGCATGTTGCCAAAGAGCTGGGAACAGGCGTCTATATCGCTGGCCTAATCGGAGATTCAATCGCCTCCTGGTTACTTCCCGTTGTCATCTTCCTTATATCGGGGCTAATAGCCTTCTCGGTTGGATCTAGCTGGGGAACCTTTTCCATAATGCTCCCAATAGCCATTCCGGTCGCCACCGCCATGGGTGCCGATCCTGCGCTTTTTGTTGCAGCAGTGCTGTCCGGAGGAATCTTTGGAGACCATACATCACCCATATCGGACACAACCATTGTTGCTAGCTTAGCGTCGGGAACAGAGCATCTAGACCACGTAAAAACCCAGCTACCCTATACGCTGAGGGCAGGGGCTATTAGTGCGGTTGGATTTATTGTTTTAGGGCTTTTGCGTACCTAAAGGCTAGGCCGGCTGGCGCAGAAAGGCTTTATTCGACATCGGCGTCGGGATCTTCATCGGAATCTTGTTCGCTGGTACAGCAGTGTTTACAACACTCTAGGCACGCGTTAACTTTAGTTTGAACTGAAAACTTCTCTTTTGCCTTACTTAAAGCAGCGGCGCAGCCATTGTGTGCACCAAGGTCTATTCTAAGTTCGGGAGGCGGTAGATTTTTACAAACTCCAGGACTTATGTTGTGAATGATATGTTCAAAGCTGTCATCTTCGGGCAGCTTGCTCGCACAGTAATACGGCATCGGCGTCTCTTAATGCACGGACACATTGAAGTGCGGATGCTAAATCGGATTTTAAACGAGCGTCCATTTGGACACTAAATAAAAGCAATATCAAGTTTTTGTACTTTTTGAAAACTTAGCAGCACTTTTATAAAATATAGGATCTAGACCTTTCCATTTCTACTGTAGTTCAAATCAACCTACAGATTCATGAAAGACCGTCAGATTTGGGTTCAGGAGTGGACAAATCTAAGCTTTGATCTGAACCGAACCCTCGCTAATTTGAATTGAAAAATTCTCTTCCTCCTTAGCCAAAGCAAAGGCGTGACCCAGTGTGCAAAACCAGACCTATCCTAAAAATCATTTAACGATGTATCGCGGTTATACAGCTAAAACCCGGCATGCTGTAGCGCATTTAATAGAACAGTAATCCATCCTCCATGACGACGTGCATGTATTTCCATATCGTGTGTCTCCGTTGCCGTTACCTAATTTTTTGCATAACTTACTCAGGATTATAATAATGAAAATCAAGAAATATATTGCTGTATCAGGCTTTGCTATTGTTATGGCTACAACCACTAAAGCCGCCGACATTGTCGACACGGCAGTAGCCGCTGGTTCGTTTAATACGCTGGTTGCCGCCGTTCAAGCGGCCGGATTAGTCGATACGCTAAAAAGCGAAGGGCCATTCACTGTATTCGCTCCCACTGATACAGCATTCGCGGCACTCCCCGCCGGCACAGTAGAGAGTCTTCTAGAACCCGAAAACAAAGATACATTGATAGCGATTCTTACCTATCACGTTGTTGCCGGCAAAGTGATATCGACCGATCTAACGGACAACATGATGACAGCCACCGTACAAGGTGAAATGGTCACAATCGATCTAGATAACGGCGCAATGGTAAATGACGCCAAAATCGTGACAGCGGATATAGTTACTGACAACGGTGTTATCCACGTCATCGATAAGGTCATTATGCCCAAGATGTAAGCACTTTTGATGTGGCACATAGCCTCGCAAATTTGAGCCAACAGTGGCGCTGCCGATCGAGCACCGCATCAGCATTGTTGGCTTTTTGGTATTTCGTTTTAATTTCCTCATAAAGCCCTCTAGCACGCTCTATCCTTATGGCATTAATGGCAGATGATCCAGCTATATTCGCCGCTGGTGCTGACAGTTAGTTAACTGGTGCCGATAGCTAGGATTTGACCGAGTCCTTAATCTGAACCGAACCTTCGCTAAGCAAGGTCAGTACCACCCTTAACTCACCCACATTAAGTTCTCGTTCAATGAGGCCACTACACACCATTTTGGAAAACGGCTCTGATGCCTCAAATGCTTCGCCGTTAACAAAAAGATGGCTTTCGGTGAATGCGAAGCGTGCGCTGGTGTCGTGAATCAACTCACAGCGAGGATTATCTTCAAGCGACTGTGCCAACTTGTTTGCATCCCAATCTTGAATCTCTGCATCTGACACATATCGTTGCTCTGTGACTAACCGGCCAAAGGCTTGTTCCGTTAGTGATATATTTGTTTGTGCTTGTACCTCAAGAGCGGGCAGCGACTTTCCAATATGTTGATTTATTTTAAAGGGGTGGGAATCAATCGACTCTGGACTATCTTTATATCGGTCAGAGTGTTCTTGTTTTGATAGTTGCTCGATAAGTAACTCTAAGGACTGAATCAATATTTCATTGTGCGAAGGTGCACGAAACCCAACGGATAAAGTAATGCAGTCATCGGTCGTGGCAGCACCCCAATGCGCTAAGCCAGCCGGAATATAGAGCATGTCGCCTGCATGGATTTGATGGGTTTGCTGGCTGTCGAATTTTGCTAATAGTTTTACTTGATCGTTATCTTGTAACGCCGTGTTGTGATCGCATTGCTGTCCAAGCTGCCATTCCCTGGTTCCTGACGCTTGAATTAGAAATACATCGTAGTAGTCAAAGTGCGGGCCAACGCCACCACCAGGGGGCGCGTAGCTGGCCATAATATCTTCGAGTCGCCACTTAGGTAGAAAGTTAAACTGCTCTAGAACTGTTCTTACCTGGTCATCCCATTGATCAAGTCCTTGGACTAAGAGCGTCCAATTATTTTCAGCCAGCTTGGCAAAATCTTTGGCTGTAAATGGGCCCTGCTGGCATTGCCACTCGCCATTCAAATCGTGCCCAGAAATAATGCGTGATTCAGCGTCACTCTCACAGGCGATTCCGGCAAGGTCGTTGCCGTCAATTAACCCTGCTATATCAGAAAAAGCCTGTTCAAAGACCAAGGGTTTCTTTTGCCATACTTCATTAATGAATTGTTGTTGGCTGATATTTTTGAATAGTGTCATGGTGCTCAAATGCTCGGTCGTGGCAATTCGTCAGTGGGCATTTTATCCTGTAATTTCATAAATTATTGAATGCTGAGCTGCCTAAGCTTTGATATTTTAAACTTGAGCTTCAACGTTACATTCTAGCTTGAAGAAGTTCCCCGGAATAAACGTGATCTGATCCCACTTATCACCCCAGTTGTCGACCCAAATTACCCTAAATGCACTCGCGGTTTGCGCTTCGTAGTGCTTAGCAAGGGCAACCAACTTAAACCATATCCTTGCAGGAATTATTACGATATTCTTAACTCAAGGGGCAGGGCAGGTAAAAGGAAAAATCTCACCTTATTTAAATCTAGAGCTAACTAATCAATGCAAGAGTTGATCAATTCCGGCAAGTTTTCAGCCCGACAAATTGGCATTATTGTCATATGTCTTCTTCTAAACGTGTCCGACGGCTTCGATGTCTTGTCTTGGGCATACACCGCGGACCGCGTTGGTAATTTTCTCGACTTAACCGCTACACAACTCGGTATGGTTGGCAGTGCCGCGCTGCTGGGTATGACCATCGGCGCATTGTTTCTGGCTCCACTTTCCGATCTATACGGAAGGCGACCCCTAATTCTTACTAGCGTTACGGCTATATCTCTCGCCATGTTTGCTACTGCATACGTGAACGACTTTACGCTGTTGCTAGTGCTGCGCTTTATAGCTGGGGCGGGTGTAGGCGCTATTCTAGCCGGGCTAGCGGCCATTGCTTGCGAATACACGCCTGACAAATATAAGTCTTTCGCAGTGGTGGTTATTACGCTCGGTTATCCTTTTGGCGCAAGCTTTGCGGGATACGTAGCGGCCGTTTTACTACCAAATTACGACTGGCCTTCGATGTACTTTTTCGGTGGCAGCGTAAACGTAGTGTTGCTGGTAGGGGTATGGTTCCTGCTGCCCGAATCTTTGCATTATCTGGCGGTTAAACAACCTAAAAACGCTCTGCAGCGTGCTAATAAGATTTTGAGCAGCATGCAAAAACAGACTATTACCGAGCTGCCCGTTATTCCCGAAGGCCCCAAGGCAGGATATGTTGAAAACCTTCTTGCATTGCTGGCGCCGGTTCATCGCACCAAAACACTGCTTCTATGGTCGACGTTTTTCTTTGGTTTCATGTGTCTGTACTTCCTGCTTATCTGGATTCCTAAGATGCTCGTCGATGCCGGATTCACCGAGCAACAAGGCTTAATAGCTGGAGCCGCTTTCAATCTTGGCGCCGTCGTCGGAGTGCTTTTGATTGGCTTCCTGGCGATTAAGTACAGTCTCACCAAGATGATCTCGTTATTCATGCTGCTTTCGTCAGTAGGTATGGTTATCTACGCCTTAGCGCCTCAAGATATCCAGGTGCTTATTGCACTTATCTTTGTTATCGGGATTTTTCAACAGGGCGGATTTACCGGCCTATATGCAGCGGCAGCGAAACTCTACCCAGCAGACATTCGCGCTACGGGAATCGGTTGGGCTATTGGCTTAGGCCGGTTCGGTGCAGTAGCGGCGCCAAGTGCGGCCGGCATGTTATTTCAGGCCGGAACTAGCATGCAGGTGGCTTTTTATATTTTCGCGGTTCCCGCAGCGCTGGCCGGTATATTCGCCTACTTGACCAAGGTTGACTAGGCGCACTCCCGGCATCTAAGCCGCTCGAGCGGCCTTCGATCAGTTCCTCGACGAAAGCCGTATCAGTTAGGGTAGTGATGTCACACAAATTTTTGAATCCGTTCGCGTAAATTTGGCCCGAGCGGGTTTTCGGTATGCGGGCCAACCACTAGTCACTGCGGATATTGCCCCTGAGAGGCATAGATTATTAATCGGGGTCAGAGCAGAACCGTCTTGAGCTTCGAGGAAGCTGACTTTGTTCTTTGGAATGTTTTTTTCAAAATATCTAACTATTTTAGTAATTCAGTTTCTGTTGGTTACTAGACCATTAGGGATTTAGCTTACCCGCGGTTCAGTTAAATTTTTTGGTAATGCTGCCTCTCATCTTTAAAGTCTGGAACCGCGACAGAAGAGGGCACATGCGCCCTTTCAACAATTCACTGGTCTCATGCTTCGAGTTGCCCGATTTTGGGTGCACAAACTCAATACTACGCGCCTCAGCGGCACCTAAAGTGTAAAATGCGGCCTGAGGTCATGTTAGCCATATGTACGGCCCTAGTAATCAGTTAGAACCTCGTTATTCCCGGTCCAACCAGCCCAGATAGCTCTGGCACAAGCCTTTAGCCGCTCCACGGCAACTCTAGGAATTATCCCAATTGATTTTCAACGCTTTAATACGCTTGGTTTAGCTCGGCACAGCTCTGCATCTTCGGGGGTCGGTAGACGCGGTCGTATGCGTTTTAGAAGTTTTAATTAGAGGATTTACCCTGCTGACGCTTCAGAGCCCCTTAGTGGATGACCGTCGAATATAGTCAGCTGTCCAAAGAACAGGGAGGATTCGCACAGTACAGAATGACTGTCTTTTACTTATTCACTTTATACTATTTAACATAATATACATTATGCGAACCTATCTATATGAGATCGACAGCGAAGCTGGCATAGTACCTGCCACACACAAATGTCTTTTCGGGGGAAAAGTTTTGAAATTACACATAAGTAGAACTCTGTGCGCCCTTGCTTTTATAGCAGTGCCACTCACTAGCCTCGCGCACCACTCTCACGGCAATTACGATCTTCTTAATTACAAGCACTTAGACGGAACAGTTAACAAAGTTATCTGGCTAAATCCACATGTCTGGGTGTATTTGAGCGTTGATGACGGCCAAGGCACTACCGAAACCTGGGCACTTGAAGGCGGTGGCATCAACGCCGTTATGTCGCGCGGTTGGACAAAAGAAAGCTTGCAGATAGGCGACCCTATCTCCGTAAGGTGTCATGCACTGCGCGATGGCGCTAACGGCTGCCTGTTGGGCTACGTAAAGACCGAAGATGGTGTAGAGCGTGAATATGACTAATACAGAGACTTATCGGGGACTAACCATGCAGAAGCTAGGCTTATTAGCCATTTCGGCGTCATTGATACTGATGCCGGCCACTTTAAGCGCGCAGGATTGGCAGCACTATGTTGACGAAGAGGAGCTATTCGCGATCAATATGCCCGGCGAGCCGGAAATCACCGAAACCCTCTACGCATCCGAGTATGGCGGCAACCTCCCCACCAAAATATACAGTCTAAATGTAGATGAAGCTGACTATAGGATTACCGTAGTTAATTACGGTACAGACGAACAGGCCTACGTGCGCGTTGACGATCACACAGACGAAGACTTCCCTTGGTTATATGACGTGCGCGGCTCTATAGCCTACGCGGCACACAACATCCGCGAGCGCGGCGGCGACATTACCTTTGATGCATGGCACCACATAGAAATGGTTGAGGGCCATCAACTTCAGATAACCCACTTAGACAATTCACGCACTTACGCCGGCATCTATCTGTATGAGGACGAAGGTCGACTCTATATTGTCGAAGCTAAAGTCTCTGCTGGCGGGCTTCCGCAGGGATTATTTCAGCAATCTCTTAGCTTTTTGGACCAACAAGGAGAACGCGTTCGCTACATACTTTACCCCGACGGCTCTCAAGAAAAACGCACTAATCTAGAACCTTATTAACCACTTAGACTCCCTGTTAGACAACCTGGATTAGGAAAAACCTAGATGAATCTAAATCGACGAGACTTTATTAAAGGCAGCCTCGCCACTAGCGCTATGGCGCTAGGAGGAATCGCCCACGCCCAAGCAGCGCCTGAAGTCATACTTCAAAAAACTATTCCATCTACAGGCGAACTACTACCGGTAATTGGCTTTGGGACCAACCAGTACGGCACTGGCACTGACTTAAGCATACGAAACACCCTCAAACAAACGCTTAAAATATTTGCCGAGAACGGCGGAACCCTGCTGGACACCTCATCGCACTACCGCGGCTCAGAAGGCGTGCTGGGCGGCATACTTACCGAGCTGCAGCTAACGGAAAAGGCCTTTATAGCCACTAAAGCCGGACAGTTTGATGAACTGCCCCTTGAGACCAAGCTGAATAACTCCCTCGCTCACTTTGGCGTTGATCAGCTCGACTTGTATCAAATCCACAACGTCGCCTTTCAGGATTGGCGAAATATGTTACCGCCACTGCAGGAATGGAAGCAGGAAGGAAAGATCCGTTACATAGGTATCACCGGCTCTGAAGACGTCGAACATCCAGAAATCGCCGAAGCAATGCGCACTGGGGGCGTCGATTTTGTGCAGTTGAACTATAACGTTGGCGATAGAAACATTGAAAACGAGCTACTACCCATTGCGCGCGAGCGCGGCATAGCCGTTGTAGGCAACGTACCCTTTGGCCAAGGCAGCTTGTTCTCAGCAGTATCTGACGTTGAATTACCCGAATTCGCCAGGGAATTCAGCCAAAGCTGGGGTAACTTTTTCCTTAAATACAATGTATCCCACCCCGATGTGACCGCAAGCATCCCCGGGACAAGTAAGCCGCACCATGCCCTGGATAATGTGCAGGCAGGCATGGGGCGACTACCGACTTCGGCAGAGCGAAAGATGCAAGAAGACTTTATGGCCTCCCTTTAGACAGTAATATAATAAACAATAACCACTAGAATAAACCTCTATAACCAGCTCATTTAGACACTACTCAGTAGGAAAACACCGTGCGGCTATCTAAACCTGATACCTATTCATGGCACCTGGACACCAATATTTGGGCTCCACGAAATATATACTTTACTAACAAATCCCCATAAACACTTAATATAAAGACATATTATTTCTATTTATGTAACTTATGCAGCCATACTGTCCAAGACAGTTAGAATTAATACTTGTGTATTTAGACTGTCTAATTATACTACTTCACATTAAACAGAGGCTGTGTAAATGATTAGTAGCAAAGAGCTTATGGAGCAAACCGGAATTTCGCGGGCAACTCTAAACAATTACATAAGCATGGGAATACTACAAAGACCCAATGTGCTATCAGCAGTAGAAGGTGAACCTGGCGTTCCTCGCTTAGGCTTCTTTCCCGATAACGCTTTTGAAACACTCTTGCAAGTTAAGCAACTAAAATCTGAAGGCATGAGCATGTCGAAAATTGCTGAAAAGCTGTCTGACGGGAATACCTCTTCCAAAAAGGCCACTACTTCAGATAATTCGAATGTTAGCTCGTTGGACAAAAAAGGATTCGAAACTAAAAGCCCAACTAACCTGTCGGTAGACATCTCTGTAGATAACATTCCCGGCCCGGCCTTTATGGTTAACAATAATTTCGAGCTGACCTGGTGGAACGATAAAGCAGCAGATACCTTCTTCGAATTAGATGACGTGGTAGATAGAGATATTGCTGCGCGAAACATTTTCCACTTACTACTTAATAGAGACCAGGCCCACAGCCTAGTAAACTTCCCTCAGTTGCTTGGCATAACCATGAGTGCCGCAAAGAAACGCATGAGCCTAAAGGCAGTTTTTCGCGTTTACCCTATGCTCGAATCGGAAGATGTTCAGTTGATGAGCAAGCTCTACGACGCTGTCGATGCGATTGGTGACGAAGATATCCTTCATCACACCTTTGATATCAACAATATGGACGGCAAAGAGAAGACTTACACTCTTTACGTCTGCTTCTTTGGTGAAGGTGTATTTTTTAGTTTCTTGCCAGCGGATGAAGATTCAACTACCCTTCTCCACCTATTATCTCAGCGTAATGAGGTAGTAAATTCAATTTTGAAGAAGCGACGCCCATTCCTTACTAATTTGGTAACTATGGTTGCCGACCTGCAAAGCTCAATGAATATCTGTTCTGAGCTTCCAGCTGAGGAGTATTTCGAGCTAATAAATGGCATTTGGCAAGGTGCCGAGCCGATCTTTAAACGCTACAAAGCGACTCACGGCAAGCACGTTGGCGACGGCATAGTTTACTACTTCCTGCCTCAACCAGACAGTGACTACATTGTTAACTCGTTGTGCTGCGCCTATGAACTAAAAGCCCTAATGTCAAAAATGACTACAGAATGGCAGGCTCGCAAGAACTGGGGCCATGAACTTAAGCTAAATATCGGCTTAAACGAAGGTCAGGAATGGTTTGGTACCTACCACGCCGGAACCAACATTGAATTTACTGTTTTAGGCGACACTATTAACCATGCAGCCAGGCTGAGTGATTTTGCTCGTGAAGGTGCTATTTGGGCAACCAAGGGCATGCTTAGCAAGCTTAAGCGTGAAGCGCGTCAAACCGTGCGTTACGGTATATATATGCCGAGTGTGGTCAATAAAGGGATTTTTTCACCTGACTTGTTTGCGCGGGTTTCAAGCCTAATAGACCTAGAAGAAGGCAAGCATTACAAGTTTAAGGATATAGCCGGCCTACCAGTAGCTGAAGTTGTTGATGTAATAATTCCCAACAACATATAAGGGAGCCTATATAGGAATGGCGGTACTCCTTTGTTTAACCACCCTCTCCTGCCTCAATTTGTGACTGCATGTAATTGGCCAAGCCAACTTTATCAATCAATCCCAGTTGAGTTTCTAGCCAATCAACATGTTGCTCTTCCGCCTCAAGAATTGACTGAAATAAATCTCTTGAAACGTAATCTTTAACCGTCTCACAATATGCGACAGCCTCTTTCAAATCTGGCAATGCTATCAATTCGAGTTTCAAGTCACACTCGAGCATCTCTTGGGTATTCTCACCGATCATCAACTTGCCGAGGTCTTGTAAATTAGGCAGCCCCTCCAAAAAGAGGATTCGCTCAATCAATTCATCCGCATGCTTCATTTCGTCAATCGATTCTTCAAGCTCTTTTTTACCAAGCTCAGCCAAACCCCAATCTTTGTACATTTTTGCGTGCAAAAAATATTGATTGATAGCGACTAGCTCGTTGCCGAGAGCCTTATTTAGATGCGCAATAACCTTAGTATCACCTTTCATTACATATTCCAAAGCAAGGGGGGGCCCCATTTT
The DNA here is from genome assembly GCA_913063225.1 of uncultured Cellvibrionales bacterium. Taxonomy (GTDB): domain Bacteria; phylum Pseudomonadota; class Gammaproteobacteria; order Pseudomonadales; family GM7GCV1; genus JABJGI01. The sequence continues at coordinate 21,540 of CAJXYP010000003.1, forward strand.
GGATCTGGCAGAAAACACTGTCAAGCAGGAACGGTTTACGCCACTTGGTAATAGAGGCCTGGATCAGCCTCAAACGCTCCAAAAAGCACTTCCATAGCTGCGGATTCGCAGGTGCCGCACTGACTGGAGACACCCAACATGCTGCGTAAATCACGCAAAGAGGTGGCTCCATTCGAGGCCGCTTCTTCTATATCTTTTTCAGTTACGCGATTACACAAACAAATGTACATGGGCGAGACTCAAAACTTCAATTGTTAATATATGGTAGATTCTAAATGTTAATGAGAATTATTGTCAACAAAAATCAGCATTAAGCCTTAGTGAAACTAGACTATCGAGAATAGCCAAGTTCTTTCGAGCGCTCTAGCTTGACCTCCGCCAACTGGTTCCCTCACGAGAGTCGTCCAGTTGCACGCCCTTCTCCATAAGATCTTTCCGAATCTTATCGGCCTTGGCATAATCCCTATTCAGCTTAGCCTGAGCTCGATCGGCTATTAACTGCTCGACTATCTCTTCGCTTAGATCTTCCGCCGAGCCTGCCTGGAGAAACTTATCGGCGTCCTCTTGCAATACACCTAGAATCTCTCCAAATCCTCGCAACTCTGCTACTAGAAGACCTGCTCGCGCCATATCCCCCACTACCTTGGCTGTATTAATCTGATTAACCAGCTCATACATTGCCGCGATAGCTTCGCGGGAATTAAAATCGTCAGACATCGCAGCTATAAACGCGTCATAAGCACTGGATTGGTTTAAATCTTGCAGCTCAACTGCCTTAACATCACGTATTGCGTGATAAAACCGCTCTAAACCGTTTTGCGCTTCTCGCAAATTATCTTCTGAATAGTTAATAGGGCTACGGTAATGGCTTGATATCAGGAAAAACCTAACCACTTCAGACTGATATTTGGCCAAGACATCCTGAATGGTGAAGAAGTTGTTTAGCGACTTGGACATCTTGTCACCGTCGATACGCAGCGGTCCCGCGTGGACCCAGTATTTGGCGAAATCACAGCCATTGGCAGCTTCAGATTGGGCTATTTCGTTTTCATGGTGAGGGAACTGCAGGTCCTCGCCTCCACCATGAATATCAAAGGTTTCGCCTACGCTGTCCTTGGACATTGCGGAACACTCGATATGCCAACCCGGGCGGCCGTAACCGAGATCAGTAGGCCAGCCTACTTGATCCACAGCTGCTGCCTTCCAAAGCACAAAGTCTCTGGGATCTTCTTTTAGTTTTTCTACTTCAATACGGGCGCCGGCTAATAGCTCATCGGGGTTTTTACCAGAAAGCTTGCCGTACTCGGCGAAGTGGCTAACCCGGTAGTACACATCGCCATTTTCAGCCTTATAGGCATAGTCTTTCTCGATAAGTTGCTCAATCATTGTGACAATATGAGCTATATGTTCTGTCGCTTTTGGCTCCATATCCGGGCTGAGCATGCCCAAACTGGCAAAGTCTTCTTGCATTGCCGCTATATATCGCTCGGTAAGCACTTCACAACTTTCGTTTCGTTCTGCTGCCCGGGCAATAATCTTGTCATCCACATCAGTAATATTGCGCACATAAGTAACCTTCCAGCCCATATATCGCAAGAATCGCGTGATCAGATCAAAGCTTACGAAACACCTGCCGTGTCCAATATGGCAAAGGTCGTAAACCGTCATGCCACAGACATACATTTTTATCTCGCCCGGCGTTAAGGGAACAAACTCTTCTTTGCTCCGGGAAAGCGTATTGTATACATATAATTTCATTTATTAATCAGCTATTTATACGTTAAATATAAAGTATTTTCTATGAATTAAACTTGCCTTGGCTATCGCGTAATCCGATGGTTTGATTGAAAACCAAGTCCTCCGATCGACTGTCACGAGTGAAGTAGCCCTGCCGCTCAAACTGGAAACCTTTTCCAATTTCGGCTTTGGCAAGTGAAGCCTCTGAATAGCAGCCCTTTAGCTCAACCAAAGAATCAGGATTCAGCTGTTCCATAAAGTCTTCGTCTCCGCTTCCTGGCGATTCGTGCGTGAACAGGCGATCAAAGAGGTTTATTGCGCAAGAAACCGCAGACGGTGCATCGACCCAGTGAATCACACCTTTAGCCCGTATGCCGTCTTCAGGGTCATTGCCTACGGTGTTTTCAATAATACGTGCGTGCACCTCAGTAATATTACCGGCAGCGTCCTTGACGGCTGCATCTGCTTCAATGATATAGGCGTTACGCAGGCGAACACGCTTACCAATCACCAGTCGCTTGAACTTTTTATTGGCTTCTTCGCGGAAATCTTCCTGTTCTATCCATAGCTCCCGCGAGAATGGCATCTCGCGGAACCCCATATCATCGCGTTGTGGATGGTATGGACCAGTCATAACCTCAGTCTTGTCTTCCGGATAGTTAGTCAAAACCAATTTTAAGGGCCGCAGAACACACATAGATCGCGGAGCGTTCTTATCCAACTCATCGCGGATGGCAAACTCCAGCATGCCTAGATCCACCACTGAATCCGATCGGGTTACCCCAGCCATATCACACAGACGTCGAATAGCCTTAGCGGTGTATCCACGGCGCCGTAAACCAGCAATGGTAGGCATGCGCGGGTCGTCCCAACCATCTACAACGCCACTATCGACCAGAGCCTTAAGTTTGCGCTTGGATGTAATAGTGTAATTCAGGTTGAGTCGCGCGAATTCGTATTGCCGCGGCTGACTTGGTACCGGCATGCTTTCCAATAACCATTCATAGAGCGGTTTATGGTCCTGAAACTCCAAGGTACAAATCGAATGAGTCACGCCTTCTATGGAATCTTCCTGACCGTGAGCAAAGTCGTATGTGGGATAGATCTTCCAGGTATCGCCTGTATTGTGATGACTCACATGGCGGATACGATATAGGACCGGGTCGCGCAAATTCATATTGCCCGAGGACATATCAATTTTGGCCCGCAATGAAGCAGAACCTTCTGCCAACTCGCCATCTTTCATTTTATCCAGTAGATCCAAACTTTCTTCAGCTGGCCTGTCACGGTAGGGGCTATTTTTACCCGGGCGCGTAAAGTCACCTCGGTATTCGCGGGATTCCTCGGCGGAAAGCTCACATACATAGGCTTTGCCCTCGCGCACCAAATGCTGAGCCCATTCAAACAGCTGGCCAAAATAGTTGGAGGCAAACTTAGCTTCACCATTCCACTCAAACCCTAACCAGGCTATATCTTTCTGGATGGCATCAACGTATTCCTGAGATTCTTTTTCCGGGTTGGTATCGTCAAAGCGCAGATTGCATGTACCGCCAAACTCTTGTGCCAAACCAAAGTTCAGACAAATAGATTTAGCGTGGCCAATATGCAGATAACCGTTTGGCTCCGGCGGAAAACGAGTAACTAACTGCTTCGTTTTACCGCTCTGCACATCTTCAGAAATAATATTTTGCAGGAAATTGGTGGGTTTATCCGTTGAGGACATCAATAACTCGTTTGGAGGTCTGTAAAAGCCGCGTATTATACGTGCCTTTAGACTATAACGAACCTTGGTCCGGATAATTCATGAAGGCGGACAGTACATGAATAGTTTTATACAAATGCGATCACCTATGTGGTCGTTACTTATTAAAACTGTTCCTTACGCTTACTCCTATTTGGTTCTATGAAAAATTTGGCGTTGCCATTTTGAACCATCCCCCTTGAGCCATAGCAAGACTTTGGCCCTACGGGCGATAATCCAAACTGCTTAGCCAAATTTCCCATACAATCCAAACCCCTCATGAATTACCTAGACCGTATCTCAACAGGATTTATCTATGATTTTAATGACTACATCTCTTGGCCCCATTCAGATCGAACTGGATCACGAAAACGCACCGATTTCCGCAGCAAACTTTGAAGCCCTCGTAGGCGATGGCTTTTACGACGGGCTTATTTTTCACCGGGTTATAGATAACTTTATGGTCCAAGGCGGCGGCATGAACACTGAAATGGAAGAAAAGCGCGAAGGCAGCCAAATTCAGAACGAAGCGGATAACGGACTAAAGAATGTTCGTGGAAGTCTGGCTATGGCCCGCACTTCAGATCCACACTCAGCTAGCGCCCAATTCTTTATTAACCTGTCCGATAATGCCTTTCTAGATCATACCTCCAAAGACATGCAGGGCTGGGGTTACGCGGTATTTGGTCAGGTTGCGGAAGGCATGGATGTAGTTGATAAAATACGCGCGGTAGCAACGGGTAACAAGGGCGGACATCAGGATGTGCCTTTAGAACCTATCACTATCGAATCCGCTACTGTCATTTAAACCTATGACAGATATCTTTATCTCTGACCTGCACCTCTCTGATGAGCGCCCGGAGATTTATAGAGCTTTTTGTCGTTTCCTGTACGAGCTGGGAGAGGATGTTCAGCATCTATACATTCTGGGCGATCTGTTTGAGGCTTGGGTAGGAGATGACGACAAAAGCGAGCTAGCGCTCAAGGTAGTTGCACAATTGCGCTTACTTGCGCAAAGGCGCGTTCGGGTTTTTTTTCAAGCTGGCAACCGCGACTTTATGCTCGGCAAAAAATTTGCTAAGGCGGCTGATATTGAGCTACTACCCGATTATCACCTTTACGAACACGGAGATCGCCGTATCTTACTAATGCACGGCGATCTACTCTGTACGGATGACGTTGCCTACCAAAGGTATAGAAAACGCATTCAGAACCCGCTGGTGAAAGGCCTAGCCAAAGCCCTACCCTTATCCACGCGGAATAAGATTGCTGGTGATTTGCGCGATCAAAGTAAAGACAAGAAAAACAAAAAGAGCATGGAGATTATGGACGTAACACAGTCCAGCGTAGCCAGTACTATGGAACGCTTCCAGGTAACCACCATGATTCACGGCCATACCCACCGACCAGATGTGCACTCATTCGAGCATGCAGGCAAAGAACATAAGCGCTATGTTCTAGGAGATTGGCACGACAGCCTGTGGTGGATAGCCATTGATACAAATGGCCTAACACTTAATTCCGCGCCAATAACTAACTAGAAAGCTAAAGAGGGTTTCTGAGCGGAGATTAAATAAACTAGCATTGCCTCTGTTACCTATTTTTTGGGGAGAAAAATGAAACTTTATAAAACTGCTCAGATGATTTCTATCCTCATCTTCGCTCTGCTTAGTGTTCAACCGTCTCAAGCCCACCACGGCAAGGGTATATTCGATCTAGACTCAATTATTACGGTGCAAGGCACTGTCAGCCGCTACGTCTGGCGAAACCCTCATGTATACGTCTATATGGAAGCACCTGATGCATCCGGCCAAAACGTGGAGTGGCAGCTCGAAGGCGATCCCACGCCGATTATGTCCAGAAGCGGATGGACAGAAACTATCCTGAAGCCGGGCGACCAAGTTAGCGTGGGCATGTATCACGACAAAAACCCCGGCAAACCACATGGACTGATCGTCTCTCTCACCACACCCGATGGCCTAACTTTATATCCCAGATCCGGTGGCCGTGTATCTCAGGTGGCTGCCACCAGTATCGAAGGAGTCTGGGATGCGCTCCTCGACTACGCAACACGACGATTTATTTATGGAGAACTAACGGAAAAAGGCGCTGCCGCTCAGGCAGATTTTGAAGGATCAGACGACCCGGTTTCTGACTGCATTCCCTACCCCATACCCTTGATAGCCGGCGCGCCGTACCTTTATAAAGTTGAGATTCTCGAAGATCGGGTTCTGGTCAGAAGCGAGGTATTCAATGTTGTGCGGACTTTTTATACGGATGGACGTGGGCACCCCGAGAATGGCGAATACAGTAACCAAGGGCATTCTATTGCCTGGTGGGAAGATGATGTATTAGTGGTTGATACGGTTCTTTTCGAAGCAAACCGTTTGGGTAACCAGTTCGGTATTCCGGGAAGCACGCAGAAACATTCGGTGGAGAGGTATGAATTAAGTGAGGACGGTACCCAGCTTAAGGTCGATTGGCATATCGAGGACCCCGAGTACTTAGCAGAGCCATTGACGGGAGGCGTTGTTTGGGACTATGCAAGTACCAGAGAATTTATGCCCTTCGATTGTAATATCGAGAATGCGCAGCTTTATGAGGCTGACTAGTTTCGGTAGATTTAGAGGCAAAAAAACCCGGGCATGTAGCCCGGGCTTCTAAAACTTACTAGTTAAAACTTAATACTAGAAGCTATACGTCAGCTGCGCACCAAACTCACGAGGTCGACGAGGAATAACTCTCCATGATGCTGCGGCCGTTGCCGCTGCTGTAGAGTAATCCGCCGAATCGGTATAATAGTTGGTACCAGAAGATAGGTTTGTAGTTGTATCTTCATCCGTCAGGTTGTTAACGAACAATCGAACTCTCCAATCTTCGTTATTCATATTCACTGAGAAATTTGCCGTAGTAATAGCTGGCATTTTGATCAGATTCATATCGTCATCGAAATTAGATCCTTCATGTTGAATGTCTAACCTTGCAGACGTTCTAAATCCAAAAAGCTCATTCGGTGCGGTCAGGTTAAGGTTCAAGTTGCCTGTCAGTTCAGACTGGCGGGGAATAGTATTTCCATCAACGACGCTGCAGTTATCGATTACGCCATCTGCATCAGGTGTAAGAACAGGGAGAACCGTTCCGCTGCCGTCTACATAGGAATAACCATCTGCATCAATAGAACAGCTGTCAGCGAACTCGGCCCGTGAAACCGTTAGGTAACCACCAACGGTTAGGTAATCGTTGACTAAATAATCAACAGTTGCCTCAACACCATAGTAGTCAGCGTCGCCGGCATTTACCCAGCTGCGATAGCTAGTGTCATTGTTCCAGTCACCTTCGTTCCAGCCACCGTATATAGGGTTCAGTGGATCAGTAACCAGATCTGCCTGAGTAGTATCATCCCAGTTAAGGTTGATCGCGCTTATCATGTCTTTCCATTCCATGTAATAAACCGCAGCAGCATAGCTACCTCGACCATCGGCGAAACTACCCTTAGCTCCTATTTCGAAGTTGTATAAAGTCTCTTCGTCGAAAAACAGGAAGTTCTCTGGAGTAATGCTGTTGTTAGCAATGTAATTGGGGTCTGTACCGTCATAGGTAATGCCACCGTTAAGGATGGGGACACCGTTATCATCAACTAGAGGAATCGGATCGAGACCAGCAGCGTAACGAATTGATTGCTGAACAGATGGATCAGCGTAACCAACATTTACACCGGCTGGGTTATTGCCAACTGAAAACTGCGCGTATACATTGTGGTTCTCGGTAACCTGAGTAGTTATAGCAACCCGTGGCAGAACTGCATCTGTAGTTAGACAAAACTCTTCACCTGTTGAGGGCAAATTACCGCAGTTTTCGTCTTGCTGAATACTGCTTTCCAATGAAAGTGTTGTTTTATCGGTAACATCGTACTGCACGCTAAATGCAACGCCCATATTGGTAGCAATTTCAGAATTAGTGATTCCCGAATTGGGATCAATAATATCTTCTAAGCCGTAATACAGCGCTCCACCATTGTTGTATACCAATCCCAGCAAATCATAGTTGTAATAGGTTGCACTGGCTGTCCAACGTAATCTTTGATCGTCTGAAGATATCCAACGAGCCTCTAGGTATTTTTCAGTAATTTTAGATTCAACCATCATGCTCATTAGGTTCGCACTCAATGTGATGCTAGTAATACCTGCATTAGGTCCGCCCATTGGAGTAACACTAAGAATGCTAGCCTGTGAATCGGAGTAGTTGTTGCCACTCCATGAAAAGGAGCTTTCATCGCTGTACATGCCCAGCACTTGCAGAAGACTGTCACCAATTTCAAAAGATACTTCCCCTTGAACGCGATCACGTAATGCATCTGCACCCGGATTAGGAATACTATTTACGAGAAGAGTATCCCCGTAAGTACCGCCACCTGGATAAGACTGATCCAGCCATTCTTGAAGTTGCAATATTCCGTCAAGATCAGTGTCACCTACAACTGCACCCATATTAGTGGCAGCAGCAGTAAAGGCTACTTCATCATAGTCAGAACTAAACTGACCTAGCACGTCTGATCTATAAGGAATGCCGCCGACTGGAGGACTAACATCACAATCAAATTCATCATTGAATAGCACGTTGGTAGCCATCATAGAAGTAACTTGAATTGGGCTACCACCTACACAGCTAGCCGGATCCAAAGCAAACGCAGCTGTCTGAGTGTCAAAGGTATCAAGGCGGGTATACATAATTTCGCCATAAATACTGTCAGATACCTCAAAATTAAACTTCGCTGTGAACTGCTCAGTTTCTTCAGCACCAAGACGAGTGCCATCCGAACCGACCCAATCATCGATACCCTGCTTGTCTCCAGTCAGGTAAGAAACACGATAACCCAGCCAATCCGTAAGAGGGCCAGTAACGGCTATACCAACTTCATTGTCGCCAAAGACTGAAGTACCCACTCGGATATCTCCGCCAAATTCGTCTTCCGCATCCGCAGTTTGATAGTTAATCGCGCCAACAAAGGTAGAACGACCAAAGGCCGCACTTTGAGGACCACGATAGACTTCAACAGAATCGATACCAGAAAACTGCAATGTACCGGCATTACCGGCCATTGGAATACCATCAATAAAGCTATTCACACGCTGCTGGTTAGAAGCGATTAGCTCAGACTGAACTCCGCGAACACCGGGATTTGCTCCACTACGGCCTGCGTTATTCACATCATATGTGAGGCTTGGTATTGCATCGAAAAGCGCCTGTTGAGAAAGGATGCCTCGCTCTGCTAGATCATTTGCACTCAAAGTTGAAATTGCGACTGGAATGTCGATCAGGCTCTCCTCGCGTTTTCGACCCGTTACAAGAATTTCCTCTAGCGAAGTAACACCGTCTTGAGCCGTTGCCATTGGTAAGGCAAAAGGCAAAAGCGCAACACCAGCTGCTAGAGCAGTGGATTTAAATATTTTCATAATTTCCCCTAAAAATATAATTAAAAATGAATCCTTTCTTCTATAAACATCCGTTTAATCGGTGTTATGCGAATCGAAATACCGGTCACATATAAAATGGATACAACCAAAAAATCTATTTATACAAATATATTTATGTCACTAAAATTTGTACTTTTATATAAATACATTTCAGAAATTCATCTCAACTCTTTGAGATTCCAATATCCCGCTTTCACTAAATTGCGGGCGGAATAGAGAATTTTCGATCAAGTTTGTTACGCTCTCACTAAGCTCTCTATTATTTGCACTATTGCCACCAACCACTTCCATATCATTGGCCCTACCCTCTGCACTGATATTGAAAGCGAGCACCATATTTGGATCGGAAATTAATGTAGAAAAAGCCCCAGGGAAGGAGCGAGAAAGTGCTGGAACTATCGTTGGAGTGCCAAAAAGACCCTGCATAGATTCTTGCTCCGCCGGGTTGTCTAACAAAAGCGCATAAGCAGCCTTATAAAAGGCGATGGCCTCTTCTCTTTCAGAGCGAGAAAAGTGGTAGTCACCCAGATGGGCAAGCGCTTCTGCCTGATCGGATGTGTATGAATTTGCTTCGCTAATATCGTGGATAATATGGAGTAAAGATCCGATATTCTCCCAATGCGAAAAACTTTCTTGGCTCTTGGTAAAACGCTGGCTTTGGATATAGTCCTGATTGGGAATCTCAATATAATCACATCCTTCCTCACCGCTTTCGGGCCCAGCTATGCTTACGCATTGCCGCTCCATTACTGTCTCTGGGCCAATCCCCACATAGGCTGAAACCGGTTTTGCGGCAGCAACCTGAAACAGGTGGTACTCAACCATTGCTTGGCCATATAAAGGATCTATTAGATGGGATGAATCTTCCCCGTATCTATTCGTCACTCTCTCAATTAAATTGGAATAGAAGTCAGAAGCATTGGTTATCGTTACTTGACCACTTTCAGATAATCGCCCATCTCGATGGGCCTGAATTTTCCACTGACCCAATACTTTTGCCATCGCTAATGCCTGATCACTTTCAGGGCCGTAGGCATCTTGATAAGCCAGATACAGGCGCTCGTAATCACTATCTAGAGCGTCCCAGTTCTGGGTAGAAATATTTGTACTGACTGAGGCAGTGATATCACTAATATCTGCTGCATTTGAGTATGAGATTGCCGTACAAAAAAACAGTGTGAAAATTAAAAGGGAGCTACGAAATTTCCATTTTTGGATCATTTATGATCGATTCCGTAAGAATATTTAGATATAAAAAGATCGGGCACAAATGTCCCAATCCATTAAAAGCTTCGTGGAATGATTCTATTTAATGGCGCTTGCTATTCGATTATTTATACGGAGAAGTAATAGTAAATTCACATTTGCTGCACATAGGTTTTTTAATCTACACATTTCTTACACATACTTTTGTTTTGTGCATTTTTTATGTGACATTTGGAATATAGTATTAAAAATACTATATGTTATTTCAGAATTCACCTCGGATAATCAACCAAAAAACCGGTGCAACTTCCCCTAAAGTTAAATTTGACCTGTTAATTGTGATGATAAGGATTTTATTGAGGTACTGCGTCCAAAAACCTTTGGTGTGATTGTGAGTATTAGCTTGATCGGGTTTTACTAAGTTGCTTAGCGCAGGTTATTGGTACCACTAAGATTTATGCAGCCATAGGACTCATAGGCAATATCTGAGCGCAGAAATACATGACTATTACTGTACGGGCTTTGAAAGTATAAAGTATCTTCCACTAGGTGCTCCCAGAGAAAACTTGATCCATCGGCATCAAAGGTGAATTGCTCAACCATGTGCATTTGAATTACTAGATTATAGAAAAATAATTGGCCCGCATCGCATCTACGACGAACCAATTATTTACATTTCTAATCTAGATTTCTACAGCCGCCGAATCTACCACTCCGTTGTCGTCGAACTGAGGCCTAAACATTGCGCCAGATATTATTCTAGTGGTGCTTTGTTGCTCATCTCTATTGCTTCGGCTGTCACCGCTAATAACTTCTACATCTTCGGCAGTGCCATCTGAATTGATGTTAAAGCTAAATGTCATGCCGTGAGTGGTTATAGGCGTTGGCGCAGCGCCAGGAAATGATGTTGATAAAGAAGGCACAACCGTAGGTGCTGCAAATAATCGCTGCATCCAAGCAGCTGCATCTGGGTCAGCGTTACTCTTCAGCAACTGATAAGCACTGCTGTATGACGCAATTGCTTCGGACTGCTCCTCACGATAGAGATGATAATCACCTAGGTGTGCCAAGGCCTCTGCTTCATCTAATAGATATTGATTTTGTTTGCAGATGGCTACAATACGCTGCAAAGAACTAGCCACTGCATCCCAGTAGACTGCTGTTGCGTCGGATTTTGCGTCCAACTGACTCTGTATGTAGTCACGACTAGGCACTTCGACATAATCGCACTGAACTATACCGCCTCGATCCTCTGTATCAACACAGGTCTCTTCTTCTGTAATTTCAGGGCCGGTGCCTCGATAGGAATTAATTGGTTTTTTTGTCTCAATTTGAAGAAGGTGGTATTCCACCTGGGCTTGGCCGTAAAGCGGATCTATTAGATCAGCAGCATCGGTGCCTTGCTGCTGTTCAATCTCAGAAATAAGTAAGGAATAAAATTCTGAAGCATTGCCGATGGCTTGTACTGGAGACTTGCTCAGCAGTTCGCTTCTGTAGGACTGAATCTTCCATTGCCCCAATACCTTTGCCATAGCCAATGCTTGACGGCTCCCTACTCCATAATCGCTTTGATAGACCGAATAGAGCTCCTCATAACCTGCATCAACCGCATCCCAGCTTTGACCGGCAACGTTCTGGCCAATGGAATCAGAGATTCGAGCAATGCTTTCAGCATCTGAGTATGTGTTTGAAGCCAAGAAAATTGTTAGTGCAAAACCTACAACCAGAGTAATTTTTTTCCGTACGACCATCATGAAACAAGACCCCCATCCGCTATGTAAAAAAAGACCGCGCTATAACGACAACGGTCTCCACTATGACTAGTCATTATTGTTTAAAGTGCCTCATCAGAGCCAAATACGTACAGAAAGGTAATCAAAAATTCATACTTTCTGCACAAAGAAGCCCGGCTATTTATTCAGGATCTAGAGAAAATCTCTCCGCGCTATCTAGCTCGCATTCGAATTCAAACATGGGTTCATCATCGGCTACACGCTTCAAGCTAACTACGTGCTCATAGGGCGCTGAAAGGTACACCGGGTCTTCAATGCTAAATGCCATATTTAGCGTATTTCCACCATCGGCGATGCTGTAGGACTCTACTATGCTTTTTTGCGCACTGGATGGAACATCTGCGCCGACCTGAGCAGCTAGAGCGAGCCCCCATTTGGACGCCGGGTAGCCGCTACTCTCAATGACAAGCGCATTGTCCTCAATACGTCCACTGGCCTGTCCAAATACACCCTGAGGGTCTGATGCAATGGGCTCGTCCTGCAAAGTAACAGTTCGCACAAGCGCGTAGTGTTCAAACTGAAAAACAACTTCATCTTGCGTCATTTGAATATCTGCTAGAAATGGCGCATATAAAATGCCGGGGATGCTACTGGTTTCGCAGGTATTTGCTGGGGAAAGCTGAGGATCGTAGTTGTCCCAAGCAGTCTGCCCTTGGTTAGATAAAGTCATAGGCGGCTCTGCCAGCCTTTGTGGGTAAGGTATTTGCCAGCGCCCCACTATTGAGTTGATACCAGTGGCTTCAGAATCAGATACGGCGGCAGTATCCAGAGTAAGATCCGGCGGACTTCCATAGGCTTCGCCGTTCGTGGCTACAAACCCGATACCAAACACCAAAGGATTGCCGGGCTTCCGATTCGGCCAAGCTACAACCTTAATAGTATCTCCGACACCAAAGGTGTCACGTCGAATACCCATTCGCTGCAGGTGAGCTGAGGCAGCTGCCTCGATCGACCATTGAGTTACTTGCCCATCCTCACCTAACACGTCTAACAACATTTCTGAGTGAGGACTTCTCAAAGAAAACTCAACAACACTTCCTTCTAGCTCCATGGACTGGGATGGAATGTAATGTGTGGCAAATGAATGGTGAGCATATATATGTGGCGAGATACTAACCGTTAGTAAAGCTGCCGAAAGAAGCGCAGTCAGTTTGTTTGGTGAAATGACGCCCATTTAAACCCCCAGAAATATAGTTTTTATCTTAGAAAAACGAATTAAATCTTAATTCCCGGCCAATTGATATGTTTGCCCTTCGCCAGTTCAGACGGTTATCCCGCTGTGAAATCTAAACTCCAGGCTTGTCCCCAATATCACTTTTTCATCTAGGGCTAGAAAGGTTTCAACTCGGTCATCTATAGGCGCTCCCGCCGCAGTTTTCGCAAGGGCTAGGTAATCAGCATAGTGCCGTGCTTCCGATTTCAGTAAACCTGTATAAAAGTCCGCCAATTCGGTATCAAGATGTGGCACTAAAGCTTGAAACCGCTCGCAGGAACGTGCCTCGATAATTGCACCCACTATCAGGGTATCTATCAATTTCTCCGGTTCAGATTTACGCACCTGCTTCATCAAAGTTGCCGCATAATCCGAGGCGGTAACAAAGACGTAGTCGATCTGGCGTTTTTTGAGGATAGCTACCACCTGCTCAAAGTGCCTTAACTCTTCACGCGCAAGCCTCGACATTTTATTCAGTAGTTGGTAGTCCTCGGTGTAGCGATACATCAAGTTAAGCGCCGTAGAGGCAGCCTTCTTCTCGCAGTTGGCGTGATCAATGAGAAGAGTGGGGATATTGGCTAATGCAAGTTTAATCCATGCAGTGGGTGTCCTGCAGGGAAGAAAATCCAGGACCGGGTGCATCAATTTATCTATATCGGAAGGCATTGGCATTTAAGATTGATTCAACCAGATCTATACTGAAAATTCGAATAACCAATAATGTATAAAGCCCTGCCAGTAGATACTGGCAGGGCTCTAAAAACAATGTACGCTAACAAAGTCTTAGCCAACAAATCTCAGAGGCTGCACTTCAACACTAAGCTCTTCGGTTGGTGGTGCAAAGTCAGTAAGGTTGATGCCTTTTACCGCATCCTTGTACTCACTAATCGTTGGTATCCGACCGAGAATACTTGAGAGCACTACTACCGGTGTTGATGCCAACAAAGACTCACCTTTTTTCTCGTTGGAATCTTCAACAACTCGGCCCTGGAACAGGCGAGTTGACGTAGCTAACACGGTGTCACCCTTCTCGGCTTTCTCTTGGTTACCCATACAGAGGTTACAACCCGGGCGCTCCAAATACATGATATTTTCATATTTGGTGCGAGCCGCTTCTTTGGGGTCGTCATCGTTAAACTCAAAACCCGAGTATTTGCTGAGAACCTCCCAATCTCCCTCTGCCTTTAGTTCATCAACGATGTTGTACGTCGGAGGTGCTATCACCAGAGGGGCCTTGAATTCCAGACTCCCGTTTTGATCTTCGAGATTTTTGAGCATCTGGGAAATAATTTTCATATCTCCTTTGTGAATCATGCATGATCCAACAAAAGCGAGGTCAACTGCTTTATCGCCGCCGTAGTAGGACACAGGGCGGATGGTATCGTGCGTATATCGCTTGGAAACATCTTCATTATTAACATCTGGGTCAGCAATCATAGGCTCATTAATCTCATCAAGATCAACGACCACTTCCGCGTAGTAACTAGCAGTATTGTCTGGTTTAAGTGCTGTACTTTCGCCAGATTTGATTTCATTAATCCGCTTATCTGCGAGGTTAATCAAGCCCTGAAGCATTTTGACATCGTTATCCATGCCTTTGTCTATCATGATCTGGATACGGTTTTTCGCGATTTCCAATGATCCAATCAAGGTTTCGTCATTAGAAATGCAGATAGAGGCTTTTGCCTTCATCTCAGCGGTCCAGTCAGTGAAGGTGAAGGCCTGATCAGCAAGCAATGTACCGATGTGCACCTCAATAATACGACCCTGAAAAACATTATCGCCAAACTCTTTGAGCATTTGTGCCTGAGTTGCATGTACAACGTCGCGGAAGTCCATGTAGCTTTTCATTTCGCCTTTGAAGGTTACTTTGACAGACTCAGGAATGGGCATGGCGCACTCACCAGTAGCCAATGCTATTGCAACAGTCCCGGAGTCCGCACCGAAAGCGACGCCTTTTGACATTCTGGTGTGAGAGTCTCCACCAATAATGATGGCCCAGTCATCAATAGCGAGATCGTTTAGCATCTTATGGATCACATCGGTAAGCGGGGGGTAGACGCCTCTGGGATCACGCGCCGTGATCAGGCCAAAGTCGTTCATAAACTTCATCAAGCGAGGAATGTTCGCTTTTGATCTGTCATCCCATACAGAAGCCGTGTGACAACCGGATTGATATGCACCATCAATACTCGGTGAGATCACCGTTGCGGCCATGGCCTCTAGTTCCTGAGATGTCATCAAACCAGTGGTGTCTTGTGAACCAACAAGATTCACTTTCACGCGAACATCTGAGCCAGCGTGAAGTGCTGTTTTCGAATTCACGCCTAACGCATTTCGATTAAAGATCTTTTCAACGGCAGTCAAACCCTGGCCTTCATGAGAAATTTCTTTCGAAGGGGCAAAAACCAATGGAGCCTCTATACCGAGAGTTTCAGCGGCTAAGGTCTGCAGTTTTTTACCAAAGACAACCGCATAGGAACCACCGGCCTTCATAAACTCGACTTTTTGCGGAGTAAAGGCGGAGGAGATATCGACAAGTTCCTGAGCACCGTTATAGAGTTTTTTCTCTTTTGTGTTGATGGTCAGCACAGTGCCTGTCTCAACGGAATAGGCTTGCTCAAGAATCGTACCACCATCTTCGTCGAGCACAGAGTTACCTGCACTATCAAGTTTCTTCACCCAGTTTTTCAGGTCTAGGCCAATACCTCCGGTTACATCCACAGTGGTCAAGAAGATCGGCGAAATACCATTGGTGCCCGCGACTACCGGTGCGAAGTTTACAAAGGGCACATAAGGGCTAGCTGGAACACCCGCCCAAAGAGCGACATTGTTCACACCAGACATACGAGATGAACCCACACCCATAGTGCCCTTTTCGGCAATTAGCATGACTTTCTTGCCTGGGTGCTTGGCTTGCAAATTCTGAATCTCTTGTTGAGCCTCAGGCGAAATTAGACACTTGCCATGTAACTCACGGTCTGAGCGAGAGTGCGCCTGGTTACCTGGAGAGAGTAAATCGGTAGAAATATCACCGACCCCCGCAATGTAAGTAACAACATCAATTTTTTCGTTGATCTCCGGAAGCTTGGTGAAGAACTCCGCATTGGCATAGCTTTCAAGAATATCTTTGGCAATTGCGTTGCCGGCTTTGTAGGCAGCTTCCAGTCGATCAGTGTCTGCTTCGTAAAGGAACACCTGAGTTTTGAGGATTTCAGAAGCGGGTTCAGCTACTGCTGTATCGTCGCCCAGAGCCAGATCCAGAAGTACCTCAACAGATGGGCCACCCTTCATGTGGGAAAGCAGCTCGTAAGCAAAGGTTGGTGTAATCTCTTCTAAGACTGACTCGCCGAGAATGATTTCTTTTAGGTACTTGGCTTTTACGCTAGCCGCGCTGGTAGTTCCGGGAAGCGTGTTATAGATAAAAAACTTCAGGGAGTCTTCTCGGTGCTCATTATCGTGATCTTTAATCTGCTCGATAATTTCTGATAGCAGTCCTGCGTTATCAATCGGCTTCGGATTAAGACCCAAATCGTTCTTGCGGGTCTCTATTTCCTTTGTATATCCCAAGTAAAGGCTCATCAATTCCTCGTATTAAAAAGTGACTAAAATAGACTGCAAATTATAGCAGCTAAGCATCTCCGCTAGTTAGTCAGAAATGCTAAGTATTTATCGGATGAATGACTGTTCTTGCCCTCAATAAAGTGAACAAATCTTGGAGGAAGTGTGCGGAATTGACTGTTATTCAGTGCAGTTTTATTGCTCCAAATTTGTACTCCTAAGAGCAAATACGTTCAGCTATAGCTGATCTAGACCAATCGAAAGGTCAGCCTTAATATCATCCATATGCTCTAGCCCAACAGCAATACGAATCAGATTTTCCGTAATGCCTGCCGCAGCACGTTCCTCATCGGTAATACGCCCATGAGTAGTGGTGGCTGGATGCACTATGGTGGTTTTTGCGTCACCCAAGTTTGCGGTATGACTAAGCAGCTCTGTGGAATCAATAACCTTCCAAGCCTCTTTACGTCCGCCCTTAACTCGAAAGGACAATACGCCACCGTAAGCTGACATCTGTTCACTGGCGAGACTATGGCCTCGATGATTAGATAGTCCTGCATAAAATACATGTTCAACCGCCGGATGATCTTGAAGCCAGACAGCGAGATTTTCCGCGTTTTCACAATGAGCGCGCATACGTACAGAAAGCGTCTCTAACCCTTTGAGAAATACCCAGGCATTGAATGGGCTCATACAGGGTCCCGCAGAACGCAGAAAACCCACGACTTCGTCCATATCTTCTTGGCGGCCCAAAACTGCGCCACCTAGACATCTACCCTGCCCGTCTATGTATTTTGTGGCGGAGTGAATAACAATATCCGCGCCTAACAGCAAAGGCTTCTGCAGTATTGGAGTTGCAAAGCAGTTGTCTACAACCAGGTACGCACCTATGGATTTGGACAGTTTAGAAAGAGCAGCAATATCCGCCACTTCACAAATAGGGTTTGAGGGAGACTCCAAGAAAAATAGTTTTGTATTGTCCCTGCAAGCTGCCTTCCAGCCATCGATATCTGTTAATCCAACATAGGTGGTTTCTACACCCATTTTGGCTAGGTACTTATTCAACAGCACGGTGGTGCTACCAAAAACATCTCTGGAACAGACAATATGATCGCCGGCCTGCAGGAGCGCTATGCAGGTGCTCATAATTGCGGCCATGCCGGAAGAGGTGGCGACACAGGCATCTGCCCCCTCCATAAGGGCTAAACGCTCCTCAAAGGCCTTTACGGTCGGGTTGGTATAGCGGCTATAGACATTGCCGTCCTCTTCACCAGAAAAACGCGAAGCAGCCTGCTCAGCGTTATCAAATAGATAGCTGGAGGTTAAATACATAAGCTCAGAGTGTTCTCCTTGGTCTGAGCGGTCGATACCGCCTCTAATTGCCCAGGTTTGCGTCTGATATTTAGTTTTATCCGTCATCTGTTGCTCAACTCTTAAGTTCTTCTTCCTGCTGTCAGGTTCCTTCAGCCCTTAATAGCTGTTGACAGCTAAATGCTCAGGGCTCCTTATAGCTCTAGGCGGTCAATTGCTCTCGGCTCTCAGTTGCTCTCGGCGGTATCATTATAAAGGCCTACCGCAGCGGTTTCTTCGCCTAAACTACCGCCTTCAATACGCACCGCGTCTTTGCGTTTTGCTTCAATAGCGCCCAAGTACTCTGCATCTATATCGCCGGTAACGTATTCACCGGTGAATACCGAACATTCAAATTCTGTTATTTCTGAATTACCTTCACTAGAAGCATCAATAAGGTCTTCCAAATCCTGATAGACCAACCAATCCACACCAATGAGCTCAGAAATCTCTTCCTCTGTGCGCCCATGGGCTATTAACTCTTCTGGAGACGGCATATCAATGCCGTAAACATTGGGGTATCTAACAGGAGGCGCCGCAGACGCAAAGTAAACCTTATTCGCCCCGGCCTCCCGCGCCATCTGAATGATTTGTGTACAAGTAGTACCACGAACAATAGAGTCATCTACCAAGAGTACATTACGACCTTTAAACTCCGACTCGATGGCGTTTAGCTTTTGCCGCACTGACTTCTTGCGCACAGCCTGCCCCGGCATAATGAAGGTCCTGCCGATATAGCGATTTTTCATTAAGCCTTCACGCAGCTTGATACCTAGTTTTTCTGCTAGGGCCTGCGCTGCAACCCGGCTGGTATCCGGAATAGGTATAACCACATCGATATCGTGATCGGGTCGAATTCTCTCAATTTTCTCTGCCAACTTTAGTCCCTGACGAAGACGGGTTTTATACATATGGATTCCATCGATTGTGGAATCTGGCCGCGCCAAATAAACATGCTCGAATATACAGGGAACACTCCGAGCTTTTTCTGCGCAGAGCTGACGATGCATCTGAAAATCACTATCAATGTATATAGCTTCGCCTGGAGCAACATCTCCTAACAGATCAAATCCGAGCACCGCCAACGCGGAGGATTCAGATGCAAGCATATATTCGATCACGCCTTTGCGCTTTCTAGAACCGAACACCAAAGGCCGAATCCCCATGGGATCCCTAAAACCAAGTAGCCCGTGACCGGCAATAAGGGCAACACAGGCATACGCGCCTGAGCAACGTTTATGTAATGCAGTAACCGCCGAGAACATATCCCCTGCTGTTGGACTTAAATTATCCGATTTATCCAATTCGTGAGCTAATACATTAAGAATAACTTCTGAATCGGAGTCGGTATTCAGGTGCCTCTTATCCGTTTTATAGAGCAGCGAACTCAGCTTTGCAGAATTAACCAGGTTGCCGTTGTGAGCTAGGCTAATGCCATAAGGCGAGTTTACGTAGAAAGGCTGCGCAAGGGCCGGGCCCGAGCTTCCTGCTGTCGGATACCGAACATGGCCAATGCCATAGTTTCCGGCAAGGTTTTCCATATCCCGTGAACGGAAGACACTACGGACTAGACCAACTCCCTTTTTCTGAAAAAGATGTCCGTCTTGGCAAGTAACAATGCCGGCAGCGTCTTGCCCGCGGTGTTGGAGTACGGTTAAGGCGTCGTAAAGGTCAGTATTAACGTTCTGTTGGCTGTAAAGCCCAACGATTCCGCACATTTTTATTCAATCTCGGTAAAGAAGCCAACTATCCATGAAGAGAGTGAGCTAAGCAGTTCCATTGCCCAGCTTTCAAAAGCCAAAAATTCCGGAATCAAAAAAGAGCTTGCCCACCAGTTCACCTCTTCTACCGGTGCCATCGCTGGCAAAAATATTAATATTGCGAGCACAATAACCAAGCCTCGCGCTAACCCAAATACTGAACCCAAAGTTCGATCAGTGCCACTTAAACCTGTTGCCTCAGCCAACTTACTTAGCAGATGTGAAACTAGACCACCGCAGACCAATACAAGTATGAATATGCAGGCTCCGCCAGCCAAATCAAGAACGATAGAACCCAACTCTGGATCAAGAGGTAGCAGCTGACCTACCTGGGATCTAAAAAGAAAGGACAGTAGCAGCGCAGCGCCCCAAGTTGCTAGGGAGAATACCTCTTTAATAAAGCCGCGAAAGAGTCCAACCGAAGCTGATATGGCTAGGACGAGCAAAATTGCGATATCTGCTCCGCTCATAGGGGCTCTGTAGACAATTCCGGCTGTGATTGAGGCTGAAGGTATTGTAACAAAGGCAATTGCTTAGGGCTCGAATCTGAGCAGTATGGCTTCATTGCCCGTAAGGTCGCTTAATTGGTTGAGGGTGCGCCGCGCCTCGCTCGGATCGACTACCGGGCCAGCGTAGACCTTGTAAAGATCTGGAGCCTCGCTGAAGGACGGTGTTAGGCGCACATAGGCGTCATACCCCTCAGCAAGTAGTTCGTCTTTTAAAGTTTCAGCGTTATCAATCAGTGCAAAGCTACCGACTTGAACAACCCAGGCCTGAGGCAACCCGGATTCATTCAAAATCCCTTCAGGAATGTTATCGATGCTTAATTGATCCGTATTTTCGTCCGGGTTAAACAACTCATGCAGCACAATTTCTTGTACTTCATAAGGAGCTGAGGGATTGATAATATCTAAGGGCGCCACCTGAACTCGCTGCAGGGGAATGAGCGAATCTCTACTAATTTCAAATTCACTCTCGGAATTAAACAGAAGTGGATAGAAAATCAAACCTAGGCAGAGAATTACCAAGGTACCAATAAGGCGTTCTTTTAGGGGTGGTGTGGCCAAGAATATGTCCTATATTAGAAGCTAATTTGAAGCGCTATTTGAAGCGATAGCCGCTTTAACTTCCGGTTGTTCGAGAATAGCCGCTACCGTATAAAAAGAACCGGTAACCAGCAAGGGACTTTGCTCTCTTTTAGCGAGAAAAACATCTTTCCAATACAGATTATTTTGAATATCCAATATCCCAATATCTTCGACACCCTGCTCAGCCAATAACTCAGCCACCCTAGATGTCGGCAGGGCTCGTGAATTGTTGAGCTCTAACAGTTGCCAACGTTTCACCAGGGGAGCCAATATTTCGATTGCCTGCGAGCAATCCTTATCCGACATTATGGCAAAAATCAGCTCTACTTCTTCGATGCCATCCTGCTTGATTTGCTCTACCAAATAAGCCAATGCCATTGGATTGTGGGCAACATCCAGGATTAACTGTGTACTACCTATATTGAGCTTTTGATATCGCCCGGGCATCTTCGCTGAGCTTATTGATTCCAAAATATCTGGCAATTTCTCAGGCCAAAGGAACTTGGCAACCATTAGCGCACCGCCAACACTATGAGCGTGTAATAAGAGCTGACCGAGCTGGAATTCTTGATCGTCAATTCTTAGGCAATAGCTTTCGCCTTGCGTTTTTTCGAGCTCAAACTCTATCCCCCAGCTATACAGGACAACAGATTTTTCCTCTGCGATTCTAGTGACTGTCGCGGGCATATCCGGAGCGGCTAATACCAATGGTCTGCCCCTTCTAATCACACCACATTTCTCATAGGCAATGGATTCGATGTCATTTCCCAACCAATCCATATGGTCCATGCCTATTGCCGTCAATACGACAATATCTGCATCAATCAGATTTACCGAATCAAGACGACCGCCCAGCCCCACCTCCAAAATCAAGAGGTCCGGCTGTTGTTTTGCGGCAATACAAAGTGCCGCCAAGGTAGCAAATTCGAAATAGGTTAAAAATGTATTGTTTTGGACATCGGCTATTTCTACAAAAGCATCTACTAAATAGTTATCCGTAGCGGGTGTGCCCTGTACTTGTATTCGTTCGTTGTAGTGCAGTAAATGCGGTGAGCTATAGGAAACGACCGATTTACCAGCGGCAAGTGCAGCGGTTTGCAACGCCGCAAGACACGAACCTTTACCGTTTGTACCGGCAATAGTTACTACCTTGGTGGATGCATTCATGGCGGGCAACCGCGAATAGACTTCGCGAATACGATCGAGGCCTAGTTCAATTCTTGAGGGATCTAGTGTTTCTAACCAGGCCAGCCAGTCGGCCAAATTATTCGATTCGGGTCTATTGAAGGCAGTCCTAATCAATGGCTTGGCGTAACTCAGTTAGATAGGGCTTAAGCCGGCTTTCCACCTGCGCAACGGACTCGCACTGACCAAGAATATCTACGATAGCGCTACCGATCACCACGCCATCGGCAAAATTCGATATGGCGCAAGCCGTTTCAGCCGTCTTAATTCCAAAGCCCACACAGACCGGAAGACTAGAACAACCGCGAATACTTCCAACACGACCTCTAACTTCCTCAACATCAAGCTTGGCAGACCCGGTAACACCCTTTAGTGATACGTAATATAGAAATCCGCTAGCCATATCAGCAATGGACTGCATACGCGCATCAGAGGTGGTTGGCGCAATCAAGAATATATTTACCAAACCCTGCTTGTGGAATATAGGCGCATAGTTTCCGGCTTCTTCCGGCGGCAAATCAACGGTTAGGGCACCATCCACGCCTGCTTTAGCAGCCTGCTCAGCAAAGTTTTCTATACCCATCCATTCGATAGGGTTGGTATATCCCATAAGCAGAATGGGCGTTTCTGAATCAGTTTTTCTGAACGCTGATATCAGCTCAAAAATACTACCCAGACCGACATGATTTGCCAAAGCACGTTCATGGCCTCGTTGAATCGAGGGACCCTCAGCAGAGGGATCAGAAAAAGGTACGCCCAGCTCAATAATATCCACCCCGGATTCAACCATGCAGTTCATAGCTACCAGCGTAGATTCCATATTTGGATCGCCCGCGACCAAATAGGCAATCAGGGCCTTTTTGTTTTCTGAAGCTAGCGCCGCAAGACGACTTTCTATTCTATTAATGTTTAGTTCACTCATGAGTCGATATCAATTTTTTCAATAGCGGCGATAGTTTGGATATCTTTGTCGCCACGTCCCGATAAATTCACCACTATTATCTTGTCTTTATCCATGGTCGCAGCAAGTTTAAGCGCATAGGCAACTGCATGGCTGGATTCAAGTGCAGGAATGATGCCTTCTTTGCGAGTGGTTAAATGGAAGGCTTCCAGCGCTTCATCGTCATTAATCGATACGTATTCGACGCGACCGATATCTTTTAACCAGGAGTGTTCTGGACCAACACCTGGGTAATCGAGTCCGGCGGACACTGAATGAGTTTCAATAATTTGGCCGTCATCATCAGCCATAATGTAGGTCTTATTGCCGTGAAGTACGCCCGGTTTACCAGCGGATAATGGCGCCGCATGGCGACCAGTTTCGACACCGTCACCACCAGCTTCGACGCCGTACATAGCGACACTTTTATCTTCCAAGAATGGATGGAATAGACCAATAGCGTTGGAACCACCGCCAACACAGGCTACTAAGGCATCCGGCAGCCGGTTTTCCATTTCCAGACACTGAACTCTGGCCTCTCGACCGATTACTGCCTGAAAGTCTCGCACCAGCATAGGGTATGGATGAGGGCCGGCAACTGTGCCGATAATGTAAAAAGTATCATCAACATTGGTTACCCAATCTCTTAGGGCCTCGTTCAATGCGTCTTTTAAGGTTCTGGAACCCGAGGTAACGGGAACTACTTTAGCTCCCAGCAATTTCATACGAAAAACATTCGGGGCCTGACGAGCAATATCGTCAGCTCCCATATACACCACGCATTCCAGGCCAAGACGAGCAGCAATAGTAGCGCTGGCAACCCCGTGCTGCCCGGCTCCTGTTTCGGCAATTATTCGTTTCTTACCCGTATGTTTGGCCAACAATGCCTGGCCGATTGTATTGTTTATCTTGTGCGCGCCGGTGTGATTCAGGTCTTCACGCTTTAGATATATTTTGGCGCCACCTGCGTACTCAGTTAATCGCTCTGCCAGATAAAGTGGCGAGGGTCGGCCCACGTAATGGGTCAGATCACTGTCCATCTCTGCGATGAAATCAGGATCGTCTTTCAACTCGGAATAAATTCGAGCTAGCTCATCGAGAGCGTGTATAAGGGTTTCGGCGACATAGCGGCCGCCGTAAATACCAAATCGTCCATCTTCGTCGGGGAACTGACGAAATTGAGAATTACCTATGTTATCGGAAGACATGAGAACCTATAAACCTGATTAAACTATCAGTTAGATATCAGTTAGATATCAACTAGAAATCCACTAAAGTGGCATTAGCCATTACGAACTTGAGCGGCATTAACTTGGGCTACAAAGGCGCACATTCTATCAGGATCTTTGACCGCCGGGGATGATTCCACACCACTACTAACATCAACAGCATACGGCCCAAGGGCCTGAATACTTTCGGCGACATTATCAGGGGTTAGCCCGCCCGCGAGGATCAGGGGCTTACTGATTTCCGGGACTAAGGTCCAATCGAAAGTTTCACCTGTACCGCCCATAGCCTTTGAGCTGTAGCTATCAAGTAATAACGCGCTAGCGTTTTTATGAACAGCGTCAGTTAAGACCACATCGTCGGCAGTCTGCACCCGAACAGCCTTTAGGTAGGGCAAACCAAAGCTTTCGCAAAATACGGCTTCTTCATTACCGTGAAATTGCAAAATATCAATATTCACCTCAGCTAATACTTCACAGACCTGATCCGCTGTGGGGTTTACAAACAGCGCTACGTTCTGGGTCAATGGACCAGTGGCATCAGCAATTTTAGTAGCAGCTGCTAAGGATACGAATCTTGGAGTCCCGGGCACAAAAACCATACCAATTGCATCCACACCAAGATCTTCAGCCAAGGAGGCATACTCCGGATTACAGATTCCACAGATTTTAATTCGAGTACGCATGCTTCTATCAGTGTTCATAGCTATATTGAAAGTTCTATCGCCTGTTATACCAAAGGTTTAAACCAAAGATTATTTTCAGGTTGTGGCAGGTTAAATTCTAACGGGTATTCTACCTCAGACAAGTACAAACCATTTGGCGCAGCGGCAGCTGGTGCCAATTTTCTGTCCAGGCTGTGAAATATCTTTTCGAAGTCAGCGAGGCTAAGCTCACCTTTGCCTATAGGTACTAAAGCACCTACAAGGTTTCTCACCATATGCAACAGAAAGGCATTAGCTCTTATTTCAAACTGAATCAATTGACCGATCTGTTCGATATTTACCATTTCAACCTGACGAACAGGACTTTTTGCTTGGCAATTTGCGCCTCGAAAAGCTGAGAAGTCGTGTTTGCCAACCAACAAATTCATAGCCTTTTGCATTTCTACGATATCCAGATCTTGAACCTTTACCAGGGTAATCGCTTGCGGACTAATAGCGGTGCGCTGCTTGTTACATAAAACCAGATACCGGTATGTTCGAGAGACCGCAGAAAACCTTGCATGGAAGCCCTCTGGTGCCGGCTTTGCCCACTTAATACAGACATCCCTAGGTAAGTAGGAGTTCGCTCCACTCACCCAATTGAATTCAGTGCGAGAGCTTACTGACTCAAAGTGAATTATTTGTCCCGTCGCGTGCACACCCGTGTCAGTTCGACCGGCGCAAATGACTTTTATCTCGTGGTTAGCAACCTTTGCTAAAGCTTTTTCAACTTGTTCTTGAACCGAAGGGCTGTGACTCTGACGCTGCCACCCACAATAATTTCCGCCGTCATATTCGACGCAGGCAGCATACCTTTGCAGTGGTTGTTCCTCGAGCTTGTCTTTGTGTGTGCTGGTCTTTTCCAAGAGCTTTATCAATTCCTAAATTGATAAAGGCCCAGATTTACGTCTGAGCCCTTACCTGATCAAAATACCTTATTGAATTTGACTAAAGCGCTAGCTCATGCCGTCCAAAATTTCTTTTGCTCGAGTTTGGAAAAAATCATCGCCCTCGCGAACTACCTCATCCAGTAACTCTTTTGCACCGCTGTTATCACCCATTTCGATATAGGCGGCGGCAAGTTCAAGCTTGGTTTCGCACTCTTCGGCTACATCTCCACCATCGGCCACTTCGGAAAGATCCAGATCATCGTCACCGAAATCACCAAGCAAGTCGTCAGTGTCATCTGAATCGCCAGCAACGGATTCCTCCGAATCAGATGTTAGCTTTTCATCTGCTGAGTCTTCTGAGGACTCTTCATTGGCTGAAGGCTCCTGATCCGCTGAAGGCTCTTCTTCGTCCAATAGCGCTGACAAATCATCTAGATCTGCACCGAGATCAAGGTCGAGGTCAATTGAATCTTCAAGGCTATCAAGCGATCCGTCATCAGCGCTGCTTGAATCTTCATCGAGCCCATCTAACAAAGCGTCTAGATCATCTTCGAGATCGTCGGTGTCCGCTTCTACTTCAGAATCATTGTCTAATCCAAAATCACTCAGGTCAATTTCGTCGCTATCAGAATCATCTGCCAGCTCTTCCGCTTGCCCCTCTGACTGCTGTTCTGACTCCTCGTCAGTATCTTCGGTTAAGTCTGTATCGGAAACATCGAAGGTCAGCATATTCTCGTCTTCTTCTGGCTCTGCATCAGCCGCTTCCGGTTCGTCTGCAGTCTCATCAGGCTCTGAATCATCTCCACCTAGATCGAAATCTAGCGAAAACTTATCGTCCTCGCCCTGATCAAGGTTAGCTTCAGGTTTGGAATCTTCAGTCGTCAGATCTCCCTCGTCTAGAGAAAAGTCTAATAGTTGCTCGTCGTCGCCAGCATCTGCTGCCTCAGTGTCCGCTTCAGGTGCTTGTTCGTCTTGTGACTCACCGGTACCTACTCCAGCAAGCATTGATGCATCAAATATCTGGGTCTTCTCAGATTCGTTTTCTTCCTCCTCAGGGGATTCTCCAGTTTCAGCTGCAGCAGGAGCTACATCATCGAAAAAGGCGTCGAGATCATCAAAATCTGAAGACCAATCTTCTTCGGCGGGTTCTAGATCTTCTTCCTCAGAAGAATCTTCAGCATAGATAGGCTTATCTTCATCATATTCTTCGTCAAGCTCTGCAATATCACCTACATGATCGCCAGATTTACGTCGGCGGATAACGAGGTAAGCTCCTACCAAAAGTCCGATAACCACCAATCCAACTATCGGTAAGAGTCCAAGTAACTTACTTACTAAACCCTCTTCTTGCACTTCAGCGGTAGTAATAGTGTTAACCACTGGAGTAGTTGAAGTAACAGCCTGTTGCACTGCTCGAATCTCATTGTTTTCTACCTCAATGAGCGCCTCCATTACTGATATCTGCTCTTCGAGGTTTTGCAAACGCTCCGAAAGATCGCGATTCTCTATAGAAGCGGCTTGCAGCTCTTCTTCTAGTGCAGAATTTATATCGGAAAGAAGTTGGTTTTCTTCGACTACCTGATCTACGCCACTCCCCGTTATAGCTGCATTAACCTGTTCTGCGGAGGTTAATCTGAACTGAGCATCGCCAGATTGATCGGAACCTGCGTCATTTCTAAAATCGGTCGCACGCGACTGAAGCGGTGTCGCGTCCGCTATTTGCCCAGACGAAGACATTGCCTGGGCAAATTCTGAAGCCGCCTGAGTAGCAGTTCGTGATAGCGCCGCATTGCGCGTAGGTACACGAACAACAGAACCAGAACGCAGCATATTCAGATTGCCTTGGGTAAAGGCCTCTGGATTGGCTTCTCGTATGGCTAACATCGCCTGCTGGCGGGAAACACCTAGATCTTGGGCAACTCTGCCACCCACACTCCATAAGGTATCGCCGTTTTGTATTCTATAGTCACCTTCACCTAAGGGCTCAGCCCTTGTAATAGCGGCTGCCGCGGCGCCCGAAACCACTCGAGGGACTGGGCTTGCTTGGGCAGCAGCAGGGGCTGACCTAGGGGCTACAGGCCTTTGAACGACAACAGGTACGGCAGCTGGCGCGGGTAAAATCGCAACAGATTCCGGAGTTGAAGCTCTAGCCACGGGGGCAGAAGATACGGAAGGAGAAGAATCTTGTTCTCCGGTAAATACCGGAAAATCCAACAATATGGTGTACTCTCGCAGCAACCGCCCTGCGGGCCATCGTGCTTGAACGAGTAAATTCAGGTAGGGCTCACGAATAGCACGACTAGAACTAACATTGACCATAAGATCGCCATTAGCTGAGTAACCAACATCAAACTGCAACTCTGAATGAGAAAAATCCCAAGTAACACCAGCTATCTGGTAATCCGTTGCGCTGCCAAGATCAACTATTAGCTCGGCTTGTTCCAAACCGTCGGCATTTAAAACAGGAATACTGGCCGAAAGGGGTTCGTTGATTACCGAATTGACTTCAATATCACCTAATACCAATGCAAAAGCATTTTGAGATATGCAAGCAAAGACAAGCGCTGTAGCCAAAGACAGTCGACTAAATCGAGAACTTGATACTGCAGCTACTTTTGTCATTCTTTCCTTAGGGGCCGGCATAACGCTCATCCCGCCTTCCTGTTTTTAAGTGCGTAGCTGCAATTATTGCAGCATTAACCCCAATTGAGAACTTTTCTGAGCAACTTACTTCACAAAATTGCGCTAAGCACTTGTTTTTTATGCCTCAAGAAGAATTCTAAGCATGCGCCGTAACGGTTCTGCTGCACCCCAGAGTAATTGATCACCGACGGTAAATGCCGATAAATACTCAGGCCCCATGCGCATCTTGTGCATTCTGCCAACAGGGATGCCTAAAGTACCAGTAACTGCAGAGGGGGTAAGACTCGAGAGAGACTGCTCAGGCTTATTGGGAATAAACTGCACCCACTCATTGGCTCGCGCCACCATGTTCTCGATATCAGACATGGGAATATCTTTATTGAGTTTTATAGTGAGAGCCTGCGCATGGCAGCGCATAGCGCCTATACGAACGCATAATCCATCGATCGCGATTTCGTTTTCGCCCCTGTTCAAGATCTTGTTGGTTTCAACATGACCTTTCCACTCTTCTTTACTTTGACCATTCTCAACCGCAACGTCGATCCAAGGCAGCAAACTGCCGGCAAGTGGATGACCAAAAGCAGAAGTCGGGAACGCTTCTCCATGCATGCGCTCGGCAATTAGGCGATCAATTTCAAGAATGGCAGAACCTGGCTGATCCAGCAGTTCCTTGACGGAACTTTCCAAATCACCCATCTGAGATATCAGTTCGCGCATATTTTGCGCACCAGCACCGGAAGCAGCCTGGTAGGTCATAGAGGTTGCCCATTCAACGACACCCGCCTTGAATAAACCGCCCAATCCCATCAGCATAAGACTTACCGTGCAGTTACCGCCGATATAATCTTTGATACCAGATTCTAAGCCGGCCTGAATGGTTTCCATATTTACCGGATCCAGTACTATTACCGAATCAGATTGCATGCGCAGAGCAGAAGCCGCATCGATCCAGTATCCATTCCAGCCGGATTTTCTCAATTGCGGATACACAGATTTTGTATAGTCGCCCCCCTGACAGCTGATTATTACGTCCATTTGTTGCAAGACCGCCGAATCGGTTGCATCTAACAGTACGCCTCTACCCTGACCTACATCAGGTGCAGCTTGTCCGGCTTGAGAAGTGGTGAAAAATACTGGTTCAATACGCTCAAAATCATTTTCCTGACGCATTCTATCCATCAACACAGAACCAACCATGCCGCGCCACCCAACAAAACCAACAACTTTTTTCATACTCGTGTCCAAATTTTAGAAACCAAATCAATGAGGCCGACTATTTCCGGCCCAAATCAATATTCTTATTAGCGTCAAATCCCTCTGGTTTTAGAGTTCTTTAAGCACCGCTTCGCCCATTTCAGAGGTAGAAGCCTTGGTAGTTCCAGGAGTGAAAATATCCTGTGTTCTCAATCCCGTATCCAACACTCTACCCACAGCCGCATCAATTGAATCCGCAGCCTTTTGCTCACCTAAGGAATAACGCAACATCATCGACAGGGACAAGATTGTCGCTAATGGATTAGCTATACCCTGCCCGGTAATGTCCGGCGCCGAGCCATGACAGGGCTCGTACATACCGCGCCGCTCCTTATTCAGCGACGCAGAAGGCAGCATACCTATGGAACCAGTCAACATGGCGGCCTCATCTGACAAAATATCGCCGAACAAGTTTCCCGTTAAAATGACGTCAAATTGCTTGGGCCTAGCCACTAGCTGCATCGCGGCGTTATCTACATAAAGGTGCGAAAGCTCTACATCCGGGTAATTCGTGGACACCTCAGTGACAACCTCGCGCCAAAGCAGGGTTACTTCCAATACATTAGCCTTATCTACGCTGCATATTCTACCCCCACGCTTACGCGCAAGCTCAAATCCGATTTCGGCTATTCGACGAATCTCGGATTCTGTATAGACATCAGTGTTGTATCCCTGTCTTTGCCCGTCTTCGAGAATACGTATTCCTCGAGGCTCGCCAAAGTAAATACCACCGGTTAGCTCTCTAACGATCAGAATATCCAATCCAGCTACCAGTTCTGGCTTAAGGGAAGACGCATCTGCTAATTGCGGATAGAGAATAGCCGGCCGCAGGTTGGCAAAAAGCTGAAGGTCCGAACGTATATCCAGCAAGCCCTGCTCTGGCCTTAAATGCCTTTCAACAGCATCCCATTTTGGACCACCAACAGCGCCAAGCAGGATCGCATCCGCCTGTCTCGCTTTGTCTCGGGTGGCTTCGGGATATGGCGCACCATATTCATCATAAGCTTGCCCGCCAAGCTTTGCCTCAGACATAACCAAACCCAAACTGAACCGGCTATTTACCTGATCAAGCACCTTACTTGCTTCTGCAACGATCTCTGGACCGATGCCATCACCGGTCATAAGTAGAATATTTCTGCTCAACTGATTTTCTCCGGTGAAATTACATCAAACAACCAAGGTGATTGTTGGCGCCTGTTAGCCTCGTAGGCACGAATTATCGGTTCGGACTCTAAAGTTAAACCAATATCGTCTAACCCCTTTATCAGGCATTCCTTGCGGAAGGCATCAATTTCAAAAGCAAAAGATTCATCATTTGGCAGGATCACCTGCTCCGCCTCCAAATCGACTTCAATCTTGTAGCCCGGATTCGCTGCAACCTCGTCGAAAAGACGATCTACAATTCCCTCAGGCAAAACCACTGGTAATAAACCATTCTTAAAACAGTTATTGTAAAAAATATCGGCAAAACTCGGAGCAATAACCACTCTAAAACCATAGTCATCAAGTGCCCAAGGGGCGTGTTCCCGGCTCGAACCGCAACCAAAATTTACTCTCGCCAACAATACTGACGCACCTTCGTAGCGTTCTTGATTCAATACAAACTCTGAGTTCAGCTCTCGTTCTTCCAGAGGTTTTCCCGGCCAACCCTCATCGACATATCTGAGCTGATCGAAAAGGTTGATACCAAAACCCGTGCGTTTAATGCTCTTCAGGTATTGCTTAGGAATAATAATATCCGTGTCGACATTAGGGCGGTCTAAGGGTGCCACCAATCCGGCCTGCTGTTTAAAAGCTCTCATGCTTTCATCTCCCAATCTCGAACATCCACAAAGTGGCCAGTAATACCAGCGGCAGCGGCCATTGCTGGACTTACTAAATGCGTACGACCGCCAAAACCCTGACGACTCTCAAAGTTTCGATTAGAGGTGCTGGCGCAATGCTCGCCGGGGCCCAACTTATCCGCATTCATCGCTAGGCACATTGAACAACCAGGCTCACGCCACTCAAAACCAGCCGCAACAAATATCTTGTCTAACCCTTCCTGCTCGGCCTGATGCTTAACCTGTCCAGAGCCAGGAACAATCATCGCCTGCTTAACGCTGCCAGCCTTTTGATAGCCCTTAACAACTGCTGCTGCAGCTCGTATATCTTCAATACGAGAATTTGTGCAGGAACCTATAAACACTCGGTCCAAGCGAATATCTTTTATAGGAGTGCCCGATGACAAACCCATATAGTCGAGAGCTCGAGCTACCCCTTCTTGCTTCACCTTGGAATCGAAATCGTCAGGTGATGGGACGTTCTCGCCCACAGCTGAAACCATCTCCGGTGAAGTGCCCCAGGAAACCTGCGGTTCAATCAAGGAAGCATCTAGCTCAACAAGGGCATCAAAAATCGCTCCTTCATCAGAGTGCAGAGTATTCCAGTGTGTAATAGCCGCATCCCAGGCAGAACCCCTAGGAGAAAAAGCACGTCCGCGAACGTAGTCGATTGTTTTATCATCCACAGCAACCATTCCTACGCGAGCACCCGCTTCAATCGCCATATTGCAAACAGACATGCGTCCTTCTATGGAGAGTGCTTCGATCGCTGCGCCGGCAAACTCTATAGCGTGCCCAGTACCACCTGCGGTACCAATTTTGGCGATTACCGCCAACACTATATCTTTAGCGGTAACCCCAGGCAGAAGTTCACCATCTACCCGAATCAGCATATTTTTCTGTTTTTTAGTAACCAAGCATTGAGTAGCCAATACATGCTCAACTTCAGAAGTGCCTATACCCTGAGCAATAACCCCAAGTGCACCGTGAGTAGAGGTATGGGAATCCCCACACACCACGGTCATACCTGGCAGCACAGCACCGGTTTCCGGCCCGACCACGTGCACAATGCCCTGGCGCCTGTCATTTAATAAAAATTCGGCAATTCCAAACTGACTGCAGTTGTCGTCCAAGGTTTGTAACTGGATACGAGAGGTTTCGTCTTTAACGGCTGCATAGCCACCCTGGCGCTCAACCGGGTCAGTAGATACATTGTGGTCCGGAGTGGCGATATTGGCACCAATACGCCAAGGCTGACGTCCAGCCAGACGCAGGCCCTCAAAAGCTTGCGGAGAGGTCACTTCGTGAATTAAATGACGATCAATATAGATCAGTGCAGAACCATCTGCTCGCTCATCCACCAAGTGATCTGCCCAAAGCTTGTCGTAAAGTGTTTGCGCCATTTCTTCTTCTACCTGTTTATGCCTTTATACGCCAATTTGCATGCTTACTTGTATGTTTAAAAGCGCAGTCCATTTTTCAAGCAGCTATTGTAGTTCTACTTTATAATAACAACAATTCATGTTTTTTATATTTTCTATTCCAATCTGGAATGAAAGTCTTTAACATGTTGTTTTATGGATACAAAATACCTAAAAACCTTTCTAGCGGTCGCTCAGTCAAAAAGCTTTTCTCGGGCCGCAGAGCATGTTCACCTGACTCAACCTGCTGTGAGCAAGCGGATCATACAACTCGAAGAGGAGTTGGGAGTGCAATTATTCGATCGAATAGGTCGCCAAGTGTCATTGACGGAAGCTGGCATTATATTTCAGACTCGAGCTCGTCAATTGATCAATGAGTTGGAACAGAGCCTTTCGGAGATGCGATCTCTCGACGGTGAGCCCGGGGGCACCCTTTCCATTGGAATCAGTCACCACCTTGGGTTACACCGTTTACCCTCTGTGCTGCGCGAATTTAGTAGACTGCACCCTAAGGTAAATCTGGATATTCAATTTATGGATTCTGAGAAGGCTCATGAAGATGTGTCACGCGGAGATATCGAACTTGCCGCTATAACTTTTTCATCCGAACCTACTGACAAAATCAGTTCGATACTCCTATGGCGGGATCGCCTTTGCTTTGTTGTCTGCAAAGACCATGCCCTCGCTTCTGAATCAGGCATAACCCTAAAGCGATTGGCAAAACTGCCTTGCTTACTGCCATCGATGGCGACCTATACGGGGCGAATTATCCGAAACTGTTTTGAACAGGAAAAATTAAGCCTTAGCCCCGTATTAAATACCAATTACATGGAAACCTTAGCGTGCATGACAGAGGTTGGTTTGGGCTGGAGCGTTGTACCCGAGACCTTGGCAGATCACCCTCAGCTAGCGCGCCTTAAAGTGCCAGTGGATCTAAGCAGAGACCTTGGAATTATCTACAACAATCAACGCACTCAAACCAGGGCGGCGAAGGCTTTCTTGGCATGCATAAAAAAATCCATTACTAAGGCTACCCCTTAATACCAATTGGCCTTATTTGGCATTACTTGCGCTCGCATTCACCAAATCTTTCAGATCTGATATCGCTACGGTTAGCATAGAAAGGTCGCGACTCTCAGTATTGCGCAATTCATTGATCATCGACTGGAAGCGGCCTATTAATATGCCCTGCTCGTTTTGCCACTGCTCAATGCTTTGCGCGATTGATACCTTCTTATCGCCGCTGCTGCTAAGTTTTGTTGCAAGCACACGCATCAAAGTTTCAAGGTCAAAGAAATACGCTTCTTTCGCCAGGTCTTGCCATTGATTTTCAGGACTAAGGTCGACCAGATAATCCATTAACCAATCTACGCCAAGAAAATCAGCCACCGCAAATTGTGTTTCCAAATGCAGCTCAAGGTTTGATTTTTCCGATACTGACAAAACTATGCCGGGCAATAGGAAGCAACTCTCCACATTCGCAATCGATTGAGCCAATTCAGCCGGCACGCCAAGAGATTGTAATCTCTCTGTCTCAGTCAGCCATTGCGCTTTGCGTGTGGCGGATTGGTACTTTTGAAGTTCCGGAATAAGGCCGACAACATCCTGCAGCAGCACTGCTAGCTCAGAGACTGTTTTGCCGCGAATATTGCGTAAAACCCATCGAGTAGATCTACGTGCAAGCCTCATAAGCTTATGAAACATTTGATGCTGCACTTCTGTATCAACCGCGTAATCCAAAGCTTCAATTTCCGCCCACCATCGGTCGAAGTCAAAGACCTTAAGAACTAACGAATATGCTCGAGCGATATCAGCGATAGATGCCCCGATGGATTCCGACAATCGGAAACAGAAGGTGAACCCCATGCGATTTACCAGATCATTGGCTATCTGGGTTGAGACAATTTCTCTGCGCAGCCGATGATCGTTAATTTCAGTTAGATATTGATCTTTGAGTTGCTGAGGAAATGGCCGCAAAACATAGTCCCGTAATACGGGATCATCCGCAATTTCTGGTAACAGAAGTTGGGTTTTAAGGTCCACTTTCGCGTAGGAAACCAAGACCGAAAGTTCTGGCCGAGTCCAGCAAAGCCCCTGCCGATAAAGCTCTTTGATACTTTCATCGTTTGGCAAAAATTCCAGCTCTCGATTGAGGCCCGCGTGCTCTTCTAAATAACTCATAAACCGCAGGTAGTCGAAGTGGTAAGCCTTGCGCTCAGACTGGGCCAAAGATATTGCGAGGGTCTGACGGTAATTATTATGTAATACCAGATCAGAAACTGCATCGGTCATTTCTACTAAAAGGGCATTTCTTTGGCCATAACTAATCTGCTTGATTGCCACCTTTTCGTTCAGCAGAATTTTTATATTTACCTCATGATCCGAGCAATCCACGCCAGCGGCGTTGTCGATAAAGTCGGTATTACATATACCGCCGTTCTGGCAGAACTCTATGCGTCCCAGCTGCGTCATACCAAGATTGCCGCCCTCGCCAAACACTTTAGCTCTGAGCTGGCTACCATTTAATCGAACCGACTCGGAACCTCGATCACCAACATCTGCATGGGATTCATCGGAAGATTTTACGTAGGTGCCAATACCACCGTTCCAAATCAAATCGATATCAGCGCCAAGAATGGCTCTAATCAATTCGTCTGGCTGCAGCTCGGATTCACTGATATCCAAGCGTTTAGCCATTTCTTTGCTAATCGGAATACGTTTGGCAGACCTAAGGAAAACGCCTCCACCCTTAGAAAGAAGCTCGGCTGAATAGTCTCCCCATGAAGACCTAGGCAGATCAAATAGCCTTTTACGCTCCTTCCAGCTAGCTTCGGCATCTGGTTCGGGATCGATAAAGATATGCATATGGTTGAAAGCGGCTAGAAGCTGAGTCTTTTTTGATAGCAACATGCCATTGCCAAATACATCGCCCGCCATATCTCCTACGGCAACAACAGAGAACAGCTCTTTTTGAATATCTTTTCCTAACTCTCGAAAATGCCGCTGCACTGCAACCCAGGCACCGCGGGCAGTAATACCCATTTTTTTATGGTCATAACCCTGACTTCCACCGGATGCAAAAGCATCGCCAAGCCAGTGCCCGTAGTTCTCTGATATTGCGTTCGCCTCATCCGAATAAGTAGCTGTACCCTTGTCTGCTGCTACTACTAGATAAGGGTCATCACCATCTCGAATTCGTACCAACTTCGGCCGGGTCACTTCGCCTTCTATCCGATTATCAGTTATATCCAATAGAGAGCTAATAAAGAGCTTGTAGCAAGTCAAGCCCTCTTGTAGGAAGCTTTCTCTATCCGGCATATTTACTGAGCGTCTGGCGACAAATCCGCCCTTAGCCCCAGCAGGCACAATGACCGCATTTTTCACCTGCTGAGCTTTCACCAAACCTAGCACTTCAGTTCGATAGTCTTCAAATCGGTCAGACCATCGAATACCACCTCGAGCCACTTTACCTCCGCGCAGGTGAAGCCCTTCAACTCTTGTGGAATAGACAAATATTTCGAACTCAGGTCTAGGCTCCGGTGCCGATGGAATTTTCCGAGTTGCCAACTTGAGACTCAAACAAGGAGAGTGGTTTCCTGCCTCGTCACGGCAAAAATAATTCGTCCTTAGAGTAGCCTGTATGAGCTGTAAATAATTTCGGAATACCTTATCTTCGTTAATGCTCTCGACGCTCTCTAGCGAAGCCTCTATGGCGGCAAGTCGCTCTTGATAATCTTCATCTGAGTATTCATCTTCCATTGCACCCGGTTCAAACTGATAGAGGAACAACTCCACTACTTGCTTGGTTATATCGGTATAGCGAAGCATGGTTTCTGCGATAAAATTGACAGAAAATGTTGAACCCAGCTGCTTCAGGTAGTTCGCATAGGCTCGGAGTAAATTTACTTGTCGCCAATCTAAGCCTGCAGCGATAACTAAACGGTTTAGGCTGTCGTTATCCGCCTCACCTTTCCAAATGGCGTGAAATGCGCGTTCAAAGGACTGTCGAATAGCCGCAATATCAGGCAGCTTGCGCTCGCCGCGCTGGTAGCTGAGGGCGAAGTCCTGCATCCATATTGGATGTTCCTGCTTGGGCGTTATCTTGTATGGATGTTCCACTAGAACGCGGAACCCGAGATTTTCCAGCATGGGGATCATGTCAGAGAGCTCGATACCCGCATCTCTCCTAAACATCTTCAAACCAATAATATGAGCCTGGGTAGATTGGGCTGGATAGAAACTCATAGCCACCTGAGAGTCATCAGATAGAAGATGGAACAGCTCTAGGTCTTGAACTGCAGCAGATGGGGACATCTCGTCCCGGTAAGCAGCGGGAAAAGCCTTCTGATACTCCCGAGCTAAACTGGTGCCCTTCCCTTCACCCCAACGACTTAGCGTAATTTCTACAAAACGATCATTCCAGTCATGAACTATTTCGACTATGGAATCTTCAAGCCTCGTAACATCGGCACTTAGGTAATTATCGTTGCTAACACGGAACACGTAGTGAATTCGCGCGAGTACAGATTCCGCCAGAAACTGGGTGGTATATTCACTGGATTCCGCATCCAGGTTCTTAGAAAGAAGCTGTTCAATCTTCTCTCTGGTTTCAGTGCGCAACGATTCCCGTGGTAGGTAGACAATGCAGGATACAAATTTCTGGAAAGCGCCAAACCGCATAAATAATTTGACTGTGCGTCTTTCGTATATTTTCCAGATACTTAGCGTGGTTTCCAACAGATCTGGCAGGCGAGCCTGGATCAGTTCATCTCGGGGATGACCTTCCAAAATTGAAATATAGGCTTTGCCATTGTGGCCTGTAGGATCGAAGCGTGATTGCTCGATAAGCCACTGAGCTTTTTTACGGACTAGAGGTATTTGCTCGATGCTCAAATGGTATAGGCGAGCGGTGTACAGGCCGAGGAAGCGGGTTTCTCCGATTACTTTGCCCTTTTTATATCGTTTTACCACAATGTAGTCTGGATAGGTATCTCGATGTACTGTCGATCGAAGAGATGATTTCGCAAAAGCCAGATCTTCATCTCTTTTGTAGAACTCTGCGAAACCAGGGTTAAGCGCACTAATTTTTGCCGGAGGTAATTCACCCCTGTGCTTCATCAACCCCAATCGGGAACCGTTCAATTCGTGCATGGAAGGATCTTTTGATTGATCTTCGAAACGAAATTCTGCGACACCCAAAAAAGTAAAATTTCCGTCTCTTAGCCACTCCAAAAAGAGCAAGTTCTCTATGCTCTCTTCGTCTTTTTTCTTTGCGTACTCTGAAATTACTTCGCCGATACCGCTCAGCATCGACTCGAAGTCTTCGACTATAGTAGAAACTTGGTGAATGGTTTTTAGAACTTCGTCCTGAATACTTTTATGTTCTTTTTTGTCCGTAAGAGAATCAACGACAATAAAACCATGGTCTTCACTACTCGCTTTCAGATTTTCCGTTTCACATACTTTGGTTAGCTTTCCCTTTTTATCACGCAGTACACTGAGCGGGTTGCTCTCAAACAAGTGTATATTGAGATCCAAACGATTTAGCGCCATGCGTAAGGAATCAACCAAAAAAGGAATATCCGTATGGCAAAAATAGATAACGGTATGGTGGTTTTGCCACCCGTCGATTTCGACCTGCGGATTGAATGCCTTAACCAAGGCTTCAGTAGGTTGTCGATTTATCACTTCGCTAAAAAGGCCAAAATGAATCCCAAATAGCTCTTCATCGCTCCAATCTAAAAATGATTCGTCAGTATGAATGTGAACCAGTTGATCTACATAGTCTTCAAACAAGGCTATGTCAGACGCATCTAGGTTGCGACGAGCTATAGCCTGAATTCTTGAAACTAGGCGTTCACGAATTGGTGCGTCCGACATAATCTTCCCCTGCGCTTCCAGCGCAAATTCTTCAATTGAGCTAGCCGGCTCCTTACATTGGGAATGGACAGCAGCTTGATTTTGTAACGTGATCGGAAGTGTAGACCTATACAGCTCGCAGAGAAACCGTATCGACGCACTAAGCTCGAAGCTTTAGCTATGGGGTAGGATTCTAAAAGATAATTCGATTTATCAGAGTAAAACCAAAGGAATATTGGCTTCCATTATTTACGCAGTAAATAGCCTGAAGCTAATCAACTTTGAGCTGGGTATAAAACTACCGTTTTCTTCAAGCCGTCCCTAAAGAGACGGAGGAATTACTGGGGTTTCACTCTGAACATCCGCGCATTGACCACGGAATCGTAAAAAGTGATCCGCCAAGGTGAGCGCCAGCATAGCTTCAGCAATGGGGACCGCACGAATGCCAACACAGGGATCATGCCGGCCGTTGGTCACTACTTCGGTTTCATTGCCCGATTTATCTATGGTCTGCCCCGGAACTCTAATGCTAGACGTCGGTTTAAGAGCCAAATTTGCAACAATTTCCTGACCACTACTAATGCCACCTAAAACTCCACCGGCGTGATTGGAAGTAAAACCAGCTAACCTAAGCTCATCTCGCTGAGTGCTGCCATTGGCGCCAGCGACAGACATTCCTGCACCTATCTCTACGCCTTTAACTGCGTTGATGGACATCAGCGCCTTGGCTATGTCCGCATCTAGACGATCGAAAACCGGTTCACCCCAACCTGGAGGAACTCCCGTTGCAACCACGGTAACCAGCGCGCCACAGGAGTCGCCCGCACGGCGCAGATCGTCAATTTCTTTGTCTAAAATAGACACGAGATCCGCATCGGGACAAAAGAAGTCATTTGTCTCTATAACATCTCTATCAAAGCTGCCTATTTTATGTGGGCCCATTTGACTCAGGTAAGCGTATATTTCTACGCCAGCGAGGGCACTTAGTATCTTCTTGGCTATGCCGCCACCTGCAACCCGAACTGCTGTTTCTCGCGCTGAAGAGCGGCCGCCACCACGATAGTCGCGAACGCCATATTTGTGCTCATAGGCGTAATCCGCATGGGCGGGTCGGAATTTATCTTTAATCTCGGAATAATCTTTAGACTTTTGATCTGAATTTTCGATCAACATGCCAATAGAGGTGCCCGTAGTTTCACCTTCAAACACGCCAGAAAGTATTTTCACCAAATCGGCTTCACGGCGCTGAGTAGTGTTTTTATTTCTGCCAGGACGTCGGCGGTCGAGATCAGGCTGTAAGTCAGCTTCTGAGAGTTTAATACCGGGAGGACAGCCGTCTAATATGCCGCCAATAGCTGGCCCGTGGCTTTCGCCAAAAGTGGTGAGAGTAAGGAGTTTGCCGATGCTATTGCCTGACATAGAAGTTCTTTATTCAGTTAAATCTAAAGTTCGGCATTATACGCTGGTGCACTATCTTATCGAAAGCAACTATTAATTATGTCCTGGTTAGGGATAGGCTAACCTTAAGCAAGAGCCCTTTCTTGGAATACATTCTGAAATTCAAGCAATTGCTCTTTGCTCAAAATAAATACGCCATCACCACCATATTCAAACTCAATCCAAGTAAACGGCACCTCGGCATAAACTTCTTCTAGTGCTACCCAGGAGTTACCCACCTCAACAACAAGGTGTCCTCCTTCATTGAGATACTCAGCAGCCTGCATCAGCATAGGTCTTAGTATATCTAATCCGTCTCTACCCGCGGCTAGGCCAATAGCGGGCTCTTTGTGGTACTCGGCTGGCATCTCGTCTAAATCTGTTTGGTCTACATAGGGTGGATTGCTCAGGATAAGGTCAAAACTCAATCCCGCTAAGTTTGCAAAAATATCACTTTCTATGAGCTGGCAGCGATCCTTAAGCTGGTGCCTCTGGATATTTTCTTCGGCTACTGCCAGCGCGTCTACTGAAAGGTCGGTTAGGATCGCCCTCGAATCAGGAAAAGCCAATGCACTGGCTATACCAATGCAACCAGAGCCTGTGCAGAGATCGAGAATATGGCCCGGATCCTGGCTAATCCAGGGTCGAAATTTCCTAAAAATAAGCTCTGCAATAGGCGATCTTGGTACCAAAACACGCTCATCAACCTTAAAACGCAAACCGGCAAATTCGGCTTCACCAATAAGATAGGCCGCTGGAACCCGGCTTTCTATTCGCTGCTCAATCAATTGTTCAAATGCCGCTTTGATTTCAGGCTCAATCAGCTCATTCAAAATAGATTCATCGGCACTCTCTAACCCTCGGCAATGTAGAAACAGCAAACACGCCTCATCCCAGGTGTTATCTGTCCCGTGACCGCAATAGACCTTGTTTGCTTCGAGCTTTTGAGCTGCCTCTACAAGAGTTTGTTCGACAGTACCGATGTGCGACATACAGAAATTCCAGAATCCTACTTAGTTAGTTGGTTAATACTTTGCGCATAATAAGATAATCAGGCTAGAAACCGGCTCGATTGGCCGCAAGTATAGGCTAGATCAATAAGCGCTGTAGCAAGACTTCATTTCCAAGCTTTGAAGCAAATGGCTAAGATAGGGCTATCAGAAATAGAGAATATCAATGAAAGAACAATTTGAAGCCATTATTCGCAATATCGGCGAAGATTTAACCCGACCAGGACTAGTGGATACCCCGGAACGCGCTTCCAAGGCTATGAAATACATGACCCGCGGTTATGATCAGGATTTAGACACCGTAGTAAACGGTGCCATTTTCCCTTCGGACAATCGAAATATCGTAGTGGTCAAAGATATTGAGCTTTATTCTCTATGCGAGCACCACATGCTGCCCTTTATCGGCAAGTGCCACGTGGGCTATATACCCAACGGCAATGTTATTGGTCTTTCCAAGATTGCTCGAATAGTAGACATGTACGCCAGAAGGCTACAGATTCAAGAGACCCTAACGGCGGAAATTGCAGACTCCATTGCTAAGGTAACTGGCACAAACTGCGTGGCTGTGGTGGTTGAGGCAAAACATCTGTGCATGATGATGCGCGGAGTAGAGAAACAAAATTCAGTAATGCTCACTTCAACCATGCTCGGGTCTTTTAGAAAAAACCAAGCCACTAGAGAAGAGTTTCTTAGCCTTATCAGGCATTTAAACTAGATAATTAATTTAGAAAATTAACTCTGGACGAAGGATAGATTGCAGCATCCACGGGCCAGAAAATCCACTTCTAGGCAAACCAATTTACCAGTCTTTATGTGTAGATCTTCTCCACACAAAAAACTGACAAGATCCTCAACAAAGGGATTATGAGTAACCAACAATGCGGTGCAAAGAGCTTCGCTTTCTAGATACTCCGGAAAACTCTCCGGATCTCCCCAAGGCGAGATGCCTTCCATTAATTTCGGCCGAAGCTGTGGCGCCAATATCTTCACTGCGATATCTGCTGTCTGCGCTGCCCGGGTTAACCCACTATGGAATATGGCTTCCAATTCAGGCAGCTGAGCTTGAGCTTTGGTTAGGCTTTGTGTGACTTCATCACGCCCTGCCTGCGTCAACTCTCGCAGGTGATCTGGTAAACTGTGGACAGCTTCACCGTGACGAAGCAATAACAGGTGACTTAGGGCCATAAATCGAGCTTTGCTTGCCCTAGTCGACTAGATCGTCGCCGTCAATAAAGTCAGATGACTCGGGGTCTCGGCTATCATCGGGGAAATCCGACATAGGCCAAGGTGCCGTATCTGAAGCAAATGTCTGATAGTCCACAATCTGCACCAAATATGAGCCCAGCATAATGCTGACTTGATCCAAATTGTCTGCTTTACGACCCGTAATAAGCACAAAGAGAAATTGTGCAGCTACGATAAGATTCACAACCCAAAGCAGGACAGCGCGGGCTAGGAAAAAAAGCATTATGAGCA
Source organism: uncultured Cellvibrionales bacterium (assembly GCA_913063225.1). Lineage (GTDB taxonomy): Bacteria > Pseudomonadota > Gammaproteobacteria > Pseudomonadales > GM7GCV1 > JABJGI01. The sequence continues at coordinate 64,331 of CAJXYP010000003.1, forward strand.
GTAGACGTAGCCAAGTATCCAGATTTAAGAGCTTTTCCTTTAGATTCATATCAGTTCACCTTGTATTCAACGTCTTCAGTTTGGTCACGATCCATAAGACTCGCTACCACTTCTTTGGTGGGCCGGTTTGCATGGAGAATTTCGTACAAACCATCGCATAACGGCATTGGTATATTCATTTGCGCTGCTCGTTCGTGCACAACAGCAACCGTATTTACGCCTTCAGCAGTCTGACCTAAGTCAGCCACTGCCTGTTCCAAATTCATACCCTGCCCCACACGTAAACCTATCTGGTAATTTCTACTTAGAGGCGAGGTACAGGTGGCAATAAGGTCGCCAACGCCACTCAAACCAAGGTATGAAGCCGCATTGGCACCCTGAGCTGAGGCAAATCGGCTCATTTCGGCCAAGCTGCGCGTTATTAGCATGCTCATAGAGTTGGCGCCAAAACCTAGGCCAGAAGCGATTCCAGACAGTATTGCGTATATGTTCTTTAATGTACCTGCCAGTTCAACACCAGTACGGTCATCATTTGAATAGATTCGGAAGTAAGAATTACCCATTACCTCCTGCACAAGAGCACAGAGCTCAGCACTATGGCTGGCAATTACCGATCCGGTTAGCTGCCGCTCGGAAATTTCTTTGGCCAGATTTGGGCCGCTAAGTACGCCTATCTCATGACCCGGTATCTCTTCTTCCAGCACCTGGCTCATAAGCTTTGAGCTAACAGGCTCAATACCCTTGGTTCCACTAATGAGAAACGCTCCGGGCTTAATATGGGCTGAAACAACCTTAGCTACTTCACGCACTGCACAGCTGGGAACCGTAAACAGAAACACATCGCATTCTTGCGCAAGCATATGTAAACGAGAGTCGATGTGTAAGTTGTCTGGCAGCTGCAGATTAGGCAAATAGCGTGTATTTATTCCAGACGCGCGCGCTTCTGCGGCCTCGCTTTCGTCGCGCATCCACATAGAACACTGGTAATCGTTTTCAGCGATGATGTTTGCCAATACGGTGCCAAAACTGCCGGCACCTAATACGGCATAACGGAGGGATTTAAGATCCATTGAATGATTATAGGCTATGCAATGGAAGAAATATTAGGATCGAGCACAATTAATTGTACTCGATCCATTACTTCTTCGAATCGCGCTAAAGCTCTAGTAAAAGCTTGTTGATTCGCTGCACATAGGCAGTTGGATCTGCCAACGTTTCACCGTTACCTAGCTTGGCCTGATCAAACAGTATTTGAGCCAGGTCTGCAAAACGTTCCTCGTCAGCTTCTTTGTCCATCCGCTCCACAAGCGGATGCTCCATATTGATCTCGAGAATAGGTTTGCTTTCTGGAAGTTTCTGACCCGATGCTTCCATAATACGACGCATTTGCGCCCCCATATCAAAATCATTGAGTACCAAACATGAAGGTGAATCTACTAGTCTTTTGGAGGCACGAACCTGATCTACCTGCGTATCAAGCAGTGTTTTTACCCGCCCAATTAAAGGTGATTCAGTCTCTTCTTCTTTCGCTTCGTCAGAGGAGTCTTCCTTTTTCTCACCAAGGTCTTCCGCAAGATCACCCCGGGCGATATTCTGGAAGCTCTTTTCCTGATATTCCGTCAGATTAGACATCAGCCATTCGTCGATTCCATCGGACAGAAGCAATACCTCGGTTCCCGCTTTGCGAAATGACTCTAGCAGAGGACTTCGAGCCACTAGCTCAGGGCTATCACCAATCAGAAAATAGATTTTCTGTTGAGTTTCAGGCATGCGCTCAACATAGTTCGCTAAGGATTGATCCTGAGCCGCTGATTCACCATGAGTGCTTGTGAATCTGAACAGATCAGCGAGTTTCTTCTGGTTCTCAGGGTCTTCGACCACACCTTCCTTTAATACCGGGCCAAACGCATCCCAGAATTTTAGGTACTTTTCGCTATCCTTTTTCGCAGTCTTGGCAAGCAAGTCAACAATACGCTTACTAAGCGCGTTGCGAATTTTGGTTACCTGAGGAGAATCCTGAAGTAATTCGCGAGAAACATTCAAAGGGAGATCATTGGTATCCAGCACGCCTTTCACAAAACGCAGGTACATCGGCAAGAACTGCTCGGCATCATCCAGGATAAAAGTACGTTTAACGTAGAGTTTTAGGCCTCGTGCGCCTTCACGTCGCCACAGATCGGCAGGCGCGACACTAGGGACAAATAGCAGGCTTGTGTAATCCAGCTTGCCTTCGAGTTTGTTGTGACTCCAAAGCAAAGGCTCTTGGAAATCGTGGGTGAGCTGGCGATAAAATTCTTGGTATTCATCATCGGAAACTTCGGTACGTGATCTTGCCCAAAGAGCAACCGCTGCATTGATAACCGAATACTCAGGTAGTTCTGGCGCTTCTTCACCCTCGGCCGCCGGAGCCGGTGGTGGAGACTTCATTTCTACGGGGATAGCAATATGGTCAGAGTACTTGCGAATAATCGTTTTTAGATTCCATTCATCCAAGAACTCTTTCATACCCTTTTTAAGCTTGAGCACTACGGTGGTTCCGCGCTCGGGAATATCAGCTGCTTCGATTTCATACACGGCTTCTCCGGTACAGCTCCAGTGCACACCTTCAGAAGCGTCTGCTCCAGCACGACGTGTATATACGTCCACTTGGTCGGCAACTATGAAGGCTGAGTAAAAACCTACACCGAATTGGCCTATTAGAGCGGAATCTTTCTTCTCGTCACCGCTGAGCTGATCTACAAACTTTGCAGTTCCCGAGCTGGCAATAGTTCCGATGTTGTCTATAACTTCCTGCCGACTCATTCCAATGCCGTTGTCGGAAATAGTGATAGTTTTCTTTTTCTCGTCCAGATCTATTCGCACTCGAGCGTTCGGAGAGTCCTCCAGTAGGTCCGCATTGTTCAGCGCCTCAAAACGTAACTTATCGCAGGCATCTGATGCGTTGGAGATCAGCTCCCGTAAAAATATTTCCCGATTGCTGTACAAGGAGTGGGTCATCAAATGCAAAAGCTGCTTAGCTTCTGTTTGAAATTCGCGTGTTTCAGAACTTTTCACTTCAGACATATATCTCTTAACTCTCAAAAGGATTTTGTTATTGGCTCAGAGATGGGTCTGGGTAATGATTTTTCAAGTCTAGGGCGCTGAATTGGAGCAAACAAAGCTATTCATAGCTAGTTGTCGAGAGACAGACCGATCGCACCCACTTACTCGACCCTACTATCCCGTCTATTAGTCGGCGGGCGCAAGTCGATAAAGCTCTCGCACATTGTGTTCGTAGCGAAAGCCAAGTCGTTGGTGCTCGATAGATCGCACGTACAAGGCCCTGTCATCAAAGGGGCTAGGATTTGCCTGAATAAGAATGGTATCGCCACGGTGAAGCGTATCTTCTGTAAAACCGAGCGCAGCAAGCTCCCAACGATTATCCATTTCTAGGGTCCAGATATCTGAAGAATCTGGCGCGCTACTTAGGGTAGCTGAGGCAAAAGGATGTGGATTAATAAAGCGAAACTCCCGAATTACCAATTCCACGGACACTAGGCTCGATTCATCGTAAGTCTCAGAAACCCAGTGGTGACCAAAAGTAAGTTCGGCACAGAGCATAGTAATGGTATAAGCGATGTATCGAAACATTTTACGAGGCAAGCTCTTCGTGCCATTGGTTCAAACTAGAGCTAGATATTTTATATTAATCCCAGATGAGTAAAATCGATTTCAATGAAATATTCCTCATGTTTAATCCTGGCTTCCCTAGATACCCCGTTAGTTCCATGTCCTCAGCGTAAATTTGCGGCCGCATTCACAAACCAACACTGTCTCCAGATCAACAGCTCAGTTAAACTTCTCCCCACATACAAATGCCATGTGCATTTCATGATCTTCCGCCTCCATTCACGCGCACTGGGAATTTAGCATTAGTGAACATTTTATTTGGTATCCAAGCCACAGGTAACGGGCATATCACCAGGGCGCGTGCTATGGCTCCCGCTTTGGAAAAACTGGGCGTTAAAGTTCAGTATCTTTTTTCCGGAAGAAAGCCGTCTGAGCTTTTTGATATGGAGGTGTTTGGAGACTATATAACTAAGCCGGGGCTCACCTTCCACAGTAAAAAAGGCCGAGTTCAACTTGGCGACACCCTGTTGCGTAACAATATGTTCCGTCTAACTCAGCAGGTTAAATCTCTAGATGTCGATAAATACGATCTGGTTATTACCGACTTTGAACCTATCACCGCATGGGCCGGCAAGCTGACATTTAAAAGGGTTGTAGGCTTAGGCCACCAATACGCCTTTCAATACGATATACCCCATATTAAAGGCACCATCGTCGATCAATTCATAATGCAGAACTTTGCTCCCTGCGATGTTTCAGCGGGTTTACACTGGCATCACTTTAACTGCCCTCTCCTGCCACCAATTGCTCCCGTTAATGCAGATCATTACAAACCAGTATCTAGACGTATTTTGGTTTACCTACCCTTTGAATCGCGCACGGATATAACCAAACTATTACGTGGATTTTCTAACTATGAATTTATCTTGTATCACCCAAACAGTACGGACTACCGTAAAAAGAATCTAACCTGGCGCAAGCCTGGTAGAGATAATTTTCAGGCCGACCTACTAACCTGTGAAGGCGTTATATGTAATGCCGGCTTTGAACTGGCCAGCGAAGCCCTGCAGCTCGGCATTAAGCTTCTGGTCAAGCCTATGGATGGCCAGCCAGAGCAGCAATCGAACGCCCTTTCCTTAGGCCAACTGGGTTATGGTTCTACCATGTCTAGGTTAGACCACGACACAACCGCATTTTGGCTAAACTCGCAAACCCATACTAAGATTAATTATCCTGATACGGCTAGCGTAGTAGCCAAATGGATAGCCGAAGGCGCTACGGAAGATATCGGAGATATTTCAAAAAAACTGTGGGCAACAATAGATTTACCCATAAAAAAACCCCGATAACCATATAAGGCACCGGGGTTTTTCAAGCAAAAAGCTAAGCTAGCTAAAAACTACCAACCAGTAGCTTCCTTCAAAGCTTCACCAATTTTTGCCAAGCTGCGAACCGTAGTAACGCCAGCAGCTTCCAGTGCGGCAAACTTCTCATCAGCAGTGCCTTTACCGCCAGAGATAATTGCACCGGCATGTCCCATACGCTTGCCTTCAGGCGCAGTAACACCAGCAATATATGACACAACAGGTATATCGATATTATCTCTGATGTACTCGGCCGCTTCTTCTTCAGCAGTTCCGCCAATTTCACCGATCATAACGATAGCTTCGGTTTGCGGATCATCTTTGAATAGCTTAAGAATATCGATGAAGTTTGATCCGGGAATGGGGTCACCACCGATACCAACACAGGTAGATTGACCAAAACCATAATCAGTAACTTGCTTAACTGCTTCGTAAGTCAAAGTACCTGAACGCGAAATAATGCCAACCTTGCCAGGTAAGTGGATATGACCAGGCATAATTCCGATTTTGCATTCGCCTGGAGTGATAACACCCGGGCAGTTTGGCCCAATAAGAATCACACCCAGTTCATCGCAACGAACTTTAGCTTCGAGCATATCCAGTGTTGGAATGCCTTCGGTGATGCAGACAATCAGCTTGATGCCGGAGTTTGCAGCCTCAAGGATAGAGTCTTTACAGAATGGCGCTGGCACATAGATAACTGTGGCATCAGCACCAGTAGCTTCTACCGCTTCGGTAACCGTGTTGAATACGGGAAGATCAAGATGAACCTGCCCACCTTTGCCTGGAGTAACACCACCAACTAGGTTGGTGCCATAGGCAATTGCTTGCTCAGAGTGGAATGTTCCCTGCGACCCGGTAAAACCTTGGCAGATTAGCTTTGTATCTTTGTTAATTAAAATGCTCATTCTTAGTTCTGCTCCGCTGCAGCTGCTACTACCATGTCTGCCCCTTCGGCTAGCGAAGCGGGTGCCTGAATATTCAGGTTACTGTTTGCCAAAATTGCTGATCCCTCGGCTGCATTTGTACCTTCCAAACGCACTACCACAGGTATCGTTACGCCAACTTCTTCTACTGCGCCGATAATGCCCTCAGCAATCATGTCGCAACGAACAATGCCACCAAAGATATTTACAAATACTGCTTTTACATTCTTATCGGAAAGGATGATTTTGAATGCTTCGGCAACGCGCTCTTTATTAGCACCGCCCCCAACATCCAAGAAGTTTGCTGGCGAACCGCCATGCAAGTTAACAATATCCATCGTGCCCATAGCCAGGCCAGCACCGTTAACCATACAGCCGATATTGCCATCCAAAGCGACGTAATTTAGGTCCCAGTTGGCTGCATGCGCTTCACGCGGATCTGTTTGACTTGGGTCATCCATTTCATGCAACTGCTGTTGGCGGTAAATTGCATTTCCATCAATCACCAATTTCGCATCCAAACAATGAATATCGCCCGTATCAGTTATAACCAGAGGATTAACCTCGATAAGCGCAATATCTTTTTCTTGGAACATCTTGGCCAGGCCGAGAAATATCTGAGTGAATTGCTTTACTTGCTTGCCTTCTAATCCCAATTTAAAAGCCAGCTCACGCCCCTGGTATGGCTGTGCGCCAACCAACGGATCGACTTCTGCTTTGAGGATCTTTTCCGGAGTTTCGTGGGCAACTTTTTCAATTTCCACGCCACCTTCGGTGGATGCCATGAAAACAACTCTTCGAGATGCACGATCAACGACCGCGCCCAGATAGAGTTCGTTCTCAATTTCAGTACATGGTTCCACAAGGATACGACTTACGGGTTGTCCGTCTGCGTCCGTTTGGTAAGTTACTAAACGGTTACCAAGCCACTTAACTGCAAATGCCTCAACTTCTTCTGCAGTGTCTACTAGCTTTACGCCACCAGCTTTGCCTCGACCACCGGCATGAACCTGCGCTTTGACAACTGCTTTGCCGCCAATTTCTTTAAATGCAGCAACTGCTTCGTGGGCATTTGCTGCCGCGTAACCCTTTGATACCGGGAGACCGTACTCAGCAAATAGCTGTTTGGCCTGATACTCGTGAAGATTCATTATTTATCGCTCAATTATTGTGATTATAGGAAATTAATAAGACTATCTTTTTTTCTTATTCGGCATATGGATGGCGTGGCCATTAACTGCCAAGGCCGCTTCATGCAAAGCTTCAGATACGGTTGGATGTGAGAACACCATATAACCGAGATCTTCTGCGCTGGTGCTGAATTCCATTGCAATAGCTGCTTGTTGTACAAGCTCTGCAGCACTAGGGCCGATACAGTGGGCGCCCAATACTCGATCAGTTTTAGCATCGGCTATTAGTTTGATGAAACCTGAACCTTCACCCGATGCCAAGGCACGGCCGCTCGCGGCAAATGGGAACACTCCTACCTTAACTTCAACGCCTTCGGCACGTAGTTCCTGTTCAGTTTTGCCAACATTGGCAATCTCTGGATGCGTGTAGATAACCCCCGGGACTAGATCGTAGTTCATTTCAGCTTTTTGACCCGCAATACGCTCAACAACCATTACTCCCTCTTCAGAAGCTTTATGAGCCAACATTGGACCACGAACCAAATCGCCAATCGCCCAGATGCCATCTACGCCAGTGAAACAGTGATCATCAACCTCAAAGAAACCGCGGTCGGTAGTAGATACGCCACAATCATCCGCAAGTAGACCGTCGGTATAGGGTCGGCGGCCGACACAAACGATAACTTTGTCAAAAACCTCTTTGAGTTCTTCGTCACCTTTCTTATAGGTTAGCGTTACTTTGCCGTCTTTCACTTCGCTACCGGAAACCGTGCAACCCAGACGAATGTCCAAATCCTGCTTCTTGAAAGTTTTAGCGGCTTCTTTTGCTATGGCTTCGTCCATAGTCGGCAAGAAATCTTCCATTGCTTCAATAACAACCACTTCAGAGCCTAAACGGCCCCAAACACTGCCTAGTTCTAAGCCAATAACACCGGCACCAACAACGCCAAGACGTCCTGGAACTTCAGTGAATTCAAGAGCGCCAGTAGAATCGACAATAAACTCATGATCGGCGCGAGCCGGTGGGATATCAACAGGCACAGATCCAGAGGCCAGAATGACATTCTTTGCAGTATAAACACTGACTTTACCTTCAAAGTCAGTTACTTCAACAGTTTTGCCCGCCAATAATTTGCCCGTACCAAACAACGAAGTCGCGCCATTGGCTTTGAGAAGACCGGCAACACCACCAGTAAGCTGTTTAACAATGCCCTCTTTACGAGTCAGCATTTTTTCAACATCAATGCTTAAATCGTTAAGGCCAATACCATGTTTACTGTATTCGTGGGCGGCAGCTTCATATTTATGCGAGCTATCCAAGAGCGCCTTTGATGGAATACATCCAGTATTAAGACAGGTACCGCCGTTAACTCCCTTGCCCTCGGCATTTTTCCATTTTTCTACAATTGCAGTCTTTAGACCGAGCTGCGCCGCTCGAATCGCCGCTACGTAACCACCAGGTCCTGAGCCAATAACGATGACGTCAAAATCTTTACTCATAATTCTCTCCAAGTGATAACAATCACTATAAATTTAATAAAATTCTTGTTGGATCTTCTATAACTTCTTTAACCGCGACTAAAAACTGCACTGCTTCTTTGCCGTCAATTAATCGGTGATCATAAGAAAGCGCAAGATACATCATTGGCCGAATAACAACCTCGCCATTCAGCGCTATCGGACGATCTTTGATGGTATGCATACCCAGAATTGCCGTCTGCGGTGGGTTTAATATGGGGGTGGAAAGCAAACTTCCAAACACTCCACCATTAGAAATAGTAAAAGTACCACCGGTTATATCTTCTATTGTCAGTTGACCAGCCTTTGCCTTACCACCGAACTCAGCAATTTTCTGCTCAGTTTCGGCTAAGCTATAGCCATCAACATTTCTAAGAATGGGCACAACCAACCCACGATCGGAAGATACGGCAACACCAATATCCTGATAGCCGTGGTAGACGATATCGCCGCCATCCAAAGAAGCATTTACCGCTGGGAATTTTTTCAGTGCCTCTACACAGGCGCGTACAAAGAAGGACATATAGCCCAAGCGAATATCGTGCCTCTTTTCAAAATCTTCTCGATAACTGCTTCGAAGCTGCTTAAGCGCCGTCATATCTACTTCGTTGAACGTTGTGAGCATCGCCGTAGTTTGTGTTGCTTCTAGCAGCCTTTCCGCTACGCGGGTACGCAAGCGTGACATAGGCACACGCTTCTCTTCGCGGCCTGACATAGGAGTCGCCGCCGCGGCTACAACTGCTTTCGCAGCAGATCCGCTTTCCTCTTTGCTTGCGCTCTTGCCTGCAGACTTAGTTGCGCCCTCAAGATGATTAACTACATCCGCTCGAGTGATCCGACCGCCTTTACCAGTACCTACGACATCTGCAGCAGATAGCTGATTTTCATCTAGGAGTCTTTTCGCAGCAGGATTAACTATGGCATCTTCCGCTGTGTTTTTGAGTTCAGGTTCAGGTTCAGCTTGACTGGCCGCTCCTGGCGCTGAAGAGTCTTCTGCCGTGGCTGGAGCAGCGGTTGCAACTGCACCAGCTTCAAATAAGCCAATGACCTCATTGCTTTCAATAACCGAATCGACGCCTTTTAGGATTTTTGTCAGCACTCCATCACCGGGAGCTACCACTTCAATCACTACCTTGTCGGTTTCGATATCGACCAACGGCTGATCTCGTTTTATAGATTCGCCCTCGGCAATGTGCCATTCAGCAATCGTTCCGTCTTGAACAGATTCGGGAAAGGCTGGCGCTTTAATTTCATTTGTCATCTATCTAGTCCTTCTAGCCTTGCGTACGCTAACTTAGCGCAGCCTCAACCAGTTCATTTTGTTCTTGCAAATGCCGTGACATATAGCCTACGGCTGGCGCGGCTGAAGCAGGTCTGCCGACAAACACTAGGTGTTTACCTGGCAAAACCCGCTCCAAAACTGACCGAATGTGGTGTTGACTACTGTACCAAGCACCCTGATTTTGTGGCTCTTCCTGACACCAGACTACCTGCTGAGCGCCGCTAAATGGCGACAGCTTTTCAATTAGATCCGCTTCCGGGAATGGGTAAAGCTGCTCGATGCGGATTAAAGCCACATCTTCAATCGCTTTTTCCTCACGCATCTCAAGCAAGTGGTAATAAATCTTGCCGGAGCAAAGTACTATTTTACGGGTTTTCTCGGCAGATACCTGCTCTTCACCTATGACATTTTGGAATTGTCCAGATGAAAGCTCTTCAAGACTGGATGTTGCCAGCTTATGCCGAAGAATCCACTTTGGACTCATAATTATCAGGGGGCGACGCATTGGTCGTATAGCCTGACGCCGCAGCAGATGAAAAATCTGCGCTGGCGTTGTTGGCAAACAAACCTGAATATTGTGGTCGGCACACTGCTGCAGGAAGCGTTCCAATCTCGCTGAAGAATGCTCTGCACCCTGCCCCTCGTAACCGTGTGGCAGCAATAGGGTTAATCCGCAGAGCCTTTGCCACTTGTGCTCACCGCTCGTAATAAATTGGTCGATAACCATCTGAGCGCCGTTGGCGAAGTCGCCAAACTGCGCTTCCCATATAACCAAGGCATTCGGTGTAGTCGATGCATAGCCATACTCAAACGCCAATACGCCCTCTTCTGATAGGAGGGAATCGAAAATCTCAACAGGCCGCTGCTCGCTGCTGAGATTTTCTAGAGGAGCATAGGGCTTACCGGTTTCCTGATCAAATACAGCTGCGTGGCGATGAGAGAAAGTTCCGCGACGACAATCCTGACCGGAAATACGTATTCGCACGCCAAATTCAGCCAGTGATGCGTAGGCCAGAAGTTCGGCCATACCCCAGTTAAGTGAAAGCTCACCAGCGGCCATTTTTTGGCGGTCTTTATAAAGCTTTAATACCTGCCTTTGAACATTAATTTCATCAGGTATTGTGCTGATTCTATTAGCTATATCTTTTAAATAATTTAAATCGATGCCTGTATTTGAAGGTATGTCCCAATCGTGACCAATGTAGGGATTCCAATCGACAAAAAGCGACATATTTGGGTCCGTAACCATATTTGGCGCTACAGTTTCTCCAGCATCCATGCGCTCACGGAACGCATTCATCATGGCATCACTTTGCTCTGAAGAAACAACACCCTCACGATCAAGCTGCTCGGCATAGAGCGCGCAGGTAGTAGCTTGGCTGCGAACCAGTTTGTACATCAGTGGCTGGGTTGCTGCGGGTTCATCGGTTTCATTGTGACCGCGGCGTCTATAGCAAACCAAGTCAATCACTACATCTTTATGATACTTATAGCGATATCGCATCGCCAGTTCAGCTACAAAGGCAACGGCTTCAGGGTCGTCACCATTAACGTGAAATACCGGCGCTTGAACCATTTTAGCTACATCAGTGCAGTACTCGGTAGAACGCGCGTCTTCTTGATCTGAGGTAGTAAAGCCGACTTGATTATTAATAATGACGTGAATACTGCCGCCGGTACCATAGGCTCTGGTTTGGGACATCTGGAATGTTTCCATAACCACGCCCTGCCCTGCAAAAGCCGCATCACCATGCATGATGATAGGAACAACCGTATTGCCTTCTGGGTCACCACGACGATCCTGCCTAGCGCGAACACTTCCTTCAACAACGGGTGACACAATCTCCAGATGCGATGGATTAAACGCCATTGCCAGATGAACCTCTCCGCCAGAGGTCACAACATTTGATGAGAAACCCAGGTGATATTTAACATCGCCCGAGGTATTGATAACACGTTTACCTTCGAACTCTTCAAACAACTCTACGGGGTTTTTACCAAGAATATTCACTAGGACGTTCAAACGGCCACGGTGAGCCATACCTAGAATGATTTCTTTGGCTCCGGCTTCACCAGCGTCTTGCACTAGCGTGTCCAGCAAAGGAATTAAGCTCTCGCCCCCTTCAAGCCCAAAGCGTTTTACCCCTGGGTATTTGCTATCTAGATGCTTTTCAAGGCCTTCAGCAGCGGTTAACCGCTCTAATAGCTCCAACTTGCGTTCTTTACTATAGGTAGGCCGTCCCTTTACTTTCTCAACCTGTTCCTGCAACCAGCGCTTCTCTTCCAAGTCGGTGATATGCATGGTTTCTACAGCAATTTTGCCGGCATAGGTCGACTCGAGGGCCTCGAGAATATCCCGCAGAGAGGCGGTATTATTCTGAAACCCAAAATGAGTCATCCCCGCTCTAAACTGGGTATCCATATCCGCTTGAGACAATTCGTAGTGGGCTAGAGAAAGCACCTTTGAGTGCTCCCTCTGAAATTGGCCTAAAGGATCTAGATCGGCCTTGGTATGACCTCGATGTCTATAGCCGGCAATCAGCTCAATAACGCTAACCTGCTTAAGCTCATGCTCAAGCGCAGCACCATCAACGCTGCCGCGGACCGACTCATCCGATTGTTTGTTGCGCGCAAGATCACGAAAATAGGTAATTACATTTTCGTGGGAAACATCGTTATTGCCCAGCTCACTGCCACTCGGTAGCTGATCGAAGTACTCACGCCATACATCGGGAACACTGAATTCATCTTGGATGTATTTTTCGAACAACATCTCAACATAAACGGCATTGGAGCCGGATATATGGGAAGTATCCCACCAGGACTGCATGTCAGATTTGCTATGCATCTTTCTCTAGTTTCACTCTGGGGTATCTATACCCCGAAATAGGTTATTTGGACTACCTCGTCAGTGACGAGGTAGAAAAGTGTTGCCCGCAAGGGTTAAGGGTTAGACGCCTCGCTGCAGCAACATGTTACGAATATGTCCAATCGCGCGAGTCGGGTTTAGCCCTTTAGGACAAACCGCCACACAGTTTTGGATGCCATGACAGCGAAATACACTAAAAGGGTCTTCCAAATCGGCTAATCGCTCTTCGGTTGCGGTATCTCTGCTATCGGCAATAAAGCGATAGGCCTGAAGTAGACCCGCCGGCCCTATAAATTTATCCGGATTCCACCAAAACGAAGGACAGCTGGTCGAACAGCAGGCGCAGAGAATGCATTCATAAAGTCCATCAAGCTTAGAGCGTTCTTCAGGAGATTGCAGCCGCTCAATAGCCGGTGCCGGAGTATCATTTATCAGAAAGGGTTTGATCTTCTCGTACTGGGCATAGAACTGGCTCATATCCACTACTAAATCGCGAATAACTGGCAATCCCGGTAATGGTCTCAATACTAGCTTGCCCTTTTTCACCACCTGACTAATAGGGGTTATGCAGGCCAGGCCGTTTTTACCGCCCATATTGATACCATCAGAGCCACATACCCCTTCCCGACAGGACCGGCGGTAGGACAGAGTAGCGTCCTCAGCCTTCAGCAGCTCTAGTGCATCCAATACCATTAGATCTTTGTCACCCGTATCAAACTCATAGTCCTTCATATAAGGCTCTGAGTCAGTTTCGGGGTTATATCGGTAAATACTTACAGTTAACAAGATATTGCCCTCGAATTAGTAGGTACGAACTTTGGGTTCAAATGTGGGAACCGTTTTTGGTTTCATATTCACGGCTCGTGTGCCGACTGTATTGTCCTGACTCCAATACATAGAGTGCAGCAACCACTTTTCGTCATCGCGATCGGGATAGTCTTCTCTTGAATGAGCGCCACGAGATTCAGTACGGGCAATTGCCGTATAGGCTGTAGCCTCTGCGGTTTCAAAAAGATTTTGTAGTTCCAGAGCTTCGATACGAGCCGTATTAAAAGCGTTCGAAGTATCGACCAATCCAACGTTCTCTATCCGAGGGCGCAAGGCTTCCAGCTGTTTTATACCGCGCGCCATATCTTCGCCGTTGCGGAATATGCCAAAGCAGTCTTGCATAATTTTTTGCATCTCAGCACGTAACACTGGAGCACTTTCACCATCTTGGTTCGATTCCAATCGATTAAGCCTCGCCATGGCCGTTTCAACATCGGCTTCAGACGCTTCATCAAGGTCGATGCCTTCACGCATCGTTTTTTCGAGGTACAGGCCCGCAGCCCGTCCGAATACGACCAAATCGAGCAGGGAATTTCCGCCTAAACGGTTAGCCCCGTGAACCGAGACACATGCGATTTCGCCACAAGCGTAGAGACCTTCGATAACGGTATCTTCACCTTCCGCATTTTGATTAATGACCTGACCATTCACATTAGTTGGGACGCCGCCCATCATGTAATGACAGGTTGGCACTACTGGAATCGGCTCTTTGGTTGGATCAACGTGGGCAAAAGTTTTTGCTAGCTCCTGAATACCAGGCAAGCGTGAGTTAAGTACTTCTTCACCCAAGTGATCCAGCTTCAACATCAGGTGATCGCCGTTTTCACCACAACCACGGCCTTCGCGCATCTCGATCGCCATGGAACGGGCTACAACATCGCGACCAGCAAGGTCTTTCGCGTTAGGGGCGTAGCGCTCCATAAAGCGCTCGCCATCCTTATTAATTAGGTAACCACCCTCACCTCGACAGCCTTCGGTAACCAATGTGCCGGCACCATATATACCTGTCGGATGAAATTGCCACATCTCTATATCTTGCACCGGTACGCCAGCTCTTAGAGCCATGCCGACACCATCACCAGTATTAATGTGCGCGTTAGTAGTCGACTGATAAATTCGACCAGCACCGCCTGTCGCTAACACCGTAGCTTTTGATTTAACAAAAACCACTTCTCCTGTTTCTATTTCAATGGCGATGCAGCCCACGACCTGACCTTTTGTGTTGCGAACTAGGTCAACGGCAAACCACTCATTCATAAAGACAGTTTTGTTTTTAATATTGTTTTGGTAGAGCGCGTGCAATAGCGCATGACCGGTACGATCTTCTGCCGCACAAGTCCGAGCAGCCTGACCGCCTTCACCATAATTCTTTGACTGACCACCAAAAGGCCGTTGATAAATACGTCCATTCTCGAATCGAGAAAATGGCATGCCCATATGGTCCAGCTCCATAATCGCAGCTGGGCCTTCGGCGCACATGTACTCGATGGCATCCTGGTCGCCAATATAGTCAGAACCTTTAACGGTATCGTACATATGCCAACGCCAATCATCGTTGGGATCCGCACTAGCAATTGCGCAGGTGATTCCGCCTTGAGCAGATACCGTGTGCGACCGAGTCGGGAATACCTTAGTAATCACTGCGGTTTTAAACCCTGACTGCGCCAGTTGTAAAGATGCACGAAGGCCTGCTCCGCCGCCGCCGATAATTACGCCATCAAAATTCATTGTTTTCATAGTTGCCATCAGTTACAGACTCCAAAAAATGCTTAGGCCGACAACGGCAACGATTAGCACAACAGCGAATACGACTAGTTCCACCACAAGGCGCATGGAATTTGCTTTGCTTCCCATAAGTCGAGGTGTCATATAGTCCGTAAGTACGCCCCATACGCCGATCCAAACATGGGCTAGCAACATCAAAAGAGAAATAGTACTAAATACCTGCATCCAATTACTGGAAAACAAAGCGACCCACTGCTCATAAGTGAGACCCGGATTCATCACTAAGAAAAATACAAGAAACAAAAAGTAGGCTGCTATGACCACTGCGCTAATACGCTGAACTACCCAGTCATATAGCCCATTTCGTCCGAGACTGGCTATTGAAGTTACGCTCCCCATAACCAAACTCCTGTAAATACTATCAAGACTGCAGAAACGATAAATACGATTTTGGCACCCAGGCGGCCCCCCTCAAGAGATTCTCCAACACCCATGTCCATAATTAAATGCCGAATACCGGCAATCAGGTGATACCAAAAAGGAGCAAGAAACAAAAACATCAGCGCCTTAATTGGCATGCTCGACAGAATTTTTTGAACTTCAGTGAAATCCGCTTCGGAAGTCAGGCTCTTATCTAGGAACCAAAGCAGCACAAGAACCGCGGCACACAGCACCAATCCAGTGATTCGATGCGTGATAGATGCATACGCAGTAATTGGTAAGTCAATGGTATTTAGATCCAGATTTACTGGACGACCGTTAACTGACGAAATCTTCAAAATATATTACCTATTCAAAGGAAACTAAACTCGGGTGAAAGCCCGATTACCGAAGGCAATCAGCGGGGCGCGATTTTACATTTGACGGCATCAAAACTCAAACGCTAGATGATCTATAAAACGTTATTTTTAATCCATTTTTCGAAAATGATGGTTATTCGACGAGTTTGTCGTTTGCTCCTTTTCCCCGTCCGGATATAATGCGCGCCTGCAGAAAAAATATTATTGGTTTTTTTCTCGCGCAATTACTGCGTTTTGGTGTCCACCACGGCGTAAAGAAATTACTCGTTTCGATGCTGAAAAGTACGAAGCAATCCATTTATTAGCCTCAGGAGTATATATGAGCAACGGTAAGGCAAGACTGGAAGTTGAAGGCAGAGACGCCCTGGAACTGGACGTCTATCAAGGCACCATCGGACCAGATTGTATTGATGTATCTAGCTTAGCGGGGCAAGGGATATTTACTATTGATGAAGGCTTTGCTTCAACTGCTTCTTGTGAATCGAAGATTACCTACATCGATGGCGGAGCAGGCGTATTGTTGCACCGTGGATACCCGATTGACGAGCTTGCTGATAACGCCGATTACCTGGAAGTCTGTTACCTCCTGCTAAATGGCGAGCTACCAAACGCTGAGGAAAAAGCTGCTTTTGATCATATAGTAAGCCGGCACACCATGGTCAGCGAGAATGTTGCCGCCTTTTATAATGGATTCAGACATGATGCCCACCCCATGTCCATGCTCTGTGCAGTAGTTGCTGCCCTATCCTCTTTTTACCACGATTCTTTGGATATATCGGATCCCGAGCACCGAGATATAACTACCATGCGGCTTATTTCTAAAATGCCTACCATGGCAGCGATGGCTTACAAGCACTCAATTGGTCAACCATCTCTATACCCACGCAACGATTTAGATTACTCATCTAACTTTCTATACATGATGTTTGGTAATCCCTGTGAAGACTACGAGGTCAATCCGGTTATAGCTCGCGCAATGGACAAAATCTTCATTCTGCACGCTGACCATGAACAAAATGCATCAACTTCTACGGTTCGACTGGCGGGATCTACTGGCGCCAACCCATTTGCCTGTATTGCTTCCGGCATCGCTGCACTCTGGGGGCCATCTCACGGCGGTGCAAACGAAGCAGTTGTGAAAATGCTTGAAGAAATTGGCGACGAAAGTAATGTTGATTCAGCCGTTATGAGAGCCAAGGATAAAAGTGATCCTTTTCGCCTTATGGGCTTTGGTCATCGCGTGTACAAGAACTTTGACCCACGAGCCAAGGTAATGAAAGAAACCTGTGACGAAGTGCTTTCTGAACTAGGCATCGACGATCCATTACTGAAGATTGCCAAACGGCTTGAGCAAATTGCACTGGAAGACGATTATTTCATTCAGAAAAAACTATATCCAAACGTTGATTTTTACTCCGGAATTATTCTGCGAGCAATCGGCATCCCACTAAATATGTTCACTGTGATTTTTGCGCTTGGCCGCACCTCTGGATGGCTAGCCCACTGGAACGAGATGGTAAGTTCAAACAGTCGCATTGGTCGACCGCGTCAGCTCTACACTGGCAGTCCGCAACGATCATATGAACCTATAGATAAACGATAAATAAAAAGCCCGGCAAATGCCGGGCTTTTTATTGGATAACCAATAAGCTAACTAACCCGACTCTACGCAATTGCGTCCCTTGTTTTTTGCCCGATACAAAGCTGCGTCCGCTTGCTCGATTGTTTTAAAAACATCTACCTCTGGATCAAATTGAGAAACGCCAATTGAAATAGTGACAGCTCCCAGCTTTTCTCCTGTCTTGGGATTAATTACTCGTCTACGCTCTACAGAATCGCGGATACTTTCAGCCAGAACTTTTGCCTCTTCTGCTTTTGATCCCGGTAGTAATACAGCAAACTCTTCTCCTCCGTAGCGACTAGCTAAACCTCTATCGCCGACGACTTCTTCAATAACCTTGGCAACGGCTGTAATTACTCTATCGCCAAAAAGATGCCCGTATTCGTCATTAACCTGTTTAAAACGATCTATATCGGCAAAGATCATGCAGGTTTCGGCGAGCTTGTCTGCCTTCTGTTGAATACGCTCTAACTCATCGTGGAATGATTTTCTATTTGCGAGTCCGGTTAGTGCGTCTTTGAGTGATTCAGATTTTACCCTTTTCAAGCTCATCCCTAAGACTCTCAGCCTCTCTGCGTGATTTATTCAGGCTTTTCCTCAGTGCTTGATTGCCTTCACTCATTTGACTGCTAACTAGAGTCAAAACCCCAACCAAAGGCCTCACCTGCAGCGTTGACATGTCTGCTGAAATTTTCTGTGCGACTTCTTTTAGCGACGTATCATATTGCTCAGTTTCACCCGCAGCTGTTGTTAGCGAGTGGGTTACTCTATCGGCGAGCCTGTGAAAAATTTTTTGGGCCTGGATAAGCGGCGCATAATCAATTGGATCGACATAACGTTTATGTAACCTACTTGTTACTTCTTCGCCCACGCTCTTATCTTTTTGAATCAAGTCATCGATGATTTCCGTAAGAGCTAGATTACCACCAGACACATATTCATACCAAGCAGCGTAATTCTCTGGGGTAACTGGCACCTTATATTTTGACATCAAAGGTAGTGTCAATCGCAGGTACTCAGAAGAACGATCGAAATCTATGGGAGCTCTTGCGTTCATTTGCGTATGCCGAGTGGGGTAACTTCACTATTTATCGGCTAATTGATACAAAACCTTTAGGTAGTTTCGGGTAAAGGTTCGATAAATTTAAATCTAGGTACCGAGATACCACTGATTTCAATATGCTCAGTGAACATTTCCAACGGCCTTACCCATTTTTGATCTTGGGATTCTCCGTAGAGAGGCCTGTATAGCACCAATTCCTGCTCCGTTTCAGAGTGTTTGACGACATCAAGAACCTGATAATCGTTGCCTTTATAATGCCGATACCGGCCGGATTTAACTTCCGTCACGTGCTTCTTCCTGAGTTTAAAGCACCAAGCGGGCGCATTTATTGGCCCAATCCAATTGAACCTGTCTAGTAATTATATCTGCGCATTACTGGTAAAACTTTAGATATTTTGAGGTTTTAATTCGGCACACCTGAGAAAGGACAAAGCACTGAATTTAGAAGGCCTGATCACGATACACATGAGGTTCAGGGCTATCCTCATATATGTGGAACTGCTGTTTGCCACTCTTTTTAGCTTCATACATCGCCAAATCGGCCGATCGCATCACATATCCAACGTCTTGATTCTCCACCTGAATATGGTTGACACCAATGCTTGAGCGTATCTGTAACCTTCGCTCTCCGATGAAAAAGGGTTTTGAGAGTATCTCTTGAAATCTACTTGCAACATAAGTAGCGGTATCCCTTGAATCAGTATTGACACATGCCAAAACAAATTCATCGCCGGATAGGCGACAGAAATTGAGTTCTGGGCTAGCGTGAAATTCAATATTTATGTCCCGCGCACAATTTTTTATACGCTCTGCAAACTCCTTCAAGACTCGGTCGCCACCTTCATGGCCGAAACCATCGTTTACGGATTTAAAGTCATCAATATCAAAGTAGAATAGCGTCAATTTGGAATGCAAATTGCTAGGGTCAGAAAGAAGCCCCTCTAACCAGCCATAAAATCTCCGTTGATTCATTAGACCGGTTAGATAATCTTGATTGGCATCCCTCTCGAGCTTAGCCGTTTGCTTGAGTATCTGAGATGCAAAGGTAGCTGACAACATGAAGGAAAAACCGAGTGCGATACCAAAACGAAGTAGCATTTCTCCAGGCATAATATGTGAAGCTGCCGCTACGCTAAGGCAGCATATTGTTAATCCGCCGGCTAGAGCTGCACGAAAACTCAGCATGAAAAATAAGGCCGCAGCAAAAGAGAAGCAATAAACTAGTCCTCGCTCCCCATAGAGATAAGATGCAGTCAACAAAATCAGAGCTAAGCTGGTAACAAAGCACATCAAAAAAATCGAGCTGCTATTTCTGTTGATCGCTGTAAAAAGTGAAAGCGCGGCGAATACCAGCGCGATGAAACAAAGAATGCCTAGTAATAAGCTGCCATATAGGAGGTGTGAAAAACCATACAGCAAAAGCAGTAATATAGTGAGCCCATGCACGGAAACTCTTGCGACAAGAGGCAACTTGGGTTCGAATAAATTCATACTATCCATACCGAGAAACTGAGTAGATAAGAGGCTAACTATCGATTCTAATCATGGGTGTTCCCTGCTGCCAGCCTTTACCTATTTAATATTTCAAGATTGTGACGCAGTCGATCCTACTAAATGCCCTATTGCATGCGCAGCAACAGAATTCCGCCTTTATTGAAGAGAATTTCATCAGCCTGCTGCAAATCTATCCTACCGACCCGAGTAAATACCAGATCTCCAGATTTAGGTTCATCCTCAGTGGTAATTCGCTTGCTATAAGTCGTAAAACTAGGCATATCTGTTCGCCACATTATTACCGGTTCATCCATAGACCTTGCGAGCATTGCAGCTTCTCGAACCGGGGTTTGCTGAATCTGCGCAGCAGCTGGCAGTATAGCTAAGCCTACTAGTAACAGATGAACCAGACCCGTTCCAAGAATCGCTGATAAGTGACTTTTTGCTCGAAGTACAATGGCAATTATAGCGAGTATTCCAGCCACCAAAATTATCCAATAGCTAAGGCTTAGTTGCGTTACGCCGTAGGAAATCATTTCAAAGACATATAGATCGTCAGGATCAATCAGTCCAGCAGCGACCAAGGGGAAAATGAGGAATAAAGCGGGTAGAACTAAGGCCGGCACTAAGGCAATCCGCAGTGGTACCTTATAGAGATACTGAGACATAAGAAGAAATAGAGGTGTAGAACCGTACAAAACATAGTGCGGTAGTTGTGTGCTTGAAAAAGAAAACAAAACAAATACAAAACCAAACCAAGCCCAGCACCAAGTGGTAAGGCGATTCTTTCCCACCTGCCGAACGGACGCCAAACTGCGGACTAACCATGCTGCAAAAGGCAGAGTAACCAAGAGAATACCGGGGATGTAGTAAAAAATCGTACCGCCATGACTTTCCATGGTCTCTGTGAACCGGCCTAAGTTATGTGTAAGAAAAAAGCCATCAATAAACAGCTGCCCTTGATCTAGATACTCCGCTATATACCAAGGCAAAGCGACAGCTCCCACAATTAGCCAACCCAAGGGTTTTACAGCAACTCTAGTCCAGGCCGAGCCATCTCGCATTAGCAAAGCAAACAGCGTGAGAGTTGCAAACGGCACCGCTGCGCCCACAGGTCCCTTTGTCAGCAGCCCGAGTCCGATCCAGAGGTACGCTCGCATTCCTGCCTTTTTATCCTTTTCCACAGCCGCTCGATAACCGTCCATGCATGCAAGAGCAATCCACAGGTTCAGCAGCGCATCAGCCGTTGCTGCGCGTCCGATTACCGACACTCCAATCGCACTAACGAGGAATATAAAGGATGCTCGAGCCTCTATTTCGCCCAAACGAGGTTGCGCAAAACGATATACAGATACGGCCCAAAAGCTTGCGGCAATCGCTGAAGGAAGACGGTAGAAAAACTCGTCCGTACCGAATAGGCCCGTGCTAACGGCTTGCAGCCAATATATGAGAATGGGTTTATCAAACCGTTGAGTGCCATTTAAATACGTGGTAATAAAATCCTGGCGTAACAACATCTCCATTGTCGCCGCTGAAAACGCACCTTCGTCCAAATCAAATAGCGCCGGCCCCCATAGGTTTAAGAAAAACCCAATAGCAAGCATCAGGGCAATCCATGGCGTAAAACTTGATTGCGGGCTGAGAGAAGGTAGCTTCATGTTCGTCGAACTATCCCTTTATGAATGGTTCGAATGCTCCTCGCGCACTACGTAATGCGTGGTATTGGAAGTTTCATAATAGGTTCGAGACATTAGCTCTGACAAAATTCCGGTGGTGAGGAACTGAAAAGCGGTAATAACCATAACCACGCCTATAAGCAAAGCTGGTCGAGTTCCAATATCGTGGCCCAGAATGAATTTATCAAACCCCAAATAAACCAGTATTACACTGCCGATAAATCCAACGACCAACCCGATGGTTCCAAAAAAATGGCCTGGACGTGCACGGTATTTCATAAAAAATAGCACGGAAAGCAGATCTAACACGACTCGGATAGAGCGAGAAATACCGTACTTTGATACTCCATGGATTCGCGCATGGTGTGTCACTGGCATTTCGCCAATTCGGCGCGCTGGCGCTACCGCTGCAACCCAGGCAGGAATAAATCGATGCATTTCACCGAGTAGCTTGACCTGTTTAATTACTGAGGATCTGTAAACTTTCAAACTACAGCCATAGTCGTGAATTCGAACTCCAGTGATCCTACCGATCAGTCTATTCGCAACCCAAGACGGAATTTTTCGCATAAATAATTTATCTTTTCGATTCTCGCGCCACCCCACCAGCAAATCCAAATCGCGATCAATCAGCGCATCAACCATTCTGGGGATATCATGCGGATCATTCTGTAAATCACCGTCCAGCGTCGCAATTAGCTCACCAGTAGCTGCGTCAATACCTGCCTGCATAGCCGCTGTTTGACCGAAGTTTCGTTGTAATTCGAGAACCCGTATTTCATAGTCATGATCAGAGCTTGATGCCAAAGCTGTAGCAACGGTATGGTCTGAGCTGCCATCATCTACCAATATCAATTCATAAGGCCCGCTGTAATCCACCATAGCCTCTTCAACTCGTTTTAGCAGTGGATTAATGTTGTCTTGTTCGTTGTATAGAGGGACTACTAAAGAAAGGCTTGGCTGTGTCGACATCTCGGCTCGTTTTATGGTTATGTTGCGGCCTGCACTGTATCAAAAACCCCTCCCCCTGTACCATTCGTGGAGTCAAAAACACAATCATATTTTAATGATGGATTCTTCGGCTAAATCACGTACTTATATCACCCTCAGCTTCGCCGCAGTGATTGCCTATGCCGCTGTAATCGAGTGGGCCTGGGGTTGGGATAGTATTGTCGCTCAATGGACAAATTGGTCGCCTGCAGCAACGGCTTTTGCCTTGATATTAATGTTTTGCACCTACGCTATTAGAGCCTATCGAATAAGAGATTATTTTCGAAGCCATGGACAAGTTAATTTTTCTGAGTCTTTTCGCATTACCCTAATGCACAATCTGGCTAATAACTTACTTCCAATGCGCTCTGGCGAAGCAAGCTTTCCCTTGATGATGCGCAGCAGTTTTGGACTATCTCTATCCATGACCACTGGTACGCTTCTATTTTTCCGTGTTCTTGATCTATTTACCCTGCTGGCGCTCGGCAGCATTGCTTGGATACTGGGCTTAGACACATCGCCCGTCTGGTTAATGCTCTGGGCTCTGTTCCTCTGTAGCCCTATTTTACTTCTGCCCATGCGGTCTGTTGTATCAAGTCAGATACTAACGAGGCTGCCACGGAAATTTGAGGAGCTAGGCAATAGCATACTGTCAGGCATGCCGGATAACCTTCCGGCATTGGTGCGGACCCTGATTCTAACCTGGCTTAATTGGGGTCTTAAACTGGCAGTATTTGCTTGGATATTAATTAGCTTTGCGGATTTGAATGTAGTTCAGGCAATTACCGGGGCTACCGGTGGAGAATTGAGTTCTGTTTTACCTCTGCACGCGCCCGGTGGCGTTGGGACTTATGAAGCAGGAGTGGTAGCGGGAGCGGTTTTCTCTGGGGCAGATTTAGACTCTTCTGTTTTGGCTGCGGTAAATCTGCATCTGCTTATAATTTTGGGAACATTAATCGGAGGTTTCATCGCGCCACTGATAGGTTCAGCTTCACCCGAATAACTAGGTAAATCCGCGCGCCTTGACCGACTACTTACTGATCAAGGCTACGCTAGAGCTTCGCCCTTCCTACCCCCGCAGTTCTTCTCGTCCTTTGTATTTCGCCAATCCATCAGTTTCCGCTTCTATGCGAAGAAGCCGGTTGTATTTGGCGACTCTATCGGATCGACATAGCGATCCAGTCTTGATTTGTCCTGCCCCGGTGGCTACTGCAAGATCTGCAATAGTTGTGTCCTCAGTCTCACCGGAACGGTGAGAAATGACGACGGTATAACCAGCTTCTTGTGCCATTTGAATCGCGTCCAAGGTCTCCGACAAAGAACCTATTTGATTAAATTTGATAAGAATGGAATTGGCAACTCCCAACTCAATACCTTTCTTTAATATTTTAGGATTGGTTACAAAAAGATCGTCACCAACCAACTGAACTTTTTCTCCCAGCTGCTCCGTAAGCAATTTCCAGCCGTCCCAATCGGATTCATCCATTGCATCCTCAATAGAAAGTATCGGATACCGCTCACAAAGCCCCGCTAGAAAATCAGAAAATCCGGCAGCGTCATATTGTTTGCCTTCTCCAGACAAGTCATAGACTCCGTCTTTAAAAAATTCGCTTGCAGCACAATCTAAAGCCAAAACAACATCCTCTCCTAACTTGTATCCGGCGCCAGTTACCGCCTCTGCGATAATCTCGAGAGCCGCTTCATTCGAAGGCAAGTCTGGTGCAAAACCACCTTCATCACCAACAGCAGTACTTAAACCACGTGATTGAAGAACTTTTTTAAGTTGATGGAATATCTCTGCACCGACTCGCAGTGCTTCAGCAAAATTTTCAGCGGATACTGGCTGAATCATAAACTCTTGAATATCAACGTTATTGTCGGCGTGCTCACCACCGTTAATGATATTCATCATGGGTAGAGGCATGCTTAAGTTTGGCGAACCCACCATTGAGCCTATGTGCTCATAGAGGGGCACGCCTTTATCAAGGGCAGCCGCTTTGGCATTAGCTAAAGAAACCGCCAAAATCGCATTTGCGCCAAGTCGAGCTTTGTTCTCTGTTGCATCGGAGTCAATCATCAGCTGATCAATACTGCGTTGATCTAAGGCGTTCGCATGAAGTAACAATTCTCTAATAGTAGAGTTGATATTGTTGACTGCGGTCAGAACCCCTTTACCTAAGTATCTAGTCGCATCACCATCCCGCAGCTCCAGAGCTTCTCTAGAACCGGTTGAGGCCCCGCTGGGTGCAAAAGCAGATCCGACTACGCCACTTGCCAGAGTAACTTCGGCCATCACCGTTGGATTCCCTCGAGAATCCAATACCTCGAAAGCGCGAACATCCGCTATTTCGCTCATTACTTATGCTCCGTAAAAATTATTTGATATTTAAGGAAGGGAAACTTTTAACCAGCAAATCCAGATCACGTAACTGCATTAAAAAGTCTCTCAGTTTGTTGAGAGGTAACGCACTCGGCCCGTCGCAGAGAGCAGCATCCGGGTCCGGATGGGCTTCTAAAAACAAACCCGCCAGGCCTGTGGCAACCCCGGCTCTAGCTAAGTCAGCAATCTGTTGGCGGCGACCACCTGAGGCGGCCTCACCAGGATCTCTTCGCTGTAATGCATGAGTCACATCAAAGATGATCGGACAACCTGTCGCTCGCTTCATCGTATCGAAACCGAGAAAATCAACGATAAGATTATCATATCCAAAATTGCTGCCACGCTCACAGAGCATAACCTTCTCGTTCCCGCATTCGGCAAATTTATCAACGATATTCTTCATTTGCTCAGGACTTAAAAATTGTGGTTTTTTAATATTCACTACCCTTTGAGTAGCCGCCATCGCAGCAACCAAATCCGTTTGCCGGGCAAGGAATGCCGGCAACTGAATGACCTCACAAACTTCAGCTACAGCCGCAGCTTGGCTTGGTTCATGAACATCTGTTATCAGGGGCACCTCAAACTGGGTTTTAACGTCTTCAAGTATTCGTAGTCCAGCTTCTAATCCAGGCCCTCGAAAGGAATGGATGGACGACCGGTTAGCTTTATCAAAGGAGGCTTTGAAAACGTAAGGAATTCCAAGCTCTTGAGTTACTTCAACGTACTTCTCCGCTGCCTGCATAGCAAGGTCGCGGGATTCGAGCACATTAATACCGCCAAACAGCACCATTGGCGAAGTATTACTTACCTCTATAGCGCCAATATTCAGCTGAAGGGCATTCGTAGCGCTAAAGTCAGACATTTATTAACTCGTCCCTTCTTTTTCCGCGTTATCAGAACAGGCGCCAGATTCGGCAGCTTCATTGTGGACCCTTGCCGCGTTCACAAACCCGCTAAACAGCGCATGTCCATCTCGAGGAGTAGAGGTGAATTCCGGGTGAAACTGGCAACCGACAAACCAAGGATGATCTTCAATTTCTACAATCTCTACTAGAGATTGATCGCCCGAACGTCCGGCTACTTTTAAACCACCTTTTTCTAACCCTGCTACATAGCCATCATTTACTTCATAACGATGTCGATGACGCTCATGGATAACATCATGCCCATAGAGGGCGCGTGATAATGTATTTTCTGCAAGGTTACAGGGCTGCGATCCTAATCTCATCGTACCACCCAAATCACTACCTTTACCTCGGATTTTCTTAAGTCCATCAGGCTCCATCCACTCAGTAATCAACGCAATTACCGGGTACTTGGCGTCGATTTCGAACTCAGTACTATTGGCTCCTTCCAAGCCAAGCACGTTGCGAGCGTATTCAATAACTGCGACCTGCATACCCAAACATATGCCCAGATAAGGTATTCCCGCTTCCCGCGCGTGCCGTACAGCCGAAATTTTTCCTTCAATGCCGCGCTGACCAAAGCCTCCCGGTACTAATATTCCATCGACGCCATCAAGGAGGTCTAATCCCTGCTCTTCGACATCTTCCGAATCTATATATCGAATGTTTACATTGGTCTGGTTATGTATACCTGCATGTTCCAGAGCTTCATTGATGGACTTGTAGGCATCCAGTAGTTCCATGTATTTGCCAACCATTGCAATGGTGACTTCGCCGCTCATAGAGTTCTGTAGATTGACAACAGCATCCCATTCACTGAGATCCGCATCAGGTTTTTCGATATTGAATTTCTCCATCACCAACTGATCTAAACCATACTCTTGAAGATTACGCGGAATAGCGTAGATTGAAGGAACATCAGGCATTGGCACTACGGCCCTATATTCGACATTAGTAAAAAGTGCAATTTTTCGTCGTGAACCTTCATCTACAGGTCGCTCTGAACGACAAAGTAGAATTTCAGGTTGTAAGCCGATGGTGCGAAGTTCT
This sequence comes from uncultured Cellvibrionales bacterium, assembly GCA_913063225.1. Lineage (GTDB taxonomy): Bacteria > Pseudomonadota > Gammaproteobacteria > Pseudomonadales > GM7GCV1 > JABJGI01. The sequence goes on from CAJXYP010000003.1 coordinate 91,561, forward strand.
TTAACCGAGTGCTGCGTCGGTTTGGTCTTAATTTCCCCTGCTGCCGCTATATAGGGCACCAGCGTTAAATGCATTAGTAGTGCTCGAGTACTACCCAGCTCTACCTTCAACTGCCGAACCGCTTCCAGAAACGGTTGCGACTCAATATCACCCACGGTTCCACCGATTTCACAGATGGCAACATCTTTGCCTTCGCCACCGGCCAATATTCGCGATTTGATTTCATCGGTAACGTGCGGGATCACCTGCACGGTTCCGCCAAGAAAGTCTCCGCGCCGCTCACGGCGTAAAATCGTCTCGTAAACTTGCCCAGTGGTAAAATTATTTCTTTTACTGGTTTTAGCCTTTAAAAACCTTTCGTAGTGCCCAAGATCAAGATCGGTCTCGGCACCATCGTCGGTGACAAAAACTTCACCGTGCTGAAATGGACTCATGGTTCCGGGATCCACATTCAAATATGGATCCAACTTCATGATAGTGACGTTAAGGCCGCGAGCCTCAAGAATAGCGCCCAGGGACGCAGAAGCAATTCCCTTTCCAAGGGAAGAAACAACCCCACCAGTAACAAAAATAAAACGCGTCATACCTGCCCAGAAAGCGGTTTTAAGAAGAGAAAAGAGTATCGGTTTGTCCATCTCTACGGTGGGACAAGGTTGATAAACCTTTCACGAGATGGGACGTAATCTTAGCACTAGGCTCCATCTCAAACAATTTAAAAATAGAATGAAATATGAAACATGTAGTCTGCAATAACAAAACATCACAAGGTAGTTTGACCTTGATTACCTATTAGATATCTTTGAGACTGGTATATTATTGATCTATATACTTGCCCAAAAGACAGAGGTTTTCGATGAAAAAAAATAACTCCATTAGTCGACGAAGGTTCATAGCAGGAACGCTAATAATTTCCATACTGGATATTAGTCGCCCGCTGCTGGCGCAAACCCTCCCTAAGGTTGCAGAAACTGATCCAACTGCAGCGGCATTGGGCTATAAGCACAACGTCGCAGACATCGACTCGATGATGTTTCCTGGCCGTGAAACAGCAGCCGATGGAGACACCCATTTTTGCAATACCTGTATTTTGTACACTGAAGAATCGGCGGGCAGTGACTGGGGTGCCTGTGCTTTATTCCCCGGAAAATCCGTAGCTGCCGAAGGATGGTGCAACGTTTGGTCCGCTAAACCAGCATAGCTAGAACTGGGTAGATCTGGAGCAACGCTATTTAGCGAATTCTCCAGATTATCTTTGGCAGACTGATTTCTTCACTACAGCTAAATACGTCGGCAACCGCAATCAATTCTCCGTCTTTCCAGATTAGGGGAGTCCTGTCTCGTAGCCAAGGGACAAGGCCATACTCTTGCATCAGCTTTTTAAGGGACTGAGACTTATCTCTCCCCAGGGGTCTGCATCGTTCTCCACCTACTCTAAAACTTAGGGATAGAGTCTCACCTGAGTAGTTATCGAGAGGCATCACCTCACAACAGCCCTCCACAACTATTGATTCTTTGCCGCTCCACTCCAGTTTAATATCTGCCGCTCTAAGCTCGGTAACCTCCGACATTAAGTAAAGTCGCCCGGCATAGCGGCGCAACTCGCTATCACCAGCCTTCAATAAGGGTTTGGCGTCTTCAGCCGCATCTATAACTGCGGCAGCCCTAGCTCGATAGTTAGAATCAAAGCCATTTAGGCCAAGATCGGCTAGCGCTCTTTCTAATAGCAAAGCCTGCGCAGCTTCGCCCAAGGCCTGATAAGCCAAGATCTCAAAACTACTGCCGTAGCCTTCTTCACGCCAATTACAACCTCCAAGTAAAATAAGCCCGTACTCGTCCAACAAATTCGACGCACTGCGCAGATTTGAAGCCGCCCGTAATAGAGATAATCTGACTGCTGGCCAGCGCTCAAGAATAGTTGGCAGTACATTTTGGCGAATGAAATTTCGGTCATAGCTGATATCCAAATTAGAAGGATCTTCAACCCATTCAATCTGTGCCTCTTCTGCCAACTGCTTTAACTCTTGTTTAGTTCGAGATAATAAAGGCCGAAGCAATAGTCCCAACCCTTCAGTACGCTCTTGCGGAATAGCAGAAAGCCCGCGAACTCCAGCTCCTCGGAATAGCCTATATAATAGTGTTTCAGCTTGGTCATCGGCGTGATGCCCCAACAACAACAGGTCGCCGACCACAATATTCTCTCGAAAGAATTTGTATCGAAGTTGGCGGGCCTCCTCTTCAACGCCCTGCCCTTGATTTGCAATCTCGAGTATTGCGTGGCGAAATTCTACATCAAGGGACTCACAGATCTGCCTGCACTTTTCTTGCCAGGTTTTTGATTCGATCTGGAGATTATGATTTAGGTGCAAGGCACCAACCTTGGCAGGCCCCATCATTTTAATAGCTGCATGCAACAGTATTGTGGAATCCAATCCTCCGCTGTAAGCAACCCACACTTTATTGGCAGCACGTAGCTGAGGTTCAATGTCCTCAAGTAAGTATTCCAATCTCATGGCCCTAGTGTGCTCATGGAGACCTTAGGCCTCCAGAGCGACAGACTCAGATCCGAAGTTGTGTCTAAGCTCATAAAGCAGCTCATCACGAGGTTCCACCTTCCACTCCTCACCCAGCTCAAACTCTCCCTCTGAGCCCTCCTGGATTAATTTAACTCGCACCGCGCAGCTCCCGCCCCGAAAGTCTTCAAGGCATTCGCGTAGTGAATTAATCGAGCGATCATTTAACTCATTGTGCCCGATATCGACTCTTAATCGATTAAATTTCAGGCTGCGCAATTCCAATAAGGGCATAAGTTGTTCTGCCCGGATGCGCAACCCACCAGAATAGTCATCCTGCTGTACAGTTCCCTCAACAGCTATAACCGTATCCATTATTAGGGACGGCTCAACACTGGCAAATAGATCTGAAAACAAGGTTACTTCAACTCGAGCACTTCGGTCATCAAGCGTTAGGATGCAAAGTTGATCTCCCCTCTTTGTTTTAATCACTCGTCTATCGACCAGTAATCCACCTAACCACTGCAGCTTTTTTTCAGGCCGTAAATCGCACAAGCGTTTTCCAATTAGGAGTTTCAATTCATCTGCATAAGCTTCAACTGGATGTCCCGTCAGGTAAAGACCAAGCGTTTCTTTTTCTTTTTGTAGGCGCTCTTTCATCGTCCATGCACGAACAACAGTTTTTGCATTGGTATCTTTTTCTGGTGCTTCAGCAACCTGAATTTCACCGAACATATCAACCATGCCGGAAGCTTGGTTATTGTTGACCTGTTCAGCTATCTGCATTGCTTCATCAAGCTGACTTTCAAGCACAGCTCGACATCTATCTGGATCGTCCGGGAATTGGCTGAGCCTATCCATTGCTCCAGCCCGCAGTAATGCATCGGCTCCACGTCTATTTAACTTGCGCTGATCAACGCGTCCGAAGAAATCGTAGATAGCCGAATAGGGCCCTTGCAGTTGACGACTATCAATAATGCTTTGGATAGCGTTTTCACCCAACCCCTTAATTGCGCCTAGCCCATATACAACCTGCGCTTGATCATTCACCGAAAACTGGAACTCACCGGTATTTACATCCGGTGGAGTGACATCTAAACCAAGACGCTCACACTCATCAATAAAACCAACAATCTTGTCGGTATGTTGCATATCAGCCGACATAACCGCGGCCATAAACTCTGCTGGATAATGCGCTTTTAACCAGGCTGTCTGATAGGCAACCAATGCATAGGCTGCTGAGTGAGACTTGTTAAATCCGTAACCGGCAAACTTCTCCATCAAATCAAATATATTACTGGACAGTTCCTCTGAGATATCGCGACTCTTCGCCCCAGCCATAAACATTTCGCGCTGTTTGGCCATCTCTTCCGGCTTCTTTTTGCCCATTGCGCGACGCAGTAAATCTGCATCACCCAAACTATAGCCAGCCAAGACCTGAGCGATTTGCATCACCTGTTCTTGATATAGAATAATTCCGTATGTTGGCTCAAGCACTGGTTGTAGGTCTTCATGCTGATAGGTTGGATGTGGATAAGCAATCTTCTCCCTACCGTGTTTTCGATTAATAAAATCGTCGACCATGCCCGACTGTAAGGGCCCGGGCCTAAACAGCGCTACTAGCGCAACGATATCTTCAAAGCTTGAAGGCAATTGACGCTTGATGAGGTCTTTCATGCCTCGAGATTCAAGCTGGAATACCGCTGTTGTTTCAGCTCGTTGCAAAGACTCAAAGGTTTTCTGATCGTCGAGAGGGATTCTGTCGATCTCGATATCGGCAAGACCTTCGGATTTTCGCTTTTGATTTGCGATCGCAACGGCCCAGTCGATAATTGTTAGGGTTTTGAGGCCTAAGAAATCGAATTTGACCAAGCCTACGCTTTCGACATCGTCTTTATCGTATTGGGTAACTAATCCACCGCCCTGATCATCACAGTAAAGCGGAGAAAAGTCTGTCAACTTGGTAGGGGCAATAACAACGCCACCCGCATGCTTTCCACAATTTTTTGCTATCCCTTCAAGCTGAATCGCCATATCCCAGACTTCTTGTGCCTCGGAATCGTTTTCCAAAAACTCTCTTAATTGTTTTTCTTGCTCTAGCGCCAAAGAGAGCGTCATTCCCACTTCAAATGGAATCATCTTCGAAAGACGATCCGCCAAGCCATAAGGCTTGCCCTGAACCCTGGCTACATCTTTCACCACAGCTTTAGCTGCCATGGTTCCGAAGGTAACAATTTGAGAAACGGCGTCGCGCCCATAGCGTTCGGCAACGTAATCAATTACCCGATCCCGGCCTTCCATACAAAAATCAATATCGAAATCCGGCAAAGAAACCCGTTCGGGATTCAAAAAACGCTCAAACAGAAGATCGTAGTTAATAGGATCCAGGTCAGTAATCCTCAGCGCATAAGCCACCAAAGATCCAGCACCAGACCCACGCCCTGGCCCTACGGGAATCTTGTTGTCCTTAGCCCAGCGGATAAAGTCCATCACAATCAAAAAATAGCCGGGAAATCCCATCTGAATAATAATATTTAGCTCTTCTTCCAGCCTATCCCAGTAAACCTTTAGACTAGCGTCCTGTTCAGAAAAATCGGGGAATAAAACCTTAAGACGTCCGCTTAAACCTTCTCGAGAAGTTAAACGCAAATAATCATCTTCTGAAGAATTATCAGGAATCGGATAGGCCGGCAAATAAGATTTACCAAGCTCCAAACTGAAATTACAGCGCTTAGCAATTTCGACCGTATTTTCTAAAGCCTCCGGCAGATCTGAGAATATCTCAGTCATTTCCTCGGCAGTGCGCAGGTATTGTTGTTCTGAATAACGCTGTAATTTACGTGGATCAGCCAAGGCAAATCCGTCGTGAATACAAGCTCTTGTCTCATGTGCCTCAAAATCCTCTGTTTTGACAAACCTCACGTCGTTAGTAGCCACCAGTGGCAACCCCACTGCAGACGCAAGTTCAACTGCTTGATGTAAATGTTCTTCATCACCAGAGCGACCAGTTCTTTGCACTTCAATATAGAATCTATCGGCAAAGGTCTGAGCCCACCATTGCGCGCAACTTTTTGCTTCTTCAATTTTAGACTTGATAAGCATCTGGCCAAGTTCACCACGACTGGACCCGGACAAACAGATTAGTCCTGAATTTAGCTCTTCCAACCATTCGCGTTTAACCCTAGGTTCTCCCCTGACCTGCCCAACTACGTAGCTTCGGGATATAATTTCTATAAGGTTTTTGTACCCCTGTTGGTTCGCAACTAAAAGTGTGAACTCATTTAACGGATCGGCATCTTCAGATTGAATAATTAGGTCACAGCCAAAGATCGGCTTAATTCCCTGAGCTACCGCCGCTCGGTAAAATTTTACGGCAGCAAAAAGGTTATTGTGATCTGTTAGTGCAAAAGCTGGCATCTGCATTTCTGCGAGGCGAGCCATAGTTGGTTTTATCCGAAGAATACCGTCCCGCAGTGAATATTCTGAATGCGCTCGTAAATGAACGAAATTCTGGGAAAGTTTTTCGGTGGTATTTGAATCTAATTCCATGGTCTCAAATATTTAGCTATTAAACAGATCAGCCTGCTGCACAGGGCGATAACTTTGTCGATGAATTCTACAGGAGCCAAACTCTCTCAGCATTTCAATATGCGGTTTAGTTGGATAGCCCTTGTGTTTATCGAACCCGTATTTTGGATATATTTCATGCATCTCTTGCATATGCCTATCCCTTGCCACCTTCGCCAATATGGACGCTGCAGAAATTTCCGCAACACGGGAATCGCCTTTTACTAAGGCGACGGAGGCGAAGTTCCAATTGGGCAATCGATTTCCGTCAACCGCGACAAATTCTGGAGTGGGGTCCAGCGCCTCTACCGCTCGCTGCATCGCGAGCATAGAAGCCTGCAGTACGTTAATTCGATCGACTTCTTCTACACTCGCAATGCTTATATTCCATGCCAATGCTCCTTCGCAAATCTCAACAAACAGGGCCTCTCGACGCTTAGCGCTGAGCTTCTTTGAATCATCGAGGCCTTGAATGGGCTTATTCGGGTCTAATATCACTGCTGCTGCGTAAAGATCGCCTGCCAGGGGGCCGCGCCCTGCCTCATCTGTTCCGGCTAGCAAACTTCCCCCATAGAGGATTTCAGGGTCTCGAAAGAAATTATTAGCCATCTATAAGTGAAGCAGCCGCTTCTGCAGCCATTTTATTCGAAGGTAATCTAAGTTGTTGTGAAAGAGAATCAAAAACCTTCTTTTGCTCCATACACTTCTGTTCATTGTTCAATAAGGTTAATACTGCTGACGCTAGGTTTTCGGGACTCGCCTCAGCTTGTAAATATTCTGAAACTATCTTCTTTCCAGCTATCAGATTCGGTAGGGAAACATATGGCACTTTCAGCATACTGCTAATTATCTTATAAGTGAGCCAGTCGGAGCGGTAAGCGACAATTAGCGGTCGATTCACCAACATAATCTCTAAGGTAGTAGTGCCGGAAGCAGCAACTACAAGATCAGCAGCTGCGATAACTTCCAAGGTCCTGCCAACTACCACGGGAATATCGAGACTACCCAGTAGAGCCTTAATTTGCTCTGCCTTATCCTGGTTAACAGCAGCAAACACAAACTGAATTTCGGGATTTGACCTTCCAATCAATTCCAGCGTTTCAAGATAGCCCGGGACTAAGTGTTTTATTTCACCGGAGCGGCTTCCGGGTAACAGCGCAATACAGAGGCCGGAGGCGTCAAATTGCAGACTATCGCGGCTATCTTCCTTATTCGGCCCACCAAAAATCTCAGAGGCCAAAGGATGCCCTACGAATGTTACTGGCACACCGTGGTTTTCGTAAAATTTTGCTTCAAAGGGCAGTAGCGTCAACATCATATCGATAGACTTGGCGATAGATTTAATACGGCCCTGCCGCCATGCCCAAACCGAGGGGCTTACATAGTGCAAAGTTTTAATGCCTGTTTTTTTTAGACGCTTTGCCAAGCCGAGATTAAAGTCTGGAGAATCAATGCCGACGAACAGATCTAAGTCGGATTCAATAAAACGCTTTGCTAGGTTTCTCCTCATCCAAAGCAATTCTGGCAATCGCTTTAGCGGTTCAATTAGGCCCATTACCGACAGAGGCTCCATCGGATATAGCTGCTCGAGACCTAGCGCAGACATTCGACTGCCGCCAACGCCAATAAATTCAATTTCTGGGAACTGGAGTTTTAGTTCTGACATTAAGCCAGCGCCGAGAATATCTCCGGATGCTTCACCTGCAACCATACCAACGCGGCGTAGCGTCATTAACGCAAAATTCCTCGCTCGGAGTTTTCCAGTGAATCGATCAACGGCTGAAGAACAGATGCGTTTTCATGATCAGTCTTTAGTAATTCAATTGCTACAGAGAGCTCCATTCCTTTGCGGTATATCGACTTGTAAGCCCTTTGCAGGCATCGAATTTGTTCAGAAGTAAACTCGCGACGCTTCAGGCCTTCTGTATTAATTGTTCGGGGCTTAGCAGGACTACCTGCAACCATGACATAGGCAGGAACGTCCTGAGTTATCCAGGCGTGAGCACCTATAAAGCTATGAGCGCCGACATTGCAGTATTGGTGTAAGCTAGAGAAACCAGAGATTATCGCCCAATCGCCTACTTCCACATGGCCAGCAAGTGCCACATTATTAACCAATATAGTGTTGTTTCGAACGATTGAATCATGGCCAATATGCACGTAAGCCATAATTAGGTTCTTATTGCCGACTCGGGTTTCGGATCGATCTTGAACCGTGCCGCGATGAATAGTTACCCCTTCACGAATAACATTTTCGTCACCAATAACCAGCTTAGTATCCTCCCCTTTGTATTTAAGGTCAGGAGTGTCTTCGCCAATACTGCAAAACTGCAGTATCCGGTTATTCTTGCCTATCTTGGTGGGCCCTTTGAGCACATTGTGCGGGCCGACCACTGTGCCAGAACCGATTTCGACATTGGGACCAATCACCGTAAAGGGCCCTATTTCAGCATCTTCAGCGATAATTGCAGATGGATCTACAACCGCACGGGGATCAATCATTAGCGTGGATCGGTCATGAGAAAGAGCCTAGGTGTTATCAGCTATCTACGATAGCGCAAGTCAACTGCGCGGTAACTGCAACTCTATCATCGACCAGTGCTCTGACATCAAATTTCCATATATGCCGCTTTCGGTTAATTACGGTTGATTCAAGAACCAGTCTATCGCCGGGGATAACTCGATGCTTAAATCGAACTTTATCAATTCCGGCAAATAAATATAGGAACCCATCTTCCGGTTTCATATCCACTGTCCTAAATCCAAGTACTCCAGATACCTGAGCCAACGCCTCAATAATTACCACGCCAGGCAAAATAGGGTTGTCGGGAAAATGTCCCTGAAACATTTGTTCGTTATAGGTTACATTTTTGAACCCACGAATAAAGTGCCCTTCCTCATAATCTGTAACCCTATCTACAAAGAGCATGGGGTAACGGTGAGGCAGGTATTTTTGAATCTCAATAACGTCCATTAATCTTCGGCCTTGTGCGATGTTTTATTTTCGAGGGCGGTAACCCTATCTATTAACTTTTCTATTTGTCTCAGCCTAACGGTATTTTTTCTCCATTCCTTTGAAGGAGCGGCTGGCATTCCCGATGAATATTGCCCCGCAGTTGCAATTGAGCGAGTCACCATACTCTTGCCCGTAATATGGACATCATCTGCAATGGTAAGATGCCCTGCAACAGCAACCTGACCGCCCATAGTGCAGTTTTGGCCAATCTTGCTACTACCCGCTATACCTATCTGCCCAGCGAGTGCGCTATAGTCCCCGATTTCGACATTGTGAGCAATCAAAACCAGATCATCTATGATGACGTCATTACCGATAATCGTATCGTCCAGCGCGCCACGAGATATGCTGACATTGGCACCAATATCAACTCTATCGCCTATCCTAACGCTGCCAAGTTGGTGAATCTTTATCCAGCCTTGGGCGGAAGGCGCAAAACCAAAACCATCCGACCCAATTATGGTCCCACTGCTCACGCGGCAGTCGCTTCCAATTACCACTTCGTGATAGATGGTCACGTTTGCATTAAGACTGACGTTAGCCGCTAATGAGGTCCCTCGTCCAATGAAGCAACCCGCGCCAATCTGACAACCATCACCAATTTTTACACCGGACTCAATCTGAGTAAAAGGCCCTATATTTACTCCCTCGCCTATATCCGTATTAGACGAAACGCTGGCCAATTCTGAAATGCCCCCTGCCAATTGCGTATCTACAAATAGCTCTGTTGCAAGTGCGTAGGCAAAGTAGGGTTGAGAATGGGTCAGAGTAACCAAATCCAGCTTTGGATCTATAAGGCTCGGAGGGGCTATCAACGCACCGGCAGAACTTACCAGTGCCTGAGTAAGGTGCTTTTCGGACACGATAAAACTTAAATCGGTTGGAGTGGCGGATGCGAGAGAGGCCATTCCAGAAATGGAAAGGTCTTTCGACGCACCCGATAACTCCGCACCTATATGAGCGGCAATCTCTGTGATAGAAATTCCAGAGCGTTGCAAGCTCATATCAAATTATTGCTGAGACAGTTTCTCAGAAAGTAGCGACGTCAAATTGTGTGAATCGTCTGCATCGTAAACGGCAGTTTCGCGGAGTAACAACGAAATACTTTCTTCTTCGATAATTTGCTCTAGTGCCTCAAGCGCTGGGGCATTCATTGAGTTGATGATCTCGCCAATTACGCGTTCGCGTTCGGACTGAATTTTCTGTGTGGTCAACTGTAAATCAGCATCTTTGAACTGGCGCGTACGGGTGTACTGAGCAAAACGAGCATCGTCCCAACCGCTAGCTTCTGCACGAGCCTCACCATCCAAACTATCCATATCTGCCTGCAAACTGCGGGCCACAGCAACGAGCTCGGAGAACTCTGGATCAGCAGCAAGCCTTTCCAGCTCTTGCTGACCGTATGAGCTATTCAAAATAGCCGATTGAATATCAACTACAGCTATGTTTTGCGCTGAAACCGCTGCTGATGCAAGAACAGCCGAAGCGGCCAAAGTTGCGAGTAAAATCTGTCTAATCACTTACTATCTCCTAGTATTTTAAAATGTTTGTCCCAGAGTAAACTGGAACATTTCTCTTTCTTCAAATTCTCCGCCATTAACAGGGCGGCCAAAACTAAAGGACATAGGTCCAAAGCCACTGATCCAAGTTACCGCTATTCCAGCTGAATATCTAAGTTCTTCTATATCTGGTGCAAAACAGTTCAACTGTATAGTTTCCATGATCCCAGCTGGGTCCGGCGTACAGTTTGTGTCAAATACATTGCCCGCATCGAAATATAGGGACGCTTGAACCGCACCTGGATTAGGTAAAAATGGTGTCGGTATCAAAATTGATCCACTAAATACCGCTAAGACGTTGCCGCCTATAGGAAATGGTTCAAATGAGCCCGTTGAGCCTGACTCCCTAGGACCAAGCTGATTGGTTTCAAATCCACGAACCGACCCAATACCGCCCGCAAAATAGTTTTCAAAGAAAGGCATGCGATCGGTATCACCGTATCCCTCTCCGTACCCAAGCTGGGTTTCCAACTTAAGTTTGAAATTTCCATATATTGGGAAGAACCTTTCCGCATTCAATGAGATTTTGTAATAGCTAATGTCGCTACCAGGTGCTGAAAACTCAAGCGCTATGGACTGTGACGCTCCAGCTGTTGGCAATACACCTCTGTTAAGCGTGGAACTACCTATGGATGTATCCAATTTGACCATATTGAATACGGCATTACCCTTCGGTGCTAACCGAGAAATTTCATTCGAGGCAAATGCACCTGTACTAAGATCCAACTGCTCGAAGCCTATTCCATATCGTATATATCCTGTTTCCGATAGTGGATATCCAAAGTTCACGCTCAAACCAAGAGAGTCCGTGGTATAGGTCGAAATATTAATTTCACCATAATCCGTAGATCGGGAAAATAACGAGAATCCGGCTGAAACACCATCTGGCGTAAAATATGGATTACTATAATTAATACTATAGCTGTCCTGATAGGTCGACTTGTTGACACTCAAACCAACGGAGTTCCCAGTACCAAGAAAGTTATTTTCCGAAAGGTTGAAGCCTAGCAAAATGCCTGAATAATCAGCATAACCAACGCTGGCGCTAATCGACCCGGAAGCCTGCTCATCTACGGTATAAATCACATCAATTTGATCTGAAGTCCCGGCAACAGGCTGCGTCTCAGTATTTACCTCTGCGAAAAAACCAAGCCGATCTAATCTAACTTTACCCAACTCAATAAGCTGATCCGAAGCTGAAGAGGATTCCAACTGCCGCATTTCCCTTCGCAGTACTTCATCTTCGGTTCGCAAATTTCCTCTAAATTCAACCCGTCGCACATATACACGCTGATCTGGGTTGATGAAAAAATCGAGCTTAACTTCACCGCTGCCTGACTCGAATTCTGGAATATCTTGAACTTCGGCAAAGGTATAACCTTCGTTAGCCAGTCTAGTAGTCAGGTATTCTTTAGTGAGGGTAACTAACGCCTGCGAGTAAACTTGCCCAGGCCTCACTAATAGGTACCTTGATAGATCTTCTTCTGGAACAACTAGGTCACCAAGAAAGCCAACTTCGGAGATAGTATAAACATCGCCCTCGGTGACATTTACTGTGATGAATACCGATGTTTTATCAGGGCTGATGGCTATCTGAGAAGAGGTAATGCCAAATTCAAAATACCCTTGATTGCGGTAAAATGATTCCAAACTATCCAAATCGCCGGTCAACTGTTCTCGAGAGTATCTGTCCTTTTTGTCTATCCAGGACAGCCAGTCGGTGTCTTCAAGTTCAAACAGATCCAACAATTCTTTGTCGTCAAAACGCTCATTACCGATAATGCTAATTTGCTTGATTGCGGCCTTTTCACCTTCATCGACATTCAGACGCACGCTAACTCGGTTTCTCGGCAGTTCGATAATTTCAGATTCAACAGCCGATCCATAGTGCCCCTGAGATACATATTCTTGCGCAAGAGAGCGCGAAACTGCCTCCAAAGTGGCGGGCTGCAATATCTGACCTTCGAATAAGCCCGCATCGTTCATAGACTCCAAAAGCGCATCGGTTTCAATAATCTTATTGCCTTCGATTTCGATCGCTGCAATAGCCGGTCTTTCTGTAACTCGAACCACAAGAACGTTGCCATCACGCTCGATACGAATATCCGTAAAAAAGCCCGTCGCAAAAAGCGCTCGGATTGAATCCTGAATTACCAGCTCATCGACAATATCTCCAACACGAGCAGGCATAGCCGCGAAAACCGATCCGGAGGAAACCCTCTGAACGCCTTCAATGCGAATATCTTCGATTACGAAAGTTTGGGCGAATAGGTTTGCCGAAAACAGGACAATAATACTTAGAAAGAATTTTTTCATTGTTATACTTTTGTTTCAGACGCGCGACGTTACAGGCGAGCGAAATCATTGTAAAGGGCAAGAATCATCACGCTGAACAACACTGCCATACCAAACCGAACTGCAATACCCTGAACCCAGTCATTAACTGGTGAGCCTTTAATTAATTCCACTATATAGAAAAGTAAATGACCACCGTCTAACACGGGGATGGGAAGTAGATTTACTACCCCCAGCATTACACTTAGCCCAGCTACAAACATAAAAAACGACTGCCATCCGGCGTCTGCCGAAGCACCCGCATATTTGGCAATTGAAATCGGGCCTCCCAGGTTCTTAGTAGATATCTGACCGGTAACCAGTTTTTTAAGTGAATCTAATATTAGTACTGTAGTTGAGCCGGTCTGCTGCAAACCTTCGGCAAACCCACCAAGGACAGAAAACTTAATATCTCGTTTTAAGTCGGCAGGCCATGCAGCCCCTGCAGCAACCACGCCAATCAATCCGATCGTTTCGCCACCCACAACGTTGGGCTCAGGCGTTATCAATAACTGAATACGCTCAGACTCTCTCAGGAGAACCACACTAATTTCGGTACCAGGCCGTTCTGAGACGTAGTCGCGCCACTGCTGCCACGAGTCGATATTTAAATCATCGACAGATAACACTTGATCACCGACCTTCATGCCAGCACGTTCTGCCGCTCCGGACTCGACAATTTGACCAAATACGGCTTCAAGAGCTGGTGAATATGGAGTGATTCCCAGCGAGGAAAGAAATTCGGGGGATTCAGTGTCGCCTTGCCATTGCTGAATAGGGATAGATATTTCACGAGACTGCAGGGAACTTCCGAATGGTTTCACCTCAACCGATAAGGCACCAGACTCTCCAATTCTTCGTACAAGCTGATCGAAAGCTTCACGCCAAGTGTCAACAGCGATCCCGTCTACCGCCGTGATCTCATAAGCGGGGCTTTGAACACCAGAAGCTAGACCAGCTTGGTTGGCAGGCGAGCCCTCCTCTACATTGCCTATAAGAGGCAAATACCCGGTCATGCCGCCCATAAAAACAGCCCAATAGAAAAATACGGCTAATATAAAGTTGGCTATTGGCCCAGCACTCACTATGGCAATGCGCTGCCATACCGACTTATGGCTAAAGCTGAATTGCTCATCTTCCGGCTCTACAGGCTCTTCTTGCCCTTCACCGAGCATCTTGACATAACCACCCAAAGGGATCGGCGCCAAGGCAAACTCGGTATCACCTTTATTGAAACGCAAAAACGGCTTGCCAAAGCCAATAGAGAATCGTAATACGCGCACACCACACCTACGGGCCACCCAATAATGCCCAAATTCATGCACTGTCACCAATATAAACAGGGCAAGTATGGCGAAGATAATTGCGTTAAATACATACATCAGGATATCTCGTTCAGACAATCAAGGCAGTGTTGACGGGCTTTGCCATCGAGCTGTATGACTTCATCAATGCTCACAGGTTCACTATCTGGTGCAAATTTTAAGGTTTTTTCCACCAGCGAGGCTATTTCAGTGATTTTGATCCGACCATCAATAAAGGCCTGAACGGCCACTTCATTTGCGGCATTTAAATACAATGGGTGGCTACCGCCACGTTTTGCGGCTTCTATAGCCAACTTTAGACAGTCGAAAGTTTCTGTATCTGGCTTTTCAAAACTAAGGTCAGGCGCGCTGCACAGATCCAAGAATGCAGAACCAGAGCTAATACGATCAGGAAACCCAAGTCCATGAGCAATGGGGGTGCACATATTGGGTGAACCTAGTTGAGCCAGTTGAGAACCGTCATCATATTCGACTAACGAATGGATAATACTCTGCGGGTGTACCAGTATTTCAATGGTCTCAGGTGAGACACCGAACAACCAACAGGCTTCGATCAGCTCGAGCCCCTTATTCATTAGCGTGGCAGAATCAACACTGATCTTTTTACCCATTTCCCAGTTGGGATGAAGGAAGGCTTGCTCTGGAGTAACTTCATCAAGCTGAGCCCTTGTATAGCCGCGAAAAGGGCCTCCAGAGGCCGTTAGTAAGATTCTGCGGACTTCCGGCTGATATCGCTTGTTGTAAGGTAGGCATTGGAAAATGGCGTTATGTTCACTGTCGAGGGGCAATAACTCGGCGCCTGAACGTTCAACCTCCGACATGAACAGCCTGCCAGCACAAACTAAAGCTTCTTTGTTAGCTAGCAATACTCTCTTGCCCGCTTGAACCGCCGCAAGTGTGGGCAGTAAACCTGCGGCACCGACTATTCCAGCTACCACGGTATGGGTAGCCTGATCTTGGGCTACTGCTTGCAGAGCAGTCTCCCCGGATAGAATTTGCACTTGCAGATCTGGAAGCTCTGTTTTGACTCGAGCCAGGAGCACCGGCTCTAGACTTTCGTCCGCGATCACTGCAAAACTGGGTTTAAATTCTCTTATCTGGGCAAATAGCGCTTCGATATCGGTATTGGCGGTTAACGCTCTAACTCTGAACCTCTCAGGATGTAATCGAACCACCTCAAGCGTGCTCTGACCGATGGATCCAGTCGCTCCCAGTAAACAAATATCTATCACGTCAACCCAGAGATAAAGAAAGAAAAGTCGCTAGTACAAAAAATGGTGTTGCGGCCAGTAATCCGTCAATACGATCAAGAACTCCGCCATGACCCGGAAGTAGATCACCGCTATCTTTAACACCACTATGACGTTTGATGGCGCTTTCTGTTAAATCACCTACCACAGAGAGCAGGCTGGCCCCCAAAATTACGACAAAGATAAGTAAATTGGATAAAGGAGAAAAATCGATTAAGGCAACTAGAACTCCAGCCAATACTAAATTGCCGATCAAGCCTCCCAGAGCGCCTTCCTTAGTTTTTGCGGGGCTGATCTCAGCAGCTAACTTACTGCGCCCAAAACGCCGCCCTGCAACGTACGCAAAGGTGTCGGCAACGGCAACCAATCCAACAATCAGAGTAACTCGCCACTCGCCATCTGGAAGAGTTTTTAGCCATACCAGCCCCAGGGAGGCCGATAGCATAAACACAGCACCAGATATAGCCACGAGCCAGGTATTACTGAATATCGCTTGAGATTTCCGGTAGAAAACGAGTAAAGGTATTGCCAAAATCCAAAGGGAAAATGCCAATACAACTAAGGGAATTAAAACGGCGGTTGAGCTATCCAACTGCCTAGAGCAAAAAATGAAAATCAGTGCCAATCCAAGCACATAGGCAACCTGTAGTCTTGGACCAAAACCACAGAGTTGACTCCACTCTCGAGCCGCAACAAGTAAAAGAGCTCCAGCCACCAATACAAACAAGCCCGGAACGGGTAAAAATATAGCCGCCAAAAATAACGCACCAGCGGTAATACCCGTTGTGAGTCGGGCGATCACTTAGCCTACCTTCATATTTTGTTGAGGCTCTTCGGGCAACGGGTTGGTTCCAAAACGTCTCTGCCGTCGGTAATACTCTCTTACCGCCTTTTGAAACCAGTGACTATCAAAATCTGGCCAATAGCACTGCGTAAAGAATAATTCAGCGTAGGAAAGCTGCCAAAGTAGAAAATTACTTACCCGAGTTTCCGCGCCAGTACGTATTAGTAAATCGAGCGGAGGAAACTCACTTAAACAAATTTCCTGCTGGAACTTTTCTTCGGTAATTTCATCTGAAGTGATTTTTCCAGCCGCTACATCTTCCGCAAGCGAACGCGCTGCTTGAACGATATCCCATTGCCCACCATAGTCAGCAGCCACAACAAGAGTTCTTATCCCCTGCGCAGTTTGCTCCTCTACCTGAGCAATAAGCTTATTCAGGCGCGCACTAAAGCGATCTCTGCGGCCTATTACTTTTAGCCGGACATTCCTTTCTACCAGCTCCTTACGGTAACGTCGCAGAGAAGAAGCGAACAAAGACATAAGCCCGCCCACTTCCTGCTTTGGGCGGCTCCAGTTTTCACTACTAAATGCGAATACGGTCAATATGCTGATACCTTCGTGATCGCAAAGATCTATAACGTCTCTGAGACGGTCTGCACCAGCCTGATGACCCGACAATGGAGGAAGGCCTCTGTCACGCGCCCAGCGATTGTTGCCATCCATGATAATGGCGACATGCTTTAATAGGTTTGTTTCGTTGGAAGGCATATGGATAGGCTCTTCAGAACCTAAATTTCCATCAAATCAGCTTCTTTTTTAACTAATAACTTATCTATATCGGCGACAAACTGATCAGTGATCTTTTGAATATCATCATGAGCTTTGCGCTCTTCGTCTTCACTAATATCTTTTTCTTTGAGTAGATCTTTAAACTGAGATAATGAATCACGTCGAACGTTTCGAATTGATACGCGGCCAGATTCAGCTTCTTGTTTAGCCTGCTTTGTATAGTGCTTTCGAGTTTCTTCAGTAAGTGCAGGCATGGGAATACGTATTACGGTTCCGGCGGTCGCTGGATTCAGGCCCAGATTAGATTTCATAATCGCTTTTTCAATTTCCCGCACCATGGATTTCTCCCATGGAGTCACCATCAGGGTACGAGCATCTTCGACATTCACGTTGGCGACCTGATTCAGCGGCATATCCGAACCGTAATAATCAACATGGATGCCATCTAGCAGATTGGGATGAGCACGGCCGGTTCGTATCCGACTGAATGCACTGTTGAGCGCATCAATAGACTTCCCCATACGCTGCTCGGTTTCCTTTTTTATCGCTTCTATCATTATGATTCCCCTACAGATTTTTCTGAAGCACTGTCAGATAGTTGATCAGTAACAAGTGTGCCTTCATCTTCCCCCACAACAATGGAAAGTAAGGCGCCAACTTTGGACATTCTAAACACCCTTAGTGGCATACGATGGTCGCGACACAAGCAAATTGCTGTCAAATCCATAACCCCCAGTTTTTCATTCAAAACTTGATCATAGGTCAGACTGCTATATAGCTTGGCATCGCCGTGTTTCATCGGATCTTTATCATAGACCCCATCTACTTTAGTCGCCTTAAGTACAATATTTGCATCCACCTCAATAGCTCTGAGGCAGGCGGCAGAATCAGTAGTAAAGAAAGGATTACCTGTGCCGGCGGCAAAAATAACCACATCGCCCTGAGCAAGATATCTCATGGCCAAGCGCCGATCGTAATGTTCTAGAATTCCGCCGATAGGGATTGCTGACATAACGTGGCTAGTTATATTAGAGCGTTCGAGCGCATCTCTAAGCGCCAGGGCATTCATTACCGTCGCGAGCATACCCATATGATCGCCGGTAACTCGATCTAAACCAGCCGCGCTTAGCGCCTCTCCCCGAAACAAGTTACCACCACCAACCACCAGCCCTAACTGAACACCAATTCCTACAAGCTGGCCTATTTCCAAGGCCATTTTATCCAGAACTTTAGGGTCAATTCCGAAACCTGCCTCTCCACTAAGCTCTTCGCCACTTAATTTGAGAAGTATGCGCTTATATTTTCGCTCTTTTTTCTTACCGGAATTGACCATCGGATGTTCTCTCAGTTAACCGTTTGCTCCTGCGACTTGAGCCGCAACTTCCGCTGCAAAGTCTTCTTGTTTTTTCTCGATACCTTCACCCACTTCGTAGCGGGTAAACCCTAGAATATCAGCACCAGCAGCTTTAAGCAGCTTGCCTACCGTCTGATCTGGATCTTTTACAAAGGCTTGCTCAACAAGCGAATTTTCAGCTAAGTACTTCCGCACTCTGCCTTCCACCATTTTTTCAATGATTTCAGCGGGCTTTCCAGATTCGGCAGCCTGTGCTGCAAATATTTCTCTTTCCTTTGCTACCTCGTCTTGAGACATATCTTCAGGTTTTGCGACCAGAGGATTAACAGCCGCAACATGCATAGCTATGTCTTTAGCAAGAATTTCATCCCCGCCCTGTAATTCAACCAATACACCGATTCGGTTGTTACCATGAATATAAGCGCCCAGAACCGCATCGGAAGCTTTTGATTCAAAACGGCGTACAGTGATGTTTTCACCAATTTTTTGAATCAACGCTTCGCGTGCTTTTTCTAAGTCGCCGCTCATAAGCTCTTCAACGGATGCTGCAGAGCCAGCAAGCGCAGCGTCTGCTACATTGCCGACAAAGGCCAAGAAGCTATCATCGCGAGCAACAAAATCGGTTTCACTATTCACTTCAACCAAAACAGCTTTCCCCGCTTCAGCGCGAAGAGCAATAATGCCATCTGCTGCAACACGGCCTGCCTTTTTCGCAGCCTTCATTCCGCTAGATTTGCGAAGATTTTCAATAGCCAGTTCGCTGTCGCCTGCGGCTTCAACTAAGGCTTTTTTACATTCCATCATGCCAAGACCAGTGCGCTGGCGGAGGTCCTTTACCATGGAGGCGGTAATAGCAGACATAATTGTTCCTCTTAAATTAGATTGTTAAATGCCACCCGAAGGTGGCATTTAACATAAGTTATAAAATTGATTCGGGCATCTAGTACCCGGATATCAATCTTCTTTCTTTGCTTCTTCGGCTGGCTCAGCTTCTACTTCAGGAGCCGCTTCTTCAGCAACCACTTCAACAGCTGCTTCTGCGACTTCTTTTTCAGGAGCAATTTCTACCGCCGCTTCTGCTACAGCTGTAGCTTCTTCAGTGGCAACAGGCTCGGCTGCAGTTTCTTCAACTTCAACAAACTCGTCTTTTGAAGATACGTGGCTTCCACCAGATATACGACCGGCAATAATGGCGTCCGCAGCAGCAGCTACATATAGCTTAATGGCACGAATTGCATCGTCATTACCAGGGATAACAAAATCAACACCATCTGGATTGCTGTTGGTATCAACGATTCCGATAACCGGAATACCTAACTTATTTGCTTCATTGATCGCAATACGTTCGTGATCAACATCTACTACGAACAATGCATCAGGCAATCCACCCATGTCCTTAATACCGCCGATGGACAGATGCAGCTTGTCCATTTTACGCTGACGCATTAGCGCTTCTTTTTTCGTCAGTTTAGTAAGGGTTCCGTCCGCCGTTTGCTGCTCTAATTCACGAAGAACTCGAATCGATGCACGAATAGTTTTGTAGTTGGTAAGCATGCCACCTAACCAGCGGTGACTTACATATGGCATACCACTGCGTTCAGCTTGCTCTTGAATAATCTTGCTAGCCGCACGCTTGGTGCCTACAAATAGAATTTTGTTGTTATTGCTCGCGAGCTGCTGAAGATAAGCTAAAGCTTCGTTAAAAGCTGGCAGCGTATGCTCGAGGTTGATTATATGGATTTTGTTTCGAGGCCCGAATATATAGGGCTCCATTTTGGGATTCCAAAAACGGGTTTGGTGACCGAAATGGACACCAGCCTGCAACATGTCACGCATGCTTACACTAGTCATATTTACTCCAAGTTATGGGTTAGGCCTCTGCGAATCCCCCTCTACTAACCCCCGGTATTACTACCAAAGAGCACCCAGTAAAAGGTGTCGAAACGCGTGAGTCGTTAAGTTAAAAAAAACGCCGCTCATGCAGCGGCGCGCTTTATACCATATCCATACCCTTGGTTAAAGAGTTGGGCGCTAAGAAATGGCTAAATAATTCTCAGGGAAATAACGCCATCCACCCCAGTAATACTGGACTTCAGGCTATCACTAACATCACCCGCAACATCAATAATATTGTACGCCAAGTCGTTGCGACTGCGATTGAGCATATCCACTACATTTATATTTGCGTCAGCTAATACGGATAACACACTGCCCAACACTTTAGGTACGTTTTCGTTTGCAAAAGTTATGCGGGTTCCACCATTTCTGGCCATAGAAGCCGCCGGGAAATTTACAGAGTTCTTTATATTCCCGGACTCTAGGTAATCCATAAGTTGATCTGCAGCCATAATCGCGCAATTCTCTTCCGCTTCAGCTGTGCTGGCACCAATATGCGGCATTGGGATTACATCTGACCGACCAGCCAAGGCCAAGGTCGGGAAGTCCGTAACAAAGCGACGCAACTTGCCGCTATCCAAAGCGGCAATAGTGGCCTCTACATTAACCACCTGCTCTCTCGCAAAATTCAAAAGGACAGTGCCATCTTTGCAAAGTGCCAACTTTTCAGCATCGATAAGATTTTCTGTAGCTGGGATTGCAGGCACATGCAGGGTAATAAAATCTGCACGCGCCATTAGAGATTCAACGCTATCCATTTTCTCAACACGGCGGGAAAGCTTCCAAGCCGCTTCTACCGAAATCGCCGGATCAAATCCAACGACCCTCATTCCAAGCTCAACAGCAACGTTTGATACCAACGCACCAATGGCACCTAGGCCAATCACACCGAGCGTTTTACCTCGAATTTCAGATCCGGCGAATCGCTTCTTCTCTTTCTCGAGCAACTTTGCTAATGCAGCATCATCAGAAACACCTTCGAGATTGCGAACAAAATCGATTCCGCCAGCGATGTCGCGACAGGACATCAATATACCGGTAAGTACCAGCTCCTTAACGGCGTTTGCGTTAGCGCCGGGTGTATTGAAAACAACAACGCCTTTTGCGCTGTAGTCCTCAACCGGTACATTATTTACCCCGGCTCCCGCTCTGGCAATGGCAGCTAAACCCTCAGGGATTTCTTGCCCATGCAACTTGTGACTGCGTAAAACATAAGCATCCGCAGGTTCGAGATCTGGTCCGACATCGTATTTATCAGCAGGAAAACGCGACAAGCCCTTATCTGATATAGCGTTGTAAGTTTTAATTTTGTACATGAATAATCCTGTGTTTTGTTTTTTCTTTGAAAGACCTTTGCACGAAAACCATTTCACTCCCGTGCGGCGTCGTCGAAAGGCGTCTGCTGCTGGTAAAAACATGCTCAATCGGTCGCTTATAAACATAAACTCCCTCTTTGCGCGTATTTTTGTCTCTCTTCGTAGAGCCTACTTTTGGTGCCTGAAAACAAAATACTCTTTCGTGAAAAGGTCTTTTTAATCCCAAATAGCGTTTTTCAGCGCTACTGACTTACTTCGGCAAAAGCCCAATCTAACCAGGGCAATAACGCCTCTATATCGCTTGACTCGACGGTTGCTCCACACCAGATCCGAAGACCCGCTGGTGCATCTCGGTACGCGCCAATATCATAGGCAACTGCTTCGGCACCCAGTAGTTTTACCATCTGTTTTACCTGGTCATCTTCAAGAGACAAAGTTAAACAGACGCTAGTATTGGAGCGAATAGCATCATCTTCAGCAAGAAAGCTGATCCAGTCCCGCTGGCTCACAAATCTTTCTAGTACCGCAAGGTTGGCTCGAGACCTATTTATAGCTCCCTGAAGCCCTCCTACGGACTGCACCCAACGCAGGGTATCCAAATAATCTTCTACGCAGAGCATAGAGGGCGTGTTGATCGTTGCGCCTTTGAATATACCTTCGATCAACTTTCCAGCTTTGGTTAGACGAAAAATTTTCGGCAATGGCCATGCCGGGGTATAACTTTCTAATCTCTCAACAGCTCTGGGGCTAAGGATTAGGACACCATGGGCACCTTCTCCTCCTAAAACTTTCTGCCAACTGTATGTACAAACATCAACTTTAGACCAATCAACATCCATGGCGAACACGCCGGAAGTGGCGTCACAAAGCGTCAGGCCCTCACGACTATCTGATATCCAATCCAAATTGGCCACCTTTACTCCGGAGGTGGTTCCGTTAAGTGTGAAAATAATATCTTTATCGCTGTCCGCTTTTGAGAGATCTGGTAGCTGACCGTAGTCTGCAGTATGAACCTCAACCTGGTCTAGCTTGAGCTGTTTTACAACATCGGTAACCCAACCTGACCCAAAAGACTCCCATGCAAATATATCAATGGCCCGCGGCCCCAAAAGCGACCACATGGCCATTTCGAATGCGCCAGTATCTGAACCGGCGACAATACCTAGGCGATAACCTTCTGGCAGTCCCAGAATATCTTTAGACATATCTATGGCTTCAGAAAGCGCGGCTTTACCTACACTTGAGCGATGAGATCGCCCCAGGGTTTCTTGATTTAGAAAAGCCAGATCGTACCCAGGTCGCTTTGAGCAAGGGCCCGAAGAAAAATTAGGGTTTGAAGGTTTAGTAACAGGTTTCATATATCGATGGTGCTTCGGTAATTCAATAGACGCGGCTCAAATAAACGACACGAATATAAGGTGACTTATGTAAGCGGTTAAACACAATTTACCCGCTCCGAAAAAGGGCCGGGATTGTACCGCCGTTTCCGAGGCAATGCACCATCAAAAGGACCGGTTTAGCCGCAGAAAAAATGTATCGCTTTTGGCTTCGAATGAAACTGCGTGAAACCGCTAAAAACTGTACAATGTGCTGCCTTTAGTTCTGCACTTTTACATTCTATTACCATGCCTGTAACCCTTAAAACCCCGAATGAATATGAAAAGATGCGCGTTGCCGGCCGACTAGCCGCTGATGTGCTTGAGATGATCGCGCCCCATGTAGTTGCCGGTGTATCTACTGGTGAACTGGATCGCATCTGTCATAGCCATATTGTTGAAGCGCAGAAAGCGGTGCCCGCCCCCCTTAATTATCGCGGCTTTCCCAAATCAATCTGCACCTCCATCAATCAAGTGGTATGTCACGGAATCCCCGATGATAAACGTATATTGAAAAATGGCGACATCATCAATATAGATATCACTGTCATCAAAGATGGTTACCACGGCGATACCAGTAATATGTTTTTTATTGGTGAAGCACCGGCGCACGCTAAACGACTTTGCGGTGTCGCTCAGGAATGCCTCTACAAAGCTATCGAGCTGGTAAAGCCGGGAGCTACCCTGGGAGATATTGGGCACGTAATCCAAAAGCACGCCGAGGCTAAATACTACTCAGTAGTCCGGGATTATTGCGGGCATGGCATTGGTCAGGTTTTCCATGAAGATCCGCAGGTATTGCATTACGGCAAAGCGGGCACCGGCTTGGTGCTAGAACAGGGCATGACCTTTACTATCGAGCCAATGATCAACGCTGGGACGTATCGCACGCATCTCAAGCCCGACGAGTGGACTGTGGTGACCAAAGATGGGCGACTTTCTGCGCAATATGAACACACCATGGGCGTAACAGCTGATGGCGTGGAGGTATTCACTAAACGTTCTGACGAATCCCTATGAGCATGTTTGGTAAACAACAGCGCATAGTGCGCCCCGCCTTCGGTGAATTAAGTTTTTTTGCAGAAGATAGATTCGAAAAGGCATTACTTAACTGCGCGCCGAGCAAGCGCGTGGAGTTATTCCGGGCGACTCTAGACGCCGGTGATGAGCATCTGTTTAACCGGTTTCGAGAAGGTGAAGACGTAATGCGCCTGACCATGGACCGGGCGAGATTTATAGACAGGCTGATTTTCTACGCCTGGTCAGAATTTAAATGGGACAAGAATATCGCACTACTGGCAGTTGGAGGATACGGCCGCTGTGAGATGCACCCACAATCTGATATCGATTTATTATTTTTAACCAAAAAAGATAATCACACCACCTATCGAGAGTCTATCCAGGGCTTTACCACTTTGCTCTGGGATATACAGCTTAAAGTTGGCCATAGTGTCCGTACGCCCAAACAATGCGCACAGGTAGCCAAGGCAGACGTTACCGTCCTAACCAACCTTATCGAAGCACGAACAATCCTAGGAGACGATGAGCTGCGATTGGAAATGGAACGCCTAGTGGCGCCTGAAAAAATCTGGCCTGCTGACAAGTTCTACAAAGCTAAGGCGGAAGAGCAGCGCGTTCGATACGAACGACATGGCATTGTTGAATACGACATGGAACCAAACGCTAAAGAATCCCCTGGCGGCTTACGTGACATTCAAACTATTCACTGGATTGCTAAGCGCATATACGGCGTGTCCAGCATTGAACAGTTGGCCGGCCGCGGCATCTATACCGAAGAGGAGTATGTAAGCCTTTCTGCCGCTCGGCGCTTCCTCTCTAGGGTTCGCTTTGGTCTTCACATGGTTACAGGTAAGCCTTTAGACCAGCTTCAGTTCGAACATCAGCGCATGCTGTCAGAATTATTCGGCTATAAAGATAATCCACGGCGCCTCGCTGTGGAGGTCTTTATGCAGGACTATTACCGAAGTGTTACGGTGATTCGAGAAGTGAATGATGTGCTGATGCAGGTTATGGTAGATCACCTTTACTCAGCCGAATCCAAAAAAATCAATGTAGTAAATGATCGCTTCCAAATTCGCGATGGCTACCTTGAAGCCCGTCGGGATTCAGTCTTCAAAGACAGCCCTTCGGCTCTATTAGAAATATTTGTCATTCTTTCCCGCGATAAAAAAATTCTGGGTATTCAGGCGTCGACCATTAGATTACTTCGAGAATACGGCTCTTTGATTAATGACAAATTTCGCGATCAGCAAGAAAATAAAACGCTTTTCTTAGAACTAATACGGTCTCCAGACCATCTCTCTGCTCCCCTACAAATGATGGCCAGATATGGGATTCTGGGACGATACCTGCCAGAGTTTGGAGTTATCACTGGCCTACCCCAGCACGACCTATTTCATATATACCCAGTGGACGTGCACACGCTCAATGTGGTGCGCAATATTCGCCACTTCGGTTTGCCCGGTAGCAGCCTGCACTCCCCCATATCAAGCTATATATACAGCACCCTAAGAAAGCCGGAACTCTTGATAATAGCCGGTCTATATCATGACATAGCCAAAGGGCGCGGAGGCGACCACTCTGAATTGGGCGCTCACGATGTTAAGGATTTTGCTGAAAGGCACGGTTATAACGCTCGAGAAGTTAAGCTGATGATGTGGCTGGTTGAAAACCACCTGCTGATGTCGAGAATATCCCAGCGTGAAGACATTTCTGATCCTATTGTAATCAACCGGTTTGCCCGCCATGTTGGAGACGAAACCAATCTAAACCTGCTCTATGCGCTTACCGTGGCTGATATTAACGCAACCAACCCTGCACTATGGAGTAGCTGGCGAGCGTCGCTTATGCGCCAGCTATACATGGAAACGCGCAAAGCACTCCGGCTTGGTTTAGAAAATTCAGCCGACCAACAGGAAAGAATCCGCGAGGATCGAGAGGCAGCTCTGCAAATATTGGCCAAAAAAGGCATCTCGGAAGAAACCACTAAAAATATTTGGGCAGATTCAAGCGACGAGTATTTCCTGAAAGAATCCCCTGAAGATATCGCCTGGCACACCGAGCTTGCTAGTCGTCATAAAAATCCCTCTGACCCTATCATTATTGTAAAGCCCTTTATATCCAACCGCCGTGAGCGGGCCACCATGATCTTGGTTCGCGTCAAGCAGTCTGCAAATGTATTTGCTGCAGTTGCGGTAGCGATCGATCAGGCAGGCCTAAACATTCAAGATGCGCGCATTTACGACAGCGGTGACGTTACGCTGAGTTGTTTTTATATACTCAATGAAGATTCTGAGCCTCTTGGCAAAGATTCTGAGAGAGTGGATAGACTTGAACGCTCTATTCGCGAGGAGCTAAAAACCATTGATGACTATCATCAAGTACTTGGCACCCGCACTAAACGAGCGTTAAAACAATTTCCGGTACCCACCCAGGCGACGCTATCCAAAGGGCAAAAGTACAGCATGCTCGAAGTGGTTACAGCTGACAGACCCGGGCTTCTAGCGGTTATTGGACAGATATTTGTGGAGTTCGATATTCAACTGCACGGTGCGCGAATTGTCACGCTGGGAGAACGCGTAGAAGATTTCTTTATTGTATCCCTCGCCGATGGAACACCAATTTCAGATGTGAAACTCGGCAAGCAGCTCACGGATTCGATTTGTGAAACTATAGATCAGCGGGTTGAAGCTATTGCTTCATAAATAGAAATGAATTCTCGTCTGGATTTATTACAGCCCTACCCCTTTGCTCGCTTAAATACGCTACTAGCTAATTCCCAACCAAACCCAGACCTAGAGGTTATTACGCTCTCGATAGGAGAGCCTAAGCACCCGGCTCCAACCGTGGCGCTGGAAGCGCTTCAAGGTGCACTGAACGAAGTACAAAAGTACCCGGCAACATCGGGAAAGTTTGGCCTTAAACAAGCCATCACTGATTGGACAAATC
This sequence comes from uncultured Cellvibrionales bacterium, assembly GCA_913063225.1. Classification (GTDB taxonomy): domain Bacteria; phylum Pseudomonadota; class Gammaproteobacteria; order Pseudomonadales; family GM7GCV1; genus JABJGI01. Next base: position 118,606 of record CAJXYP010000003.1, read on the forward strand.
AAAGATTTGAGCTATCCGAAAATAGCCTAAGCGCCGATTCCAACGTACTGCCGGTCAATGGCACGCGTGAAGCACTATTTGCTATTGCTCAAACTTTGACGGACCCAAATAAAAAAAACGGCACGGTGGGTATGCCAAACCCCTTTTATCAAATATACGAGGGAGCCGCTCTTTTAGCCGGTAAAACTCCGGTTTACTTCAATAGTTTGACTAGCAAAAACATGCAGCCTGATTGGCGCCAAATTAGCGACGCTGAATGGCAGCAAATGGAACTGCTATATATATGCTCGCCGGGCAATCCTTCAGGCACATATATAGAACTCGAAGATATGTGCTATCTGATCGAACAATCGGATCTGCACGATTTTGTAATTGTTAGTGACGAGTGTTATTCCGAGTTGTATTTGGACGATTCACAAAAAGCACCTAGCATCTTGCAAGCTTGCAGTAAGCTGGGAAGAACTTGCTTTTCACGCTGCATCGCCTTTCACTCCCTATCAAAACGATCCAATCTTCCGGGATTGCGCTCCGGTTTTGCCGCCGGTGACGCAAAACTCCTCAAAGACTTTCTGCTCTATCGGACCTATCACGGATCTGCAATGCCAGGATTTGTGCAAGTGGCGAGCGAGCAAGCTTGGAAAGACGAAAACCACGCTGGAATAAACCGAGAACTTTATAGAGCCAAATACAAAGCCATTCTGCCAAAACTGACAGATCATTTTGAGTTTACTGCACCAGAAGCGGCCTTTTATCTTTGGCTGGACACGCCTATTGATGATCAGGAATTCACTAGGCGGCTTTTCGAAGAGCAAAGTGTAAAGGTTGTGCCAGGCAGTTTATTGGCTCGAGACACCGAAACGGGTAACCCCGGTCAAAACCGCATTCGCATCGCCCTCGTCGCGCCGATAGATGAATGCATCGAGGCTATAGATCGACTAATCAGTTTCACCTCTTCATTGGTCACCAATGCGTAAGCTGGAACGAGTTCAGTATATTAACCACAGGCTGGCAGAGCTTTACCCTGCCCCTCCAATACCCCTAAATCACTTTGATTCATTTAGCCTTCTAATCGCTGTTTTACTTTCAGCCCAATGCACTGATGCTCGAGTCAACACAGTTACCCCGCAACTATTTGCCCTAGCCGACACACCGGAAAAAATGGCTAGGCAAAATGTGGATGATATTCGGGCAATAATCCGTCCCTGTGGATTATCTCCGCAGAAGTCCAAAGCTATTCAAGGCCTATCTCAGATACTGGTAGATAAGCATGCTAGCGAAGTACCTGACAACTTTGAAGATTTAGAAAAACTTCCCGGAGTGGGCCACAAAACAGCTGGTGTTGTCATGGCTCAGGCCTTTAATCACGCTAGCTTCCCCGTGGACACCCATATTCATCGCCTAGCCCAACGCTGGAAACTGACCAGTGGCCACAATGTTTCCACCACCGAAGCAGATCTGAAGCGGCTATTCCCCAAAGACCGGTGGAACAAATTACACCTACAAATCATCTATTATGCCCGCGAACACTGTCAGGCGCGCGCGTGTTTCGGCTTAGAATGCGATATTTGTCGGCAATGTTTCCCCGAACGCAAAAGAAAATTGGTTACTCATAAAGCCTAAACTTGTCTAAACCGACAACCTAAATGTCAATATAAATTGACATATTAGAAAATATGTACAAAATACATAGAAATATTCAGTCAAAATATAAACCTATGCTGACACTCTCAGAAATATTGCCACACTTTGAAGGCAAAAAATCCCTGCTCGCCAAACACCTTGGCATAAGTCGCCAGGCCGTTTCCCGCTGGAAGCAAGAGGCACCCATACCTGAAAAGCATGAATTCAAACTTCGCCATCAGCTAATTGGCTGGGACGACAATTCAATGCTCGAAAAAAGTAAACCCAGATTGACACGAGATATCCATAGCTCTAGCAAGTTAAGTAATGTGAATTATGAAATTCGTGGTCCCGTACTTGAAGAAGCTTATAGGTTGGAAGAAGAAGGCCACCGAATAACGAAGCTTAATATTGGCAACCCCGGCGCGTTCGGGTTTCACGCTCCTGAGGAAATAATCCAAGATGTAATTTACAACCTTAGTTCTGCGGAGGGCTACTGCGAATCCCGAGGACTCTTCCCCGCTCGAAAAGCGATAATGCAAGAATGTCAGTTACGCGGGATTCCCAATGTAGGCATCAATGATATCTATATGGGTAACGGCGTCAGTGAGTTAATTCTGATGTCTCTGCAAGCCTTGCTAGAAAACGGTGATGAAATTCTTATTCCGGCACCTGACTACCCTCTTTGGACCGCTTCTACCAGCTTGGCTGGGGGCCGCGCTGTTCATTATCTTTGTGATGAGAATCAGGATTGGGAACCGGACCTTGAAGACCTTGAGTCCAAGATAACCGATCGCACTCGAGGTATTGTTGTTATTAACCCTAACAACCCAACGGGAGCCGTATATAGCAAGGATACCTTGACCCGGATCGCGCGCATTGCAGAAAAACATAATCTTATTGTTTTTGCAGATGAGATATACGACAAAGTGTTGTACGACGGAGCTGTGCATACGCCCTTTTCTACCATTACAGAAGACTGCCTTGTAATTAGTTTTGGGGGCCTCTCTAAAAACTATCGACTAGCTGGGTTTCGTTCGGGCTGGCTGATTGTGAGCGGAGCCAAAGACAAGGCCAAAGACTATTTGGAAGGCATTAATATTCTGGCTTCAATGCGCCTCTGTGCCAATGTGCCAGGACAGCTTGCAGTGCAGACGGCTCTGGGAGGATACCAAAGCATTAACGATCTGGTTCTGCCTGGAGGTCGTCTTAAACAACAGCGCGACGTTGCATGGCAGGCTCTAAACGATATTCCTGGCGTGAGCTGCGTAAAGCCTAAAGGAGCGCTTTATCTATTCCCAAAAATTGATCCAAAAATGTATTCTGTTCCGGATGATGAGAAATTTGTTCTTGATTTGCTAAAAAGCAAACAGCTACTTTTGGTGCAGGGCACGGCGTTTAATTGGCCGACACACGACCATTTGCGCATTGTTTTCCTTCAACCGCATGAAGAATTGCAAGTATCCATTGACAAACTAGGCAGTTTCCTCAAAAAATACAGGTCTTAGTACATCTAATAAGAAACACCGTTAATTGGTGTATTTGTATCTACACTTGGGGAAGAAAAGTTGAACAACCAAAATAATAAGCAAGCGCACGGCATAAAAGAAGAAATTGATTTTCATGAAGCAGCGATAGTGAATGAAAAAGGGGACGAGATAGCTATTACGGAAGAAATGGTCCGAAGCGCAATACAAAAGCTAGACGAAGATACCGATCCAAAATCGGAAGGCTAGTTTAAGACCTCAGAAAACCGAAGGCTTTTAATTCAGCGCTGTCAGAACAAAACTCTGATATCTCTGTTCGGTGGGCGTAGTTCTTACGCAGAAAATCAAAGCCCTCTCCGCCAGCACTTAGACTTGCGCGTAATACAGCGTCATCTCTGCGTGGGTCGTAGACTTCTAGCAAGGCTGAGTTCCAATTTTTATTTTCAATTTTGCTGAGATTTCCCGTTCGATCCATCTCGGGCTCAAAAGCTATATCGAAATACCTGAACAGTTCCTCAAAGACCATTTGACTGCCTCTAGATTTTGCTCCAGCCGAGTAACCAGCAATATGCGGCGTTGCAATTTCACAAGCTTTCACAATTTCGGCATCTATTGAAGGCTCACCGGACCACACATCAAAAATCAGTCTGATATCCGGTCGATCATTCAACACCCGCTTTAGATCGTCTTCATTAATGACGCCACCTCTGCCCGCATTGATCACTAACGCTCCTTCAGGGAGCTGTATTAACTGGTCAAAGCCGAGCATGCCCTGGGTTGGATAGCGCCCTTCTTTCGTCAAAGGCGTGTGTAAGCAGATCACTTCTGAAGTAAGCACAGTATTCAAATCCGTAAGCTCTGGCTGCTGCTGACCTGTCAGAAAGGGGTCATAACACTGGCATTTGGCGTTCAGCACTTGCAAGGCTTGGTAAAGTAAACCGCCAACCTGGCCACAGCCAACAACTCCAAAATTACGCTCTCGCGGATCAAAATCAATCGCTGCCAGGCAACATAGTACATAGTCAACAACCGACTGAGCGTTGCTTCCCGCAGCATAGAAACATGGAATGCCCTTCGCTTTAAGATAGTCCATATCCAAGTGATCGATACCTGCTGTTGCACTGGCCACAAACCTTACCGAACTACCCTCTAATAAAGCCTCGTTTACTTGGATAACTGAACGTACTAGTAATGCATCTGCAGTGCCCAGGTCTTCAGGTTTTAGGCTACGACCAGAGACCCTAACAATCTCAACACCTGGCACATAAAAGCTGGAGGGGATTGGAATGTTTTCATCGACAATAATAGTAGTGGTCAAAACTGCATCTCGATAATTTTAGTAACGGGTATTAGTGACTCACCGCTCATTTTTTGCAAGGCACTAATAAACTGATTTGCACGAGTAGGCTTGTTCTCGTCCAAATATTCAATGGCGCAATGCTTCATTTCTTCAACAAAGTAATGGGGCAATAAATCACTAGCTCCGCTCTGAAGATTCAAATTATCTACACTGGGAAGAAATGAAAGCCCTGCTGCCGACGAAAATATCCACTCCAACCCCTGCGGACGAGATTCCACCAGAAAAAAGGATTTTTGTTGCTCAGTATTTCGCCCGTCAGGAGCATACCAGTAACCATAGTCCAGCTGGTTTCGACGCGTTTGACCCGCAATACACCAATGAGCTACCTCGTGTAGGGCACTCTGGACGTAGTCGAACTTGTAGCCAATTTGGGCTGAGCTATCGACACTAGAAGGAGTGTATTCCGGCTCATCAAAACCACCTTGCAGGCAAGTATTATGGCTACCAGAAAAGCTAGCGTTAAAAATTTTCTCTACTTGAATACTAGTGAGTGCCAAAGAAAAAAACTCGAAAAAGAAATGATTCGCGAAAGTCTAGGTGGTCGATTAGTAGATCACAAAAAAAATCATACAACAAGATCTTGTGTTTTTTTTGAGGGCACTATACCTTATGTAGTGGTGGCGTGATAAATCAGCCGTAATTCCACTACCTTAGGAGATACTCATGGGCGCAACCCTTGACGTAGATTTTTCAAGTAACGTAGTTGATATTTTTTCGGGAGATACTTGGTCGGAGAAGCAGCAAAAACGCTTTATCAGATTAGCGCCAGAGATCGACGGTATGGAAATGCTCTATATCAACGAACAGAACCCGAACAAAATTTTCACCCTGAAAATCCTCTGCTGGGGCCTTCGAGAAAATGGTGAGATCGATGGTTTGGTTCCCTGGCTCGACAAGATAGTTCCCTGCACAGAGATAGATGATCCACTTCAGGGTAGCTGGCAGGGATATTTTGATCCCGGCATCGAACAGATATATTTCGAACCACCGGAACATAAAATAGCCGAACTCGACGCCGCTGCGGAATATTACCAATACGAATGTGACTCAGACGACGAGGTTGTTCAGGAAATTTCCGACAACATCGGCACACACGCAGTTTTATCCGGTGACGAATTCCAAAGTATCACCCTCGCTGAGGTGGTTAGTTGGAGACTAAAAAACAACGGTGAGCTGAGTGCAATGCTAATCGACGAAAAATTAGTTGCCACCACACCTGTTCTGCCGGGAGATCCTTGCCTTTTTTGTGCAGATGAGCGCGGTGACTTTCAATATTACTTCCAACACCACATTGCAAACAAATTGAAAGAGAAGGATCCAGAGGCGATAGCTGCCATTGCCAACCTTATGGACCGGGGCTAACCCGTTTCAGTTGTTCGAATCTAACAGCTCCTTTGCCTGAAGGAGCTGTTTTGCTTTCTCAGCGCTCACTAAGCTTGCGGATTCAGCTTCCGCATCCCAGAGCAATTTCATACGGCCCACTTCGAGAGCACGCAGGGCATTCTTAACCTTGTCAGCAGTACTTAGCTCCTGCTCCCCATAGTCCGTTCCGTCACGAGTTACGATCTCTTCTAGGAGTCGCTCCAGAACTTCTTTTTCTAGTGTTTGCTCAGGAATAATCATCTGCTGGCCTCGCCGCGTATAATAGTTTGTTTTTCGAGTACTGGATTGTGCAACAGCATTACATTATTTCCTATATCGGTGTCGATCGCCCTGGCCTTGTAGACCAGATTAGCCAAATTATTCACGAAATTGGTGGCAGTTGGCAATCCAGCCGGTCAGCCAACTTATCAGGTATGTTTAGCGGCATGGTTCATGTGAGCCTGGACCAGAGCAATGAAGCATCTTTGAGCGAAGCAGTAAGCGATCTTCAATCTGAGTCAATGCAGATTTCTGTAACTCCGGTAAACGCCATCGGTAGCTCTCCAGAAGCCTTGCTTGAAGTAAAGGTTGTCGGGGCCGACCGAAAAGGCATAGTGCGGGAGGTGTCCAGCATACTATCGAGCCTGGGAATTAATCTGGAAGCGCTTGAGACCCAAGTAGCGCCAGCTCCCATGTCGGGCGAACCGACCTTCTCTGCCATAGCCGAAGTCTCTATTCCAAAAAATCTAGATATCGATCGCCTTCGGGATGCATTGGAGCAACTCTCCGACGACCTGATCGTTGAAATAAGAAAAATATAGGCGATACCTTGTTAAATCTAATCCTCTTTGAGCCGGAGATCCCCCCCAATACGGGAAATATTATCCGACTCTGCCACAACTGTGGTTTTACTCTACATCTGATACAACCCCTTGGCTTTGAACTAGATGATAAGAGGCTGCGCCGTGCCGGCTTAGACTATATTGAGTGGGAAAAAATGAAAGTTCACGCCAACTGGGAGCAATATTGTGCTGACTCCCCGGGTGCTAGCCGCTATGCAATTTCCACCAAAGGATCACAGAAACATACTGACGCCCGGTTTAACCCCGGTGATCACCTAATACTTGGCCCCGAGACACGAGGACTACCAACAGAAGTACTCAATAGCATGAGTGCAGATCATGTTCTTAGAATTCCGATGCGTGAAGATAGCCGCAGTCTAAATCTATCTAACGCCGCGGCAATAATAGTCTATGAAGCATGGAGACAAATGGATTTTGGTGGCATGGAATGAGCACAGCAATCGGTATTTTCTACGGTTCGAGTACCTGCTACACCGAAATGGTTGCTGAACAAATCTTCGCTCAACTAGGGCCAGAGAGAGCAACCCTGCACAATATTGCCGATACACCCATCTCAAAGTGCAAAGAATACGATTACCTACTCTTTGGTATCCCTACCTGGGACTATGGTGAGCTTCAGGAAGACTGGGAGAATATTTGGGATGATGTGGCCGGGCTAGATCTGTCTGGTAAAACAGCAGCCATATTCGGCCTTGGCGACCAGATCGGTTACCCAGACTGGTATCAGGACGCTATGGGCTATCTGTACCACCTCTTGAGCTCCTTAGGAGTAACTTTGGTAGGCCATTGGCCAAATCAAGGGTATGAATACGCAGAATCCAAGGCGCTCACAGAGGACGGAGAATATTTTGTCGGGCTACCTTTGGATGATGAAAACCAAGCCGATCTAACAGAAGACCGAATCACCAAGTGGCTTAGCTCACTGGCTTTTTGCTCTGATAGTTAAGTTTAACTAAGAACAAATGAAAAATTTGGTCGGAGCGGCCGGATTTCACTCAGGCCATCCGTGGCCTTCGCCCCGTTTATCTAGGAGGGGCAGCCTTCGGCTGTGCAAAATGGCTACCCTGCCATTTTGTGAACCGAGCGTTTTAAGAACAGTTTCAGCGCGATCAACAAACAATAAAAAAGCCCTCTATAAGAGGGCCTTTTTGTTGTTTGGTCGGAGCGGCCGGATTTGAACCGACGACCACTACACCCCCAGTGTAGTGCGCTACCAAACTGCGCTACGCTCCGGTTTGATGGGGATTTCGAGGCGCGATCATACATTAGCGCCCGACAAAATTGAACGGCTATCTGATATCTACTCTGAATTATTTTGGGAAGTGTTTTGTACCTAGAAGGACTTCTAGGCTAGAGTTTCTAAAACTGACTCTAACTCTTTGATCACGTCGGCAACGAGTTCTTGCTGCTTAGTTGATTCTTTGGTGTTTGGACCCTTGATCAAGCACTGCCTAGCTCCGCCAATGGTGTAGCCCTGCTCGTATAACAAGCCACGAATTTGGCGAATAAGGATAACGTCTTGGCGCTGATAGTACCGGCGATTCCCACGGCGCTTGATGGGGCTTAAATTGGGGAATTCCTGTTCCCAGTAGCGCAACACGTGAGGCTTAACGTCACAAAGCGTACTTACCTCGCCGATAGTGAAGTAGCGTTTGCTCGGGATCTCTGGCAGTTCGTTATTCTGACTGGCTTCCAGCATCGCTCTCTACTCTTGCGCGCAATTTTTGACCCGGCCTAAAAGTAACCACTCTTCGGGCAGAAATAGGGATTTCTTCTCCGGTTTTTGGGTTACGTCCTGGCCTAGGTGTTTTATCCCTAAGTTCGAAGTTTCCAAACCCAGAAAGTTTTACCGATTCGTTGTTCTCAAGAGACTGCCTTATCTCTTCAAAGAAGCACTCCACAATATCTTTTGCTTCGCGCTTATTTAGCCCGAGGTCTTCAAATAGCATCTCTGCTATTCCGGCTTTTGTTAGGGCATCAGACATATAGTCTTATCTCTGTTGTGCGTCCAAACGCTGTTCAAGTACTGCGACAATTTCTTTAACTGCTGCATTTACATCATCTTCATGTAGGGTGCGCGAAGAATGCCTAAAGGTCAAGCCCACGGCAACACTTTTTTGATTGGAATCAATACCCTGGCCCGTATATATATCAAACAGCCTGATGTTTGTTAATAGGTCAGATGAGGCTAGTTTTATCTCATCAATTAGTCTGCTGGCCGCTATATCCCGGTCCAAAATAACCGCAATATCCCGTCGTACTCCCGGGTACTTAGTGGGCGCTTGAAATCCCGGCACCTGTGCGCCCAGTAAGGGCTGTAGATCAACTTCAAAGACATAGGTGGCCACGCCTATGTCCATACTCTGTAGAAGCTGAGGATGAACCGCACCTATTTTCCCGATTTCTACTCCATCTAACAAAACCGAGGCAGATTGCCCGGGATGAAGGTAGTCGGCGTCATTTTGAACGACGTATTCCAGCTTTTTGCTAGTTTGGCGTGCCAGTGCATCTAATTCTGTCTTTAACTGATAAAAGCCCACATCCACTGCTTTATCAGTCCAGTTTTCTGGATTTTCGGTACCACATATTAGTGCGGCGAGACCTAGGGTCTGCTTGATATCGCTTTTATCTGCGTTAGGTGAAGCGAAGTTTAGGCCAGATTCGAATATACGCAATCGTGGTTCCTGCCGCGCAAGGTTCCGCGCTGCGGTTTCCAATAGCCCCGGTAACATCGACGGGCGCATAACGCTCATATCCGAGGCCAAAGGGTTTTGCACAGCTACTTGATGCGAAGATTCAGATATTTGATCTGCTAATTCAGGAGAAATAAAACTGTAGGTTATAACCTCCCTAAATCCACGGCAAACCATCTGATCCACTATTTGAGTAGCCTTTAGCTTATTTTCAGGGCTCCGCCCAAGGCTAATATTTGCTGGAATTGCTATCGCTGGAATGTTGTCGTAACCGGCAACCCGAGCGATTTCCTCAATCAGGTCCACCTCGTACTGAAGATCGAACCTCCAGGATGGCGGCCGAACTTGCCACTCTTCCTCAGTGCTACTTAATAATTCACAACCGAGGCCAGATAATATTCGTTGGATTTCTTTTGATTCATAGCTTCTACCGATCAAAAGCTCCAATCGAGATTTCCGTAAAGACACTGCGTTCAAACTCGGCAGGTTTTCTTCGCTAACTGCTTCAATCACCGGACCAGCTTTGCCGCCGACAATTTGTAGCAATAACTCCGTCGCTCTATCGATCGCACGACGCTGCAACGCAGAATCGACACCCCTCTCAAAACGATGGGAAGATTCAGTATGCAAACCATGTCGACGAGCTCTGCCGGTTATGGCAGCGGGCGCAAAAAATGCACTTTCTAACAATATATTGGTTGTTTCAGTAGATACGCCTGAACCGACACCACCCATGATGCCAGCCATGGCCAAAGCTTTCTTATCATCAGCAATAACCAGAACGTCTGACTGTAATTCCACCTCTTTGCCATCTAGCAAGATGATTTTTTCAGCCTGCTTGGCCATTCTCACATCGATTCTGCCTTCGAGCAGGTCTAGATCAAAGGCATGCATCGGTTGACCGAGTTCTAGCATTACATAGTTGGTGACATCCACAACCGGATCAATCACTCGCATGCCTGCACGGCGTAATCTTTCTTGAATTTCAAGCGGAGTCTTGGCAGACAGATCAACTGCCTGAATTACGCGCGCCATGTATCTCGGGCAGGCTTCCGGTGCGTTCAGAGATATCGCAAAGCTGACATCTGAGGCCTGCTCGACTTTGGTATTCTCTGGAGGCGTAAGTGCGGTTTCGTTTAATAGAGCAACCTCTCGCGCAACACCTAGTACGGACAAGCAATCGGCTCGATTGGGTGTTAAATCCACGTCGATGACCTGATCATCAAGCTGCAACCAATCGCGAATATCCTGACCTACTGGAGCGGTTTCAGGTAGCTCCCATAAACCATCAATTTTGGATTCAAAGCCAATTTCATCGGCCCCACATAGCATGCCACTGGATTCAACTCCGCGCAGCTTTGCCTTTTTAATTTTAAAATCGCCCGGTAGTGTTGCCCCAACCATCGCGCAGGCGGCTTTGAGCCCTACCCTTGCATTTGGAGCTCCACAGACTATTTGTACGCTCTCTTTACCAGTATCAACCTTGCAAACTCTAAGTTTGTCGGCATCTGGGTGAGGAGCAACTTCAGTAATTTCCGCGACTACGACACCGTTAAAATCCGCAGCAGCAGGCTCAACCGAGTCAACTTCCAAACCAGCCATAGTCAGCTGATGAATCAGGGTTGCTGTATCGATTTTAGGGTTGGTCCAAGTCCGCAACCAGGCTTCACTGAGCTTCATTAGTTCGTTCTCATTTTATTGTTCATCAGTACTGCCTAAGAAATTGCAGGTCATTCTCAAAAAATAACCGCAGATCAGTTACGCCATAGCGCAGCATGGCTAAACGCTCAACGCCCATCCCAAAGGCGAAGCCGGAATATTCCTCAGGATCTACGCCCGCAGATTTAAAGACGTTTGGATGAACCATTCCACAACCGCCAACTTCAAGCCAACCGGTTTGCTTACAAATGCGACAGCCAGCCCCAGAACAATGCGTACACTGCATATCGATCTCGGCGGAAGGCTCAGTAAATGGGAAATAGGACGGTCTAAACCGCACAGGATAATCACCCTCGAAAAAACCGTTCAGAAAATCACTAACGCAGGCTCGAAGGTGAGCCATGCTCACCCCCTTATCTACTACTAGCCCTTCAACCTGGTGGAACATGGGCGTATGCGTAACATCTGAATCACAGCGATACACACGACCAGGGCATATACAGCGAATCGGCGGTTTCTGGGTTTCCATAGTACGAATTTGTACTGGAGAGGTATGAGTGCGGAGCACGTGGCTAATACTTGTATTGCCGGTATCGATATAGAAAGTATCGTGCATCGCCCTAGCAGGATGATCCGCTGGAATATTTAGGGCTTCAAAGTTGTGGAAATCGTCTTCAATTTCAGGCCCCGTTTCAATACTAAATCCAGCCTGACTGAATAGATCCTCAATACGGCGCAAGGTACGTGTAACTGGATGCAATGATCCGCGCGAGTTACCGCCCGATGGCAGGGTTACATCGATCTTCTCTGCTGAAAGGCGCGCTTCCATCGCAGCCGACTCCATTGAAACTTTCTTCAGTTCTATGGCTTGCTGGACTTCACTTTTAGCTTCATTGATTTTTGCACCCGCAGCAGGTCGTTCTTCGGGTGGCAAGCCGCCTAAACTCTTTAGCAATTGGGTCAATGCGCCTTTCTTTCCCAAGGCTTCGACACGCAGTGTTTCAAGAGCCTTAAGGTCTGGCGCGTTTGCTACGGTTTCTAGCAGGTCTTCAGTTATCTGTTTGAGTTGGTTCATCTTCTCTCACAAAAAAAGGGAGTGAGCAAAGCCCTCTCCCTTCCGTTGTAAGAAGCTAGGGGTTCCCCTAACTCCTTAATTTTTTGATTTGGTTATTCATCAACCAATCAAGCTTTCAATCAGACTAGAGCGGCTTTTGCTTTCTCGACTACTTGAGAAAAAGCCACTTTGTCATTCATAGCCATATCGGCTAGAACGCGTCGATCAAGTTCAATACCTGATTTCTTAAGACCGGCTATCAGCTGGCTATAAGTAATACCTTCAGCACGAGACTGGGCATTGATTCGAGCGATCCACAATTGACGAAAGGTACGCTTTTTTGCCTTGCGGTCACGGTAGGCATATTGGCCTGCTTTTGTAACTGCTTGTTTGGCAACTCGGTAAACCCTACTGCGGGCACCGTAATAACCTTTCGCTTGATCTAGAACTTTCTTGTGACGTCGACGAGCGGTCACACCACGTTTTACTCTGGGCATCTCTTATCCTCCTATTCTGTTACTTGGCGCGCAGCATACGATCAACATGGATCGTATCTGACTTACTCAACTGGCTTGTTCCGCGCAGTTGACGTTTACGTTTAGTAGTCATCTTAGTAAGGATGTGGCTCTTATTAGCGTGCTTATGCTTATACTTACCAGAACCGGTTTTTTTAAACCGCTTGGCAGCTCCGCTGTGTGTTTTTGCCTTAGGCATTTTACTTCTCCGCATTCATTAGTTTATTAGCGCTTCATTTTCTAATCGGCTTACTCGTTAAGAACTCGCCGGTTCGGTTTAGGCGTCTAGTTTTTCTTTTTAGGGGCCAGCACCATAGTTAACTGGCGACCCTCCATTTTAGGAAATTGTTCGACGGCGGAAATCTCCGCAAGATCGGTTTCGACACGTTTAAGCATGTCCATTCCGAGCTCTTGGTGAGCCATCTCACGACCACGGAACCGCAAAGTCACCTTGGTCTTATCTCCTGCTTCAAGGAAACGTGTCAGGTTGCGTAGTTTTACCTGATAGTCTCCAACGTCCGTATGTGGACGGAATTTCATTTCTTTAACTTGTATCTGCTTCTGCTTTTTCTTAGCAGCCGCTTTTTGCTTCTTCGCTTCGAAGACAAACTTACCGTAATCCATAACCTTGCAGACCGGCGGCTCACCCATTGGTGCAATTTCCACCAAATCCAGTGACGCTTCTCCGGCTGTTTTTAAAGCTTCAGCCAGAGTAACAACACCTAACTGCTCTGCTTCTGGCCCAACAAGTCTCACCTTTTCTGCGGTGATTTCGTCATTAATTTTAGGCCTTTCTTTTCGGCTTGGATTGATAAGCAATACTCCAGTTAATTAGCAATGCGACCGCGGCGGCTCACGTCTTTCTGAAGCAACGAAATAAACTCATTTATGGTCATGGACCCGAGATCTTCGCCACTTCGGTTACGTACCGCTACAGTCTCTGATTCAGCTTCTCTATCTCCTAAAACTAGAAGGTAAGGAATACGCTGTATTGTGTGCTCGCGGATTTTAAAGCCGATCTTCTCGTTTCTCAAGTCAGTATCCACTCTAAAACCCTGTTTTTTCAGGTCATTTGCCACTTTATGCGAATAATCGGCCTGTCGGTCGGTAATATTCAGAATTGAAACCTGTTTTGGCGCCAACCAAGCGGGAAATGCTCCTTCGTATTGTTCGATCAAAATGCCAATAAAACGCTCAAAGGAACCCAGTATTGCGCGGTGCAACATCACCGGAATTTGTCTTGATCCATCCTCAGCAACGTATTGAGCATCCAATCGCCCTGGCATTGAAAAATCAACCTGAATAGTTCCACATTGCCAGATTCTTCCAAGGCAATCTTTCAAAGAAAATTCGATTTTTGGACCGTAAAATGCGCCCTCTCCCGGCAGTAAATCCCAGGCTATATTTTTAGCGTCCAGTGCTTCTTTTAGAGATTCTTCTGCCTTATCCCAGTCTGCCTCACTTCCAACACGTTTTTCAGGTCGTGTAGATAGTTTGATCAGTACCTCTTCAAAACCAAAGTCGGCGTATACCTGATACAAAAGGTCGATAAAGGTGGCAACCTCATCTTGGATCTGTGCTTCAGTGCAGAATATATGCGCGTCATCTTGAACAAAACCTCGAACCCGCATTAGTCCCTGCAGAGTTCCGCTGGCTTCATTTCTGTGACAGCTACCAAATTCAGCTAAGCGCAGTGGTAAATCTCTATAGCTTTTTAACCCTTGATTGAATACCTGAACATGACAGGGACAGTTCATGGGTTTAACGGCATAGTCTCGGCTTTCGGACTCAACCACAAACATGTCTTCGCGAAACTTCTCCCAATGACCGGACTTTTCCCAAAGGCTGCGATCAGCCATTAGCGGAGTCCTTATCTCTTCATAGCCATTGTCAGATTGCACCCGGCGCATATATTCTTCGATAGTTGAATAGATACTCCAACCCTTTGGATGCCAGAACACCATACCCGGTGCTTCTTCCTGAATATGAAACAAGTCGTACTTTTTGGCTAACTTCCGATGATCGCGTTTTTCTGCTTCTGACAAGCGAAATAAATAGGCTTTCAGTTCCTTCTTATTCGACCAAGCTGTACCGTAAATACGCGTTAGCATTTCGTTATCGGAGTCACCACGCCAATAGGCACCAGCAACTTTCATAAGCTTGAAAAATTGGAGCTTTCCGGTGTTCGGAACATGAGGCCCACGACATAAATCCATCCAGTCACCTTGACTGTAAAGGGATATTTCCTCGTCACCGGGAAGATCATTGATAATTTCTACTTTGTAGTCTTCACCAAGCTTGGAAAATTTTGCTACGGCCGCCTCGCGGCTCATTACCTTGCGTTGAACCGGCAAGTCTTGTTCGCTTATTTCACGCATGCGCGTTTCGATTTTCTCTAAGTCGTCTAGAGTAAACGCCCGCTCATAAGAAAAATCATAGAAAAACCCATCTTCTATTACTGGACCGATAGTTACCTGTGCGCCCTCGAACAGGTCTTGCACCGCCTGAGCCAAAAGGTGGGCGGTGGAGTGACGAATTATCTCAAGTGCTTCGGGAGATCTATCAGTAATAATGGATACTTGAGCGTCTTGCTCAATCAAAAAAGATAGATCTACCTGTTTGCCATCGATGACGCCACCGAGGGCAGCTTTTGCAAGGCCCGGGCCGATATCCTGGGCAATTTCCAATAGGGAAACTGGAGCGTCAAATTGGCGCTTTGAATCATCAGGGAGAGTGATAGTAGGCATATGCTTTTCCTTTCAGTGGTGGCCCATACGAGAGGTCACGTGATAATTAATTGTAGCTATAAAAACCAGTAGAAAGTCCGATAAATTGCCACGACCGGGTAGATTGATTCAAAAGCCTATCGACTTTTTCACCCTCCGGACGACTTCGTTTAACTCAGTCGTCCAAAATGCAGTGCATTTTGTCGAACCAAGTGCTTCTTATCTTGTAAACTTCATTTATTCTCTCCTCGCCTTGCGAGAAAGAATAAATGGTACGACCGAGTGGATTCGAACCACCGACCCCTACCATGTCAAGGTAGTGCTCTAACCAACTGAGCTACGGTCGTACAGTAACTTTTTAAACCTTTAGGCCTAAGCCATTAAGGCGCGCGATTCTAGCGACTAACGCCCCAAATAACAACGACCTAGTGGAGACTCGACTAACTCAACCTAACAAGCTTGTCCCGCAACTTGCCAACCTCATCCCTTAGCTCTGCCGCTTGTTCAAATTCAAGATTTTGCGCGTGGTCATACATGCGGTTTTCTAACTTGGTAACCAGCCCGGCAATAGCTTTCGGCGTAACGGCGTCTCGGGATTCTGCCAGATAGCTGGCCTGAGGTTCGGCTACGCGGCCTTTTGACTTTCGCCCCTTTTTGCCGGGAATAACTCGAGCGCCTTCAAGGATATCCGCAACGTCTTTAAAGATAGTCTTAGGCACGATTCCAAGCGCCTTATTGTTTGCGATCTGTATATCGCGTCGACGATCAACTTCGGCTATGGCTCGCTTCATCGAATCAGTAATTCGATCTGCGTAAAGAATAGCTCTACCGTCCACATTACGAGCGCCTCTGCCCATGGTTTGGATAAGGGACCTATCTGACCTCAAAAAACCCTCTTTATCTGCATCAAGTATCGCCACAAGCGCTACTTCAGGCATATCTAAGCCCTCGCGCAACAAATTGATACCAACTAATACATCGAACTCTCCGAGGCGTAGATCCCGAATAATCTCTACCCTTTCGACAGTATCTATGTCTGAATGCAAATAACGAACTTTTACGCCCTGTTCAGCCAGATATTCAGTTAGGTCTTCCGACATGCGCTTGGTCAAAGTCGTAATTAATACGCGCTGTTTTTTGGCGACGCTTTTATGGATCTCGGAAAGTACGTCTCCAACCTGGGTGGAGGCAGGTCGAATTTCTATAGTGGGATCCAACAAACCAGTCGGTCGCACTATTTGTTCAACAACCGCACCAGCATGTGCAGCTTCATATTTGCCCGGCGTAGCACTCACAAAAATCAACTGAGTGGAAAGCGCTTCCCACTCTTCAAACATCATTGGCCGATTGTCCATCGCCGAAGGCAATCTAAAACCATAGTTCACTAGTGTTTCTTTGCGTGATTTATCGCCTTTGTACATTGCCCCCAGTTGCGGAATAGTCACGTGGGATTCGTCGACCACTACCAGAGCATCATTTGGCAAGTAATCAAATAAGGTGGGCGGTGCCTCACCAGGAGCGCGCCCTGACAGATAGCGAGAATAGTTCTCTACGCCATTGCAGTAGCCCAACTCCCTCATCATTTCCAAGTCATAGCGAGTTCTCTGCTCGAGACGCTGAGCTTCAACCAAATGATCTTGCTCGCGTAGTACCTTTAACCGATCTTCCAGCTCCAAGGCGACAAAATCGACCGCCTTCAAAATGGTCTCTCGTGGAGTCGCGTAATGGGTCTTTGGATAAATAGTTATTCTTGGAACGTCCCCTCGAGACTCGCCCGTCAGCGGATCAAAGAGAGTAATTTTTTCCAATTCTTCGTCAAACAACTGGATACGAACGGCGAGCTCATCGGATTCAGCGGGAAATACGTCAATAATATCTCCGCGAACTCTGAAAGTGGCGCGACGGAAATCTGTATCGTTGCGGGTATATTGCAACTCGGCCAATCGAGACAAAATAAATCGCTGATTTACCAAATCTCCTCTAACCAAATGCAACATCATTTTGAGATAGGCGTCTGGATCTCCTAACCCGTAAATTGCCGATACCGTAGCCACAACGATAACGTCACGACGCTCCATCAAAGCTTTGGTAGCAGATAATCGCATTTGCTCGATGTGCTCGTTTATCGAAGCATCCTTCTCGATATATGTATCTGAAGCTGGCACATAAGCTTCAGGTTGATAGTAATCGTAGTAGGAAACAAAATACTCTACGGAGTTGCGTGGGAAAAACTCTTTAAATTCGCCGTAAAGTTGAGCAGCCAGTGTTTTATTGTGGGCAAGAACAATGGCAGGCCGATTTGATTCGGCCACCACATTTGCGATTGTGAAGGTTTTACCTGACCCGGTAACACCCAAGAGGGTTTGGCTAGTCAAACCGTCATTTAGGCCCTCTAACAGCTGCTTAATCGCCTCAGGCTGATCACCAGCAGGCTGATATTTTGATGTTAATTCGAACTCTCTATTGCTCAATGAAAAAATGCTCTCTGAAGGTACCGTTAGTCTATTGACCCTTTTGGAGCGCGTCTATAAGATACGCGACCTCAAGATTCCGTCTTAGCTCAGTTGGTAGAGCAATTGACTGTTAATCAATGGGTCGCTGGTTCGAGCCCAGCAGACGGAGCCAATTAAAATAAA
>CAJXYP010000004.1 GCA_913063225.1 uncultured Cellvibrionales bacterium
GATTTAGATTAATAATTTAGTCAGATGCCGGCAGGAATGTGCGAGCCGCCTCGGGATCGAAGCCAAAAATCGAGGTTGGAATGTGTGGCGAGTAGATCAGCTCACGGGCGTGTCTGATTCTGCAAAGTTCATAGGGAGACCCGCAAACGCCACCCAAAGCCTTTAGTCTTGTGGAATTTGTGCTACTGGCGGGAGAGGGGCGTTGAGCCAACAAAAAATCTTGCCCTCGCAGTGCTCTTCTTTCAATTGCTCGTATTCGTCGCTTAGCTGCATGTATTCGCGTGTCTGTTGCAGAAATTCGGGATGTTCGTTGGCCAGCGCAAGCATGTTGGCTTCGATGGTCACTGACGCTTCACGAATCAGCTCATCCAGTGCAGCGGGGTTTCCAAATTCGTCGAGTAGATCTTGGGTGGCTGCACTCTGTAGCTGCTCGACAAAAGCTGGTTCACACACTCGGTCGACGATATGTGACCCAGAAGGTGTGACGAATCGGCACTTGATGTCGTAATAGTTATCTTGATTGAGGTCGTTATAGGCTGTAAATACGGCACGCTGGGCATTTTCCACGCGAGCTAACAACTGTGAGAATATTGCGCTTGCCTGGACAACTATCTCCTCTATCTGGATAGAGTCGTTCTGACCCTCCGTAGGAGCAGCATTTTGTGCAAGCAACGTTCCGGCTAGCGCTGCAGCCGAATCGGCTCTATCTCGGGAGGTGCGTATGACCACAATTATCCGGACTCTACTGATTGGCTTCCTGCTACCGATCGCTATATCAGGCACACTACTCGCCCAATTGGGCGAGCCGCAGTCATCCGCAGATGAGATATCAGCATTGCAGGCACGACTAGTTGATCTTCCCTTCGAGCAGACCGGTAGTATCGAAGTTGCCGAAATCGAGCTGTCACTTGGGACCCGATATCAAACCATTGGTGATCATCAAGCCGCAAATGAGTCCACTGATGATGAGCCCACGGAGCATCTTCAGGCTAGCCTAAAATATCTCAATCAAGCGCTCGAATCAGGTGAAGAACATGTTTTGTCGGATCCAGAGATTACGCTGGCGACGCTCGCTTCCACCTTGCAGCTCGAACGCTTCATCGACAGACTGATGGACAGTGTCGGGTATCGCGGGGTCAGCTCCGGAGAGATACCACTGGGCCGAACAAATGCGGGACTGGTTGAAGAGCTTTGCCAGCGGTCATTGCCGCGGGTGCTGGCAACGTCCGTTCTCGACTCGAATTCAGAGATGATATTTAGCTCGCCGGGAGGAGCTTCTGAAGGTGACGCTCCCCTGCTGGATAGTGAACAGCTCCGTCCATACTTCAATCGTTGCAACAATGCTTTTTCTGATGCGCGCGAACAGAGGTCAGCACTGCTCGAGGCACAACTCGAATTTGCTGCGCCGAATGACTGGCTGAGACTAGGAGATTGGTTTCTTATGACAGGCGAGATTGCCAAGGCTCAGGAATGGTACGCTAAGGTATGGGAAGCGGCGCTTTCTCAATCCCCTGATTTACTTTCCCGAGTCACGCAACCTGAGCCTCTGACTCTGGCAAGTTTGATACCCCAAGCTCCGGATCTTAGAAGAGGTTACCGGGATACGAGAACGCTGCGGTTACAATTGGATATCGATGACGACGGGCAGCTACGACGAGTGGAGCTCCAGCAGGGATCGACCAACCTGCTTTCAGAATCGGAGTACAGCGCGGTGACCGGCTGGATCAAGTCACTGCCGTTTCGACTCCCTCTGGATTCGGGCGCATTGGAAGACCGTAGCGGCGTATTATGTCACTTCAGTCTCGCTCGAAAGCTCTGTTTGCCGGATTAAGCCGTCTAGTCTGATAGCACTCTCACCCAGTAGATTGTCTAAAGGGCTAAACGCCACACTATAACTTCTGACCTCTGCTGCCGCAGGCCCCTAGGGCTGCAGCACGCCCTTTTTCTGTCAGCTCTATGTTGGTCAGTATGAGGGTCACCCGAAAGGATAGCCGTTTTTTTAATCCAAATTTCGAAGCGGGCTCTATTTGAGGCAGACAATTGCTCCTGCATAGTCTGCACTTCCGCCATCCATGCGGTCGTAGGGTGATGACTCCTAAAATTACCTATATAGTTGGGGTTCCTAGTGACAAAAATGAGTGGCTCTGACATGAAGCCTTTGAGGCATCTGCATCGACTTATACTGGCGATTTCCGTCAGCCTTTTGACCCTTCCTGCATTCGCGCATCACGGTGATGCAGGTCGTTATATCGAAGAGGTCATTGACCTCACCGGTACGGTCGTCACTTTGCTGTTTATCAATCCACACTCGCAACTTATTCTGGACGTCACAAACGAGAGCGGAGAATCCGTGCGCTGGCACGCCGAGTTCAGTAATCCAAACCGGATGAATAGCGATTTTGGCTGGACCCGAGAAATATTGAAGCCTGGGGATCGTGTCACCTTAACGGGACGGCAACTCAAAAGCGGCGCACCCTTTATAAACCTTACGGAAAGAGCGCAGGTCGTCATGACCGATACCGGCGAGCAAATCTTCAAAACGAGAAACTTCGTTTCCAGTGAACCCGACCAGACTCCTTAATCGAAATGAAAAGCTACTATCGAATACTCCTACCACTGGTGGGATTAGTAATCGCGTCGCAGGTTGCTGCGGACGTTTCTCAGGTCGCGTATCTGAAAGCCTCAAACACGGGTCTGGCGGATAGTTTTGGCGCAGGCGGTTCAATTGCTGGCGATGCTGTCACCATAAGTGGAGATGGAAATACGCTTGTTGTCGGGGCGCCTAACGAAAGTAGTGGTGCGGTTGGCGTAAACGGTGATCAGAGCGATGATTCCATTTATGCCTCAGGAGCTGTCTACGTTTTCACCCGAAACGGAGAGAGCTGGGAGCAACAAGCCTACATCAAGGCTTCCAACCCCGGGTTTGTCGATAATTTCGGTTTTATGACAGCCTTAAGTGGTAACGGCGACACTCTGGTGGTATCTGCTCACTTCGAGGCGGGTGGCGGAAAGGGAGTCGACGCTGATCAAGCTGATGATTCTATTCCCCAAGCTGGTGCCGTATACCTCTTTGAGAGAGATGGTGATAGTTGGGAACAACAGGCATACATCAAAGCATCTAATACCGGTGAATTAGGAGCCGAAAACGAATACGTTGACGGTGACCAATTTGGGGCGTCAGTCGCGATCAGCGAAGATGGAAATACAGTCGCAGTTTCAGCGGTTGCCGAAGATGGCGGGCTGCCTGGCGTTAACTCCGATTCTTCCGATAATTCAGCACTAACGGCCGGTG
This sequence comes from uncultured Cellvibrionales bacterium, assembly GCA_913063225.1. Lineage (GTDB taxonomy): Bacteria > Pseudomonadota > Gammaproteobacteria > Pseudomonadales > GM7GCV1 > JABJGI01. The sequence goes on from CAJXYP010000004.1 coordinate 3,293, forward strand.
CCGTTTACCTGTTCAACCGCAGTGGTGAGAGCTGGGCAGAATCTGCATACATCAAACCGTCGAATCCCGATGGCCAAGATTACTTCGGCTATTCTGTTTCGTTGACTGGTAATGGCCGCAGGCTAGCGGTGGGTAGCTACGATGAGGACGGCTCTCTGGCCGGGACGAACACTGAACAAGACAATGAATCTCGGGGCAGTGGCGCCATCTACATTTTCGATCTCGAAGATGCTAGCTGGATACAGACGGCCTACCTGAAGGCTTCAAACTCGGAGCGAGGCGATTCGCTGGGTGTATCCGTTGCAATCAGTAACGATGGCAGAACCGTCGTAGGCACTGCACTCGATGAAGATGGGACAACTACTGGCGTTAATAACTTTCCCGGACCTGATAGCGAGGTGAACCTATCGACCGGAGCTGTATACGTCTGGGGGTACGACGAAATCTGGTCGCAACAGGCATATATCAAGGCATCGAACACCGACGCTGACGATGTATTTGGTGCCCGGTTGGCCCTCAGCGGCGACGGCGCGACTTTGGTCGTGGGCGCGCAATTCGAAGATGGAGCCACTCGAGGACCGAATGGTTCACAGGAGGATAATTCGGCAATTGACGCCGGGGCGGTCTATATTTTCTCCAGAATCGGAGATGAGTGGCAACAACAAGACTATGTCAAAGCCTCAAATGCTGAGGCATTTGACGAGTTTGGAAGCTCTCTGAGTCTGAATAGCGATGGATCGGTGCTGGCAATTGGTGCCCGCTTTGAAGACAGTTCGGCCATCGGCAGCGGTGGTGAGCAAAGCGACAATTCAGCCTACGATTCCGGTGCAGTCTACCTGTTCAGTCGCTGATCAATTCAATCCGATGCAAGGTCAGTGCATCGATTCTAAATTGATGAAAATATGGGCTTATCATGCCATTAGTGACAAAGTTGGAAGTATGTCCCTTTTGTATGCTTAATGACATTGGCTCAGGGGTCTGTTTATAATGAAGATCAATTGGGGGAAAATATGTATCGATTACAATCAATAGCTGTAGTATTTCTTTTATCTGTTAGCACTAGCGCTATCCCGCAAACCGCCTGGGAAAATATAAATGAAATAGTCACAGGTGAGGAATTATATGTCGCCTGTACATTCTGCCATGGTGCTGAGGCCCAAGGTAACGATAGACGTGATGGTCCTGCCTTGGCTGGTCTTGAAGCCTGGTATATAGAAAAGCAAATATACAACTTTAGGAATGGTCTTCGAGGCTATTCCGATGAGGATATACCCGGAAAGGTGATGCACGGCAGTACACCTATGATTAGAAATGATTTCACAGTTAATAGCATCTCTGAGTACATTGCAGGATTAGAGCCAGGATTACCAATGGCTAGAAACGCAATTGGCGATAGACCCTTTATCTGGGATTCACCCTATGCAGGCCTTGATCCATCTATAACGGGCGATGCCGAAGCTGGTGCAACGACTTACAATTCCGTCTGTGTCATATGTCACGGAACTGAAGGTGCCGGCAATGAGCTTTTGGGTGCGGGTAATCTCAGTTATCTGTCAGCAATCTATATGGAAAGGCAGCTGATGTACTTTAGGGATGGTATCCGGGGGGCTCACCCCGATGATGTGACTGGGCAGCAGATGGCGGCAATGGCCAAGATTTTGACAACGGATCAGGCCTTAGCCGATGTAGTCGCCTACATCATAGAGTTATAGAAACCTTATTTTACAATCAGTTACGGGGCTAAAAGAACATGAAACAATTACCAGTACTCGCAAGCATGTTATTTATATTTTTCGCCACCAGCCTGACGGCTCAAACCTCAGCGGAGGTGAAATTGGTCGCTGCGCTTGAAGAAGACAGAGGCTGGTGCCTAGACCTTCGCGGTTCCCGAGCAAATGCGGAACCCGTAGGTGGCGTGCATGGGCACACTTGCTATACCTATGAGGGTGAAGGTGTAGCATTGGATCAGGGCTTTTTTGTGGAAAGCATCCACGACAACAATGAATTTAGAATGTCTGGTTTTCCTGATTTATGTATGACTATTTACGAGCCAAGACCGGGCTCGTTCGTTTCTGTTGAAACCTGCGATGATCGAGAAACTCAAGGATTTACTCTAGGCGAAGCAGGAAAAATCACCTCTGATATGAGTCCGGAACTTTGCCTGACGGCTGGTTCTTTTGTTCTGCCCGGTGGTGGTGGTCGGCCTCTTCACATTATGCGGGACCTCAGCTTTGAGGAATGCGGTAGCGTAATTAGTGAGCTGCAAACCTGGGAATTGCGAACGGAATGGGCTGGGTTGGAGCAGACCACTCTTCCAAGACCCTTTGCCGATGGTGCCCCTCCGGCACCTCGACCGCAGAATAACTAACTATTCGAACGTTTTGGAAATCTAACTAAGCGACAGGGAGTTGCTTATGTCCATCCTCTTAATGGGATGGTAAATCAATGTGTCATGGCATAAATAACCGCATTTGTGCCTAATCGAAACGCATCGGTTGAAGGTTTTAGCGGCATAGATCCATCGCTGTACCAATCCCAGAAATTCGCAAGATCATTGTTGTGTCCAGCCATTATCGCTAGGCGGCCATCATCGGTGTAGAGGCCGTAATAGGTAATGTCGTTGCCGGGCACGTATTGAGACATGGCTTGTAGGTTTTCCAGAGTCTCATGCGCGCTGTATAGAACATGGCCCTCGTCTATAGGCAGAAGAGCCCGGTCAGGAAAGGCTCTGCGAACTTGAGACTCCATTTGATCCCACTGCCAGTCACCATCGAAGTCATCCATGATAATGGTGCCCCCACGGATTATGTATTCACGAAGATTATGAACTTCCTGTTCAGTGAGCTGCATCTCGCCAGGCTCTGATACGTAGGCAAAGGGATAATCAAATACCTCATCACTTCCCAGCTCTACGATTCGATAGGAAAATTCATCTACGTCAATTGAGGTTTTCCGCTTCAGAAAGCTATTTATCTCTCGATCCGACCACGGGTAGTTGTGAGACCAGCCCGAATGCCTGATATTGCCGTTGGTGCCGAAATGAAGCCGCGCGATGATAAGTTCAGTCGCTGGCGGGTTGTTTTGCACTGGTCCGCGACCGAGTGAGCCAAACGGCTGTGCATTCGCGAGCTGAAGTGAGCTGCTCGCGAGTAACAAGGCGAAGCAAAGCATTCGTAAAGGTCTAGCCATATTTTTTAAGGGCTCAGTCTGTCAGGAAGTGATACATGCCGAGAACATTCTCGTCTAGCCAGTTGTAACCAGACCAATCGGCGTAGTCAGGGATTTCGATACTGGCTCGCATCTGTTGCAAAGACTGACCATCGGCAATGGCGCTGGCAACTGCACTTTCAAGCTGCTCGAAATAAATGCGTAGTTCAGCGATAGCGGCCGAATTACCTAATGGGCCATGCCCGGCGGTTACGTAGTCATAGTTCTTAGATAGTTCTTCCGTGTCTCTTATTGCAGCCATCCATTCTGGATACATGCCATTTTCGAAGTCCATCTCCCGGAATGGAAGTCGGTCGAAGGTGATGTAATCCACTACGAACATAACCTGATCGTCGGGGAAAGTGATTCGGCTCATATCGAATGTGTGATTCATTTCACCGACCCAGGTGGCAACTGCCCGCTTTTCGCCCAACCGGATCTCAATCTGGTCTGTATAGGTAATAGTTGGAGCCTGAACAAATGCCAATGGGCCTCGAGCAATCTCAGCTCCGCTGAGCATCCGGTCGTTGTTGGCATCGAATGCTGTGAACTGTAATTCGGGTATATTTTCCCCGACTTCGTTACGGTCCACGTAGCCGTCACCGTTTGAATCTAGTGCCGCAATTGGCGCGTATTGCCCTATGACGTCAGCCAAAGTTGTTGAGTCGGCTGGCATGGCAAGATAATCGAGCATATTCCGGTGGCCGACAAATTTGGCCGTATCAGCAAACACCGCACCTCCAGATGCGTGATCCCAATGATTGTGGCTGTATATAACGTATCGAACCGGAAGGTCGAAACGTGTCTGCAATTCTTCTTTCAACCATTCCGAGAAAGCAGTATTAATCGGGTCTCCTAGGATGATGCCATCAGGGGTCACCATAAAAGCGGTATTGTGATTGTTGTTGTTGGCTCTATAGACATCGCCGGCAATATGTTCGATAACGCGCTGCGGTTCATTTTGAGCAAAGCTCGAAGCGGCTGTGCAAAAGACGGCTAATCCAATGACGAATGAGAAAATGACCGAGTAACCACGTTTTTTCATACTATCCCCTTGCTAATTTGCAGCACCTGTTGCGACCATATTGTAAAGCATCGGTGAGTGTGATTTTCGGACTCGGTTATATGGTCGGATGACACTGATTTTTAAGGATTTATAGAAGGATAGAAAGTTTTTTCAAATTAGGTATTTTTGCACCGAATTAGTGCGTATTTTCTAGGGAATGCTCAAATTTGATTTCTCTAGCTAAGCCCCAAATTTGAAGTTTTGGACAATCATGTTGTAGTATCCCTTCAGCAAATCTTTGGATTCTATGTTCAAAGGGGGGGTGAAGCTTGTACATATATATAGTATGGCAACACCCGATCATGCCGAAGTATGACTGGTCGGTTTTCCAACACGACGCTGCAAATTCATCGCCGCGCGGGCACTTTATTGTCGCGCATGAGTCGACGAAAAGGAGAAAACGATGCTGATTGCTGTCGTTCTGGTTCTTCTAGTTGTCGGTTCGATTCTCTTTCACTTCTTAAGCCCTTGGTGGTTAACACCCATCGCTTCTAATTGGGTTGAAGTAGATAACACCATCACTATCACCTTTTGGGTTACCGGCTTTGTATTTGTCGCAGTAAATCTATTTCTCGCCTATGTATGTGTTCGTTACCGTTATCGGGCGGACCGCAAAGCCCACTACCAGCCAGAAAGTAAGCGCCTTGAGTGGGGATTAACTTGGCTTACTGCGATAGGCGTGTGTGCCATGCTAGCGCCCGGCCTTTTGGTGTGGGGGAATTTTGTAAACGTTCCCGACGAGGCACACGAAATCGAGGCAGTAGCTGAACAATTCCGTTGGTCGTTCCGCTTACCTGGAGAAGACGAAACATTCGGTAAAACAGATGTCAGCCATATGGGAGTCGAAAACCCATTTGGCATGGATCCCAGCGATCCTTATGGCGCAGACGACGTTCTTATCAACAATGGCGAATTACATTTGCCTTTGCACGAACCGGTTAAAGTATTACTCCGATCCAAAGATGTTTTGCACAATTTCGCTGTGCCGCAAATGCGAGTGAAGATGGATATGGTGCCGGGCATGGTGACCTATCTCTGGTTTGAGCCAATTAGAATCGGGGAGTTTGAAATCTTATGTGAAGAGCTTTGCGGAATTGCGCATTACGCTATGCGTGGACGTGTTGTGGTGGATGAGGCCGAGGATTATCAAACTTGGGTCGACCAACAGGTTACTTACGAAGAAACTGCAAATTTACCAGCAGCCAACCCCATTGTTGGCCAAGCACTTTACGGTCTTTGCGCGGCCTGCCATGGCCCAGACGGGCAGGGCAATCAGCAGTTGGGCTCTCCAAAAATTTCCGGACAGTCTGCTTGGTATATGCAGCTGCAGATAAATAACTTCAAGCAAGGTATTCGCGGAACCCAAGAGGGTGATGTATTTGGCCCACAAATGGCCGCAATGATGGCAACCCTAACGGACGACAATTCCGTAAGAAACGTAATTTCTCATGTGCAAGACCTGCCGGACCGCCCTGCACCTCAAACCGTTGAGGGCGATGCTGAGCGGGGAGGCTGGCTGTATACCACATGCGCGGCTTGTCATGGCCTGGATGCAATGGGGATTTGGCAGCAAAAAGGTCCTCGCCTAGCCGGGATGAGCGACTGGTACATGGTCAGTCAGCTACAGCACTTTAAAAATGGGTTGCGTGGCTACCATCCGCTCGATTTTGGCGGCGACCAGATGACGCAGCTGTCCATTATGCTCACCGACGATCGGGATATCCGAGATGTGGTGTCCTATATCAACACGTTGGCACCTTCCGAATAAGCCTGAATTGATAGGAGTATCTAACTGATGGTCTACACACCAATTGCAGATTCTGACGACCCTCATGCTCTGCATGACCCTCAGAGTTTTATTAGCAAATATGTTTGGAGTCAGGATCACAAAGTAATTGCTATTCAGTATGCGTTGACGGCGCTTTCTGTTGGTCTCTTAGCTTTAGTTCTTTCCGGAATGATGCGGTTGCAGCTGGCTTTTCCTGAAAGCTTTACCTTTATCAATCCGAGTAACTATCTTCAGTTTGTCACCATGCACGGCATGATAATGGTGATTTATCTTTTAACCGCACTTTTTCTCGGCGGCTTTGGTAACTACCTAATTCCACTGATGTGTGGCACAAGGGATATGGTTTTCCCCTATCTAAATATGCTCAGTTATTGGGTGTATCTGCTGTCAGTTCTGATCTTACTCGCATCCTTTTTTGTTCCGGGAGGGGCCACAGGTGCTGGATGGACGCTCTATCCGCCGCAGGCGATTATGCCGGGTACACCCGGCGCAGATTACGGTATTCTCTTGATGCTGATATCCCTTGGCGTTTTTATTATTGCCTTTACTATGGGGGGTCTGAACTACGTCACTACGGTATTACAGGCGCGTTGTAAGGGTATGTCCATGATGCGCATGCCGCTCACCGTGTGGGGAATATTTACCGCCACTATTCTCGGTTTGTTGGCTTTTCCGGCACTTTTAGTAAGCGCCATTATGATGACGCTGGATAAGACGCTGGGTACAAGCTTCTTTATGCCGGCGGTACTTTCTATGGGGGCCGATGCTGGCTACACCGGCGGCAGCCCTATATTGTTCCAGCATCTGTTCTGGTTTTTCGGCCACCCAGAAGTTTATATCGTAGCGCTACCGGCCTTTGGCATGGTTTCTGATGTACTTAGTGTGCATGCGCGCAAAGCCATTTTTGGTTACCGCATGATGGTCTGGGCCATTGTCGCGATTGGCGCCCTTAGCTTCGTAGTATGGGCGCACCATATGTATGTGAGTGGCATGAACCCTTATTTCGGATTCTTTTTTGCTACCACCACCCTAATTATTGCGATCCCTACGGCCATTAAAGTTTACAACTGGGTGCTTACCCTCTGGCGCGGCAATATTCGCTTTACCGTGCCCATGCTTTTTGCCATTGGCTTTATATTTACCTTTACGCACGGCGGTTTGACCGGCTTGTTCTTAGGTAATGTAACGGTAGATTTGCCGCTTTCAGATACCTATTTTGTGGTCGGGCATTTCCATATGGTTATGGGGGTATCTCCCGTTTTGGTGCTATTTGCTGCTATCTATCATTGGTTTCCTAAAGTTACCGGACGCTTGCTGAATACGACCATGGGGAAATGGCATTTCTGGCTAACCTTTCTCGGTACTTACTCCATATACCTGCCGATGCACTATCTGGGCTTTCTGGGAGTTCCCCGGCGCTATTTTGCAAATGGTACATCTGATTTTATGCCGGATTCGGTTCAGACCATAAATATTAGTATTACGGTCGCGGCGCTTATTGTGGCGGTTGTGCAGTTGTTGTTTCTCTTCAATCTTTTCTGGAGTTTGAAGCACGGCGAGAAAGCCGGTTCGAACCCTTGGGAGGCTGCCAGTTTAGAGTGGCAAACGCCAGACACTCCGCCTAAGCACGGCAACTGGGGAGCGGAACTACCGGTGTGCCATCGCTGGGCCTATGACTACAGCGTTCCCGGTCACGCGACCGACTTTATCCCTCAGAACGAACCTCATAATGGAGAAGACTCTCTCGAAGAGATGTCAGCTCATCCAGAGGAAGATCATTGAATCCGATTACCCTAGCCATAGCGTTACTCTGCTCTGTTGTGGTGTGGGGTCTAATTGTTCGCCACTTAACCGCAATGCCCTGGGAGGAAGCTGGCGGTGGTTCGCATCTACGCGATATCCAGACTGTTGACCTTCCAGCTGCCAAGGTGGCCTTCTATGCTCTGCTGGGAGTTATCACCAGTCTGTTCCTGCTGTTTTTTACTGCCTACAACATGCGTATGAATCCCAGCCATGGCGGTGACTGGCATTCGGTAGCTGAACCAGGCTTGCTGTGGCTGAACACAGGCCTTTTGATATTAAGTAGCGTTGCCATGCAGTGGGCGAGAGCCTTGGCTAAACGAGACAATCAACAGAAACTCTTATTAGCTTTGATCTTCGGCGGGCTGCTGACGTTAGCATTTCTAACGGGGCAAATGGTGGCTTGGGGGCAAATGCAGGCGTCCGGGCAATACTCGTTAAGCAATCCCGCAAGCGCTTTTTTCTATCTGCTGACCGCCGTTCATGGATTTCATTTGATAGGTGGTTTGGTAGTTTGGGGGCTAACCCTGAAAAAAATCAAAGGGGGAGCATCGGCGCAGTCTTTACAGCTTACGGTTGAGCTCTGTTCAGTTTATTGGCATTACCTCTTAGTAGTCTGGCTAATGCTATTTGCTATCTTGGTGTCCACCTGATGGAGACGTCAATGAGTATGCCGACGCCGGAACAGGCGATACTTAAAAGCGGATCAGAAGGTGCTGTTGCTGATTGGGCATCTGATCGAGAAACCTTTCATGTGCCTTGGGGTAAGGCCATGATGTGGATATTCCTGCTCAGCGATACTTTTATATTCAGCTGCTTCCTTATTGGTTATATGACGGTACGAATATCTACTCCGGTGCCTTGGCCTATACCCAGTGAAGTATTTGCACTGACTATTGCCGGCAACTCTATACCCTTGGTATTGATTGCCATCATGACCTTCATTTTAATCACCAGTAGCGGCACCATGGCTATGGCGGTTAACTTTGCCTATCGTGGCGATCGCAAAAAGGTAGTGTGGCTGATGGCGGCTACTGCACTTCTTGGCGCTTCTTTTGTTGGTATGCAAGCCTTTGAGTGGACCAAACTTATTGTTGAAGAGGGTGTTCGGCCATGGAGCAACCCTATGGGTGCCGCTCAGTTTGGTGCTGCGTTCTTTATGATTACCGGGTTTCACGGACTACACGTGACAGCAGGCGTGATTTATTTGTCAATTGTGGCCCGCAAAGTTCATCGCGGCGATTATGAAAAGAAAGGATATGCAATTGTTGAGATTGCTGGCCTCTATTGGCATTTTGTCGATTTGGTCTGGGTATTTATCTTTGCATTCTTCTACCTTTGGTAAGGGGGAAATATGTCGGACTCTGCTACTGATCAACACCCGATCGCACTTTACCTGTGGATTTGGTTATTGCTCTTTGTTCTCAGTACATTTTCTTATTTAGTAGATTATTTTAATTTTCAGGGATATTTGCGTTGGTCATTAATCCTTCTCTTTATGTTTCTTAAAGCAGGGTTGATCATCTCAATTTTTATGCATATGGCCTGGGAGCGCATGGCGCTGATCACAGCGATTTTGGTGCCGCCACTCTGCCTTCTGGTATTTCTTGCTTTGATGGCTATTGAAGGTGATTACACCGAGTCGTCTCGACTACTCTTTTTTACTGCTCCGGAAATCCCGGCTCCAATGCATCACTAGTTAGTAGATTAAGACGCAAATTCGGAATCAATTTTCGGGTTTTATTAAAAGGGCCGCGTTGAAAAGTTGCAATAAAAAGGGCTACCCAATCGGGTAGCCCTTTTTATTTAGAGTATTCGCTAATAGGTTATTAGTTCACCGCCGCCGAAAATGGTGCGTTGTCGTCAAGATAAACGATCTTTCCATCGACAAGAGTCATCAGCGATTTAATACTCTGTATTTCATCATCGGATACCGAATCTGAGAAAATGTCGTCACTTAGCACTATCAAATCGGCTAATTTTCCAGACTCCAATACGCCATAGTCTTGTTCTGCACTGGCTAACCAAGAGCTGCCTTTTGTATATAGCTGTATTGCTTGCGCTCTACTAATAGTTTCGTCAGGGCAATTCAAATCTCCGCCATCTCTGGCTCCGTCGGCGATAAAGCCCCCGGCGTTAGAGGCAAAGCCCTTAACGTCTAAGCCGGTTACCATGTGATAGATATGTACCCAAGGGTTACTGGGTTGCGCATTGGTGCTGTCTGATCCAATACCCGCCTGTAATCCCAGTTCAGTCAGGCTGCGGTATGGTGTGCCGTTACATACTGTACCGGCTGCACCTCTTCCCAGAAATGGGTGAATTGCCAGGTTAGCGGCAACAACATCTTCATATCCGTACTCTTGAATAAGGTCCAGTTCTTCCTGACGAGGGTAAGAGTGTTCCATAATAAAACGTGTGCTCTCTCCAGTTGCGAGTGTCGCCGCACGAAAGGTTTCAATATCTGTGGCTCTCGCGGCATGTCTGCCAACGGTCCAGCCATTTGATAGCGCCATTTCCATCGTTGCTTGTAAGCCATTGACCTGGATATTGCCCAGATCTTCACCTAAGCCGATCACCTTAAACATGCTGTCGCTATCGCTGCCAAAGTTGGCCTCGACCGATTGGGCCAAGGCTTCATAGTTTTCTACTGGCGTGATTAGATCGCCCTGAATCCGTGAGCGCACGCGGATGCTTAGCTCATCTTCGTCATAGAGCCCTTTTATGGTTGCGTAGTGGGAAGTGACATCAAAGTATTGTGCGCCGGTGCCGCGAATGCTGCCGCCGACATCTACAACGGAGGTCAAGCCAACACTGTTAAAACCCCGCATAACACGTAGGGCCTGGTCCCTTGTCTCACTGTCCTGCTTAATCAAATTGAAGGAAGCAGTGGAGTTTGCCAAAAACCCGGTCGTTTCATTGATTTCTGGATCGACTGCGTCTTCAGTATTGGCGGCCAGTTCTTTGAGTCTTGCCACTCCCAGGCTATTGGCAAAGGCCTCTTCAGTGGACCGCAGGTGAATATAAAAGGGATAGTCACCAGCCGCTGCATCCATCTGTTCGAGAGTTGGAAATATTGATTCCGGTCCGTTGTCACGGCCAGAACCAATAGCATTTTCTTCCCATTGAATCGGATCCCAGCCACCGATAAAGGTAATCCACTCGTCTGTGGAAATTCCCGCTTCAGCCATAGCAGTGCTTTTAGCAGCGACCATCGCCATCGCTTCGGAAATACTTCTGCTTAACTCTAGCTCACGGGTGTCATACCCGGGTCGCAATGTCGCACGTACAAAGTGCATATGGGCATCGATTAAACCTGGGATTACGGTCTGCCCATCCAGGTTAATATTTCTAGCGCAGTCTGGCGCGGTCAAATTATCTCCCACCTCTACAATGCGGTTTTCACTAATGCGCATGCTGTTGAAGTCACTCTGAGTCACGCCGTCTAAGCTGCTGGGAAGTTCTTGCATAGAGAAGAACCGGCCATTGGTCAGATATAGATCCGCACAAGCCATTACTTCAGAGGAAGCCGCTTCAGTATTCGCTGGGGAGTTTGTTGTCGTAGTTGTGTCATTGCTACAAGCAGCCAATACCGCGAGGCTGCTTAGGGTAAGAATTCGAGCGTAGCTTAAAGAGTCGATTTTCATTGGGTTTCCCTGAATCAAATAGAAACTAGATTGGTTTTCCCAGCGCTCCCCAAAATAGAGGATGGTTTACCCTGTAAACCCGTTGGGATAACTGGTAAAACAATCATAGCTCGCTATGCAAGTCTCATCTATAGTTAAGCGCGTAGTGTTGGCCATTATTAATTTGTGGTCACACGGCCAATTTCCAGCAAGATCTTTGTATGATCAGGTGGCAAACTCGTCCATTGGCGGTTAGATCCGACAATAAATTCAGGTAGTCTCTAGGGGATTCATGAAAAACACTATATTTAGGGCCGTAATGGCTAAAGCGCTAATTGTTGTAGTTTTAGGTTCTCCAATTGCCGCTTATTCGCATCACGGTGCGAACAATAATCCAGATCTTTATTTGGCCGAAAATCTTCTTCGTCTTGAAGGAGAGGTTACTACCGTCTTTTGGCGCAATCCTCATCCACGATTGATACTGTCCGTTATAGATCAACAGGGCGAAGAGCAGGAGTGGGAGCTTGAGATGGGTGGAAGTATAAACAGCTATCAGCAGGCGGGAATTGGTGAAGACCTTGTCGCAGTCGGCGATAGGGTGAAAGCAGCAGGTGTAGTGTCGCGACGTGACCCAAGGACTATCGGGTTACAAAACATGCTACTACCCAATGGCGAAGAGCTGGTTAGGAGCGGCGATGCACTTTGGTCTGAAGAGTTAGTAGATACCGCGAGACGAGGTCCGACTGCTGCTCAAATTCGCACTGCTGAAGCCTCTGCTGAGGGCTTATTTCGAGTTTGGGGTCGTCGCACAAGCGGTCGTCCCAGCGCATCCGAGTACGCTGGATTGTTGACTAATCAAGGCAGAGAGTTGGCGGCACAATATAATTTTGCGACGGACAATCCAGAGCTAGAATGTCGTTCTGGCATACCTACCAATATGTTCGACCCAACACCCATGCAGTTAATTGATAACGGCGATCATATTGTGATTTATACCGAGGAGCATGACCTGCGTCGTATGGTTTATATGACTGATGACCGACCTGAAGCTATTTCTTCGAATCTAGGATTTTCCATCGGTCACTGGCAAGGCGATTCATTGATTGTCGAGACCAGTCATATTGAGTGGCCCTATTTCGACCCTTACGGCACGCCTCAGTCGGATCAAATGACTTATCAAGAAACTTTCTGGGTGGCTGCTGATGATAGTAGGCTCAACTACAAGATAGTGGCGACGGATCCCGTATATTTGACTGGGTCAATCGAGCTTGAACGAGCCTGGCTCTGGCAGCCTGGTACCGCAATGGTGCCATTTAACTGTGCGGCAGAGGTGGCCTCTAACTAGTAGTTGGAGGCTCGGGGAAGCGCATGCGCCTTCCTGTGACGACATAGCAGCGTTCACTTTTGCTTGATTGATCTCAAGTAGATGCATATGGAAATGTAAAGAACGTTGCACCTGCCTATTCGCCTGACCACAATCAGAGGCCATTAAATGGTGGCCTACTTGGTCGAGAAGGGGGACTAGGTGCACAAATCACTTATATCACTAAGCGCAATTTTTTGGTCGTTCGCTTCAATATCGGTACTCTCTCAAGCTCCCGGCATTGGCACGCCAGAAATGTCTGTGCAGGCTAGGGCTGATACTGAAGCGCGTGTTATGGCTGATGGCCGAATTGTTCATCGTTATAGCGCGGCCACTGTGGGTTTGGTTTATGTGGAATGGCCGGAGGGTGCAACTACTACTGCGCACAACCACACCAATGAACTGGTTCTTACGGTAGTATCCGGAAGATTGCGTGCAATGAGTGGCGATAAATAATTTGTTATGCAAACGGGAGATGTAGTTACCATTCCGGCTTGGGTCGATCATAGTTATATCGCTTTAGAAGATAGCATTACATACGAAGCTGCGGGTCCAGGTTAGCGGATTGCTGACTCCTAATTTAGTCCAATTTTTGGGGGATGTAAGATGAAATATTTAAACAATATCAAGAGGGCTATGGGGCTTATTTTTGTAGTCGCTTTACTCCCAGTACAAGCACAACAAAGTTATGGCACTACGGATTTCCGCGCGACAGGTTCGGCGGAAGCGCACGAAGTATTCACCCTTGGTTTGTTAGAGATGCATAACTTTGAATATGGGGATGCTCTGGCTTCTTTCATCAAAGCTCAATCTATAGACCCAGATTTTACAATGGCCTATTGGGGCGAAGCCTTGGCCTATGACCAGTTTTTCTGGCATCGCCACCAAACTGACAAATCTAGAGCCGCGATGGCCAAGCTTGGAGCAACTCCAGAAGAACGATCTGCCCGCGCAGTTACTCAGCGCGAAAAGGATTATCTGCAAACCATTGAAATACTGTTTGGCGAGGGAGGGCACCATGAGCGGGAACTAGCCTATTCTGATGCACTCCGAGATCTACATCAGAAGTACCCGGAAGATCTTGATGCGGCGGCTTTCTATGCGCTGTCTATATTGGCCACTAGCTACGATGGTCGCGATTTTGCGCGTTATATGCGGGCTGGAGCGATTACAGAAAGCATATTGGCCGTAAATCCGACTCATCCGGGAGCTTTGCACTACAGCATCCACAGTTATGACGATCCAATTCATGCTCCACTTGGCCTACGATCCGCTCGCGTTTACAGCGAAGTAGCTCCTTCGGCTGTGCATGCCTTGCATATGGGATCGCATATCTACTATGCGCTTGGCATGTGGGAAGAGGGCGTTGAGCGAAATAAACGCTCGTTCGAAGAGGACGTAGCTCGTCAGGCGGACCCCAACGGCCCATATGGAGGCCAGGCCTATCACGCACTTACCTGGGTACCCTATGGGCTCCAGCAAATGGGCAAGAACGCAGAGGCTCGAGAATATATTTCTCGCATAGCCAAGCAAGTTGAGCAATTTGGTGAAGAGTTTGCTGATCATCGAAACCGTTACATAACTACCAGAGCATCCTATCTAGTAGACACTCAAGAATGGGACAGCGAACTGGCGGATGTCAAAATCAGCCATGAAGGACTGAGCGACTATACGATCACCACAGATCTTTATGTCAATGGCCTTGTGGCATTGAATCGTGGACAAGTTGATCAAGCGCGGTCGGCTCTAGCCATGATGGCAATGCACGGTGCGATAGATATGAACGGCATGAGCAATATGAACGGCATGATTATGACCAGTGCGAAACGTTCCGATACTGCCCCCACGTTGCTTCGTTTAGCGCTTGAAGGGCAAATAGAAATGGCACTAGGCAACACTGTGGAAGGTATCGCTCTGATTCAGCAAGCCGAGCGTATTGAAGGTGCCCTGGCATCTGAATATGGCCCGGCGGTTCCGGTACAGCCTATGGCGGAGTTGTTGGGTGATGCCTATGCGCAAACTGGCAACTCCGACATGGCTCGGCAATCCTACGAAACATCTTTGGAGCGAGCTGTCGGAAGAATTCGCTCTGTACAGGGCTTAAGTAAACTTCCCTAGCAACACACAGGCTCCATTTACTCTTTGCAGGGGCTCTCTTAAGTAGTGGAGAGCTTTTTTTTGGAAATATATGTATAGTTGGCAATAGAATGTTAAAATATTAGTTTAACTACGCAGAAGATAGTCGAACTTGCTCGGCTGACTATTCAGTCAGTCGTAAACTGAGGGATATATGAGCATTAGAATAATTTTACTGGTCGTTATTTTTGCTGCATTCGGCAGCCTGCCGGCCCATGCGCATCACGCAGCTACAGCTACCTTTGATACTAGCCAGACTATGGAAATTGAGGGCTACGTCAAAGAGTTCAGCTTTAACAATCCTCATGTGACCATTACGCTGGGCATTCCCGATGAAAGCGGTATGCAGGAAGAGTGGGTTGCAAGCGCGCCAGCCGTAGCGGGATTTAGACGTTGGGGTTGGACTGGCGATATGATCGAAGAGGGCCAATATGTTCGCCTTGTCGGCAGAACAGCCCGACACGGTGGCCCCATGATATTAATTGAACGCGGCGATATTGAAGGCGGTAAGTTACTTGAGCTGAATCCGGATGACGGATCTCTGGTTCGTATTCTTGAAGGCCCAAAGCCAGATCAGACCCCCGAGCTAGGCATTCCCGCTTTATGGCTCGAAAACGGAAAACCAAATCTTACTGGCACTTTTTTAGCATTGGATCCAGCTGCGGGACAAAATATTCGCACTAGAGCGGAATTCACCGCCGCTGGACAAACGCTTCAAGACGTCTGGGACCCAACCAAAGATCCCGCTTACACAGAATGCGCTCCTCAGGGGCTTATTCGGGTAGTTACGGCTATTCAGTCTGTGCGGATAACTCAGCGCGACGACTATGTAATTGTTGCCCAAGAGGGTAATAACTCTCAGCGGCTAATCTATCTGGACGGCAGAGGTCCTGCCACCGAAGAACACTCTATACAGGGACATTCAACAGCTCATTATGAAGGCGACACGCTAGTAGTCGAGACTAGTCAGCTGTTAGGTGGTCCCACCGGCGGTGGCGGCAATATTCTCAGCGATCAGGCGACTTTAGTTGAGCGCTATAGTCGGTCGGACGATGCTGAGCATGCGTCGCTTGCAGCCGATATCACCTTTACCGATCCGGTAAACCTTGCGACTCCTTGGAAAGCCGGTTGGAGCAAGTATATGACTACCGACTATGGGTTTGCCGATACAGAGTGTCATTTACCTAGTCTGAACTAGTTTAGCCACACCAAATTGACGCTAAGGACTATCCTGCTTTCCGAAGGATAGTCCTTTTTTATTTGGGCTTTGTGCAACTTAGATGCCAATAAATAGCGTTTAACAATCATTTCGATCAGAACCCTGTAAATCTATCCCTCCAGCTCGACTAGAGCGATAAGCAAAATGCTGTCATCAAAAAGCGTCGGAAAGGAATAACGAATATATCGGAAAAATGGCAAATAATCGCTTTTCCTATTTATCGCACTACCCGTCCATTTGGACTCAAAAGCCTGCCGATACCCATTGGAGAGGGGTAGCATCTGCCTCGATTAAAAGCTGGCATTCACGAATTATTGGTTGATACAAACCAAATGTGTATTCGGCGCTGCAGTGAACTTTATTAATAAGGGTGGGATTAATGGTTTATTTAAAGAAGTTGTTAACTAGCAGTATTGCTTTGGCGCTATTGGGCACCATGGCATCTAGCTGGGCACAGGATGAAGAGTCGACAGCGACTGTGCCTCCTAGAGCTGACGGCATTGAAGAGGTACAAGTTACCGGTATTCGTTCCAGCTTACGCGATGCGATTGGCATTAAGAGAAGTTATGTAGGTAACGTTGATGCAATATCCGCAGAAGATTTCGGCAAGTTCCCCGATGGCAACCTAGCTGAGTCTCTGGCTCGAGTTCCGGGCATTGCTATCGATCGAAGCAATGTTGAAGGCCAGAAAATCGCAGTTCGTGGTTTTGGTCCAGAATTTAATATGGTGACCTTGAACGGTCGTCAAATGCCTACTGCACCTGGCGTATATGAAGGTGGCAGGGCATTTAACTTTGGCGATATCGCTTCTCCCGGCGTATCTGCGGTAGAAGTATTCAAATCAGCCAATAGCGCACTACCTTCTGGTGGGATAGGCGCAACAGTAAATATGATTACCACTAAACCGCTGAATGTAAATGGCACACAGCGATCATTCAGCCTAAGTGGCGTTGCAGACAGCACTAGTGAAGCGGGCGGTTTACCTATCGAATCAGCTTTCCTTTTTGCCACCAATCAAGACCGTTGGGGTTTCTCTTTTTCTGGTTCATACCAAGAAAGACAAAACCGTGAAACCGGCACACGAGAAAACAACTGGATAACCGTTAGTGAACAACCAGGCCGGGTAGATCCATTAAACCCGGCCTTCACCAATAACAATCAGCGTGCAGATGGTGAAACTTTCTACGGAGAGCCAACTGGCTACCTAATTAAGGACAACGATCGAACGCGGATGAATGGGCAAGCAACATTCCAGTTTGAGATCACTCCTGATCTGGTTTCTACCCTCGACTATACCTACTCGAATGTAGACTTTACTTCTGAAGGTTCAACTTTCGGATCATGGTTGGGTGGCTGGACTACCAATGAAGCAACTATCAACGAAAATGGTGCATTTACGGATGTTGTTGTGGGCGATAGAGGTTATGACCACGACGTTACCTGGCAGAACCTGGTAAATACCAACACATCTATTGGCTTAAACCTTGATTGGACCGTTAGTGATGCTTTGACATTGACATTTGATACACACCATTCCTCGGCTGAGGTTGATGGTGGTGAACTGGACAATACAATCGCAGCGCTGCCAGATTTCCAGACCAGCATCAATCACACTAATGGCGGAGCCTCAGGTATCAATACCTTTACCTACGATGCCGATTACGTGCCAGCTGATTATCTTTTTACGGGTGCGACCATTCGTGATGGTTTTAAAGATAACGTAATGGATCAGTTCCAGATTACTGGTGAGTGGGTCAATCTAGACGGTGGCTTGATCACTTCAGTTGATTTTGGTATTTCTCATCTTGAGAGTGCGTTCAGTAAAGTAACGCGCGTCGAAGACTATAATACTGCGGGAACTACGACGGCAGCTGATTTCGATGATGCTCTGTTCCAGAGAACCATGCTTGACAGCGACTTTATGAATTCGTTTAGCCCTGATCTAGGCACCGACTTTTACTACGACATTGATCCTCGGGACGCACTAGCGGCATTTTCTGCGGCTAACCCAGCAGCGGCATTAACAGCCGGTGATATCGATACTAACTATGGCGTTAATGAAACTCAGGATGCTGCTTTTGTTCAGGTGAATATGGAAACTGAGTTCCGCGGTATGCCAATACAGATGACTGCAGGCCTTCGCTACGAAGATGCTGAGACCGAAGCCACTAGCTTGTTTGGGCCAACTACTGGACTGACATGGGACTTCATACAGGGCGTAATTCCTATACAAGCCGCCCCGGATGACGTCAGCCAGTCTGGCAGCAACAGTCAGCTATTGCCAAGCTTCGCTATATCTTTGGGTCTTACGGAAGAGAAGGTCGTGCGTGCTTCCTTCAGCCAAACTATGGCCAGACCTGATATTTTTTCTCTGAGCTCGCGGTTTGATTTGACTAACAGAGATTTCTTCCAAGTGACTGCTGATGCGGGCAATCCAAACTTATCTCCATTGATGTCAACCAACTTCGATATTAGCTTTGAGAACTATTATGACGATGAGAGCTATTACGCAATTAATTATTTCCGCAAAGAAATTAAAGACTTTGTTGGTAGTAGAACTACATCACAAGAAGTTGGCGATCTAAGAAACCCTGCGTTCTCTGCAAATGGCCAAATCGCACAGGCCTGTGTAGCTGCATGGAATGATGCTGGTCGTCCGGACCCAGGTGCGCCCGGCGTATTTGGTAGTGGTGACTGCGTATCTCAGCAAGCCCTATGGGCGCAGCCTTGGATGGACGACTTTCAGCATATGGGTTGGATAGCTCTTGCGCTGGAAGCTGGAATAGATGTTTCTCCCGCAACTGGTTTCGCATTCCTTGATACATCGGATGCAGGCCTTTATACCGGTGCGTTTTCTCCTGCTAGCTGTAACGGTGGCTGGTGGCGTTGTGACCCAGGCACTATCGATCAATCTGCTACCGATCCTTTAGCTGTAGTTGAAGTAACTGAGCCGTTCAACATGAACTCTGGTGTTGTAAGTGGTATTGAGCTGGCATGGCAACACCTTTGGTACGGCACACCATACGGTATGCAGTTCAACTACACCTTTATTAACGGTGGCGATGTTGATGTTGACCGCGATGTAATTGGCGAGCAGTTTGTTCTTCCCGGTCTAGGCGATAGCGGTAACTTCTCCGCCTTCTATGAAGACGATACACATACCGCACGCTTGGCTTTCAACTATCGCGGTGAGACGGTTGCCGGATTTGCGAACTATGAGCAACCTCTCTTTGTTGAAGCGAGAACTCAAGTCGATTTGTCATATCAATACCGTTATGGCGACGCTACGACCTTTTTCGTCGATGCCTCAAACATTCTAGATGAGTCCACTCGTCTGTATGTTCGTAACGAAGAAATGTTATTCCTGGCGCAAGACCATGGACCAGTATATAAGTTTGGTGTTCGAACCAGCTTCTAACGTCTGTTCCCCCACAGACACTTATTCGAGAGGGCGCAAGCCCTCTTTTTTTATGCCCGTAAAAAGGCCTATTAAAAACCGTAAAGACAGAGGATTTTTCTGGTTTCGGACTTTCAGCCCTCCGACCCTGTGTTAGCCTCTAAGTATTTGAAAATACTCTTGGGGAAAACAATGGGCGGAATTTCTTTCCAAAAATTCAAATATTTGCTGTTTATCGGCTTTGCACTGACCACTTTCGGTGCTGCCTCGAGTGCATCAGCACAAATGTATAAAGCCGGAACCGACGATGGCGTGCCCGGCGAAGAAATGTTTCAAGCCTGTGGATTTTGCCATGGTAATCAGGGGCAGGGTCGGCAGCGTCTGGACGCACCGCCTATTGCTGGGTTGCAGGCCTGGTATGTTGAGCGCCAGCTGAATAACTTTGATAACGAAATCCGTGGCATGCACGCTGAGGACTTGCCCGGTGCTCAAATGATTGTGATCAACGGCATTCTGCGCAACGAGGCGACCATTAAAAATGTAGCAGCCTATATTGAAACACTTGAACCCGGTGGCCCTCCTATGATGCGTGGTCGTGGTGAAAATGCCGTTCCTGAACCCCTAGAGCGGCCCTTTAATTGGGAATCTGAATACGCCTTTTTGAACCCGCCGGCTCCAGGTGATCCAGATGATGGGGCAAAGATATACAACAGTATGTGTACGATTTGCCATGCCGCCAATGGTATAGGTAATCAAACTCTAGGCGCTCCAAACCTAACCGTATTGGCGCCCTGGTATATGGAGCGCCAGCTCGAATACTTTCAGGACGGAATTCGCGGCTCAGATCCGCAGGACGTATTTGGTGCACAGATGCTTACCTTTGCAAAACTCTTGGCTGACGATCAGGCTATCGCCGATGTCGTTGCCTATATCGACACCCTTTAATTCACCACTCGGAGAGGTAATTAGCATGAAATTAAGACTTACTGCAGCCATCTGCCTTACGGTGGCACTATTTGCACAAACTGTTTCAGCAGCGACTCTGGCTGAGCTCAAACTTATAAATCCGCTGGAGGAATCTCGCGGTTGGTGTGTAGATCTATTTGCGCATCTCACTGGCGGCTTGCCAATTGGTGGCTTTCAGGGCCACAACTGCTTCTCCTATATGGACGGTGGTCCGACCGAAGATCAAGGTTTTGACGCTGAAATGTACGCGGACCAAGGCGTTATTCGGCTCGACTACTTTGATATATGTATGACCGTGCATGAACCCAGAGCGGGTTCATTTGTAGCCTCCGAGCCTTGCACTGGCGAAGATGTTCAGAAATTCGATATTCAGGATTCAGGTGAAATTGTTTCTCGCTCGTCGCCCAATCTTTGCCTGACGATGGGCACTAGATTGGTTACCGGCGGAGGTGGCGAGCCTATTCATCTTATTCGCAAGCTTTCTTTTGAAGACTGCGACTCTGCCATTGCCGAGCGACAGCAATGGGAACTACGCACGACCTGGCAAGAATCAACGCCTACTAGAGAGCGACCTTATAATTAGGGGTCTTTATGGCCGAGGAATGCTCCTAATAAGTGTATCGAAACAAAAAAGAGGCCAAATGACCTCTTTTTTACGCTTTCAAAAAATATGTAAATTATTTAAATTCGACACGTTGATCTGAAAATTCACACGAATATTTACCGTGCCCTCGTTCAAGCCCCAGCGGCGGATCGTATAAGTTCGCAAGCCGTTTGCATGCATGGGATCCGAGTCTGCAATCATCTTGGCGTCTTTAAAGGAATCGGCTCTGATAATAATCAGCCCTTGGGTCGGAGGGCCGGCTTCGGCTCCTTCCGTTCGCAGAGCACCTGCGCCGAACATAATTCCTCTACGCTCAAGATTGTCCTGATGGGCAAGATGGTCTGTCATAAAATTACCGGCCTCTGCGGTCCGCCCTGGAATGCCGGTTGTCTCGATCACATACAAGACCAGTCCAAGCGGTTTTCGTTCTTGGGCCACTGCCTGCTGTGCTCCGCCGATAAAGATAAATGAGAACAGTGTGGCCTAAACAATAGGTCTTATTTTCATAGATACCCCCGAAATGAGCTTTCATTCTAGCCGTTCGGTCGTTGATAGCTTCCAAATTAACGATTATTCTCATTGAGGCAAAGGGGCTAGTTGCCGCTCTTTCGTTTAGGTTCAGTGCAACTGCGGTGGTATCCTAGTTCCGCCCTATCAGGGGCCACCTGCGAGAGGAACGTAAATATCATGAATTCGGGCGCTGAACAATAAACTCCCTATGCTGAATATATTGAGAATACCAACTATATGTTTAGCGCTGTTTCTATGCACTGCGGCGACTCAGGCTCAGGTGTTTGATCAGCCGCGCTATGCAACCTACCGCACATGGGCGCTTGCGCCGCCTTGGAAAGAGCACGGTTACAAAATAGGTTCCTTTATACCCGAGAGCTATCTGCTTTATCTTTCAGATGCGGACCCTATTACGATCTCAAATCAACAATATACTCTGGCCTTAACGCAAGATGGCGTAGAGGTTTTGGTGCACCCCCGGTCAATTTCAGAGTTAAGCTTTCAGCAATCCGTCGGCGACCACCAAGTGATATTTAATTCGGACTACTTGCTGTGCAAAAGCCGAGGCTGCTCGGCGACATTGGCAAACGACTGGTTAGTGGCTCGTGGCGAAGCTTTTAAAATTATTGCTGATGAGGGCAACTTTATTACCCTGCTTGGAACTCGAGGATCGGAGCAGTTGCGAGGGTATATACGAAGAACTGATCTTGATCACTTGGAGCGTATTGGCAAAATAACCAGAGCCGACAAAATGCATCCCAGATATAGCATTGAAAAGCGTCAATCTGGCACGCTCGCAACCTCCTGCGGTGAGACCAAGGCGGTTGGAACGCTTATAGATGTTCCGAAAAATGATGTTACTGCAGAGCGCATACTGGCTTTACTTTCGGTTGCGCAGATCAATACAGGGAATATGCAAAGCGGTGATGATGGCGAAGAAGTGAGCAGTGTGGACAATGTCGACCAAATCGAGATCACCAGTTCCTATGGTGGTGAGGGCTACCTGAATACCTTTTACCTATATCAAGTAGAGGATCTTAGTCAGACCTTGGGTTCCGATGAGCGCTTTTTTGATGTGGCGGTAGCCCTAAAAATTAATTGCACTCTCAATGAAGAGGGAGAGGAGCGCGGCGGATACCGCGAAAATTATATCGAGCATATGACTCTTATGAATTCCAAGAACATATTTAACGGTCGGCCGATAGCTAACGAAATCTCGATGGACTATTTTAATACCCCTCTAGATCTGCAGGAGTACACCGGCGAGGCCTATATGATCAGCATTAATAAGCTGGAGCATTTTGAGCGCGCGCTTGAAATTTTGTCGAACCGAATTGGGGATCGCGATCTGTCCGGTTATATGCTCACAGAGTTGAACCGTAGCTGCCGATCAGAGATGCGAAATCCCTATACACAAAGTGTATGCCTTACCTACGACTACTAAATACTACCTAGAATGACAAAAAAATCTAAAGCCCTGTTGGCGAATACCTTGCTATTGGACGCGGGCAATACTTCAGTGAAGTGGAAGCTCGGTAGCTCCGGTGATATCCATCGTTGTGCCGCTGCGGATTTATCCAAGCTTGAGATTTGGATGAGAGAGCAGGCTTCAGGCATTGAATTCATAGCGCTTAGCAGCGTGCAAGCTACCCAGTGGAACACTTCTCTGGAATCAATATGTTCCGAACTGAGGATGTCGATCTGGATGGCCAGCTCAGAATCGGAAAACTCCGGGTTGAGCTGTGGTTATCACGAGCCGGCAAATCTTGGTGTAGATAGGTGGCTGGCAATGTTGGCCCTCTGGCAGAGACGGAGAGCTGGGTTTTTGTTGGTGGATATGGGTACGGCGATCACTCTTGATGCGGTGGATGATCAGGGTAGGCATCTCGGGGGTTATATAGTGCCAGGGCTCGAGCTACAACGTCGCGCGTTAACGGAGAGCAGTGAAGCCCTGGGTAGATTGGTTACTGACGTGCCAGACTTTAGTTTTGGCTTGGGGTTGGATACCAGTGAAGCGGTTGATCGGGGGGTATTTATCTCGGTTGAGGCCTTGGTAGAAAAAGTTATGAACAATGCTGGGCTTTCTGCAGAGCAGTTGGTGATAATAGGTGGCGACGCGCGCTGGTTTATCGATGCTAGCGATATAGATAACCAAAATATTGATTTAGTACTGCAAGGCCTAGAGATTGTCTATGGCCAAAGTTTGGAATCTGAGGAGCAAGGGTAGGGATGAAGTGGATTGCGCTGGTTTTAATTCTGGCAAATGCCTTGGCATTCTATTTCTTTCGTGTGGATCAAAATCAGGAGATCAGCACAGATCTGCCTCGGCCAGTTGGTTCTGCCCGCTTGATACTTATCGACGAATTAAATTTTGCCGAGCGCAATGGGCTTCGTATTCAGGAGGCGCCTTCGGCCAATAGTGAGTCCTCCGCTAATGGCAGCGCATCAGCGAACACCCAGCCCATCGAAGACAGCTTTAACCTATTGCGGCAGACCGGCTTGCCTGAAGAAGGGACAGCTACCGAGCTAGCTTCTGATGCAGCCCCTGCTATGGATCCGGCCTTAGAAGGTGTCTGCGACGTATTTCGTTTGCCCGAAGAGCAAATATCCGGTTTGCTACAAAGGTTAAGGTCAGTAGACCTAAACCCTACGCTGGAAGAGGAGATAGTGGGAAATCCCGGGCCCATAATGGTTTATGTTGCGCCCTTTGTTTCCGCGCGTGAAGCGGCGCTCGAATTAAATGTTCTGCGTCGCGAAAAGATTGAAAGCTTCATCATCCCCGAGGGCGATCTGCAAAATGGCATATCTGTAGGCGTGTTTAGTACCGAGCAAAATGCCATCGCCCGATCAATTCAGCTAGAGAATTTGGGGTACCAAACAGATCATTATCAATATGTGGTTGAAGTGACTCAATATTTGGTTAATTTACCCCTCTCCGAATCTACTCTAATGGCCTCAAATTATTGGCTTGAGCTCGAGTTGGACTTCCCTGCAATGACCCGTGAGCAAAATTCCTGTTTTTAGGTTGCTTCGGGGGGTAAGTTTCAATAGAATCCCGCCTCCACTGCGCCCTGCCATATTGGTCGGGTAATTTGAGTAAGGCTGGTGTAGCTCAATTGGTAGAGCAGCTGACTTGTAATCAGCAGGTCGGGGGTTCGACTCCTCTCACCAGCTCCATCATAAATTAGCAGTGTTCGGTGGGGTTCCCGAGCGGCCAAAGGGATCAGACTGTAAATCTGACGCGAAAGCTTCGGTGGTTCGAATCCACCCCCCACCACCAATTAAGAGGTGGTACAAAGGGCTTTGTTTTCTCAAAGTACTTTGTAGTAAGAATTTGCTCTTAGATGAGCTAGGCGAGAGTCAGAATTGCATTCGCCAAATGAGTTGGGTTCGGCGGGTATAGTTCAATGGTAGAACGTCAGCCTTCCAAGCTGAACATGCGGGTTCGATCCCCGCTACCCGCTCCACTCTTTTTAGTTAAAGAGTGAGTGGATAAGGTTATGTGCTCATATAGCTCAGTCGGTAGAGTACTTCCTTGGTAAGGAAGAGGTCACCGGTTCGAATCCGGTTATGAGCTCCAGTATTTGGTAGTTAGGTTTTAGTTATTGGTAGGTGGTTGGTTTTTTGGATTCTTTATTAGTTGCTAAAGGCCAATCGCTAAATTGGTTTGCAATATTAGGTTGATGTTAGGAGACGCTAGAGATGGGTAAAGAGAAGTTTGAACGTACTAAGCCCCACGTAAATGTGGGCACGATTGGTCACGTGGATCATGGTAAAACCACACTGACGGCGGCATTGACGCGCGTATGTGCGGAAGTATGGGGCGGAGATGCGGTTGCTTTTGACGGTATCGATAACGCACCGGAAGAGCGCGAGCGCGGTATTACTATTGCGACGTCTCACGTTGAATATGAATCACCGAATCGTCACTACGCACACGTTGATTGCCCAGGACACGCGGATTATGTGAAAAACATGATTACCGGTGCTGCTCAAATGGACGGCGCTATATTGGTTTGTTCAGCGGCTGACGGCCCCATGCCTCAGACGCGTGAGCACATCCTTCTATCTCGTCAGGTTGGTGTTCCGTACATCGTAGTATTTTTGAACAAAGCCGACATGGTTGACGACGAAGAACTTTTGGAATTGGTTGAAATGGAAGTTCGTGAACTTCTTGATCAATACGAATTCCCTGGCGACGATACGCCAATCATCATCGGTTCTGCGCTTATGGCGTTGAACGGTGAAGATGACAACGAAATGGGTACTACGGCAGTTAAGAAGCTTGTTGAAGTTCTGGATTCATATATTCCAGAGCCAGAGCGTGCGGTAGATCTTCCATTTTTGATGCCAATTGAAGACGTTTTCTCTATCTCAGGTCGCGGTACGGTTGTTACCGGTCGAATTGAGCGCGGAATCGTAAACGTTGGTGACGAGATTGAAATCGTTGGTATCCACGACACGACTAAAACCACCTGTACCGGTGTTGAGATGTTCCGCAAGTTGCTTGACGAAGGTCGCGCTGGTGAGAACGTTGGTGTACTTCTGCGCGGAACTAAGCGTGAAGAAGTTGAACGTGGACAGGTTCTTTGTAAGCCTGGCGCGATCAAGCCACACACTAAGTTTGAAGCGGAAGTATATGTTCTGTCTAAAGACGAAGGTGGCCGTCATACACCATTCTTTAAAGGTTACCGTCCTCAGTTTTACTTCCGTACAACGGATGTGACTGGTGCCTGTGAGCTTCCAGAAGGCGTTGAAATGGTAATGCCTGGTGACAATATACAGATGGTAGTAGAGCTGCACGCTCCGATTGCGATGGAAGAAGGTCTTCGGTTTGCGATTCGTGAAGGTGGCCGAACTGTTGGTGCTGGTGTTGTAGCCAAGATTATCGAGTAATCGAAATACGACTAAAAGCCGGGGCGCAAATGCGTTCCGGCTTTGTCCGTTTCTCGGGGTAGGTGAAAAGTTAAGCTCCAGGCCAGTAGTTCAATTGGTAGAGCGTCGGTCTCCAAAACCGAATGTTGGGGGTTCGAGTCCCTCCTGGCCTGCCAACATTACAAGCTTATTATAGATATTGAGTTATATGAGTATTGAAGAAACTAAGCAAAAGAACGGCGCATTGAATGCAGTGCTCTGGTTTATCGTTGTGGCGCTGATCGCAGCTGTGGCCGTGCTCAACTCAATTTATGCTGAAGAATCGCTACTCTATCGAGTGATGGGCGGTCTTGTTTTGGCGATCGCTGCTGGATTTATTGCAGTACAAACTACTCAGGGCGCTACTTTTTGGCACATTGCCAAAGGTGCACGTACGGAAGTACGCCGAGTAGTGTGGCCGACTCGCGATGAGCGCAATAAGGCAACCTTAATGGTTGTTGCTGTTGTAGCGCTTATGTCTGTTGTTTTGTGGGGTCTAGACGGATTATTCGGCTGGCTCGTTGGACTTTTGCTCGGATAAGGTGACCTATGCGTTGGTACGTAGTACATGCCTTTTCAGGCTATGAAAAAAAAGTAGTAGGTTCGCTTCAAGAGCGGATCGATATGAATGACATGCAAGAAAAATTCGGTGAGATATTAGTTCCCACTGAAGAAGTCGTCGAAATGAAGGACGGCAAAAAGCGCAGCAGTGAGCGCAAGTTCTTCCCCGGGTATGTCCTGGTGCAGATGGAACTTGACGACGATAGCTGGCATTTGGTTAAAGAAACGCCTCGAGTAATGGGATTTATCGGCGGAAAAGCGGATAAGCCAGCACCAATTACTCAGAAAGAAGCAGATTTGATTCTGCAAAGAGTTCAGGACTCGGGCGAGAAGCCTCGTCCGAAAACTGTATACGAGCCCGGCGAAATGGTCCGAGTTACAGATGGGCCTTTTAACGACTTTAACGGAACCGTTGAAGAAGTTAATTACGACAAGAGCCGATTGCGTGTTGCAGTAACGATTTTCGGTCGATCTACTCCGGTAGATCTCGAATTTACTCAGGTCGAAAAAGCCTGATTAATTGTGTTTCCGCAATTTTGCGGAGCACGGGGAGCCAGCGACGAGTGGAGACGCTCTGAGGCGATAACACCCAACTAGGAGAAATCTAAATGGCGAAGAAAGTAGAGGCCTATATCAAGCTGCAAGTGCCAGCTGGTAAGGCAAACCCAAGTCCACCTGTTGGTCCGGCTCTCGGTCAGCATGGCGTAAATATTATGGAGTTCTGTAAGGCGTTTAATGCGCAAACTCAGGGCACCGAGCCGGGTCTTCCGGTTCCCGTTGTAATTACTGTATATAGTGATCGCAGCTTCACCTTCATAATGAAGACTCCTCCAGCTGCCGTCTTGTTGTTGAAAGCTGCTGGTATCAAATCTGGTAGCGGAACACCTAACACTGAAAAAGTGGGTAAGGTAAGCCGTGCGCAACTCGAAGAAATTGCCACCGCTAAAGAGCCAGATCTAACTGCTGCTGATATGGATGCAGCTGTACGAACTATCGCCGGTACTGCTCGCAGTATGGGCATTGAAGTGGAGGGCATCTAAGATGGCTAAAGCATCAAAACGCGTTCGAGCGTTCCAAGAAAAAGTAGAAACAGGCAAGCCATATGCTTTTGATGAAGCGGTTTCCCTGCTAAAAGAATTCGCATCCAAGAATTTTAATGAAACCGTTGAGGCTTCTGTGAAACTTGGTATCGATCCACGTAAATCTGACCAAGCAGTTCGCGGAGCTACTACCTTGCCAAAAGGCAGCGGTAAAACCGTACGCGTTGCGGTATTTGCTCAGGGCGAAAATGCAGAAGCAGCTACAGCTGCTGGCGCTGACGAAGTGGGCATGGATGATCTAGCCGAGAAAATGAAGGGCGGAGATCTTGATTTTGGTGTTGTTATAGCCACTCCAGACGCAATGCGCGTTGTGGGAGCTTTAGGTCAGGTGCTGGGTCCTCGTGGACTTATGCCTAACCCAAAGACAGGCACCGTCACGCCAACTCCTGCTGTTGCAGTTAAAAATGCTAAGGCCGGTCAGGTTCGTTACCGTACCGACAAGAATGGCATTATTCATGGCGGCATCGGCAAAGTGGATTTTGATGGTTCGGCGCTACAAGAAAATCTTGAAGCTCTGTTGGTGGATTTGAGAAAGCTCAAGCCTGCTGCAGCTAAAGGGATATACCTCCAGAAGATCGTACTTTCTACGACTATGGGCCCAGGTGTAACTCTGGATAGCTCAACTATTGAGAATGACTAGCTCAAGCTAAAGAATATGAATGCTGCGCAGGAGCGCAGCCATTGGCCGAAGGTCAATGCGAGTATCGGAAATACAAGCAAATCGACGTATTTGCGCCAGTAATACCGGTGCGAACTCTAAAAAATCAGGGAGATTTTTTAGGGTTAAAGAGACTTTTGGGGTCCGCGTAAGCGGGCTGTTAAAGACCGCAGGAGCGGAGAGTTTTCGGACTCAAAGCTTAATTAGAGTGATCATCCTGCGCAGATGGTGAACCCCAGCGAAATTTGCTGAATTCACTTTGGTGGGTATTTGAAATTATTCGAATGCCTTAAATAGAAACAAATCCAGGAGTAGTACTAGTGGCACTTGGACTTGAAGACAAGAAAACGATCGTCGCTGACGTGAGCGAAACTGCTTCCAATGCGCTGTCTTTAGTTGTTGCCGACGCCCGTGGCGTTGAAGTAAGCGACATGACAGAGCTGCGAAAACAGGCTCGTGAAAATCAGGTTGTTCTTAGGGTAGTCAAAAACACTTTGGCTAAACTTGCTTTTAAAGACACTGATTTTGAATGTGTGGACGACGCACTGAAAGGCCCTTCAATATTTGGTTTTTCGATGGAAGACCCAGGTGCAGCCGCAAGGTTGTTCAAACAGTTTGCCAAAGAAAATGACAACTTTGAAGTTAAGGCTTTATCAGTTGGTGGGCAGCTTCTCGAGAAGAGTCAGATTGATGTATTGGCAACTTTGCCAACCCGTGATCAGGCACTCGGTATGTTGGCCGGCGTTATACTCGCACCCGTCACTAAGATGGTTCGAACCTTCAACGATGTACCCGGACAGGTTGTTCGCGTAGTTGATCAGGTACGAATTCAGAAAGACGAAGCGGCATAAGATTAATCGTATTATTAAATTTTATTTGGAGTTTTAAAAATGGCACTTTCTAAAGACGAAATCCTCGACGCGATTGCAGAAATGAGCGTAATGGACGTTGTTGAGCTTGTTAGCGCAATGGAAGAAAAGTTTGGTGTATCTGCTCAAGCCGCTGCTGTTGCAGTAGCTGGTCCAGCTGCTGGCGGTGACGCTGCGGCTGCAGAAGAGCAAACTGAGTTTGACGTTATTCTTACTAGTTTTGGCGAGAAGAAAGTCAACGTTATTAAGACAGTTCGCACTATTACAGGCCTAGGTCTGAAAGAAGCGAAAGATCTTGTTGACGGTACACCTTCTCCTATTAAAGAAGGCGCTTCTAAAGACGAAGCAGAAGAAGCCAAAAAACAGCTTGAAGAAGCTGGTGCTTCTGTCGAATTGAAGTAATTCGACACTTGATCGGCATTAGCTGATTGACCCAAGGCTGACGGATTTATCCGTCGGCCTTGGCTTGTTTCTGCGACCAGCCTTTTTTGGGGTGGTCGATTTAACCTTGGGACTGCAGGTTAAATTAAGTATTCGCAGTCCACCTACTGAAAGCTAGGGAGCTGATAGAAATGGCGTTTACATACACCGAAAAACAGCGGATTCGTAAGACCTTTGGCAAATTGCCAACGGTTATGGAGCAGCCATATTTGCTCGCGATCCAGTTGGATTCGTACCGCGAATTTACTCAAGCCGATATTCCTGCAGAAGAACGCACGGAAAAAGGCCTACACGCAGCCTTCCATTCAATATTTCCAATCGTAGCGAACTCGGGCAATGCGGCACTTGAATATGTCGACTATCGCCTTGGCAAGCCTGCCTTTGATGTTAGCGAATGTATTCTGCGTGGCGTTACATACTCCGTGCCTTTGCGCGTAAGAGTTCGCTTGGTCATATACGACCGAGAAACCTCTGCGAAAACCGTAAAGGATATTAAGGAGCAAGAAGTTTATATGGGCGAAATACCCCTTATGACTGAAAACGGCACCTTTGTAATAAATGGTACCGAGCGCGTTATCGTTTCTCAGTTGCACCGTTCGCCTGGTGTATTCTTTGATCACGATCGCGGCAAAACTCACTCATCGGGAAAATTGCTCTATTCCGCTCGGATCATTCCTTACCGTGGTTCATGGCTCGATTTCGAATTTGATCCAAAAGATTTGGTTTTTGTTCGTATAGATCGCCGCCGTAAGTTGCATGCGACAATTTTGTTGCGCGCACTTGGTTATAGCTCTGAAGAAATTTTGGGTATGTTTTTCGAAACTACCACCTTCAGATTTGCGAAAGACGCCTATCGGATGGACCTTACTCCAAGCCGTCTACGCGGTGAAATCTCTCAGTTCGACATCAAAGGCCCGCGCGGCAAAGTTGTTGTTGAAGCTGGCCGCCGAATCACTGCCCGCCATATTCGGGACCTTGAAAAAGCGGAAATTACTAAGCTTGATGTTCCTGAAGAATATTTGCATGGCAAAGCACTGGCCAAGGATATTATCGATCCTGAAACCGGTGAGTTGTTGTTCGAGTGTAATACCGAGCTGACCGATGAAGTATTGGCAGCCTTGGTTGAAGCCAACATTAATGAATTTGATGTGCTCTATACCAACGATTTGGACGCTGGTCCTTTCGTTTCCGAGACATTGCGCGCCGATCCTACCCGTACGCAGCTAGAAGCATTGGTAGAGATTTACCGCATGATGCGTCCTGGTGAGCCGCCAACAAAAGACTCTGCAGAAGGCTTATTCCATAACTTGTTCTTCAGTTCAGAGCGATACAACCTATCAGGTGTAGGTCGTATGAAGTTCAACCGCCGACTAAATATCGACACTGATGAGGGTGCTGGCGTATTGATCGATGGCCGTTATATGGGCCTTAAATACGCCGACAAAAAACCGGATAACAAAGTAGACGTAAACAATCTACCGCTTGAGATCCAAAAAGTATTGGATATGGCTGGTGCCTCTCCTAAAACTTTCGGTCAACTAAAAGCAGCGTTCGGTGAGATGCGTTCAGACATTGTAAATGTGATGAACACTTTGATCGAAATCCGCAACGGTAACGGCATGGTCGATGATATTGACCATCTTGGTAACCGTCGTATTCGCTCTGTTGGCGAAATGGCCGAAAATCAATTCCGCGTTGGTCTAGTTCGCGTTGAACGCGCCGTACGTGAAAGATTGTCTGTTGCAGAAAGCGAAGGCCTGATGCCGCAGGATCTGATTAACGCCAAGCCAGTTGCGGCAGCCGTTAAAGAGTTCTTTGGCTCGTCTCAGCTGTCTCAGTTTATGGATCAAAACAATCCACTATCTGAAGTAACGCACAAACGCCGTGTATCTGCGCTTGGGCCGGGCGGTTTGACTCGTGAACGTGCTGGATTTGAAGTACGTGACGTGCATTCAACTCACTACGGTCGGGTTTGCCCTATTGAGACGCCTGAAGGACCAAATATTGGCCTGATAAACTCTCTGGCAACTTATGCTCGCACTAACAGCTACGGATTCCTTGAAGCGCCTTACCGCAAAGTAGTTGATGGTAAAGCGACTGACGAAATTGAGTTCTTGTCTGCAATTAACGAAGCGCAATTTGTTATTGCTCAGGCTTCTGCGATTCTGGACAAAAACAACAAGCTAACAGAAGACTTAGTTACGGTTCGACACCTGAATGAATCTACCTATAAAACGCCTGAAGAAGTGCAATTTATGGATGTTTCACCCCGTCAGGTGGTATCGGTAGCTGCTTCTTTGATCCCCTTCTTGGAACACGATGATGCAAACCGTGCATTGATGGGTTCCAACATGCAACGTCAGGCTGTGCCTGCACTGCGTGCGGACAAGCCTTTGGTTGGTACCGGTATCGAACGCGATGTTGCGAAAGATTCTGGTGTTTGTGTGGTTGCTCGTCGCGGTGGCGTTATCGACAGCGTTGACGCTGCCCGTATCGTTATTCGAGCAGACGAAAGCGAAACTGTGCCAGGCGAAGCCGGTATTGATATATACAACCTGACTAAATACACACGTTCTAACCAGAACACCTGTATTAATCAGAAACCTATCGTTAAACGTGGCGTCAAGGTAGCAAAAGGCGACATCGTTGCTGACGGTCCATCCATCGATTTGGGTGAATTGGCTCTGGGTCAGAATATGCGCATCGCATTTATGCCCTGGAACGGATACAACTTCGAAGATTCAATCTTGGTTAGTGAACGTGTAGTTGATGAAGATCGCTTCACCAGTATTCACATTCAAGAGCTAACTTGTGTTGCTCGTGATACCAAACTTGGGCCAGAAGAAATTACTGCTGACATCCCTAACGTGGGCGAAGCGGCTCTTGGTAAACTTGACGAGTCTGGTATTGTTTACGTTGGTGCCGAAGTTTGTTCCGGTGACATTCTAGTTGGCAAGGTAACGCCTAAAGGCGAGACCCAGCTCACACCAGAAGAAAAGCTCCTGCGTGCCATCTTTGGTGAAAAAGCCTCTGACGTTAAAGATACTTCTCTACGCGTTCCGAACAGCACCAAGGGAACGATTATCAACGTTCAGGTATTTACCAGAGATGGTTTGCCTAAGGATGATCGAGCCAAGTCAATCGAAAAAGCTGAACTTGAGAAAGTACGTAAAGACTTGCGTACCGAAGAGTCCATTTTTGAAGGTGCGGTTCGTACCCGTTTGGTTGGTGCTCTAGTAGGCAGCAAAGTATCCAAAGCTCCTGAGCTAAAGAAAGGTACTGTGCTTGAGCTAGAAGTTGCTACTGAATACAGCATGGAAGATTGGTCTAAAGTCCGCATGGTTTCTGCAGACTTCAATGACATATTGGATCGCGCTCTAAGCTATCTCGAAGAGCGTAAAGCTGAACTCGAAGAACGCTACGAAGACAAGCGTGGCAAGTTGGAATCTGGTGACGATTTGGCACCGGGCGTATTGAAGATCGTTAAGGTATACATGGCGATCAAACGACGTATCCAGCCTGGCGACAAAATGGCCGGACGCCATGGTAACAAAGGTGTTATCTCGGTGATCAAGCCTGTCGAAGATATGCCCTATGATAAAGACGGCGTTCCAATCGATATCGTTCTTAATCCGCTCGGGGTTCCCTCGCGGATGAACGTGGGTCAGGTTCTGGAAACTCACCTTGGCTTAGCGGCTAAAGGTTTGGGCGAAAAGATTGACCGTATGCTTATCGAGCAGAAATCTGTTGCTGACTTGCGCAAGTTCTTAGAGAAAATCTATAACTTGGGTGATGGGACTACAGAGACCTCTCTGAAGACCTTTAGCGACGACGATGTCTTGAACTTGGCTGGTAACCTTCGCGGTGGTGTGCCTATGGCAACACCAGTGTTCGATGGTGCTGATGAATCCGAGATCAAAGGCCTGCTGGAACTTGCGGGTCATCCCACAAGCGGTCAGGTCACACTATATGACGGGCGCACAGGCGATGCCTTTGATCGTCCCGTTACCGTAGGTTACATGTACATGCTCAAACTCAACCACTTGGTGGATGACAAGATGCATGCGCGGTCTACCGGTTCTTATAGCTTGGTTACTCAGCAGCCGCTGGGTGGTAAAGCGCAGTTCGGTGGACAGCGATTTGGTGAGATGGAAGTTTGGGCTCTTGAAGCTTACGGCGCCGCTCACACATTGCAGGAAATGCTTACGGTCAAATCCGATGACGTAAATGGTCGAACCAAAATGTATAAAAACATTGTGGATGGTGACCATCGAATGGAACCCGGCATGCCGGAGTCGTTCAACGTACTGGTCCGCGAGATTCGTTCTCTCGGTATCAACATGGAATTGGAAGAAGATAAATAGAGCAGTAGGTGTTAAAAATTTACTTGCTGTCTAACGTTTTATTGGAGGAAAGGCCTTGAAAGACCTGTTGAAAATGCTTAAGTCCCAGAC
The DNA here is from genome assembly GCA_913063225.1 of uncultured Cellvibrionales bacterium. Taxonomy (GTDB): domain Bacteria; phylum Pseudomonadota; class Gammaproteobacteria; order Pseudomonadales; family GM7GCV1; genus JABJGI01. Next base: position 37,970 of record CAJXYP010000004.1, read on the forward strand.
TGAAGTCGAAGAGTTTGATGCGATTCGGATTAGTTTGGCCTCCCCGGACATGATTCGTTCGTGGTCCTTTGGCGAAGTTAAGAAACCGGAAACCATAAACTACCGGACGTTCAAACCTGAACGCGATGGTTTGTTTTGTGCCAAGGTATTTGGTCCTATTAAGGATTACGAATGCCTTTGTGGTAAATATCGACGCATGAAGCATCGCGGCATTGTCTGCGAGAAGTGTGGCGTTGAAGTTACCGTGTCTAAGGTTCGTCGCGAGCGCATGGCTCACATCGAACTTGCCACACCCTGTGCGCACATTTGGTTCCTGAAATCTCTGCCTTCTCGTATCGGCTTAATGCTGGATATGACTCTGCGTGAGATCGAACGAGTTCTTTACTTCGAATCCTATATTGTCACCGAACCGGGCATGACAGATCTGGAACGCGGTCAACTATTGACTGACGACCAGTATTTTGAAGCCATGGAAGCCTACGGCGATGATTTCGACGCCAAAATGGGTGCTGAAGCAATTCAAGCGCTATTGGCTGATATCGATCTGGAATCTGAAATTGCTGCTCTGCGTGAAGAAATTCCCGCTACCAACTCAGAAACCAAAATCAAAAAGCTTTCAAAGCGGCTAAAACTGCTTGAAGCGTTCAACGGTTCCGGCAACAAACCACAGTGGATGGTATTGGAAGTACTCCCAGTATTACCGCCTGATTTGCGTCCTTTGGTACCTTTGGATGGTGGTCGTTTTGCGACTTCCGATCTGAACGACCTTTACCGTCGGGTTATTAACCGTAACAACCGCCTGAAGCGTCTTCTTGAGCTGAATGCTCCAGACATTATTGTTCGCAACGAAAAACGCATGCTGCAAGAAGCGGTAGATGCCTTGTTGGATAACGGTCGCCGTGGCCGAGCCATTACTGGTTCTAACAAGCGTCCTTTGAAATCTCTTGCGGACATGATTAAGGGTAAGCAAGGTCGATTCCGTCAGAACCTTCTCGGTAAGCGTGTTGATTACTCAGGACGTTCCGTAATTGTTTGTGGACCTACCTTAAGGCTGCACCAATGTGGTCTGCCTAAGAAAATGGCCCTTGAGCTGTTCAAACCTTTCATCTTCAGCAAGCTGGAATTGCGTGGTATGGCTACCACCATTAAGGCCGCTAAGAAAATGGTTGAGCGTGAAGAAGCCGTAGTATGGGACGTTCTCGACGAAGTGATTCGTGAGCATCCAGTGCTTCTTAACCGGGCTCCAACCCTTCACCGTTTGGGCATTCAGGCATTTGAGCCGGTCCTAATTGAAGGTAAAGCTATCCAATTGCATCCACTCGTTTGTTCCGCCTTTAACGCGGATTTCGATGGTGACCAAATGGCGGTTCATGTACCTCTGACTCTTGAAGCTCAGCTTGAAGCTCGTGCTTTGATGATGTCTACCAACAATATTCTGTCTCCAGCCAACGGCGACCCCATCATCGTGCCTTCTCAGGACGTGGTATTGGGTCTTTACTACATGACGCGTTCTAAAATTAACGTTCGTGGAGAAGGCATGCGCTTTGCTGATACTTCTGAAGTATCCCGCGCATACGATTCAGGTCAGGTAGATTTGCACGCCAAAGTATCGGTTCGTATTAACGAGGTAGTTAATGGCGAAGACGGTGAGAAAACTGCTCGAACTATTATGGTAGAAACTACCGTTGGTCGAGCATTGGTATGGCGCATCATCCCAAAGGGCATGGCCTTTGAACTGGTGAATCAGCACTTAACCAAAAAAGCCATCTCTAAACTAATCGATGTTTGCTATCGATCGGTTGGCCTTAAAGCTACGGTTATCTTTGCCGATCAGTTGATGTACACAGGCTTTGCCTACTCAACTCGTTCTGGTGCTTCTATCGGCGTTAACGATTTTGTTATCCCTGATGAAAAAGAAGAAATCATCGCTCAGGCTGATGCTGAAGTTAAAGAAATCGAGCAACAGTTTGCTTCCGGCCTGGTAACTCAGGGTGAGAAGTACAACAAAGTTATCGATATCTGGTCTCGCGCGAACGATGTTGTTGCCAAATCTATGATGGTTGGTATCAGCACCGAGAAAGTGATGAATGCCAAAGGCGAAGAAGAAGTTCAAGACTCTTATAACAGCGTGTTTATGATGGCCGATTCTGGTGCTCGGGGTTCACCCGCTCAGATTCGTCAGCTGGCTGGTATGCGTGGTCTGATGGCTCGTCCAGATGGCTCTATTATTGAAACGCCAATTATTGCGAACTTCCGTGAAGGTTTGAACGTACTTCAGTACTTCATCTCTACTCACGGTGCTCGTAAAGGTTTGGCGGATACAGCGCTTAAAACCGCTAACTCCGGTTATCTAACAAGACGCTTGGTTGATGTCGCACAAGACGTGGTGATTACCGAGTTGGATTGTGGTACCGAAGAAGGTCTGTTGATGACTCCTGTTATCGAGGGTGGTGACATCATCGAGTCTTTGGGTGATCGTATCTTGGGCCGTATTGTTGCTCAGGACGTAATCCGAGGTGACGAAGACGAGGTTATCGTTCCTAAGGGGACTATGGTCGACGAGCGTTGGATGACCCGCATCGAGCAAATGGGTATCGATGAAGTAACCGTTCGTTCACCGATTTCTTGTATTAGCGGACACGGTATTTGTGCCGAATGTTACGGACGTGACTTGGCTCGTGGACATCAGATCAATCAAGGTGAAGCAGTCGGCGTTATCGCTGCGCAATCCATTGGTGAGCCTGGAACACAGCTAACCATGCGTACGTTCCACATCGGTGGTGCGGCTTCTAGAGCTTCTGCTGCGGACAGCATCCAGGTTAAACAAGAAGGTATTGTTCGCCTGGTTAATGTCAAAGTGGTTGAACGTAAAAACGGTGAGCTAGTTACGGTATCTCGTTCTGGTGAGCTGGTTGTTGCCGAGAAAGAGTCCGGTCGTGAGCGCGAGCGCTATAAGCTTCCTTATGGTGCAACCATTAAGGTTAAGCACGGTGCCGAAGTAGATGGCGGAGCTATCGTTACTACTTGGGATCCACATACGCATCCAATTGTTGCTGAAGTTGCTGGTAAAGCGAAGTTCAGTGGTATGGAAGAAGGCCTATCGATTCATCGCCAAACCGATGATTTGACCGGCCTTAGTAGTGTATCTGTGATAGATCCAAACGAGCGATCTGCTGCTGGTAAAGAGTACAAGCCTGCTATTACTTTAGTTGATGGCAAAGGCAAAGAGCTTTCTCTACCAAACAGCAAGGCGCCAGCGCATTACATGCTGCCTGCTGGAGCGATCGTAACTATGGCCGACAACGACAAAGTCGCTGTCGGTGATGTTATTGCCCGTATTCCTCAAGAGGGTTCAAAAACTCGCGATATCACAGGTGGTCTGCCACGTGTAGCCGATCTGTTTGAGGCGCGTAAGCCTAAAGAGCATTCAATCCTAGCGGAAATCGCCGGTACCTTTGCCTTCGGTAAAGAAACCAAGGGTAAAAAACGTATTCAGGTGTGGCCATTAAATGGTGCATTGCTTGAAGACGGTTCAGATCACTGGGAGATGCTGATTCCTAAGTGGCGTGCTACCCAAGTATTTGAAGGCGAAACGGTAGAAAAAGGCGAAGTGATCTGTGATGGACCACCTAGTCAACACGATATATTGCGTCTTATGGGTGTTGAGGCTTTGGCCAAATACATTACCAATGAGATTCAAGAGGTTTACCGACTGCAGGGCGTGAAAATCAATGACAAGCACATTGAAGTAATTGCACGTCAAATGTTGCGCAAAGTAGAAATTACCGAAATGGGTGAATCTCCTTATATCCGCGGCGAGCAAGTTGAATTTGGTCGTGTAACCAAAACTATTGAAGAGCTAGAAAAAGAAGGCAAGCAACCGCCTAAATTTGAGCGATTGTTGCTGGGTATTACCAAGGCGTCTTTGGCTACCGAATCCTTTATTTCGGCGGCATCTTTCCAAGAGACAACTCGGGTTCTTACGGAAGCTTCGGTTACCGGTAAGAAAGATATCCTGCGCGGCCTGAAAGAGAACGTGGTTGTTGGCCGATTGATACCAGCTGGTACCGGTTTGGCTTACCATGAAGCTCGTCGTAAAGCGCGTGAAGTAGGCGCTGAATTGACTAGCGAAGCTCTTGAAGCGCAATTGGCTGAAGCCTTGGGTATCCCTAAGTCTGGGGAAGTATCTAAAGCACCAGCTGCCGAGAAAGAGTAACTTCAATCGGAAGTTAAAAAAGACCCTGCAGTGCAGGGTCTTTTTTTAATTAGAAACAGGGCACGCAACTGCTTGACGCTGATACAGCCACTCATTAGAATGCGCGCTCGCTAATTTAGGCGGTTACACCAATGGGCGAAGGCCTTGTAACGCTTAATTCGAACTTATTTACGGAGCATTGAATGTCCACAATTAACCAGCTGGTACGCAAGCCACGCAAACGTAAGGTTGCCAAGAGCGATGTACCTGCACTACAAGCGAGCCCACAACGCCGTGGCGTTTGTACTCGCGTGTATACAACTAAACCTAAAAAGCCGAATTCAGCGCTTCGCAAAGTTTGCCGTGTTCGTCTAACCAATGGCTACGAAGTTAGCTCCTACATTGGTGGTGAAGGTCACAACCTGCAAGAGCATAGTGTTGTTCTTATTCGCGGTGGTCGAGTTAAAGATTTACCTGGTGTTCGCTACCACACGGTTCGCGGATCACTGGATTGCTCCGGAGTAACGGATCGCAAGCAGCGTCGTTCTAAGTACGGCACTAAAAAACCGAAGTAAACCGAAGCCGAAATAAATAGCGGCCAAAGTAAGAATTTAAACAAGTAATCTAAATAATCATTTAACAATAATCAGTAAGGCCGGACTCTTGATAGTTCCGGGTTACCCTGAAGAGGAATTGCAATGCCTAGAAGACGCGTCGTCGCCAAGCGAGAAATCCTGCCAGATCCTAAATATGGCAATATCGTTCTCGCAAAATTCGTAAACCATGTCATGGAAAGCGGTAAAAAATCCATCGCCGAAAAGATCGTTTATGGCGCAATGGATATCGTTGAAGAAAAAGCTGGCAAGGACCCTATAGAAGTTTTTGAATCAGCCCTCGAAAATATCGCCCCACAGGTGGAAGTTAAATCCCGACGTGTTGGTGGTGCAACTTACCAAGTACCTGTAGAAGTTCGTCCTTCACGACGTAATGCTCTTGCTATGCGTTGGTTGGTTGAACACGCTCGTGCCCGTGGCGAAAAATCAATGCGTCAGCGTCTTGCTGGTGAATTGTTAGAAGCCGCTGAAGGTCGTGGTAACGCCGTCCGTAAACGTGAAGATGTTCACCGCATGGCCGAGGCTAACAAGGCTTTCTCCCACTTCCGTTTTTAGATATTGCATTAGCGGATACAAAATATTTATACAAAGGGCGGCTTATTTAAGCTGCCTTTTGCTTTTAATAGAGACTCATCCCGGAACATATAGACGTGGCGCGTAAAACTCCTATAGATCGTTACCGCAATATTGGTATTGCTGCGCATGTTGATGCCGGTAAAACCACGACGACTGAGCGCGTGCTTTTCTATACCGGTCTATCCCACAAAATTGGTGAAGTGCACGACGGCGCTGCAACCATGGATTGGATGGAGCAAGAGCAAGAACGCGGTATTACCATTACCTCGGCTGCGACCACCTGTTTCTGGCAGGGCATGGAAAAGCAGTTCGATGAGCATCGCATCAACATTATCGATACCCCAGGGCACGTTGACTTCACGATTGAAGTAGAGCGCTCTCTGCGCGTCCTAGATGGCGCTGTAGTGGTACTTTGCGGTTCTTCTGGCGTACAGCCACAAACTGAGACCGTTTGGCGACAAGCGAACAAATACGAAGTGCCACGCCTAGTCTTTGTAAACAAGATGGATCGCGCCGGTGCCGACTTTATGATGGTGGTAGACCAGCTTAAAGATCGTTTGGGTGCTAACCCGGTTCCGCTTCAGTTAACTATTGGTTCTGAAGATGGGTTCAGAGGCGTTGTCGACCTTATTAAGATGAAAGCCATTATCTGGAACGAAGACGATCAGGGCATGACCTTCGTCTACGAAGATATTCCAGCGGATATGCAGGACCAGTGTGAGGAGATGCGCGAGCAGCTAATAGAAGCTGCAGCAGAAGCCACTGATGACTTCATGGAAAAGTATCTTGAAGGTACCGAACTCACCGAAGAAGAAATTAAAGCCGGCATTCGTTCTCGCACACTGGCCAACGAAATTATTCCCGTTATTGGTGGATCTGCCTTTAAGAATAAAGGGGTTCAAGCCATGTTGGATGCCGTCATTGAATTTCTGCCAGCGCCAACCGAAGTTAAGGCTATTCAAGGCATTCTCGATAAAGGTGAGCCCGGTACTCGCACAGCGGACGATGAAGCACCTTTTTCGGCTCTTGCTTTCAAAATTGCTACGGATCCCTTCGTAGGTACTCTGACCTTCTTTCGCGTTTATTCAGGCACGCTGACGAGCGGCACTGCGGTATACAACTCGGTTAAGGATAAAAAGGAGCGCGTTGGTCGCATGGTGCAAATGCACGCCAACAGTCGTGAAGAAATTAAGGAAGTTCGAGCGGGAGATATCGCCGCTGCGGTAGGCCTTAAAGACGTAACTACCGGCGATACCCTCTGCGATATCAGCCAGCTTATTGTTCTTGAGCGTATGGAATTCCCGGAACCGGTTATTTCGGTTGCGGTAGAGCCCCGATCAAAGCCTGATCAAGAAAAAATGGGCGTTGCTCTGAGCAAGTTGGCTCAAGAAGATCCGTCTTTTCGTGTGAAGACCGATGAAGAGACCGGCCAAACTATTATTTCTGGTATGGGCGAGCTACACCTGGATATTCTTGTCGACCGTATGCGCCGAGAGTTCAGTGTCGAAGCTAATATTGGTAAGCCTCAGGTGGCTTATCGTGAGGCCATCAAAAATACTTGCGAGATTGAAGGCAAATTTGTGCGTCAATCTGGTGGCCGCGGTCAGTACGGGCACGTTTGGATTAAGTTTGAGCCGAGCGACGAAGATGGTCTTGAATTTGTAAATGAAATTGTTGGCGGTTCGGTTCCTAAGGAATATATCCCGGCGGTTTCTAAAGGTATTGAAGAGCAGATGAAAAACGGTGTTATCGCCGGATATCCTCTGCTAGGTCTTAAAGCGACCCTTTATGACGGTTCTTTCCACGATGTGGATTCCAACGAAATGGCCTTTAAGGTTGCCGGTTCATTGGCGACCAGGGAGCTAGCGGATGTTGGCGGCGCGGTATTACTCGAGCCGATGATGAAAGTTGAAGTAGTCACTCCTGAGGTCAATATGGGCGATGTAGTTGGCGATATTAACCGCCGACGTGGCTTGATATTGGGCATGAGTGACAGCCCAATGGGTAAGGTAATTGATGCCGAAGTGCCCTTGGCAGAAATGTTTGGTTACGCAACAGACCTGCGCTCTGCAAGCCAGGGCCGTGCAACCTACACTATGGAATTCCTTAAGTACGCTGAAGCAACAAACAACGTTGCTCAGGCAATTATTGAACGCAACAGCTAGTTATAAAAAATTAAAAAAACGAGATTATTAAGATGGGTAAAGAGAAGTTTGAACGTACTAAGCCCCACGTAAATGTGGGCACGATTGGTCACGTGGATCATGGTAAAACCACACTGACGGCGGCATTGACGCGCGTATGTGCGGAAGTATGGGGCGGAGATGCGGTTGCTTTTGACGGTATCGATAACGCACCGGAAGAGCGCGAGCGCGGTATTACTATTGCGACGTCTCACGTTGAATATGAATCACCGAATCGTCACTACGCACACGTTGATTGCCCAGGACACGCGGATTATGTGAAAAACATGATTACCGGTGCTGCTCAAATGGACGGCGCTATATTGGTTTGTTCAGCGGCTGACGGCCCCATGCCTCAGACGCGTGAGCACATCCTTCTATCTCGTCAGGTTGGTGTTCCGTACATCGTAGTATTTTTGAACAAAGCCGACATGGTTGACGACGAAGAACTTTTGGAATTGGTTGAAATGGAAGTTCGTGAACTTCTTGATCAATACGAATTCCCTGGCGACGATACGCCAATCATCATCGGTTCTGCGCTTATGGCGTTGAACGGTGAAGATGACAACGAAATGGGTACTACGGCAGTTAAGAAGCTTGTTGAAGTTCTGGATTCATATATTCCAGAGCCAGAGCGTGCGGTAGATCTTCCATTTTTGATGCCAATTGAAGACGTTTTCTCTATCTCAGGTCGCGGTACGGTTGTTACCGGTCGAATTGAGCGCGGAATCGTAAACGTTGGTGACGAGATTGAAATCGTTGGTATCCACGACACGACTAAAACCACCTGTACCGGTGTTGAGATGTTCCGCAAGTTGCTTGACGAAGGTCGCGCTGGTGAGAACGTTGGTGTACTTCTGCGCGGAACTAAGCGTGAAGAAGTTGAACGTGGACAGGTTCTTTGTAAGCCTGGCGCGATCAAGCCACACACTAAGTTTGAAGCGGAAGTATATGTTCTGTCTAAAGACGAAGGTGGCCGTCATACACCATTCTTTAAAGGTTACCGTCCTCAGTTTTACTTCCGTACAACGGATGTGACTGGTGCCTGTGAGCTTCCAGAAGGCGTTGAAATGGTAATGCCTGGTGACAATATACAGATGGTAGTAGAGCTGCACGCTCCGATTGCGATGGAAGAAGGTCTTCGGTTTGCGATTCGTGAAGGTGGCCGAACTGTTGGTGCTGGTGTTGTAGCCAAGATTATCGAGTAATCTTAGCTATCTGCTAATGGAAAGGGCCGCTTTATGCGGTCTTTTTTGTGGCTGCTGGATATGTAGGCTATTTATTACGCATTTCCACTGCGGTGGACGGCGTTCATTTTTTTAAAATAGGGGCATAGCACGGTTTTACTTACATCAAACATTAGGCGTTAACGAAAACCCTGCTACGTTCCCCATCCCCCCAGGGCAGTGACTCACGCCCATTAAAAATAATTAAAGGGGTTTGGCGTCCTTAATTTTGTAGAATAAGCGGTAGCAAAGCCCTTTATTTTTAGGCGCTCGATCTTTATATCCGCTACGCTGAATATCTTCGTTGTTAATGAATCTACTGAGGTTTTATATGAGTTTCCCCTACAAGTCTGTTGTCGCAATTGTGGCAGTTTTTGCCGCGGTATCTTCGGCATCTGCCGATGAGTATTTGATTGATACTAATGGCGGGCACGCATCAGTTGCCACCAAATTTTTGCATCAGGGTATTAGCTGGCTAACGGCTGAATTTAACGTCTTTGAAGGCAGTTTCGTCTATGACCCGGATAATGTAGAGGCGTCCTCTATCGCTATCAGCATTGACACCACTAGCCTAGATTCCAATCAGGCAACGCGCGATGGGCATATATTAGGCGTCGATTATCTAGACGCTGAAAACTTTCCCCTAGCTACTTTTGTTAGTAAAGCTGCTGAAGACCAAGGAAACGGAATGTTGACGCTAACGGGCGACATTACTCTGCACGGTGTCACCAAAGAGATTGCAGTAGAAGTTTCTATGGTTGGAGAAGGCGAAATTCGAGGAACGCCTCGTCTTGGTTTCGAAGGAGCTACAACATTGGACTTAAGAGACTTTGGTTATACCAAATTTGGGCCTACCAACATGGTTCATCTACTAGTGAACGTTGAAGGGATCCAGCAATAGGTTGATGCTGAAAAAATAATTTCTGCGCGTAAAAAAAGCCACTATCTATTAGGTAGTGGCTTTTTTTGTGGGATCTCAAGACTAGTTTGTTCCTGTAAAATAAGTGACGTAGCATGGTTTTACTTAGATCAAAGACCAGACGTTAACGAAAACCGTACTACGCCCCCCATTTCAAGGCATTTATCTATGAAGCATATAAAGCCATTATTTATATTGCTATCCGTACTGCTCGTCAGCTGCGGTTGGCTAGTTCGTGACACGCTATTAGATCAGACCATCGAGTGGACCATTCTCGAATACGAATCAGCCATAAGTGAGGGGTTCTCTATAACTCTAGAGCGTGCGTTGCAGAAAAATACCTCAAATGACGAAGCCGAGTACCTACTGACTATATCTAATGAAATTCAGGTAGAACAAGAGCAAATCGCTACTGAAAGCTTATTGCCGGGACAACTGCGCATGCTAAAAAATGTGCGGTATAGCATTAGTGCAATTAACGGTGGCCGCGTAGAGGGCGGTACCGCTGTGGTCTGGAGAGATCTCCATGACGACGAAATCAACCCCTCAGTGACTGAACGTGAAAAAGCTTTTTTACAAGAAGAGATCGACGCAGGTATCGTTCAACAGTTGCTGGCTCACCTAGAACGCTTCGCCGTGAATAATATGGGGGACCTTCCTCTAGGAAAACGTTACAAAAATTAGTGCCGCTTAAAGCTGATCAATACATAAGTGGGGTCAGAGCAACTATTCCCGAACGCCGTCCAGTATCACCGCTTCTTCTACTGCTGATCTTTGGCGTATATTGGCTACTACTTCGTAATAGGCTCCATCTAATCCAAAACCGCTAATTACCATTTCCGGGTCACCATTCCGTGCGGGCCATCCACGAACAGTTATTGCATCACCGGGTTTAATTACATCACTACTTGCGGGTAGCCCTGTGTTGTCCCAGTTCCTTGGGGTGATTTCTATGGTCCACTGGCGTCCATCAGTTTCGTTGACCACAAGAATGGGATGAGGGCGCACATATTCAAAGCTTTCGGCTATACCGCTAATCTCCATAATGTCGTTTATCGCGTAAGGCGAGAAAGAATGATGAGCGTAGGCATAGGTAGAAAACAGCGCTATGGCTGATGCGGCTATCCTAAGTATCTGTTTCATCGGGTGCCCTCTGGGAATAGTTTTCAGTATAGCTGCAATTTGCCAATAACGGGATTCAGATTGGGAATTAGAGTTAGTAATAAATACTTTTGTTCTCGCAGTCAAGCCTAGTGATAAACTCGCGCCTAGATCCTTGCCAGCCAGAAAGTTCTTGGAGATTTTTTTAGATGCCTGATGTGATTATTATGTTGTTCGCTTTGGGCATGATCGCCGGGTTGATCCAATCTGACCTAAAAATATCAAAGGGCACTTACGAGACTATCGCCATATTGTTGATGTTTGCGATTGGTCTTAAAGGTGGCCTTGCCTTGCATGGTAACTGGCACCCGGATCTGATAGTTAATTTTGTGGCGGTTGCGATTGTCGGAGTACTGATCCCCGTATTTTTATTTCCAATTTTGCGCCATGTAGTTGCACTGGATAAAGCCAATTCCGCCAGTATTGCGGCCCACTATGGTTCAGTAAGTGCCGGTACCTTTGCGGTTGTAGTCGCTTGGGCCGAGGGGCGCCAAATGATCTTAGCGCCAGAAACTACGCTCTATCTGGTGTTGCTGGAGCTTCCCGCGATTATTGTGGGCATTTTGCTATATCGAGCTGGTTCTAAAGAATCTGGTGGCCATCTTTCAATGATTCATGAGGCCTTTACCGGTCGAGGTGTGATGTTGTTGATTGGTGGCGTGATTGTTGGCTTTCTCTATGGGGAAGAAGGCGCTGCATCTATTACGCCTCTCTTTATTGTTTTGTTTCCTGGCTTGCTGGCGTTCTTTCTTTTAGAAATGGGTTTGTGCGCGGCGCGCGAATTAGCCGCCTGGAAACCCGGCATGCTTAGAGTGGCAGCCTTCGCTCTGATTACGCCGACTATTTTGGCGATCGTTGGTATTTTTCTAGGCTTTGCTCTTGGTCTTCCCGATGGCTCGATCTTGGTTCTTGCGACCATTATTGCCAGCTCCTCTTACATTGCCGCTCCAGCAGCGATTCGCCAGGCGGTTCCTGAAGCTGATATTGGCCTTGCGATGCTAGCTTCTTTAGGTATCACGTTCCCATTCAATGTCCTGATTGGGATACCGCTCTACGCTTGGTTAATGACGGTAATTGCTGGTATTTTTTAGCTGGAAATATTTATGGATCACAAACTAAAAACACCACAGCAACTTTTCGATATCGCTGGAAAGGTCGCGATTGTCACCGGCGCACTAGGGGCCTTTGGCAGTGTCGCTGCGCGCACGCTCTCGGCGGCTGGATGCAAATTGGTGATCGCTGATGACAAGCTTGATGCTCTGAGTGCTTTGGCTGCTGACCTAAAAAACGAAGGCGGGCAGGTTGAGATGGTCGGAAAATGGCCAAACTCCCCTGAGAATTGTGCAGCTATTATAGAAGCAGCGGTTACGGCCTTTGGCCGGCTGGATATTTTGGTAGTGGCTTCCGGCACTATGGATGTGGATCCCATAGTTGATATGGACGTTGCAAGATTTGAGAATGTGATGCGGGTGAATGTCACAGATTCCTGGATGATGTGCCAGGCCGCCGGTCGGCAAATGATCGCGCAAAATAGAGAAGGAAAGAACGCGGAAGGAAAGGGCAGAGGAGGAAAGGTGGTTCTGGTGTCTTCGGCACGGGGGCTGTTAGGCCATCCAGCGGGCTACTCGGCCTATTGCAGTTCCAAGCACGCGGTTAACGGCATGGTTAAAGCGCTGGGCTGTGAGTGGGGTAAAGAGGTCATCACCATCAATGCGCTTGCTCCTACCGTATTTCGATCGGGCCAAACCAGCTGGATGTTTGAAGACAACGAACTCGCTGCTGAGACCCGTGAGAGTATTTTGTCGCGTATTCCTCTGGGTCGCTTAGGAGAACCAGAAGATCTGGCCGGGCCACTATTGTTTTTAGTCTCGCCGGCATCGGATTTTCACACAGGGCAAACTATCTCCCCTGATGGTGGTTATACCGCAGGATGAACCAATCAAAGTGGGACTCCAAATACGGTGACAACCAAAGTTATATTTTTGGTACCGAGCCGAATACATTTTTAGCGGAATATTTTAGCCAGCTACCCAGAGGGAAAGTGCTTTGTCTCGGTGACGGCGAAGGGCGCAATTCAGTATTTCTCGCCAAGCAGCGCTATCAGGTGACCGCAGTTGATATGTCACTGATAGGCATAGAAAAGGCCAAAAAGCTTGCTGAAGAAAATGATGTATCTATCAACTTTGTTCACAGGGATCTACAGGATTACGAAATCGGCGAGAATTGCTGGCAGGGCATCGTATCTATTTTCTGTCACGTGCCCGTTAGTTTGAGGCAAAAAATACACGCTGATGTAGTTAGGGGTTTGAAACCTGCGGGAGTCTTTCTGCTCGAATCCTATACGCCGGATCAGTTAAAGCATGGTACTGGTGGCCCACCCAATGCAGACTTGCTGATGACTAGCGCAACCTTATCTCAAGAACTAACGGGGTTGAGCTTTAGCCACTTGGTTGAGATTGAACGCGATGTGCAAGAAGGTTCTGGCCATTCCGGTTGGTCGGCAGTAGTGCAACTAGTAGCGGTTAAATAGCTAAGCTCCTGACCTAATATTATTGGCCCCGGAAAGTTCTTCGCATTCGTACGGAACATAGGGAATCGCCGATATATCCGAAATGTCTCTGCCGTTGTAAGGCTGTTCAAAATAGAGTGAATCCGTGGCTGTGTGCTCGTGCACCAGCGTTTGGGTTTCTTGTTCGTACCAGAATCTTTCAGTCACTTCGTATTGGTTGCTATGCATAATCCCGTTGATGGGGCTCAGCGAACCTGGTGCTATTGCCGAGGTGTGCGTCACTAGTACATTGCCTTGCCAGTGACCGATAGAGTGCCCAGCGCGCGTATTAGCAATGTCGGTTGGGTGGCTATCAATATTTAGGTATATGGTGCGCTCTAGGTCCATATAGCCATAGATTATCCGAACAGTATCCGCAGTTTGAACAATGCGATTTGGGAATCGTCCAAAAGGGTAGCCGTGAATAATTCCCACACTTTCGCATTGAAGGCCAGGGTGGTCGTATACAAAATCAAAAGCCTCTTTTGCAGTGTTTGCCGCAGCGGTTTGCGTATAAGAATCTCTAGGGCCTGATCTAGGTTGTGCAACCCAATCGCCACTTATATTTGGTTGACCATTCTCAAGCAAAAGAGGTTTTGTCTCGGCCTGTCTTATGGCTACCTGCACCGGACCAGCATCTTCGCGGGGCACTATCGTTCCGTCTGCCAATACCAATTCGTTTAGGTAGCAATGATTATTTTCACGGCGGGCAGGTGACGCGTTTAATCGCACGTATTCGCCTGCTACAAAGGTTTGCTGGGTCCATCCCAAGCGACGCAAGGTAATTGCTGCAGGAAGTTCACAGCGCGTAGACAGGGCACTGCCGTTTTCCTGAGCAATATCAAAATATAGGTAAGCGTGCGGATTCACGAATTTGAATTCGGTAATCACGCCTTCGTATAGAATATTCTGATCCATAAAGAAATGCGGAGTATCCGAGTGATGTGCTTTTGCTATCGGCGTGAACGTCATAATTGCCACGCCAAGCGATATGGCAATGTATCTGCTGAAAGTCATCTATCCCCCTATAGATATTCCACCCTAGTGCCTCAAGTATAGAGCGAATGCAGAAGAGGCATAATTAATAGCCTGTGAAACCTTTGCTCTGGACATAAAAAAGCCCGGCTTAAAGAGCCGGGCTTTTGTTTTCAGTTGTTTTGTTACTTTTTACTTAGGGCGTAGCAACACAATAGAAGAGGCCATCACCGCCTGTGCCTTGTAAATCAGCTTGGCCGCAGCCACGTGACGCATGTGCGCTATTCCAAGAGGTGGGATTATCGCCACCGCCTTCACGATCGAAGTGACCTACTAGTGCAGAACCCTCGCCATTGCTGGTCCAGTTGCTGCACGTGGTGTCTGTATCAGAGTTCATGGCCATGCCATTCATATCGGAACCCGTCAGAATGTCGTGGCGATTAGGGGTATCACCTCGGCCATTCACTAGCTGCCCGCGCTCTGTTACTACATTCGGCTTAGTGACCATGTTGGCGTCACTGTGCAAATTAGCTACATCAAGCGCAACCGGCACGCCTCTAGCGTTGTATAAAGGTGCGGCACCAGCAATACGGTCGCTGGCATTTACGCCATTAGCGCCCGTAGTGCTCAGATATGCAGTCCAGTTCTTATCGCCGTGACCTACCGTTCCTGCCAGAGCGGCACAATGAGCATCTGCTCCTTCAAGGCCGCCTAGATTGGCGCCATCACCCGAGCCATTGCTGGTTAGGAAGAAGTTCATGGAAGGATGTACATCTACTCGCTCTCTTAGCGGCTGCTGGCAATCGTTCTCGATGAACTCATAAGCACCCTGATCGCGATAGAGCATGTTATGCACTATGTCTTTTGAAAGGTGTGCCGGGTCAGAAATGACCATATTTAACATTAGGATAGTGCCTTCGTCCGTATCAGAACGGCTATAGGTTTCTACCACTGTGGTTTGATCCGTTAGACGGTAACCCTGGTTAGTAGCTTGATTGGCAAGCAGGTTAGTCGTCTCAATGATTAGGGTGTCGCCTTCATAGCGTGCCATCGAGTCACCCAGGTGAGTATTGATACTCTTAGCGCCTCGATCATCGAAGTATATTTTGCGATTACCGGCAAACTCTTCATAAGTGAGCAATACATGATCGTCGAATTGTTCAATTTTTGCAGGGTGTGGAGTAATCACCTGGCGAATCAATCCAACAGGGTCACAAAAGACCTGTGGGTCTGTAGATATATCAAAGGTTGCCTGCAGTGCTAGACCAGTCTCATTCAGAGGGGCTACTTCTGAAAATTGCCCCGGGCGAGTTGTCCGAATTCCCTGATTCGACCAGACGCTGCTTAGGTTAGGTTTTCCATCAGCCAGTGTGAGAGCAAAGTTATCATCTATTTCAGGCTGATAGGCATTGCCGACTTGACCGTCCTCACCAAGAGTTGAAATAACCACTCGGGTATCGGGATCGAGAAACTCTAGGGTTCCAAATGAAGTCATTGGTGAACCATCGTGTGTTGCATCGCCTGTGATGCGCACCATTTGGCCCGGCTGAATGGTATCTGTTGACCAGCCTTGTCGACGAAATCCCGTCGCGGAACCACCCTCTGTAACCCAGCCCGTTACGGAGCCATCTTCATTGGTTACATCTACATAAACTAGGATATGTGGATTGCGAAAACTAAAGCGCGTTACTACTCCTTCAATGGTGGTGTCGTATTCATCAGTGAAAGTGGCAGAAAAAGAGTGGTGCGCCTGAGCCGTCACGCAGCTAAAGGTCAAGCTAATAAATAGTAAGCCGGATATAAGGTTTTTCATTGTGTTCCCAAGAAGCCTCAAAAGAGGTAAATATTTTGAAAGCGGAGTCTTCATTCAAACCAGCCAAATGACAAGGATTCAAACAAAGCTTAACGAACTCTTAGGGTTTAAGATGGATAAAAGCATGGTTTGCATTAAATTGGGGCAAAAAAAGCCCGGCAATTGGAGCCGGGCTTTTGGTATTGCTAAAACTAAGCTTACTTTTTCTTTTTAGCTTCCTGACGTGCTTTCTCTTCTATGATTACTTTCTCAGCTACCGAGTTCGGGCATGGCAGGTAATGCGCAAATTCCATAGAGAACTGACCGCGGCCAGAAGTCATGGTACGCAGGCTACCGATATAGCCGAACATTTCTGAAAGAGGAACGTCCGCTTTAATACGAACACCCGTTACGCCTGCTTCTTGGCTTTTGATCATGCCACGACGGCGGTTAAGGTCGCCAATAACGTCACCAACGTGATCGTCTGGCGTAAATACGTCGACGTTCATGATTGGTTCAATGATCTGTGGGCCAGCTTTAGGCATAGATTGGCGGAAGGCACCACGTGAGGCTAGTTCAAAGGCAACCGCCGATGAATCCACGGCATGGAAGCCGCCGTCGTATAGCTCAATGGCAACATCCAATACTGGGAATCCAGCTAATGGACCTTGTGTCATCATGCCTTTGAAGCCCTTCTCAATAGCTGGGAAGAATTCTTTAGGAACATTTCCGCCGACAACAGTAGAGGTGAAGATGAAGCCTTCGCCTGGCTCTGCAGGTCCAAGTTTATAGTCGATTTTACCGAACTGACCAGAACCACCAGATTGCTTCTTGTGGGTATAGCTGTCATCAACTTGCTGAGTGATCGTTTCGCGATAAGCAACCTGAGGCTCACCTACAACTAGATCTACTCCGTAAGTACGGTTAAGAATGTCGACCTTAATATCCAAATGCAGCTCACCCATACCCTTAAGGATGGTTTCGCCGGAATCTTCATCAGTCTCAACTCGGAAAGAAGGATCTTCCGCTATCATTTTGCCGATTGCGATACCCATTTTCTCGGAGCCGCCTTTATCTTTCGGGGATACCGCAATGGAGATTACTGGTTCCGGGAAGATCATAGGTTCAAGAGTACAAGGATATTTTACAGAGCAGAGGGTATGACCTGTTTGCACATTCTTCATGCCAACAATAGCGATGATGTCACCGGCCTGCGCGCGATCGATCTCGTTACGCTCATCCGCGTGCATCTCTACCATACGTCCAACACGCTCTGTTTTTCCGGTATAGGAATTCAGAATGGTATCGCCTTTGTTTAAGACGCCAGAATAGACGCGAACAAAGGTTAGGGCGCCAAAACGGTCATCCATAATTTTGAATGCGAGTGCACGAAAAGGCTCGTCAACAGATACCAGCGCAAATTCGCCATTAGGCTCGCCTTCTTCGTCTGTCAAAGGCTGAGGATCAACCTCGGTTGGGCTGGGCAAATAATCTACAACGGCATCTAGGATCAGTTGAACACCTTTGTTCTTAAAGGCTGAACCACAGTAAGTTGGGAATATTTCCATAGTACGCGTACCTATACGGATACAGCGCTTGATGTCTTCAATAGAAGGCTCTTCACCTTCAAGGTAGGCTTCCATTACGTCGTCGTCTTGCTCAATGGCAGTTTCGATCAACTTCTCGCGATACTCTTCAACCATATCAACCATGTCAGCTGGAATATCTACAACTTCGTAGTTTTCAGGCAGGCCAGTCTCATCCCAGACGTAAGCTGTTCGTGTAAGTAGGTCAACTAGGCCCTTAAACTCTTCTTCGACACCAATGGGCAAAACCATAACCAGTGGGTTCGCACCAAGTACTTTCTCAACTTGACCAACAACGCGCAAGAAGTCTGCACCCATGCGATCGAGTTTATTTACGAAGATGATTCGAGCAACTTCTGAATCATTTGCATAACGCCAGTTAGTCTCGGACTGAGGCTCAACGCCGCCAGAACCACAGAATACACCTACGCCGCCATCCAGAACCTTCAAGGAACGGTAAACTTCTACAGTGAAGTCAACGTGTCCTGGGGTATCAATGATGTTGAATCGATGATCTTTCCAGAAGCAGGTAGTGGCGGCGGATTGAATGGTAATACCGCGCTCTTGCTCTTGGTCCATAAAGTCAGTGGTTGCCGCACCGTCATGTACTTCGCCGGTTTTATGGATCTTTCCGGTGAGCTTTAGGATGCGTTCAGTAGTAGTGGTCTTGCCCGCATCAACGTGGGCGAAGATTCCGATATTTCTATATAAGGCTAACTCTGTCATGTTTCTAATCGTCGTCTAGTTAGGGTTAAAAATTGCGGCGGTAGTCTAGAGCATTTTGCGTTTGTAAACCCTATCTATTTCCAATATTTTTGTTCGAGTATTCTATTCACCCGTAAAACGGCAGATTGAAGCCATAAAGAAGTATTAGAAGCTACATTTATAGGCCTAGTATTGAGCGAGATTTTCTTCTCAAAGGCGCGAGACTAAAAGCGGCTCCCAGCCCTAAAAATAAGGGCTTTGCTCCCAGTAAAAATATGCCGATTCTTTGTTGACCTGTAGTGGTCGAATCTATAGAATGCCGCCTCCTTGCTCGGGATGACTGTGAAAACAGATCATAAAAAACCCGAAAAGCTTTTTAAAACCATTAGTTACTTGGATTTTGTAGATGCAGAGCCAAAATATACGAATTCGTCTAAAGGCATTCGATCATCGCCTCATAGATGTATCCACTAAAGAAATCGTGGAAACGGCAAAACGTACTGGTGCAACCGTACGTGGCCCTATCCCTCTGCCTACTCGTAAAGAGAAGTTCACCATTCTGATTTCGCCGCATGTTAATAAGGATGCGCGAGATCAATATGAGATACGAACTCACAAGCGACTATTGGATATTGTTGACCCAACTGAAAAGACGGTCGACGCATTAATGAATCTTGATCTAGCGGCTGGCGTAGAAGTTCAAATCAGCTTGGGTTAAGTCTTAAATAAAAAACCGCCCTGATTAATTTTGAGATGGGCTGTGTAACGTTCTGAAATGGACGGCCATAGCGGGTAATAGCCCCGTACACGAAGAGGAAGAAAGATGACAACAGGTATAGTCGGCCGCAAGAGTGGCATGACACGTATTTTCGCAGACGACGGGCGTTCTATTCCTGTCACTGTCGTTGAGGCGGCTCCGAATCGTATTACGCAGGTTAAGACTGCTGATACTGATGGGTACTCCGCTATTCAGGTTACAACCGGTGAGCGTCGGGCTTCGCGCGTTACTAAATCCCAGGCAGGTCTCTTCGCTAAAGCAGATGTAGATGCTGGGCGCGGCCTTTGGGAACTCCGAATTGAAGATGAATCTGCTTTTGAAGTTGGCGGCAACGTTACTGTTGAAAGCTTCGAAGAAGGTCAGATCGTCGACGTAACAGGTATTTCAAAGGGTAAAGGTTTCGCCGGCGTTATTAAGCGTTGGAACTTTGCCATGCAAGACGCTACCCATGGCAACTCAGTTTCTCACCGTGCACCTGGTTCTATTGGTCAAAACCAAACCCCAGGTCGTGTATTTAAAGGTAAGAAAATGGCCGGTCATATGGGTGCAGAGCAAGTTACTGTGCAAAACCTCGAAGTTGTTCGGGTTGATGCAGAGCGTAACTTATTGCTCATCAAGGGTTCCGTACCGGGTATGCCCGGCGGTGACGTAATCGTTCGCTCTGCTGTTAAAGCAAAAGCTTAATCCCGAGGTTCGGAACGAATGGAACTTAGTATCGCAGCAGTCAAAGGCTCCGCCGGCACAATAGAAGTGTCTGAAGGAACTTTTGGAACACAATATAACCAAGATTTGGTGCACCAAGCAGTAGTTGCCTTCTCGGCAAATGCTCGTCAGAGCACCAAAGCACAAAAAACACGATCTGAAGTACGTGGCGGTGGCAAAAAGCCATGGCGTCAAAAAGGTACTGGTCGCGCAAGAGCGGGAACTATCCGCAGTCCAATTTGGCGTGGTGGTGGTCAAACTTTTGCGGCACGTCCTGATCGTAATCACTCTCAAAAGCTTAACAAGAAGATGTATCGCGCTGCGATGCGGTCAATATTGTCAGAGCTAGCTCGCCAAGAGCGTCTAGTTGTTGTTAAAGACTTTGATTTAGATGAGCCTAAAACTAAAAGCCTGATCGCTAAGCTTAATGATTTTGGTATGAGTGATGCGCTGATCGTTTCAGAGACGGTAAGCGACAATCTATATTTGTCATCGCGCAATCTGCACAAGGTTGACGTTCGTGTTGCCGGAGCTGTTGACCCAGTTAGCTTGCTTCGCCACGAAAAAGTATTGGTGACTGTGCCAGCGCTTAAGCAATTTGAGGAGCTACTGGGATGAACCAGGAAAGACTACTAACACTGATCAAGCGCCCGGTAATTACCGAAAAAGCCGCTATTGCTGCAGAAGTAGCAAATCAGTACGTATTTCGTGTTGACGGAAGTGCTACTAAACCTGAAATCAAAGCGGCTGTTGAAGCAGTATTTGAAGTAACGGTTGAAAGCGTCCGTGTGCTAAACACTAAAGGTAAGACCAAGCGCACTAAAACTGGTCTTGGAAAACGCAGCGATTGGAAAAAGGCTTACGTTAAGCTCGCTACCGGTCAGCAAATTGATTACACAGCGACTGTATAAGGGTTATTAGAAATGCCAGTCCTTAAGAGAAAGCCCACGTCATCCGGTCGTCGCCACGTAGTTAGTGTCGTACACACGGATCTGCATAAAGGTAAGCCTTACGCTCCATTGCTCGAGAAGTTGAGCAAGTCAGGCGGACGTAACAATAATGGCCGTATCACTACGCGTCATATTGGTGGTGGACACAAGCAGCATTACCGAATTATTGATTTCAAGCGCAACAAAGATAGCATTCCAGCTACCGTTGAGCGTATTGAATATGATCCAAACAGAACAGCGCTTATTGCTTTGATCTGTTACGCCGATGGTGAGAAGAAATACATCATCGCGCCCAAAGGCGTTAAAGCTGGCGATGTTTTGCAGAACGGTCGTTCTGCACCCATCAAAGCCGGTAATACACTGCCTTTGAGAAATATACCCGTTGGTAGTGTTGTGCACTGTATCGAAATGAAAGTCGGTAAAGGCGCACAGATTGCTCGCAGTGCCGGAGCGTCAGTTCAGCTGGTAGCTCGCGAGGGCGCCCACGTTACGCTTCGATTGAGAAGCGGCGAAATGAGAAAAGTATTGGCAGATTGCCGAGCTACTCTAGGTGAAGTTTCAAACTCTGAGCACAGTTTGCGCTCATTGGGTAAAGCTGGCGCAAAGCGCTGGCGTGGTGTTCGTCCAACCGTTCGCGGCGTGGCCATGAACCCAGTAGATCACCCGCATGGTGGTGGTGAAGGTCGCACATCTGGTGGCCGTCATCCAGTATCTCCTTGGGGTACACCAACTAAAGGTTATAAGACTCGTAAGAATAAACGTACTGATCAGTACATTGTTCGGTCGCGTAGTCGTTAATCGGATATAGGAAGAGAGAGCAGATATGGCGCGTTCGCTATTAAAAGGTCCATTTATTGATCTTCACCTTCTGAAGAAGGTAGAGGTTGCAGCTGAGAAAAA
This sequence comes from uncultured Cellvibrionales bacterium, assembly GCA_913063225.1. GTDB lineage: Bacteria > Pseudomonadota > Gammaproteobacteria > Pseudomonadales > GM7GCV1 > JABJGI01. Next base: position 59,780 of record CAJXYP010000004.1, read on the forward strand.
TGATCGCAAGCCGATCAAGACTTGGTCGCGTCGATCAACAGTTATTCCGGAAATGGTTGGTTTGACCATTGCCGTGCACAACGGGCGTCAACACATCCCTGTGCTGATCAACGAAGAGATGGTAGGGCACAAGCTGGGTGAATTCGCAGCTACTCGTACCTACCGCGGCCACGTAGCCAATAAGCAGGCGAGGTAAGAAACGATGGAAGTTGCAGCAAAACTTAGCGGCGCTCGTCTTTCGGCACAGAAAGCTAGACTCGTTGCCGATCAGATTCGTGGCAAACACGTTGAACAGGCTCTGGATATTCTTGAGTACAGCCCTAAAAAAGCGGCTGGCCTTATTAAGAAGATTCTCGAGTCGGCTATTGCTAACGCAGAGCACAACGAAGGCGCGGACGTTGACGAACTTAAGGTATCTACTATTTTTGTAGACGAAGCATTCACGATGAAGCGAATCAAGCCACGTGCTAAAGGCCGTGCTGATCGCGTACTCAAGCGTAACTGCCACATCACTGTAAAAGTGGCGGACGAATCAGGAGCGGGAGCTTAACTAATGGGTCAAAAAGTTCATCCAACAGGTATGCGTCTCGGGATTGTTAAAAATCACGAGTCAGTATGGTACGCCGAAGGTTCAGACTACGCAGACAAACTTCACGTTGACTTAGCCGTTCGTGACCATATAAAAAGCAAGCTCTCACACGCTTCGGTAAGCCGTGTTGAGATAGAGCGACCTTCGCAGTCCGCTCGCATCACCATCTTTACTGCTCGACCGGGTGTGGTTATCGGTAAAAGAGGCGAAGACGTAGACGTATTGCGCAAAGAAGTTACTGAAATGATGGGTGTGCCAGTGCATATCAACATCGAAGAAGTTCGTAAGCCTGATTTGGACGCCGCTTTGGCCGCCCAGAGTGTTGCTTCTCAGTTGGAGCGTCGCGTTATGTTTCGACGCGCCATGAAGCGCACTGTACAAAACGCCATGCGTGGCGGTGCAAAAGGTGTACGAATTCAAGTTGGTGGACGTCTTGGCGGTGCTGAGATTGCTCGAACTGAATGGTATCGCGAAGGCCGAGTGCCTCTGCATACCCTCAGGGCAGACATCGACTATGCAACAGCGGAAGCTCTGACTACTTACGGCATTATTGGCGTAAAGATTTGGATCTTTAAAGGCGAAATTATTGGTGCTGACGCACAGGCAGAGGCTGCTGGTAAAGCAAACGCCAAACCTGCTCGTTCAGGGCAGCAGAAGTAGGAGATTGATTGATGCTGCAACCTAAGAGAACAAAATATAAAAAGATGCATAAAGGTCGCAATCGCGGTCTGGCGCATCGCGGCTCGAAAGTGAGCTTTGGTGAATACGCGTTGAAATCTACCGCTCGCGGTCGTATTACAGCTCGACAAATCGAAGCAGCACGTCGTGCTATGACTCGTCACATCAAGCGTGGCGGAAAAATCTGGATTCGTGTATTCCCAGACAAGCCCATTACCAAAAAGCCTCTCGAAGTTCGTATGGGTAAAGGTAAAGGTGCTGTTGAGTACTGGGTATGCCAGATACGTCCAGGCAAAGTACTTTATGAAATGGAAGGTGTTCCGGAAGATATTGCGCGCGAAGCTTTTGAGCTTGCTGCTAGAAAACTTCCACTAAAGACTGCCTTCGTTAAACGGTCGGTGATGTAATGAATACAAGTGAATTGGCAGCTAAATCAGTTGAAGATCTGCAAGCAGACTTACTTCAGCTTCGTAGAGAGCAGCTCAAGTACCGAATTCAGCAGTCTACTGGGCAGATGAGTCAGTCTCATGTGATCCGCCAGGCGCGCCGCGATGTGGCGAGAATTAAAACTGTGCTGGCGCAGAAGGCAGGAGAATAATTATGACTGAAGCAGCGAATCTAGCCCGAACTGTTACTGGCAAAGTTGTCAGTAACAAGATGGATAAAACCATTACGGTTCAAATCGTTCGTAAGGTAAAGCATCCGGTGTATGGCAAGTACATGATTAAGTCTACCAAGCTACATGCGCATGATGCAGACAACCAATGTCGCGAAGGCGATTTGGTAACCGTAGCGGAAAGTCGTCCACTGTCTAAAACCAAGACTTGGACATTAGTTAACATTGAGGAGCGCGCGATCGAGATCTAGTCGTTTACGACCTCTCGAAGAGCTAAAAGCATGATCCAAACAGAAAGTTATCTAGAAGTTGCAGACAATTCAGGCGCCCGGCGCGTGATGTGTATCAAAGTATTGGGCGGTTCACACCGACGATACGCCCGTGTTGGTGACATTATTAAGGTCACTGTTAAGGAAGCGATTCCACGCGGTAAAGTTAAGAAGGGCCAGGTATTGGACGCAGTTGTAGTACGCACCAGAAAAGGTGTTCGTCGTCCAGACGGTTCTTCAATCTGCTTTGACGACAATGCGGCGGTTCTTTTGAACGCGCAAAAAGCGCCAATCGGTACCCGTATTTTTGGGCCGGTAACGCGAGAACTACGTGGCGAGCAATTTATGCGAATTATTTCGCTAGCTCCCGAAGTGATTTAGGAAGGCATCATGGGCATCAAAATTAAACGCGATGACGAAGTAGTTGTTATTGCCGGAAGAGACAAAGGCAAGCGCGGTAAAGTTCAGAAAATTCTGGACGATGGCCGTCTGATTGTCACTGGTGTGCATATGATCAAAAAGCACCAAAAGCCAAACCCTCAGGCAGAAATACCTGGTGGGATTATTGAAAAAGAAGCACCTATCCAAGTAAGTAATATTGCTATTTGGAACAGTGCAGAATCGAAAGCAGACCGTGTTGGTTTTAAAAATTTGGAAGATGGTAAAAAAGTCCGAATCTTTAAATCTACGGGCGAGCTCGTAAGCGCCTGAGGAAGGTAAATACAAATGGCAGCCTTTAGAGATTTTTACAAAAACGAAGTAGTACCCAAGCTCCGCGAAGAGCTGAAGGTAAATAACGACATGGAGATCCCAAAGATCACCAAGATCACTATCAACATGGGTGTTGGTGAGGCTCTGGGCGATAAGAAGATTCTTGAAAATGCCGTTAAAGAACTTGAAGCAATTGCTGGTCAGAAGCCGGTAATTACTAAAGCTCGACGTTCTGTTGCTGGATTTAAGGTGCGTGAAGGTTGGCCTATCGGTTGTAAGGTAACTTTACGTTCAGAACGTATGTACGAATTCTTGGAGCGTTTAGTAGCTATCGCTATTCCACGTATCCGTGACTTCCGTGGAATTAGCCCAAAGCAATTCGACGGCCGAGGAAATTTCTCAATGGGTGTGACTGAGCAAATCATTTTCCCTGAGATCGAGTACGACAAAATTGATGCACTGCGTGGATTGGATATATGTATTACCACATCAGCGCGTAACGATGACGAAGGTCGCGCTCTGTTGCGTGCCTTTAACTTCCCACTAAGGGGTTAAGCAAAGCATGGCTAAGAAGAGCATGGTTATGCGCGAAAACAAGCGCACCAAGTTGGTCGCCAAGTACGCCGAAAAGCGTCAGGCACTTAAGGCCACTATTAAGGATCCAAAAGCTAGCGATGAAGATCGTTGGCAAGCACAGTTGAGTCTGCAGGCGTTGCCGCGTGACTCTAGTGCATCTCGCGGTCGTCGTCGTTGCCACATTACTGGTCGGCCACACGGCGTTTATCGAAAATTTGGTCTCTGCAGAAATAAACTGCGAGAGCACGCCATGCTTGGACAAGTTCCTGGCGTTGTTAAATCTAGCTGGTAGGGCGATATGAGTTTACAAGATCCATTAGCAGATATGCTGACTCGAATCCGTAACGCACAGGCGCGTAATACTCCTGTTGTGAAGATGCCTTCTTCTAAGTTGAAGGTATCTGTAGCGGAAGTACTAAAAAGCGAAGGTTATATAACTGACCTTTCAGTAGAAGAGGGCGCTAAGCCAATTCTTTCTGTGACTTTGAAGTACCACAAGTCAAAAGGCGTAATTGAAGAAATTAGCCGAGTTAGTCGTCCGGGCCTACGTGCTTATAAAGGCACTGGCGCACTTCCGAAAGTACGCAGCGGTTTGGGAGTGGCGATCGTTTCCACTAGCCATGGCGTAATGACAGATCGTGCAGCACGATCACTGGGTGTCGGCGGCGAAGTCCTCTGCACCGTATTTTAACGAGCCAACATCATGTCAAGAATTGCAAGTAATCCTGTAGTGCTTCCAGCTGGCGTAGAAGTCAAGCTGAATGCAGATCAGGTATCGATTAAGGGTAAAAACGGCGAATTGTCGTTGACCATCAATCCGCTGGTTTCAATCAAGCAGGAAGAGAACACTTTGGTGTTTGCTGCTGCAGAGGTTGGTAAAAAATCCGTAGCAATGTCCGGTACTTTCCGTGCATTGGTTAACAACATGGTTGTTGGCGTTACTGACGGTTTTGAACGTAAATTAACATTGATAGGTGTTGGTTATCGAGCTAAAGCTAGTGGCAACAAGTTGGATTTAACACTGGGGTTTTCTCACCCCGTTGTTTACAACCTGCCAAAAGGCGTTAGCGCAGAAACACCATCACAAACAGAAGTTGTACTTAAGAGCGCTGACAAGCAGCTTTTGGGTCAGGTAGCTGCAGAAGTTCGCGCCTACCGTCCACCAGAGCCTTATAAAGGTAAGGGTGTTCGATACGCGGATGAGTACGTGAAAATTAAAGAAGCCAAGAAAAAGTAAATAGGTAAAGTCATGGCAGATAAAAAGACATCAAGATTACGCCGCGCCGGTAGAGCGCGAGCAAAGATCCGTGAGCTCGGAATGCAGCGGCTCTGTGTGCATCGCACTCCTCGCCATATATACGCGCAAGTGATTGATATAAACAGTGACCGCATTTTGGTCTCTGCTAGCACGCTAGATAAAGATCTACGCAGTAAAGCAACTGGTAACGTTGATGCAGCTAAGGCTGTTGGAGAGCTGATTGGCGTCCGCGCTAAAGAAGCTGGCATTGCTAAAGTGGCTTTTGATCGCAGTGGTTTCAAATATCACGGCCGCGTTAAGGCACTTGCCGACGCAGCCCGAGAAGCAGGATTGGAGTTTTAATCAATGGCACGTCCAAATAAACAAGATCAGGACCAAAGCGAAGGTCTTCTCGAGAAGCTGGTTGAAGTTAACCGGGTTGCCAAAACCGTAAAAGGTGGACGCATCTTCTCTTTCACTGCCCTCACTGTAGTTGGTGATGGTCAAGGCCGTGTTGGCTTTGGTCGCGGTAAAGCGCGTGAAGTTCCAATGGCTATTCAAAAAGCTATGGAAGCGGCTCGACGCAATATGATTAACGTTGATCTGGATGGCAATACTATCCAGTACGCAACCACCTCAAACCATGGTGCTTCCAAGGTTTACATGCAACCAGCCTCTGAAGGTACTGGTGTAATTGCTGGTGGTGCTATGCGAGCGGTTCTTGAACTCGCTGGCGTACAAAACGTGTTGGCTAAGTGCTACGGCTCTACCAACCCTGTAAATGTGGTTCGCGCGACTTTTAAAGCGCTGCAAACTATGAATTCTCCGGAACAAGTTGCTGAAAAACGTGGCCTATCCGTAGAACAGATCCTTAACTGAGGCTAGAGCGAAATGGCAGCGACCAAAAAGCAAGCGACCGTTAAGGTCACACAAACTAAAGGCGTCCACGGACGTTTGAAAAACCACAGAGCCTGCATTGCTGGTCTGGGTTTACGTCGCATCGGCCATACGGTCGAAGTGATTGATACACCATCGAACCGAGGCATGATTAATCAAGTGTCTTATATGGTTCAAGTTGAGGAAAACTAATGTATCTCAATACACTTTCTCCTAATCCAGGCCGCACTAGCGATAAGAAGCGTGTAGGCCGTGGTATCGGAAGCGGATATGGCAAGACCTGTGGCCGTGGTCACAAGGGTCAAAAAGCTCGTACTGGCGGTAAAGTTGCTCCAGGTTTCGAGGGCGGACAAATGCCATTACGTAAGCGGTTGCCAAAATTTGGTTTTACCTCTCGGGTGGGTATGGTTTCTGCGGAGGTTCGTTTGTCTGAACTGAATAAAGTAGATGCCAAGATCATTGATCTTGAAGCGCTTAAGCGAGCCGACTTAGTTGGTCAGCACATTGAGCATGCCAAAGTTTTCGCCAGCGGCGAATTAAAAGGCAAGGTCACGGTTCAAGGTTTACGTGTATCTAAAGGTGCTCGTGCAGCTATTGAAGCGGCCGGCGGCACTATATTGGATGTACCTGGTACTGATGAAGCTCCAGTTGGAAAACTGAAAGCAAAAACTGCGGCTCCTAAAAAAGCGGCTGCACCTAAGAAAGTAGCTGCACCAAAAGAAGCAGCGGCACCAAAAGCGGCGGCTCCTAAGAAAGCAGCAGCTAAAAAGGCAGCACCTAAAAAAGTAGTTCCTAAGAAAGCAGCCGACAAAGATGCTGCTCCTAAGGAATCTGGGGAATAATTTATGTCACGTGCCGGTAATCCACCACTCGGAAGTATGAAAGGTCTAAGCGAACTATTTTCTCGCCTGCGTTTCCTATTTTTGGCGATTGTGATTTACCGTATCGGCACTCATATTCCATTGCCGGGTATCGACCCCGATCAATTGGCAGCACTTTTTAATCAGAACCAAGGGACTATCTTAGGTCTGTTTAATATGTTCTCTGGTGGTGCACTAGAGCGTATGAGTATTCTGGCTCTAGGTATCATGCCTTATATTTCGGCCTCTATTATCGTTCAGCTATTGGCTGCGGTAACTCCTTCACTGGAACAGCTGAAAAAAGAAGGCGAGCAGGGCAAGCGTAAGCTGCAACAAATTACCCGCTACGGCACTCTTGGTTTGGCTACGGTTCAAGCGATTGGCATGTCAGTTGGTCTGGCGGGACAGGGCTTGACCCTTAGTTCTGGTATGGCTTTCTACCCAGTAGCTATTATTTCTCTAATAACCGGCGCCATCTTTATGATGTGGCTGGGTGAGCAGATCAACGAACGTGGTATTGGCAATGGTATTTCCATGTTGATCTTTGCCGGTATCGTTGCGGGCATATTCCCGGCTATCGGTCAGGCAGTTGAGCAAGCTCGCATCGGTGAGATTCACCCGCTGGTTCTTGTGTTCATCGGCGTGTTGGCCATTGCGGTTGTGTACTTTGTAGTCTTCGTTGAGCGCGCTCAACGACGTATACCAGTTAACTACGCTCGCCGTCAGCAAGGTAACAATACCTTTGCGGCCCAGAGCAGCCATCTGCCATTGAAACTAAATCAGGCCGGTGTTATTCCAGCTATTTTTGCTAGCTCTATCCTTCTGTTCCCAGCCTCATTGGCACAGTGGTTCGGTCAGGGTGCAGACGGTGGCAGCGTTGTACTGCAAGAGATTGCCTTGGCTATTGGCCCAGGCCAGCCTCTGAATCTGATTCTTTTTGCAGCGTTGATTATTTTCTTCTGCTTTTTCTATACGGCGTTGATCTTCAACCCTAAAGATATGGCAGATAACCTGAAACGCTCAGGTGCATATATTCCAGGTATTAGACCAGGCGAACAAACCGCGCGTCATATCGACGATGTGATGACCCGATTAACGATGGTGGGTTCTCTATATATAGCGCTTGTTTGTCTGATGCCTCAGTTTTTGGTGGTCTTTTGGAACGTTCCCTTTTACTTGGGCGGAACCTCGCTGCTAATCGCAGTTGTGGTATCCATGGATCTAATGTCACAAATTCAAGCGCATCTAGTTAGCAGTCAGTACGAATCACTGATGAAAAAAGCCAACTTTAGACGCTAGTTCTTTGTAGATAGTAAATAGAATTTTTAAGGTACTCGGAAATGAAAGTTAGAGCATCGGTTAAAAAAATGTGTCGCAACTGTAAGGTTGTAAGACGTAAGGGCGTAGTTCGCGTTATTTGTAGCGCTGAACCCCGTCATAAGCAGCGGCAGGGATAACCCCGAAAGCTGATTGATTATTGACAGCTCCCTATGTATCCTTCGCGCCTTTTTGCGCATCTGGAATACACAGGGGCGGTAACTGGAGAGTAGTTCATGGCTCGTATTGCAGGGGTAAACGTACCCGATAACAAGCATGCGGTTATTTCGTTGACGTACATCTATGGTGTGGGATCAACAACAGCGCAAAAAATATGCGCCGCGGTAGGTATCGAAGGCAACATCAAGATCAGTGATCTGGATGAAGGTCAACTCGATCTTATTCGTGCAGAAGTTGGCAACGCAACGGTTGAAGGTGACCTGCGTCGTGAGACTTCAATGAATATTAAAAGATTGATGGATCTCGGTTGTTACCGTGGTCTGCGTCACCGCCGTGGTCTTCCACTGCGCGGGCAGCGCACTAAAACGAACGCGAGAACCCGAAAGGGACCGCGCAAACCCATTAAAAGATAATTGACTGGTAATTAGATAATGGCCGAAGCCGGTAGCAAGAAAACAACTCGTAAAAAGGTGAAAAAGGTCGTCGTAGACGGCATAGCGCACGTACACGCGTCTTTTAACAACACCATAATTACAATCACAGACCGTCAGGGCAATGCGCTGACTTGGGCCACTTCCGGTGGTTCTGGTTTCCGTGGCTCACGTAAAAGTACGCCATTTGCTGCGCAGATCGCAGCAGAGCGTGCTGGTACAGCAGCTTTGGATTTCGGTATGAAAAATCTGGATGTAGAAGTTAAGGGTCCTGGACCCGGCCGCGAATCTGCGGTTCGCGCATTGAATAATTGCGGCTTCAAAATTAATCACATTACCGACGTGACGCCTATACCCCATAACGGGTGTCGTCCGCCGAAAAAACGTCGTGTATAAGAGGCTTATTTAAGAATGGCTAGATATCTCGGACCAACATGTAAACTCGCACGTCGCGAAGGTACTGATCTGTTTCTTAAGAGCGGCATTCGCCCTCTCGAGTCTAAATGTCGTTTAGACAACGCACCTGGGCAACAAGGCCAGCGTCGCGGTCGTCTTTCTGACTACGGTGTTCAGTTACGTGAAAAGCAAAAAGTACGTCGTATTTATGGCGTTCTAGAAAAACAATTCCGCAACTACTACAAAGCAGCGGCTAATCAAAAAGGCAATACAGGCGAAAACCTGTTGAGCTTGCTCGAGCATCGTCTCGACAACACGGTTTACCGTATGGGTTTTGGTGCTACTCGCGCAGAATCTCGTCAAATGGTTTCGCACAACGCAATTTTGATAAATGGTCAGAAGGTAAATATTCCTTCGTACCAAGTTAGAGTTGGTGACGTGGTTGCGATCCGTGAAAAAAGTAAAAATCAGCTGCGCATTCAAAACGCGCTTAGCTTGGCTGGCCAGCGTGGCGCAGCCGAATGGGTAGAAGTAGATCCATCGAAGATGGAAGCTACTCTGAAACGTTCTCCGGACCGTTCTGACCTACCCGCAGAAATCAACGAAAACCTTATCGTTGAGCTCTACTCTAAGTAATTACTGAAATAGAGCGCTATTAGCTAAACAGTAAAAGCATTGGCCACAGGATTAAGTATGCAAGCTATAAATGAATTTTTGACACCAAACCACATTGATCTTACTGAGATATCACCTACTCACGCAAAAGTGGTATTGGAACCTTTAGAGCGTGGCTTCGGCCACACCTTGGGTAATGCACTGCGCCGCATCCTGCTTTCTTCTATGCCGGGTTCTGCCATCGTTGAAGTTCAAATTGAAGGTGTTGAGCACGAATACAGCACTTTAGAAGGCGTACAGGAAGACGTAATTGAAATCCTGCTAAACCTTAAAGGCGTTGCGCTATCTCTTAACGAAAGAGACGAAGCTCACCTAACGCTAAGCACTACCGGTGGTGTGGTAACTGCAGATGACATTCAGCGCGACCACGACGTAGAAATCGCCAACCCAGAGCACGTTATCGCGCACTTGGCTGACAACACCACGTTGACTATGACGCTTAATGTTTCAACCGGCCGTGGTTACCAGCCTGTTGACGTTCGTTACTCGGACGACGAAGAGACTTCGGCTATTGGCGTTCTCAAATTAGACGCTAGCTTCAGCCCAGTTCGTCGTGTTGCCTACACAGTAGATTCTGCTCGTGTTGAGCAGCGTACAGATTTGGACAAGCTAATTATCGATCTTGAAACTGACGGTACTCTTGATCCTGAAGAAGCTATCCGCAAATCAGCGACTATCCTACAGCAGCAGCTAACTGCTTTTGTTGATCTGGAAGCTACTGACGTTGCTCAGACTCAGGACCAAGAAGATCTGATCGATCCAGTATTGTTGCGCTCTGTTGACGACTTGGAACTGACAGTACGTTCAGCCAACTGTTTGAAAGCAGAAAGCATCTACTACATTGGTGACCTTGTTCAGCGCACCGAAGTAGAACTATTGAAAACGCCAAACTTGGGTAAGAAATCTCTTACCGAAATTAAAGATGTTCTGGCATCTCGCGAACTAAGCCTTGGTATGCGTTTGGAGAACTGGCCACCAGCCAGCCTGCGCACCGAAAGCGAAGTTTAAGCCGAGCCCCAGAAAGTCGATTTAGGAATAGATAATGCGACATAGAATTGCAGGCCGTAATTTCAGCCGAACTAGTGCACACCGTAAGGCCATGTTTAAAAACATGACGGTATCTTTGGTAGAGCACGAACTAATAAAAACCACTTTGCTAAAAGCAAAAGAGCTGCGCGGTGTTGCCGAACCTCTTATTACTTTGGCGAAGGAAGACAGCGTTGCAAACCGACGATTGGCTTTTGACCGTCTTCGCGACAAAGCAGCAGTCGGCAAACTCTTTAACGAGCTAGGTCCTCGCTACGAAACTCGCCCTGGAGGATACTTGCGTATTCTTAAGTGCGGCTTCCGCCCTGGCGATAACGCTCCAATGGCTTATGTTGAGCTAATTGGACGTGACGGTGGTGCAGAAGATCTACCTAAGAAGCCTAAAGTTGCCAAAAAAGCTAAAGCAGCTCCAGCGCCAGTCGTTGAAGAAACAGTTGAAGAAATAGTAGCCGACGAAGCAGCGCCTGTGGCCATTGAAGAGTCACAAGAAACAGTTGAAGTAGTAGCTGACGAAGCACCTGCGACGGAAGAAGCGCCTGCAGCTGATGAAAGCTCGGAAGAAGAAACTAAGTAATTTCTTTCCATCTTTCATAAAAAGCCGGGACATGTTCCCGGCTTTTTTGTATAAGACTTCCGGATAAAAATTATTAGAAGCAGTTTGCAGATGGTTTCTCACTAAATGATTTCTAAAGTTGAATTAAGAGCAGTGTCTGCCGTCGGGTTGGTTTACATCACCCGTATGCTCGGCCTCTTTATGATTCTTCCTGTATTGGCCTTAAATAGCGATCAATACACTGGAGCAACAACTACGACAATTGGGCTGGCTTTGGGCATATACGGCCTTATGCAGGCTCTCCTGCAGGTCCCCTTCGGCAAGTTGTCAGATCGAATCGGACGCAAACCGGTAATCCTGATGGGTTTGGCGCTATTCGCCGCCGGTAGCCTGCTTGCTGCGCTTAGCGAATCTATTCAAATGCTGATATTTGCCCGGGCGATTCAAGGCGCTGGCGCAGTATCTGCTGCCTTATTGGCGCTGCTAAGTGAATGTTCAAGAGAGCAGAACCGCAGCAAGCTAATGGCTATTCTTGGAATCTCTATTGGCCTGTCCTTTGGATTAGCCATGGTGATCGGGCCATTATTAGCAGCCGCTTGGGGTATGCAATCCATTTTCTGGCTTTGCGTTGCCCTAGCGGGACTGGGTGCTTTGGCAATTATCGGTCTATCGCCGAGTCAAGGCTCAGATTCTGTGGAGCACAGCGCTAAACTCAAATCGGAGCAGGCGGCTAACAAGGCTGCTAGCAATAGATCGGAACTGTGGCGCTTAAATTTGGGCATCTTTGTGCTGCACGCAGTGCAAATGAGTCTGTGGATTGCGGTGCCGGTGATATTGTTAGAAACCTTCGATATTGACCAAGCCCAGCACTGGAAATGGTATCTGCTCGCCGTAGGCGGTGGTTTCATTGCCATGGCTCCATTTATGCAGGCCTTTGCCAAACGCAATTGGTATCGTTCGACACTATTGGTCGGCATTGCCAGCCTTGCGGTTGCGCAACTGGTGCTATCCCAGTCCGAATCTTTCGGCACCTTTATCTTCGGGTTGTTGGTGTTTTTCTGGGGCTTCAACTTATTGGAGGCGACACTGCCTTCATTGGTAAGTCGTTGGGTTAATGATCAAGGTCGAGGCGGCGCTATGGGTTGGTACTCCTCTAGTCAGTTCTTGGGCACCTTTGCGGGTGGTTCAGTCGGTGGCCTGCTCGTTAGCCAATACGGATTGTCAGCGGTTTTCTACTTCGGGTTAACGCTGTTTGTAATTTGGTTTGTGGTGGCTACCCAAATGCGGTCTCTGCCGAATATCAAAAGTTTTGTAGCTAAAGATCTTGGCACTGAGGCGCTGGACAAACTTGCCAGTTCAGTCGGCATACTTTCCGTTAAAAACTTTCAAGACGAACAAGAGGTTTTTGTAAAAGTTGATATGGATTTAGTAGAAAAGCAGACCTTGGAAACCTACCAACTTAAATAGTACGACGGTTAGATACATTCTTAAATCCATTCATAAATAGATGTCTAATTTGGCTCCAAAACCGATTCTTTTTCGGCTATTTGTCACAAGCCTCTTTTTTTTTGTTCTTGGGGGGGTAAACTCTCATGACATATTTTTTAATGCATTCTTATAGGAAACCTCAATGGCATCACGCGGCATAAACAAAGTAATTCTGGTTGGTAATCTGGGTAACGATCCAGAAACACGCTTTATGCCCACTGGTGGCGCGGTAACCAACTTAAGTATTGCTACCTCGGAGTCTTGGAAAGACAAGACCAGCGGTCAGCAGCAAGAAAGAACAGAATGGCATCGGGTAGTGTTTTTCAATCGTCTTGCAGAAATTGCCGGCGAATACCTGAAAAAAGGCAGCAAGGTCTACATTGAAGGCAGCCTGCGCACGCGCAAATGGCAGGACAAAAGCGGCGTTGACAAATACTCCACGGAGATTGTTGCCAGCGAAATGCAAATGCTCGATTCACGCGGCGGATCAGGTGGCGGTGGCGGCGACTACTCGCAAGACTATAGCCAAGCAGCTCCTCAGCAAAGCGGTGCCCCAGCTCAAAACGCACCGGCACAGAATGCACCCGCTCAGAACGCCCCTCAACAGTCAGGCCAACCTCAGCCGCAAAACTTTGACGACTTCGACGACGATATTCCTTTTTAGTCGATTTAATTAATTAGAAGTAGCCGGGCAATGCCCGGCTTTTTTGTGTGAGGGAAACGCTACTCTGTTGCAGCGCCTCAATCTAAGGGGCTGGAATCCCTTTTATTGAAATTAGTTAGAGGGTTGCTAAGAGTAATATTGTCTTCAATAGTAGAAAGCAGTTTTTTATATTGGACAGGTCTTTGTTAGTATTCCAATTTCGCCGCCTTCATTCTTGTTGTTAACAGGTACCGGCTGCTTAATGGCGCTTGAAAAGGTAGACAAAGTCCGATGAATGATAAGAAGGGGCTCTCGGATATCGGTGAGGTGTACGAGACTGTACGGAGCAAAATGCTCAAAAGGGTAACTCGATTTTGTTCGAATTCTCAGGATGTGGAAGATGTAGTTCAGGACGCCTTCGTAAAGGTTATCGAGGCCCAGTTTGACTACCTTATGGACAATGGAAGCGCCTGGCAGCTTTCCGTGATGCGCTCCGAAGAGGATATATTCCGCGGCTATTCGCGAATTGCCGAGCAAGAGGTTCAAAGCCTTTATTGGGACTCTGTGAACAATTATTACACCGACTACAGCAGACCAGGAGACCCCTCTAACCCGATGGACATGTCAATGCAGAATGGTCGTAGGGCGCCTGACAATGACCCCACAGGACTTGAAGAGACTTATGCTGAGATTCGCTGGGCATCACCTGAGGAAGAGAGACTTCGGTATGTAGTTGGCGGCTCTTACTACGATTACGAGTATGTTGCTACTCAGTATGGAGCTCCCGGGTACAACAACCTGGCCGCTGGCACAGCAGATCTGTTTGCACAGTTGATCGATCCTTCCGAATTGGGTGAAAGTGGCGGTGTGGTCGCGCCGAGTACCGTAATAACAGACGCAACCACAAATACGGCAGTGTTTTTTAACGCGTCCTACGACTTTACCGACACTATTACCGGTTCAATCGAGGGACGCTATGCGCAGGATGATGTCGGGGCTTTCTTGCCACTGGCTGGTCTTGAACAAACTATAACCACCAAAACCTTTACGCCTCGTATTGCGCTGAACTATGCTCCGAACGATAGAACAACCTATTACCTTCAGTATTCGGAAGGTGTTAACCCCGCAGGTATTAATGCAAATATGTTGGATCCCGTGCTTCGGGCGACGCTGGACAACGGTATACCGGTGGACGACACCATTTATGGCGGTTCCATCAATGAGAATGTTACCAGCGTAAACTACGATTCTGACAGGTATGTCTCTTTTGAAGAAGAAAAGCTAACCAATTTCGAATTTGGATTTAAGGGCAATGCTTTCGACGGACGGTTTACCTATGCTGGTGCTCTCTATTACATGATCTGGGAGGACGCGCTGGAGAATATCGCTTTAAACTGGGATTACCTCTATGCAGATGACGATTGCGATGGCATGTCGGTATTCGCTTGCGACGGGATGGGCTCAACGGACGTCTACTACGTAGCAGAAACTAACAATACCAGCACAAACCAGATCCTCACCAATACGGGAGAATCAGAGACAACCGGTATTGAGCTTCAAACCAGCTATCAAATATCGGAGAACTGGAGTATCAGCGCTAACGCCAGCCTTATGGACAGGAAATTTACAGAATACTGTTCTGAGGATGATTTTATCGGTTTTCCAACCGAGCTTGGTGCTATTGCCGGTTTAACAGAGGGTGTCAGTGAAGGTGGTAACCCTTGCTGGTCGTTGAATGGTCTGGATGTACCTGATCAGCCATCCTTCAGCATGACAGTGATACCTCGATATCGAACAGAGTTCGGCGATGGTTTCCGCTTTAGTGGTTCGGCAACCTTTAGGCACACAGCCCAGCACTTCAGTGAGTTCTCGAACACTACCGAAAACCCTGCGGTGGATAGAGTTAACCTAAATTTGGGTCTTTCGAAAGACGGCTGGTCAGCCAGCCTCTACATTAATAATCTGCTGGATAACAAAAAACTTGTTCCTAGGCGCTTTACTTCTGTGAACAGGTTCACAGACCTTAATACGCCAGCTGCTATTCCTCTCGAATATCAGCAGGTTGGTCCTGATGGCGGAACCTATGGTTCCTTCTCTATTCTTCCTAATGAAGGACGTACCTTCGGTGTACGTTTGAACTACGATTTTTAGATAGAGATCAGAAACCTTAAAACCCATCGACACTTGTGTCGGTGGGTTTTTTTATGCCTGATGCGATTACGTCTCTGCCTTGTTGCCAGCGAAATGCAGATGTTGGATTCACGCGTTGTTGAGGTAACGACGACTACTCACAAGGTTATAGCCAGGCAGCATCCTCACCAGAGCGGCGATCTGGTGTAGTAAATTAACTTTTATTTAGGTTAGTTTTATCGGGTGAAATATTAAGCCGGTATAAGCCATTAATCCTTGGTTTCTCCGCGGTATGGGTGTACTTTTTGGCGTAGTGCATGTTGTATGCGTAATTTATGCACAATTGAACGGAAGCGAGAGAGGCAATAAGAAGGACGCTAGGGGCGCTATTCAGTTAGCAAAATAATAAAATTCTGGGGATATATATGAAGCATATAAAACGATATGGTGTGACCGGTGCGCTATGCGTAACAATGGCATATTCAATGCCAATGATTGCGCAGGCCACTAATGATGAAGGGGCGTTTGTATCCCTTGATGAAATCGTAGTTACGGGCCGTAAACGTGAAGAGAATTTACAAGATATTCCGGTAACGATTTCAGTTATAAACTCGAATGCTCTTTCCGAGCTAAACGTCATAAGAATGGATGACCTTGCAGCATTGGTGCCAGGCTTTCACTACAACGAAGGTGTCGGTCTAAATGAAGACCGTACCGCGGCCTTACCTAGTATTCGCGGTATCGGCTCAACAGAGCTTGCCACGAACCGGTCCAAGGTTGCTTCCTTTATTGACGGCATGCCTATATTGGGTTCGGTTGGTGCCATTAATATTGGTGGTTCGGCGCAAGTAGAAGTATATAGCGGTCCGCAAAGCGCGGCCTTTGGTCGTTCTACCTTCGCCGGTGCAATCAATTACGTCACCGTAGATCCAGGCGACGTGCTCGAAGGAAACATCGGAGTAAATTGGAGCGACATCGGAACTCGTAGAATCAGCGGTAGCATCGGAGGCCCAATAACAGATACTCTGGGTTTTCAATTAAACGCTAACTATGAAGACTCCTCTTCTCCCGATCCTGATTTGTACACCTACACTGACGGTGTAGAGGCGCTTGCTCTAACAGGTGAAAATATATCTGCTCGTTTGGTGTTTGAGCCAACTGATAAGTTTAAAGCCAAGCTAACCTTTTCTCATGACACCGTAGACGATGGTCCTCGCGGGGATTTCTATGCGTCTACCGAGTCCTCTTTTAACTGTTACAACAGCCTTAATTTAATTATGGTTGGAGTCACTATGGGTTCAAACCTTCGTGTAGACGGCCTGAACGAATGTGAACTAGAAGTGCATCCTGATACTTATCTAGAGCAGTTAAACGACTATGAGCGTTATTTTGCAGCTAATCCGGATGACTTTGCTGCTGTTGTTGCAGGTTTAAGGGCTCAGGGCGCAGCGGATGGGCACCTAGGTTTGACCGTAGAAGAACAGGCAGCGATTATTTATGACGGCTACTCTGTTGAACACGACAAAGCGGGTTCTGAAAATGAACGAAATCGTGTTACGGCTCAGTTCGATTACCTGTTCGACGATGGGAGTGGTTTACAGCTTTCCTTAATGAAGAGCGAAGAAACTATTTTCCGCGGGTATTCTCGAGTTGCTGAAGAAGAGGTGCAACCTGTTTATTGGCAGGCCGCTATGGCTGCCGCTATGGGTATGGCCGCTACGCCTGCGTATTACACCAACTACGCAAATCTTGATCCGGCGGGGATGGCTATGCAGAACGGCCGAAGGGTTCCCGATAATGGGCCCACAGACATCGAAGAAACCTATTTGGAGGTTCGATGGGCTTCGCCAGCAGATGAACGACTTCGTTATGTTGTAGGTGCTTCCTACTATGACTATACATATGACTTTGTAGACTATGGAGCTCCTGGTTTTAGAAACATTGCCAAAGGTACGGACGAATTATTTGCTCAGTTGATCAATCCAAGTGAATTGACTAACAGCGGAGGTGTGGTTGCGCCTACTACCATTGCTTCGGAAATTACCACCAACACCGGTATTTTCTTTAATGCATCCTATGATTTCAGCGATACCATTACCGGTTCAATAGAAGGACGGTATGCTGAAGATGAAGTGGGTGCGTTAAATGTACTGAATAACGATGAAAGATCTGTGACCACGAAAAGCTTTACGCCTCGTGTTGCTTTGAACTGGACTCCGAATGATACGACAACTTATTACGTCCAATATTCTGTGGGTGTGAACCCAGCTGGGGTTAACGCGAACATGTTAGACCCCATTCTTCTGGCGACGCTGAACAGCGGTGTATATGTAGATGACGCCATATATGGCGGCAATATTGATGGCATTGTTCAAACCGTTAATTATGACTCTGATAGGTACATTGACTTTGACGAAGAGAGGCTAACTAATTATGAACTTGGCTTCAAAGGTGCTGCCTTTGATGGCAGATTGAGCTTTGCGGGTGCTTTCTACTATATGCAATGGGAAGACGCGCTGGAGAATATTGCTCTGGATTGGGATTACCAGTATGCAGTAAATGATAATACTAGAGTATGCGTGCCACAAGGCACCTGCCTGATTGGCACAGAGGTTCGGCTTCAGGATCCGAGTGTTGCTCCTGATATCTATTATGTAGACACAACCGATCTAACCAGTGTCAATCAAATATTCGTCAATACGGGTGTATCTGAAACTACGGGTATTGAGTTGCAGGCTAGTTATCAGATAAACGACAGCTGGAGTATTAGCGCAAACGGCAGCATTATGAAAAGAGAGTTTACCGATTACTGTTCTGAAGATGACTTTCTCAACATACCAAATGAAATGGGTGAGTATGCCGGTTTGACGGAATCGATCAGCGCAGCTGGTAACCCCTGTTGGATATTGAATGGTCTAGAAGTTGAAGACCAACCCTCAACGAGTTTTACGGTAATACCTAGATACCGCACAGAACTCGGTGACGGCTTCCGATTCACTGCTTCTGCCACGCTAAGACACACTTCTGAGTATTACAGCGAGTTCTCTAATACGACCTCAAACCCTGCGATTGATAGAGTAAATCTAAACTTTGGGCTCGCGAAAGATGGCTGGTCAGCTCAGCTCTACATCAACAATCTGTTAGATAAAACAACGACTGTTCCTAGGGGCGCTACTAATTTGGGTCGATTCGATCAATTGAATGCACCGGCTCCTAGTCCAGCGGAATTTCTGTACGACTTCTTTGGTCAGGATCACGCGTCCTGGAGGATGACTCCCCCAGTCGGTCGTACCTTTGGTGTACGTTTGAACTACGATTTTTAGATAGAGTTCAAAAAACTCAGAACCCACCGACAGAAATGTCGGTGGGTTTTTTTATGCCTGCGGGTCACGAAGCGACAGAATACTAGGGGTTTATTACTACTGGATGAATGAGCCCGGTGTTTGGATAGTTTTGATCAGCTCTGACCATGATCGGGTGCATACAATGATGAGAATTACTCCTAGCTGTCGGTTAGCAAATGTGGCGCAAGGCTGGAAATGCGATCGCCGTCAATATATGCGTAGGAATTATAGGTGCCTCTCGAAAATGAATTGGAAAGAGTACACTGTTGGGTCGCCGGGCTACTTCGTCAGTAGCTTAGGGGGAAATGAACAGAATATTCTATGCTAGTGGAATCTTGGGAAAGAAAGGACTCAAATCAGCGCCAGATGGCGCTGCAACTGCATCAGCGGGGGCAATCTATTTGCGCTTTGATTTGGTGAAAAACCAAAGCAATTCCGAGCGGGTCTAAGTTATCTCTGCACCCCGTATCTTTTCCGATATGTTCGGTGTCTAGTTAATGCACGATATCAGACGAGCACAAAATGCTCTAGCCCAAGGCGACCCTCAAAATCAACTAGCTCTCTATCCGTGCCGGCAAGTGCCTACCAAAAGGAAACGTATGATTGGGATAGATTGAGAGATGAGAAATAGCGAAAGCGATAAATTGGGGTTTAGTAGAGTAAAAAACCGAGCATATGCCCGGCTTTTCTGTATTGCGCGAAGAGGGTTACAGCCTATTCAAACTCCTGCCTAGCATCAAAACTCTTTCCGGAAAGTTCTTCCAATAATTGGGCTCCGAAGCGAGTAAGGTTGCCGTCATCTGTTCGGGTTGCTCGTCCGTCAGCATTAAATTCTGGCAGGTCTTCAGCTCCTTCCGGAAGTAACGCACCTTCAGCAAAGGTGAATTGGCTGGCGCCTTGGACAATTCTATTATCCACTGAGAAGCTCAAGCCAGACTCCGCACCGCTCATAGTATGTATCCAAACGACCGGCGCTCCGTTTCTTAGTGGCCAACCAGTAACGGTTATCTCCTTGCCGATATCGGCTACCTCGATAAATGTTGGCCGGTCTTCAGGCCATAGACGAGTACTCTGGGATTCTGCCTTCCAGGTGACCACTTCACCATCAGGGCCAGTAACTTCAAAATCAAAGTTGGCATGAGATCCCGCGTTAAAACGGTCCGCGGTCAATATACCGGTATAAGTGGTGTAGTTGCTTCCATCGTATATTACGAAGGAGTGGCGCGCCTGCGCGGATAACGCTAACAGCATGCCTGCTCCCAAGATCAGTAATACCTTACATTTATTCAAGATCATGTTCAGTTCCCCAATTTAACCTTTGTTAGATCGATCCCAATAGTACGCCAACCAGTGACAGCAGCACTAAGGGCTTAATAAATTTCAAAATAGGGTGAAGTCCCTATCAGCCTCTAGGCGCTCTCTCTGCGTTTTCATCTGGCTCTGGATAATCTTCCAATACCTGTTCCAAGTCTTCGCCACTTTCGATTCGATCTGCGGCTTCATTACCCGATCTTTGGCCGATACTATCCATAATGTGGTAATAAGCTCCAGCAATGGTGAAACCTCCCATAGCCATTTTGGAGGAACCGTTGCGAGCCGGCCAACCGCGCACTATTACCTCATCTCCTGGCTTAATGGCGTCCTGCGCGTGACCTGCACGTTCCCAAAACATAATAGGTACTTCGATTTCCCACTCTACATTTTCCGTGTCAATCAGAGTAAGTTTTGGGTGCGGGCGCCGGTATACAAATTCTTCCGCAACGCCAGTTACCTCAATGGTATTGCGGATGTCATAGGGAGCGTAGGAGTGGTGCGCAAAAACATTTCCTGAAATTATCAGGCAGCACAGAGCAAATATTTTTACTTTGAAGTTCATTGGAACCTAAATCCTGTTGTATTTGTTTGGTTGGCGATTGTATGGATGACCAGCGCCATATCTACTCTAGCCTTCAATAATTAATCTAAAGGCAATCAACGAAACGTTTAGAAACACTTGTGGTGAAAATAAGGAGGGCAGTAGACTGGCCTACTGATATAGGAAAATCGCCAAAAGCTTTTTAACTAGGGCTTTCGAATTCGAATGAAAGAGGGGGATTTATGTTTCGCATTTTTGCGATTCTAGCTGCTTTAGTTGCTGCGCTATTGGTCTCAGCTTCCAGCTTTGCCCACCATGGCTATGGCGGCAGATACAACCAGGAAATTGTGGTTGAGCTAGAAGGCGAGTTAGTGGACCTTCTTTGGCGTAATCCTCATGTGCGTTTGACCATTAAGGACGCGCAAGGAGAGCTTTGGGATATCGAAGTAGGTTCTTCTACCGTGATGCTGCGCCGTGGCATTACTGAAGATATGGTAAATATCGGCGAGCATATCCGTATTGCCGGCTTGGGTTCAATGCGCGGTCGTAATGAAATGACAGCCGGTAATATTTTACTGCCCTCAGGTGAAGAGCTTCTTTTGTCCAGTGGCTCTCGGCCGCGGTGGCCGAACTCTAACTTGGTAGGTGGCGGTAATTTTCTAACTAACGCGATTGGCGATACCTCGAATCCAGACTTGGGAGTATTCCGAGTTTGGAGCACTGTTGTTAGAGATCCCGCTAGCAAGGGAATCTATCCGGAAGCCTCTGATCCAGCGCTGTCTTATCGCTATCCGCTTACAACAGATGCACTTACCTATCTAAACAACTTTGATCCGGCGACGGATAACCCCCTAGAAGCCTATTGCGTAAGCAAGGGCATGCCTATGGTTATGGATCAGCCTTTCCCCATGGAATTTATCGATATGGGCGATGCCATTTTTGCTCGCCTTGAAGAGTACGACACGGTGCGCACCATCTACATGAATGAGACTATTCCTAGACCAGAGGAAAGTTCGCTACTGGGCTATTTCACCGGTACTTGGGATGGCGACACCCTCGTGGTAACCACTAACCAAGTCAATTGGCCCTATTTTAGTCAAATGGGCGTTCAACAAAGCGCAGATATAGCTTTTGAGGAACGTTTTACAACCGTAGAGCAGGGCAGCCGCTTGAACTACCAGTTGACGGCTACCGACCAAGTCACTTTTACCGGGCCCGTTGTATTAACTAAGTATTGGATTTGGGATCCCAGCGTTTAAGTGGTGGACTACCGCTGTACCGAGTAGAACTTTCCTACAGTTTTGTTAAGCCTAGGCTCTTTTCCGATAGAGCTAAGTATACTTTTGCGCATTCTCGGGGGAGAAATTTAAATGGGGTTAAAAAATTCTTACGCGACTTATGGCTCTGTCGCCAAATGGCTGCATTGGCTCATGGCCCTATGTTTTATAGGGGCCTATTGTGCGGTTTATTACGGAATTTGGTTTTTTCCTGATGCCCGCAGTCCAGATCGAAATTTTATAAGAGGCATTCACACCATGTTTGGCCTTTCCGTCGGACTGCTGGTTTTACCGCGCTTGATATGGAAAGTGGTCAATGTAGAACCTCATCCAGATCCTGCGCCGAACTGGCAACACCTTGCCGCAAAGTATGCCCATTGGGGCCTGTATTTTTTTATGATTGCCTGTCCCCTCACCGGTTGGTTGGGCACAGGTGGTCGAAGCGTCAATATGTTCTGGCTATTCGAGATACCCACATTTCGAGGTTCA
This sequence comes from uncultured Cellvibrionales bacterium, assembly GCA_913063225.1. Taxonomy (GTDB): domain Bacteria; phylum Pseudomonadota; class Gammaproteobacteria; order Pseudomonadales; family GM7GCV1; genus JABJGI01. The sequence goes on from CAJXYP010000004.1 coordinate 82,038, forward strand.
GCTTTATTTCCTTGGTTGGTTGAAGGGAAACTTGGATTAACCTTTGAAGAATGGGAACACCCCATTGATATAGCGCACAAACAGGTTTTCGGAAGATGGATGGCCTGGATGCTTATTCTTGTGCATATTGCCGCAGCGCTCTATCACCACGTTTTTGAGAAAGACAATACTCTGCGACGTATGGTTCCGCGGGCTAAGCTGCTACAAACTGAATCTTCGTCAGAAAAATAGGCTGAGAAAATTATTTGTGCGGGACGAACAGTCGCCCGGCTTTTGTGCGGACCTGACGAGTCAGGATTTGTTGGACTAATAGCTTATCTTTGCTTTTGCGCTTTCCTGGGGGAGCAAGCCAAATGGCATTAAGAAATTCACAGGCGACTTTTGGGCCCGTAGCTAAATGGCAAAATCGGCCGGTATCAGCGTCAATTCTAGTTAATCGGAAGAAGCTTCATTCCAGGCTGAAGTGGCTAGTGCGCTAATACCATTGGCTCTCGGAAAGTCTGGATACTCTGACACCATCTCAGCATGCACTCTAGACGCGGTATCTTCTATGGACAGGCCCGCTGTCTTTAATTCTAGTGTTCGGCTCTTAATCCGTTGCAGAATACCTTTAAGTATCGGCGTAAGTGAGCCATCGCCGAGATTGCCGTGGGCTGGCACTATATATTCGGGTGCCATCTCTTCAAACAGGTCTAGGGCCGCTAGCCAGGCTGACATACTTGAACCCGCGTTGGCGGATACAAAAGAGCTGTTCATTACCACGTCGCCGGAAAACAGCACTTTATCCTCAGCAACAAAAAAACCGGTATCGCCAAGGGTATGGGTAGGGCCTACTAAAACCATCTCGACAGTTACACCGCCTAAATCTAGGCTGTATTCGCGGTCAAAAGTTATATCGGCCGTTTCTATTTCAGCATCACTCAGCAGTTCTCCCATCAGCGCGGATCGACCGGAGAATCGTTCGATAACACGCTGGCCGTTCTCCATATTCTCGGCTTCCTGAATATTGGAATTGATATAGGTAGTAGCAGAAGGGAAGGCGATAGAGCCTGTTGTATGCTCCGAATGATAATGAGTTGTGGCGATATAGAGTTCGGTATTGTCGCTGACTTTAGCCACTTCTCGCAATATAATCTCGCCGTTGCGTCGGCCCAAGCCTAAGTCGATTACCAGTGTCGCGCGATCGCCCACAATAATACCTACATTTGGCACGCCAGATTCTCCCGGGTCAGGTATGACATAGCTATGCTCGCCTAGTTGAACTGTGGTATTTTCCGAAATCAGCTGCGCGCTGGCAGTGGGTGCCAGCGATAGATAGGTTAAAAATAGAACAATTCTGCCTGCGACCATAGCTCCCCCAAACCACATTTGTAAGCCAATTTAGATTAGCACTTCTTGATGGGAGATTTAAGCCTATCTAAGATTTCATTAAGAGTCGTGAAGACTACTTACATTTATCCAAAACCTTCTTCTATACTAGGTGGCTTCTGCCAATTCCGCGCAGATGCTTCCTGGGGGTTTTACGATGAAACTTAGTACAACAGTTATTTTTGGAGTGGTCTTTGCTGCTCTTTCAACATTTGCTCTTGCGCAGGACGACGAACAACCAGCGATGGGCTTCTTTGTAACTAGCGTTGGTGTTGGTAACGGTGCAGACCTAGGTGGTTTGGCTGGCGCTGATGCACATTGCCAAGCTTTGGCTGAAGCTACAGGTTCTGACCGCACATGGGCTGCTTACTTAAGCACTCAGTCCGAAGGCCGGATGGCTGCTGTTGATGCACGTGACCGCATTGGTGCCGGTCCGTGGCACAATGCCAATGGCATTGTTATCGCCGCTGATACGAATGTTTTGCATTACGATAATTCAAACATCAATTACGGTATGGCGCTGAACGAAAATGGCAATACCATTAATTCCGGTGGAATGAGTAATTCACCCAATCAACACGATATTCTGACTGGTTCAAATATGGACGGTACCGTATTTACCCCTGAATCTGATGGTACTTGCAGCAACTGGACCAGCAGTGACGAAGGTAATGCTGGTGTAGGCCATCACGATAGATTCCGTGGTACCACTCCAGGAAGTTCATGGAACTACGTGCATCCTTCTCGTGGTTGCAGCCAAGAAAACTTGCAGGGAAGTGGCGGTGCTGGTTTGTTCTACTGCTTTGCTACTGACTAATATTTAGTAAATGTAGTAATCTGAATGGCCACTAATTAGTGGCCATTCTTTTTTGTAGACCTTTTGAAGAGTTTTTCTCCAACTAAACGTCTTAGTACCTGCAGACCAACAAGAGTCAATTTAATATGATCAAGCTATATCAGGCAGGAATGTCTACCTGCGTGCAAAAAGTACGCTTTGTATTGGAACAGAAGGGCATACCCTGGGAAGGGATTGCGGTAGACCTTCATGGTGGTGAAAACTACTCCCCCGAATATATGAAGATCAATCCGAAGGCCATTATTCCCGTGTTAGACGATGACGGAGATATGGTTTTTGAATCCGGCAATATTTGTTTGTACCTGGATGAAAAATACCCGGATACGCCCCTTATGCCTAGTGACTTTAAGGGTAGGGCGGATGTACGTGCTTTTGCGCAGCTAATTGATGAGCAGGTGCATACAGACACTTCAGCTTGCACCTATGCCATTGCTTTTGGCTCCGCTATTCGCGCCAAATACGATACTCCAGAAAAGCTGGAAGCCTATTTGATGGCGATGCCGGATTACGGTCGGCGCTATTTGAAGCGTCAGGTTATTACTAAGGGTATTGAATGCGCGGAAGTGGAAATCGCGGTTCGGCATTTGGGCGCTATGTTGGAACGTCTTGAAGACGCACTAAATAGTGCTGACTATTTAGTTGGTAATCAATTGAGCATCGCTGATATTGTTTATTTGCCCTATGTAGTTCGTCTGACTCACTTGAATATGGATTACATGTGGAACAACAAACCGGGAGTGACTGCTTGGTTTGAACGCATGAAGCAAACCAAAGGATACAAGCAGGGTTTAGAGGCATTTTTTGTGCCTGAGGTTGTTGCCCGCATGGGTGACTCTGGTACTAAGGCAGAGTCAGCTATTCGAAGAATGCTTTCAATATAGCTTTCCGCTCTGATCTATCAGCGCCCGCTCAATGCGGGCGTTGTTATTTTTGCAAAAGAGAATTGCCAAAAATGCGTGTAAACAAATCGGAGGCTCGAGCTAAAAAATCAGTTGCTCGATTTCTGTCTCAACCGCTGCCATTTTCGGAGCGGGATCAAATTTCAATAATTGATCAGCGGAGATCATGGTTACGTCGGTAATATTTAGGAAGCCTAGTAGGTGCTTTAGATAGCGGCCGGCAAAGTCGATATCAGAGCCTACGCCCGTGCCGCCAGACGCCATAACTACATAAGCCTTTTTGTTTTGCAGTAGACCTCGGGGCCCGTGTTCTGTGTATTGGAATGTCAGGCGCGCCCGGCAGATATTGTCTATCCAGGCTTTAAGATTGGAGGTAATGCCGAAGTTGTATATAGGGCTAGAAATAAGCAGTACGTCCGCAGCCAAAACTTCATCCACCAATTCAGTAGAGAACTTTAGTGTCTCCCAGTGTTCCTCGGTGCGGTCATCGTCCAAAGTTCTGGTGGCAATAACCCATTCGGGAGTAATTTGGGGGATGCCCTCTGTGACATCTCGTTTAACCACATTGAAGGATTGTTGTGATTCAAGTCTCGCTTGCAACTTGTCTGCGACCGAACGGCTCACTGAGGTTTCCAAACTTAAGCTGGAATCAATGCGAAGTAAGTTAATTGGCTTGTTTTCTGAATCCGACACCAAGTTTCTCCCCTAAGGTAAATATTTGATGCGCATTCTATTGATAGAGAAGCTTTTGTGCCAGATACAAAGTCCAATTGTCATGATCAATTACTCTAATTGATAGGGAATGAAGTCGAATAGATGATGAAAGAAATTAGTGAGGCGTATAGATGACGCCAAAACTACATTAGAATTCAAGATATGCCGCACCCCGATTTTGATAGCAAAGCTTTTCTGAAAACCCTGCCAAATTCCGCGGGCGTTTATCAGATGTACAACGAGAAGAATGAAATTCTCTATGTGGGCAAGGCAAAAAACTTAAAGAATAGGGTGACCAGCTATTTCACTGGTCGCGCTCAGAATGCCAAAACCCAGGCACTGGTAAATCGCATAGCAAGTATTCAGGTAACGGTTACCAAAACCGAATCTGAAGCGCTCATTCTCGAGCACAATCTAATTAAGCAGCAGTCGCCTCACTACAATATTTTGCTTAAGGACGATAAGTCTTACCCCTATATATTTGTATCCGATGAAGAATGGCCGCGAGTGGCTTTTCATAGGGGGCCTAAGCGGGCAAAAGGCCAGTACTTTGGCCCCTATCCAAACTCCTATGCGGCTCGGGAAGCCTTGGCTCTGCTGCAGAAAGTATTCAAGGTTCGCCAGTGTGAGAACAGCTTCTTTCGGAATAGATCACGACCCTGTTTGCAGTATCAGATAGAGCGCTGCAAAGGGCCCTGTGTAGAGCTTGTGGAGCACGAAGAATACGACAAGGATTTAGAGCGCACGCTCAGGTTCCTAAAGGGTGAAAACGAAGAGTTGGTGCAAAGTCTGATGGACGATATGGAAAGTGCTTCGAAAAGTTTGGAGTTTGAGAAAGCCGCCGGCTATCGCGACTCCGTTTCCCAGCTTCGCGTAGTGCAGTCGGGCCAGAATATTGAGCGGGGCAGCGCCAATCTCGACATAGTTGCTGCAGCTACTAACGGCAGTTCTGCGTGCGTGCATATGCTGTTTATTCGACAGGGACGCATGATTGCCAGCCGATCTTATTATCCAAAAGACGAGTTGGCTGCCTCTCCGGCGGACGTAGTGGCTGACTTTGTGCCGCACTATTATCTATCCGGCCAAGACCGGGTAGCGCCCTCGGAAATTGTTATCGCTGAAGCTATCGAAGACTCAAAAGTAATTGAGCAAAGCATATCTGAAGTGCTGGCGCGCAAAGTGCGAATTAACGTCCCCAAAAAAGGTAGGCGCATCGAGTGGTTGGATGTTGCTGCCCGTACTGCAGAGCAAAACTTATCTGGGAAATTGGCAGGCAAGGCAAGCCACCAAAGGCGTTTAATCGCTTTAGGAGAGGCTCTGGGTATGGATGCAGCGCCAGTAAGGCTCGAATGCTACGACATCAGCCATCATTCCGGTGCAGAGACTGTGGCGTCCTGTGTCGTATTTAACGAGGAAGGCCCGGCCAAAGGCGACTATCGTAAATTCAATATCGACAAGATCACCCCCGGCGATGATTACGCCGCTATGGACCAAGTATTGCGCCGACGTTTTACTCGGCTTAAAAAGGGCGAGGGCCTAAAGCCGGATATATTAGTGATTGACGGCGGTAAGGGGCAAATGACTCAAGCCAAAGGCGTTTTGAAAGCGTTAGAAATCACTGACATAGTATTACTTGGAGTGGCTAAGGGAGCTGCACGCAAGTCTGGCTGGGAGAAATTGTTCGTCGGCGAAGACTCTGTTGAGTTGGCCTTGGATTCCCACTCTCCAGCCTTTCATCTAATTCAGAATATCCGTGACGAGGCGCATAGGTTTGCGGTTGCAGGTCATACAGCGCGCAAAAACAAGAAACTGGTGAGTTCGCCGCTGGACAAGATCGATGGCATTGGTGCCAAGCGCAAAAAAGCCTTACTTACCCACTTTGGCGGGTTGCAGGGGATATCCGGTGCTGGTGTCGGTGATTTAGCCAAGGTTGATGGAATCAACAGAAATCTGGCGGAAGACATATACTCTCACTTTCACGACTAACAACCACAACAAGTAAAAATAATAGAAAGCCGATTTATGAAACAAAGTTTGCCGAATTATCTGACCTGGAGTCGGGTGCTGATGATCCCTGTTATCGCGGTATTAATCTTGGTACCTGCTACTTGGGCCAATTATCTGAGTGCATCATTATTTTGCTTTGTAGCTTTTACGGATTGGCTGGACGGTTATTTGGCGCGCAAATGGAAAGTGGAATCCGCTTTTGGGGCCTTTCTCGATCCGGTGGCGGATAAGTTGCTGGTTGTTGTGCTATTAATCCTACTGGCAATTCAGGGGCCAGAGGCCTTGATGATTGTTTCGGTATTGATAATTGTCAGCCGCGAGATAGTTATCTCAGCGCTTAGAGAGTGGATGGCAGAGCTCGGCATGCGGGACGCGGTAAAAGTTGCGCCTATCGGCAAGTTAAAAACTACTTTGCAGATGGTTGCCATTGCATTGCTATTGCTGGCAGAGCCTTTCAGCGGTTCCAGTATTTATCAAACAGGTATGGTTATTCTTTATGCCGCCGCCGCGGTAACCTTGATATCTATGATTCAGTACCTATTGGCAGCTGTCAAAAGCTTATCGGTTTAAGGCGTCTTCCAAACCACCAACATTTACTACATTGGTGTAGCCCTCGCGTTCTAGGGTGTCTTGGGCAATTCCGGCACGTCGACCGCTACCGCAATAAAGCAATATCTCTGCACCTTTATCTATTCCCGCTTCTGTTACGCCAGCCAGAATATCTTCGAATCCAATATTCACCGCTTCGGATACATGTTGTTCTTGGAACTCTTCCAATGTGCGAACATCTATCCAGATTCCATTTGATACTGGTGTCTGCATACTCGCACAGGCGGAAACAAGGCTAATAAGGAAAGCAATAGCTAGGCTCTTAGCTAGGGACTTAGATAAGGTCCTCATAGTATTGATCCTCAGATTGACTTTTTGGGGATAATTTTCCGAACATTTTGTATTCTACGGTATAAAGAGTTGAGTAGTGGCAGCTGTCCACACTATGCTTGCACTTTGCTTGTCGTTTATTCCAAATTTTTGGATCTTGGGCAGTAAATTATGTCAGAGGCCTGGAGCCAATACTCATCGGGAGAGTCCTACGATGAGCTAATCACTAGTAATGGATCACCTCGGGTGTCTGCGCGCAGGTTACTTAATTTGATAGCTTCCTTAGATAAGAAGGAACTGTCCGAACGCAGCGCTGCAGCTGATAGATGCATCAGAGAGATGGGTATCTCTTTTACGGTCTACTCCGACGAAGGCGATATCGATAGGCCCTGGCCCTTTGACCTTATTCCAAGAGTTATCCGCGCCAGCGACTGGAAAGAAGTTAACCGCGGACTGATTCAACGCTCAAAAGCGCTGAACGCCTTTATCAATGACATCTATAACGATCAAAAAATCCTCGCCGAGGGCATAGTGCCGGCTGAGCCTATACTTGATTCACCCAATTACTTAGAAGCCTGCAGGGGAGTTAAACCTGCTCACGGCGTATGGGCGCATGTCTGTGGATCTGATCTGATTAGAGATACCAAAGGCAGGTTCTACGTACTCGAAGACAACCTAAGGGTGCCCTCTGGTGTTTCTTACATGCTGGAAAATCGTGAAATCACCAAGCGTGTTTTCCCAGAGCTATTTGAAAATTACAGTATTCGTCCTATCGACGACTATGCCTCGCATCTATTTAGAACGCTGGCGTCTCTTTCATCGCGACGAGTTAAGCGACCTACGATCGTAGTACTAACTCCCGGTATTTATAACTCGGCCTATTTTGAGCATGCCTATCTAGCTCAGGGTATGGGAGCCGAACTGGTTCAGGGTGATGACCTTTTTGTCGACGACGAAAACCTCGTAATGATGCGCACGGTGGACGGCCCGCAACGAGTAGATGTGATTTATCGCCGCATCGACGACACCTTTATGGATCCAGAAGTATTCCGCCCCGATTCCACCCTGGGTGTGCCAGGGCTAATGCGCGCATGGAAGTCCGGCAACGTTGCTATAGCAAATGCGCCGGGCTCGGGCGTTGCTGACGACAAGGTGATTTATTCCTATGTGCCGGATATGATTCGTTACTACCTGAAACAAAAGCCCATACTTAGAAGCGTTAAAACCTATTTGTGCATGGACGAGAAAGATCGCGAATATGTGCTGCAGAATATAGCCACGATGGTGGTGAAGCCCGCCAACGAGTCTGGCGGATACGGTCTGATGGTTGGCCCCCACGCCAGTGCAGCGGAACACAAAAAGTTCGCTGCTTTGATAGAGGCTGACCCGCGCAATTATATTGCCCAACCTACTATCTCTTTGTCTACGGCTCCAACCATTATTGGCAGTGAAATCGAGCCAAGACATTTGGACCTGCGGCCCTTTATTTTGCAGGGCGCGGATAGTTACGTAACAGCCGGTGGATTAACCCGGGTAGCCATGAAAAAGGGCTCGCTGGTGGTTAATTCCTCTCAGGGGTGGTGGTAGTAAAGACACCTGGATAGTGGAGGATAAATAGATGCTTTCACGAGTTGCGAACCGTCTGTACTGGGCTGCAAGGTATCTTGAACGATCTGCTGGCTTGTCTCGGGTTATTAGCGCCTATACCCAATTCATAATGGATACGCCAAAGAGTGCTCCTGTAGATTGGGATGTGCTTATAAAAATTATTGATGGTGAATCTGCCTATTTTTCCAGGTACTCCAAGGTCACGGAGCACAATGTCATCAAATTTCTTCTATCCGATGAAGAAAACCTGGGATCTATTAAGGCTTCGGTGAAATCAGCCCGGGAAAATGTACGAACTACCCGAGATGTACTACCGGAAGAGGCCTGGGAACTAATAAACGAGTTAAAACTCTTTGTAGATATCAATGTTGAAGAGGCCGTTAAGCGTCGCAGTCGCTATGATTTTCTTGATGGAGTAATGCTCCAAAACCTGCAGATAGACGGCTTGTTTGATAGTTCCATGAATCGAGACCGTTCCTTCGAATTTATTCGTTTAGGTCGGTACCTGGAGCGCTGTGATATGGCTACCAGAGCCGCTGCCGTGGGTATTGCCAGCTACTCTGAAGGTGAGCAATCTGCCGATTTAGACATTTCTGTCTGGTCGAATATTCTCGATTCCTTGTCGGCCACCAGTGCTTACCGCCGGCAAATTGGCCCCTTGGTCGAAGCACCCGAAGTAGTAAATTTTGTGTTTAATGGGCAGGACTTCCCAAGGTCCGTTCGCTACTGTCTGGATAGAGTTGAACGGGTAATTAGTAACTTTAAGAACAATGAGGCCTGTATGAAAATACTGGCTCGAATGCAACCAAGGTTGGATAAGTTTGATGCCCATAGAATGAATAATAAGAAAATAGATAAAGTGATTGAACAGATCCAGCTTGATCTCCATAAGTTAAATGCCGCAATAGCCGATACGTGGTTTTTTCCGGAAGTTAAGTAATGCGGCGCTTTTCCTGTGACTGTGGTCACCCGCTTTTCTTTGAAAGTACTAGCTGCACCAACTGCGATAACGAGGTTGGCTACGATCCTGATAGCGCAGATATGGTTACTCTGAAAGGCGCCAGTCGCATAGGCTCTCTATTTGGAAAGAGTGGCGATTTTGAATACTGCCTGAACGGCCAGAAGCACCAGGTTTGTAACTGGTTGGTTAGACCCGAACAGTCAGGCAGCCTGTGCAAAGGTTGCCTATTCAATAGAACTATTCCCGACCTATCACGGCCCGATAATCCCACGCGCTGGCATCGATTTGAGCAAGCTAAAAAACGGCTGCTCTATTCTCTGTATACACTGAACTTGCCACTTACCAACGGCTGGCAGGACCAAAAAAACGGATTACTTTTCGACTTTATTGAAGATCAACGTACTAATCCGGTATTAGTAGAAAGCTTCGTTAGCACGGGATATTTGAGTGGAATTATCACCATCAATACCATTGAAGCCGACGATATTGCGCGGGAAGCCACTAAGAACAAGATGAATGAGTCTTACCGAACCCTGCTGGGTCATTTGCGGCATGAGAGCGGTCATTACTATTACTCTTTTCTATCTAAGTTCCCGGATCTGCAAGATGAGTTTGCCAACCTTTTTGGCGACGCCTCTCAAGACTATCAACAATCGCTCGATCGCTATTATACAGAGGGCCCACCAAAGTCTTGGTCGAACTCGTTTATTAGCAGCTACGCATCTAGCCACCTCCTAGAAGATTGGGCGGAGTGCTGGAGCCACTATCAGCATCTAACGGATACGCTAGAAACCGCTAGCAGTTATGAGATGGTTAAAGGTCAGGTCCGCCACGATGATTTTCGTTCTATGGCGAATTTGTGGCGAAGTTTCGCCGTTGCTCTGAACGAGCTAAACCGAAGTATTGGCTTGGGGGACGCTTATCCCTTTGTGATTACTCAAACTATCGAACGAAAACTCGCCTTTGTCGGTAAGATGGTTAGTCGACTGAGTCAAATTCACCGAGCGATGGAAGTTCGTTAAAAGATTCCTGAATCTTTTTATCCCAGCTAGCGCGCAATTTCATCCAGTAAGGATCGCTCTCTTCATATTGATAATATTCAGCGGCGTCGAGACTGTCGGCGGGATAAAAAAGTAATTCGATTGGTGGACCAACGGTGGCATTACTACTCATGGTTGAATCCATAGACACCAAAGCACAACGCATGGCTACTTCGTGAGGCGTGTCTTGACGGATTATGCGGTCAAGTATGGGTTTGCCGTATTTGGTTTCGCCAATCTGTAAAAAGGGGTGCTGATCGGAAGTGCGAATATGGTTGCCTTCCGGGTACACCAGGTAAAGCTCTAGAGGACTCCCCTTAATTTGCCCGCCCACAATAAAGCTCGCGCCGGGCTTATAGCCCGCCATGGGGCCATCATCGCCAACAAACTTCTTTTGCTGATCTAGGCTTAGGCGACCGATGTAGTCAGCCACATCGGATAAGTAATCGGCATTGCCAAAATGAAAATCAGTATCTGCCTGAATATCTCGTTCCAGTTGATCAACAACGGCTTGGCTAGTAGCTAAGTTGCCTGCAGATAGAATAATAAGCTGGCGGTCGCCGGGTATCGAAAACCGATGCATTTTTGAATAGGCACTTACCCGATCGGCACCGGCATTTGTGCGGGAATCAGAGCAAAAAACTAGGCCTTCATCGAGTTTTACAGCAAGACAATACGTCATGAAAAGGAGGGCTTCTAAATATCAGTGTCCGAGCAAGCGCGAAATATTACCAGAATAAAACAACATAGGATCAGAATTGCCCGAGTATTTTTAGACGACCTTGCTAATGTCGACTAAAACCCTAGAAAGACAAAGAAATTGCTCGAGAGACTGGGCAAATTGCCCTCGGCTTAGGTAGAATGCGCGACCTTCTGGCAAACAACCACATCCAGAATGGTAATATCCTGATCTATAGTTAAACAGAGGTGCGGTGGCAGAGCCCGTCAGGCAGGTGGAAAGTTGCAGCGGATATTGTCCGCGGATTTAGCACTGGCTTGGAAGTAGCTGCGAAGATAAGGTTTAAATATAGGCGCGGTGGCAGAGTGGTCATGCAGCGGACTGCAACTCCGTTAACGCCGGTTCGATTCCGACCCGCGCCTCCATTTCCTTTCAAAATGTTAATACTCGGCGAACTACCCTGAAAAGCGTATAGGCTGGGTTCTGTTTGAAATTGCTGGGGGGCAAATAATGCGCAAGAGTATTTGGATTTCTGCTGTTCTTTCTGTTTTTATTTTGGGGTGCTCAACCGATACTCCTGAAGTAGTCGCAGAATCTGAGGTCGCACCTGCGGCCAAAAAACCAAATTTTATAATCTTCACCACCGACGATATGGGTTATACCGATATCGGCGCGTTTGGCGGAGTAAATATTCCAACCCCCAATCTTGATCGACTGGCTCTAGAAGGCGTGCGCCTTACCAACTTCCATGTTGCCTCTAGCTGCGCGCATACACGATCCATGCTTATGAGCGGCAACGGCAACAACGAAGCGGGCATGGGTACACAGCGTATGTTTCCCGAGTATGCAGGCCTTCCCGGTTATGAAAACCATATCTCTGATCGCGTAGCTACTATTCCAGAGCGTTTAGTTGAAGCTGGCTATCACACCTATATGGCAGGTAAATGGCATCTAGGAAGCGAAGTGGGTGAAACCCTACCTGGAGATAGAGGCTTTGAAAGAAGCTTTGCTTTGCTGGGCGGTGGTAACGATCAATTTGCGACAGACAAACCTGCCGGCTATACCGAAGACGGCCAATTGCAGGATGAACTGCCCGCAGATTTCTATTCGACCAATGCCTACGTGGACAAAATGATTGGTTATATAGATTCTAATAAGTCGGACGGTCAGCCATTTTTTGGCTGGTTTGCTCCAACTGCACCTCATTGGCCGTTACAGGCACATCCGGATTGGAAGGACAACTTTGTTGGTGTATTTGACGAGGGTTACGAAGCGCTTTGCTGGGAACGAGTTGCCAGTGCTTCCGCCGCAGGCGTATTGGCGGAAAATGCAGATTTGGAACTTTGTCCCAAGGTAGCTACACCCTGGGCAGAACTGAGTGAAGAGGAGCAACTCATAGAAATTCGCGTGATGGAAATCTACGCCGCCATGGTTGCGCATCTGGATCATGAATTTGGTCGGTTGTTGGAATATCTGGAAGAGATAGGCGAGTTAGGCAATACCTATATTATTTACCACAACGACAATGGCCCTCAGGGCGGAACTATTTATCAGGGTCGTGGTAACAGTGGTTACGACAATAGTTTAGAAAATCTGGGCAACCGGGACAGCTGGACTTCCTATGGTCAGGGTTGGGCAGATGCCTGGTCTTCTCCCTACCGAGGCAACAAAGGATCTCAATTTGAAGGCGGCACAAGGGTAGCTGCCTTTATTCATTCTCCTAAACTAGAAGAACAGGGGGAAGGGATGATGAGTAACTCATTGCTTACCGTGATGGATGTGCTTCCCACAATCCTCGATCTAGCCGGTCTTCAGGACAACTATCTAGACCACGAGACAGTTTTGCCTATCCGTGGCAAATCATTTTCTGCCCTGATAGCTAATCAGGATGAATCTATTCATGGTGCCGACGAATATATACCCTTAGATTTTATGGGTACTAGCGCCCTGACCAAAGGTGATTGGAAAATAGTTCGTCCAACCTTTGACGAACACTTTCAACTATTCCATCTTTCTGTAGATCCAAGCGAAACCACAGATTTGCGCGAGCAAGAGCCGGCGATGTATCAAGACCTGCTTACTGCTTATGAGGCGCACGCCGAGAATGTAGGAATTATTCGCCGGACTTCTACCGGTGGGCCAGACGACTAATAAAAGTAACACTAAGGGGTATCTGCCAAATGAACAATAAATCGATTTCTCTGCTGATGTTGGCGCTTTTTTGCGTCAGCCCAGGGCTTGTGGCGCAAAATGCCTCTGACTCTGATCAACGGCCAAATATCCTGGTTTTCACCACGGACGATATGGGTTATACCGATCTGGGTTCCTTTGGCAGTGTGTATATCCCCACACCAAATCTTGATAGTTTTGCGACAGAGGGTCTGCGACTAACTAATTTTCATGCGGCTATAAGCTGTGCTCATACAAGGTCAATGCTATTGAGTGGTACCGGCAATCATGAAGCCGGCATGGGCAGTCAGAGAGTGTATCCTCAGTTTCAGGGACTTCCTGGCTATGAAGGGCATATTAGTGATCGGGTGGCTACCATTCCTGAGCGCCTTGTAACTGAGGGCTATCACACCTATATGTCCGGCAAGTGGCATCTAGCGGGTAGAAGTGAAGGTAACTATCCTAGCGATCGTGGTTTTGAGCGAAGCTTTGCTTTATTAGGGGGCACAGCAAGTCATTATGGTGGAGATTCCGTTGGTCCTTATTCGGAAGATGGTCAAGTGACTAACCAAATGCCTGATGATTTTTATTCAACTACGGCATACGTCGACAAAATGATTGGATTTCTCGAGTCGAATCAGGGAGATGAACAACCATTTTTTGCATGGCTCGCGCCGACTGCGCCTCACTCCCCGATGGAACCGCACCCAAATTGGATTAATGAGTTCGCTGGAAAGTATGACGCTGGATATGAAGTGCTTTGCTGGGCGCGGGTGGAAAATGCGCATGCGGCGGGCGTATTACCGGAAGGCGTGGATAGGACTGAATGTGCCGGGGTTACTACTTCCTGGGACTCACTTGATAGCGAAGCCCAAGCCGCAGAAAGTCGTCAGATGGAGCTGTATGCCGCAATGGTGGCTCATCTGGACTACGAGTTTGGACGACTAATTGAGTATCTTGACCAGTCAGGCGAACTTGATAATACCTATATTATTTTCCACAACGACAATGGCCCTGCAGGCAATAGTTGGGCACAGGCTCTATCATCTCCATACCGAGGCAACAAAGGCGCTCAATTCGAAGGAGGCATTCGCGTGGCTGCATTTGTGCACTCGCCTATTCCTGAGCGAACCGCCGGCATCAGTAATTCGCTATTAACCGTTATGGATGTATTACCAACAATTCTAGAACTTACCGGCGTTGAAGACGCTTACACTGATCACGAAACCGTGCTTCCGATTAGAGGCAAGTCCTTTGCGGCGCTGCTAAATAATCCAAATGAGATCATTCACAGCGCGGAAGAATATATTCCCCTCGATGCTCAGAGCGTGAGCGTCTTGATGAAAGGGGATTGGAAGATTGTACGCCCGGCAGGAAGCGAGCATTGGGAACTGTTCAATGCTATAGCGGATCCCAGTGAAACTACGGACTTGCGAGAGAGCCAACCCGAAATCTACCAGGACTTGGTTAGCGCTTATGAAGCGCATGCTCAAGATATTGGGATCGTGCAATTAACTCTAGAAGAAGCTAATTCGGTACGACCTGGTGGTCGAGGCCGAGGCGCTGGAGGCGGAGGCCCCAATCAGGAATAAAGATTCACAGATAAACTATAGTTGCCTATAAATCATCACTGGTGCATTGTTTTGTTTGATGGGGCTAGAACATCAATTTTTCAAATCGGGGGAATATAAATGCAAAAGCATATTTGGATATTCATTAGTTGTTGTTTGTTATTTTTTGGCTGTAGTTCAGAAGAACCCGCCCAGATTGTTGAAGCGCCTATGCCGGAATCGACCGAACCGATGGCACGCCCCAACTTTTTGATTATCACAACAGACGATATGGGCTACACGGATTTGGGTGCCTTTGGTGGCCAGGATATCCCCACGCCAAATATGGATCAGCTGGCGATGGAGGGTGTGCGACTTACCAACTTTCATGTTGGCACTGTCTGCTCGTTAACGCGCGCAATGTTAATGAGTGGAACAGGCAACTTTGAGGCGGGCAAAGGTCTACAGCGCGGAGGTTCCTCTCCTATTTTTCGTGGGCAGCATGGGTACGAAGGCAGAATAGTTGATCGCGTGGCCACTATGCCTGAGCGAATGGCCGCTGACGGATACCATACTTATCTGGCCGGAAAGTGGCATCTGGGCAACGAAGAAGGTGTTAACCTGCCCGGTGCCCGTGGTTTTGAACGGAGCTTTGCTCTTATAAACGGCGCCTATGATCACTTTGACCCCAAGCTGGGTGAGTCTGTGTATTCCGAAGACGGTAAGGCTATTTCCGAACTTCCAGATGATTTTTACTCCACTAACGCTTATGTGGACAAGATGATTGGTTATATCGAATCTAATAAATCTGACGGTCAGCCATTTTTAGGTTGGTTTGCGCCCACCGCGCCGCATTGGCCATTGCAGGCTCACCCGGATTGGAAGGATCGGTTTGTCGGAAACTACGACGCGGGCTACGAGGCACTTTGTTTTGAACGAATGCAAGGGGCGGCTGCAGCTGGTACGTTGCCTGATGGCGCTGATACCTCATTCTGTCCGCTAGAAGCGCTCCCTTGGGATGAGTTAACGGATGATGAACAAGCGCTTAATATTCGAGCCATGGAGCTCTACGCAGCCATGACAGCTCATTTGGATAGCGAAATAGGCCGCTTGATTAGTTATCTGGACGAGTCCGGCCAATTGGAAAATACCTACATTATTTATCACAACGACAATGGCCCCGAAGGTGGCGGAATTATTACTAGGCGCTCTGCACCGGAGCGATATGATAATTCTCTGGAGAATGTCGGCAACGCCAACAGCTGGATCCATGTTGGGCAGGGTTGGGCAGATGCTCAGTCAGCTCCTTTCAGAAAAACTAAGGGTTATCAGTATGAAGGTGGTACCCGTGTGCCCGCTTTTATCAGACCGCCAGTGTCATCTGAATCTGGCCTCAAAAGTAATTCTTTGCTTACCATTATGGATTTGCTTCCAACCATTATGGACATCGCTGGTGTAGAAGAGGTATCGATTAACGCCGAAGGCAATGAAGTATTTCCGATTCGCGGTAAGTCTTTTGCGGATTTGATTGAAGATCAAAGTCTGAATATACATCAGGATGAATACATCGCTTTGGATAATGGTGGCGATAGCGTTCTAATGGAAAACGAGTGGAGAATCGTACGGCCTCCGACGACGAACGATTGGTCACTATTTAATATTGCAGTAGACCCAGGTGAGACAAATGATCTAGCTGAAGAAGATCCGGAAAAACTCGCGGATCTAGTGGGCAAGTACAATATTCACGCAGAGGCATTGGGGTTTCTAAGAGGCGAACCAGAAGCCCAAGAATATTTTCAGCGCTGAGTTTAAGTCGATCTAAGAAGGCTCGTCACAGCATTTATGGCTTGGCAACGGTAAAAGGGTGCATCGAGGCCTATTCTTTTCCTTAAAAAGTGTTAAAGCCTTTGTGCTCTGCAAGCCCCGAGGATAGGCTGCCTGCACTAATTTTCTTGGGGTTGTTATGCAAAAGGTTATTTGGCTTTCTCTTAGCTGTTTTCTCTTGGTATTGGGCTGTAGCTCCGATGATCAGGCACAAGTAGTTTCTATGCAGCAAGCTACCGTTCAAGCGATGTCTGAACCAATGCAGCGCCCTAACTTCTTGCTAATTACCACAGATGATATGGGTTATACGGATCTTGGCGCTTTCGGCGGCCATGATATTCCGACCCCAAATCTGGACAGCTTAGCGATGAGCGGGGTTCGCCTCGCCAATTTCCACGCTTCGGTTAGCTGTGCACCTACTCGCACCATGCTGATGAGCGGCACCGGCAATCACGAAGGTGGTATGGGTACACAACGTACAATTCCTGAATTCGTCGGTGAGCCAGGCTATGAAGGCCACATTGCTGATCGTGTTCTTACTATGCCCGAACGGTTCTCTGCCGAGGGTTATCACACCTATATGGCCGGTAAATGGCACTTGGGTACCGAGGTGGGTGTAAACCTACCGAATGATAGAGGTTTTGAGCGAAGCTTTGCCTTGCTTCCCGGTGGTTTCGATCATTATCAGGTGCCCCTCGGCTCCGAACTTCCCAACGTTGGCGCAAACCTCCCTGTGCCTTATACGGAAGACGGACGCATTCCTGATGATATTCCAGAGGATTTCTATTCAACGACTGCCTACGTCGACAAAATGCTGGGTTATTTGCAATCAAACGAAAAGGATGGTCAGCCATTTTTTGCTTGGTTTGCTCCAACGGCACCGCATTGGCCCTTGCAAGTACTCCCTGATTGGAAAGACCGATTTGTTGGTGACTTTGAGGCGGGATACGACGCCCTTTGTGTAGAGCGGCAGCAGAATGCTCTAGAGGCGGGTGTCTTACCCGATGGTGCAGACTTTTCCATGTGTCCAGAGATAGCCGCCCCATGGGACGAGCTAACCGAAGACGATAAAGCGCTGCATCGCAGAACTATGGAGCTTTATGCCGCTATGGTTGCCCATATGGACAGCGAGTTTGGTCGGATATTGGGCTATCTGGAAGAGTCCGGTCAATTGGACAATACCTATATTATCTACAGCAACGATAACGGACCTTCTGGCGGTCAGCCATTTAGCAACCGCTCGCACTTGGATCGCGTCAATAACGAGTTGGAAAACCTTGGTAATCGAGATAGCTGGGTTGCTATTGGGCAAGGTTGGACAGATGCGCAGTCAGCACCCTACCGGGGCAATAAGGGTTCTCAGTTTGAAGGCGGTATTCGCGTACCGGCTTTTATTAAGGCACCGAGCTCTGCTGGTGCTGGGCAGGTTAGTCAGTCTTTGCTAACCATTATGGATGTACTTCCAACCATAATGGATTTGGCGGGTATTGAAGAAGTCACAGCTAACCAAGCAGGCGATTCAGTGCTTCCTATTCGGGGTAAATCTTTTGCCGGGCTTCTGCAAGATTCACAACAAATAATCCATGCTGCAGACGAATATATTGCTCTAGATATGGGTGGCGTAAGTGTCCTAATGGAAGATGGCTGGAAAATTGTGCGGCCCGCGCGCTCTAACGATTGGTTGCTCTTCAATACCAGCACTGATCCAAGCGAACAAAATGATCTATCCGCCCAGAACCCAGAAAAACTAGCCGATTTGTTAGCTAAATATGAGGCTCACGCAGAGTCAGCTGGTATTTTACGCACTGTCCCCGGCAATGGTGATATCTAACTGACAGAGGAGTCCACGCAAATCGCTGGACTCCGTCTAAGCATTGCCTTATAAAGCTCCGGTGCCGTACTCAGCCCAATATAAAATAGTTTTCATTGCCTTGGTTATGACCCTTTGTTTAAGAGTCACAGCTCAGGATGTGGCGCATCCGGATACTTCCTATTTGCCGTTATTCGACGAGCAAGTTCATCGCGTAGTGGCTGATGACGAAGAGATTGTTGGTCTGGCGCTAGCCGTCATTGACGGTGGTCAGCTGGTTTACCAAAAGACCTTTGGCGAAACCGCTATACGTTCTGGCGATATGATCACAGAAAACACCGTATTTCGCGTTGCCTCAGTATCCAAAACCTTTACCGGAACCCTGTTAGCTGATTTGGCTCAGGCAGGTGCGCTTGATCTAAATACGCCCATATCGGAAGACTTGTTTGCAAGCAGTGGTGGCCGACAGCCCAGTCTGCTAGAGGTAGCCAGCCATCAGACCGGCTTGCCGCCGAACGCATACGACAATGACCTGGAAGCTAGAGTTGACCTGAATCGCATAATGCGACGCCTAGCCAGTGTTGATCTGATTTGTCCGGTTGGCGAATGTCATACCTATCAAAATCTAACCTTCGCCGCCTTAGGGCAGGTTATGGAAGAGGCAACGGAACAGCCCTTCGCTGAAATTATGCAACAACACTTGTTTGATCCACTGGAGATGCGCACCGCCTCTATTGGTGTAGAGGCGTTAAAGCAGTCGGAAAGCTGGGCCTTGCCCCATCGGCTTGATGAAATTAGAAACCGCAGATATGTAGCCGGTGATCCTGAAAGTCCCTATGACAGAGTTGCTCCCGCTGCTGCGGTAAATGCTTCATTGCAGGATATGGTCGCTTGGGCTTTTGCTAATCTGGGATTAAACCCCGCCCTAAGTACTCAGACATTAATAACCGCCCACGCTTGGCTGACGGATACGCCCACCCAAGATCGTGCTCTTTGGCGCATGCGCAACCGGCTCGAAGATACCGGTTACGGATTGGGCTGGCGCCATTACGTTTGGGAAGATAGATCGCTGGTTACCCATTCTGGATATGTTGCCGGTTACGGCGCGCAGATACTCTTAGATCCTGAGCGAGACTTTGCCTATGTGGCACTTTGGAACTCCGATGCGAGTTCGCCTTGGTACCTTTGGCCGACATTATTAGAGCTTCAGGGGCGTGGTGAACCCGGTAATTGGATGGATGACTACGGATTTCCAGAATAAGAGTAAAACGGCTTGTCACAAAGGGGGCTTGGCCTGCTAAAATCCGCGCCTCAGAAAATCACCTCTCATCTAAAACATCCTTGATTATGCTCGGGTGGTAACGAAGTGCAGGAAGCACGAGTGTCACGTTAGGCAGGAGCCGATAGCGACTGGTAGAACCAGTGCGAAGCGCTGGCAAGTTAGAGCAGAGCAACTCTGTTGATAGAAAATCCATCCTTGAATATGCCCGGGTGGTGAAATTGGTAGACACAAGGGACTTAAAATCCCTCGGCTTCACGGCCGTGCCGGTTCGATTCCGGCCCCGGGCACCATATTGATAAAACCATGGGTCATCTCTATATGAAGCATTTAATTCTTTACACCTTGGCCTTATGTCCTGTTTTCTTTGCGACTTCTGTTTGGGCGCATCATTCAGTCAACTATCATTTCGATCCAGATACGTCATGGGAAATTGAGGGAGTGGTTAAGGAGTTTCACTTCCAAAACCCGCATTCTGGTCTGGTTGTAGAAGTAGCTAATGCAGAAGGTGAGACTGTGATTTGGGAGGTTGAGACCGTCGGCCGTTCGACTTTACAAAAGCAGGGTTGGACCAATAACCAGTTTGTGCCTGGCCAAAGGGTAAAAGTGTCTGGTTTTCTTGGCCGGAGAGAGGAGCACTCTCTCTATTTACGAAGAGCAGAATATACCGATGGTTCCACAACTGGTTTCGTGTATGGGCAGTTGGCTCAGCCTCTGAGCCCTGAAGATATAGATGAAGATACAGAAATTCAGACTACGCCGCTCGGTAATTGGGTGCGTGCAGTTGCGGCAACCGGCCCAGCAGAGATTGGTCGGGAGCGGCCAGATGATGTGCATCCACAGATGGCAAATTTAACCGAGGCGGGCTGGTTAGCTGCCGATAAGTACGACCCCACGACGGACGATCCATCTCTTGAGTGTCGGCTCCCCAGTATTGTGCGAGTGTGGGGGCAGCCAGATTTTTCTCCTACTAATATTCGGCAAGAAGGCGATATAGTGACTATTCAGCATGAGATGTTTGATGTTGTTCGCAATGCCTATATTGGGCAGTCAGGACCCCCTGAAAATATTGTACCCAACGTTCTGGGGCACTCTATCGGATGGTATGAAGGCGAAACGCTTTATGTTGAAACTAAAGGTTTTGTTGAAGGAATTTTACTGCCTCATCCGGGAGTGCCGCATAGCGACCGATTAACAATACTGGAAAAATTTAGCGTTGATCAATTAACGGGAGCGCTTCGAATGGAGTGGACAGCTACAGACCCGCTTTATTTTTCTGAGCCGCTGACGGGTGATCGCCTTTTTGTGAGGTCTGATATTCCTGTCGATAAATTCGACTGCCAGTATTAAAATTTGAAGCAATTGATGACTGGTAGTCACCGGCACCAGACGTATTAATGGCTGTGGTTGGAGTTGAACCATAGCGAATCTGGCTTAGTGCTACCAGTGCTGCATATTACGCGTTTTTGTACGTTTTATGGCCTTTTCCCGAATAGAGATAGCTACCTTATCTATCAAGCGTCGTTTTTTAGCTCTGCAGACTGTCTAATTTTCTTGAACATAATTATTCAAATTTCTAATGGGTAGACAGTCTAATGCGTCATTGAATAAATAACGTAGTTCACACCAAACCTATATGCCAAGGACGTCATGGGTTCTGGGTAGAAGGGGTCATCTGCGTGCTCCCAGGCATCGCCCATATCCATATTGAAATTGATGGCAACGGTTAGTCGGCCTGTATCATCAAAGATCGCGCGCCAGTGAGGTTCAGTGCCTGGCCGCTGTCCATTGCGCCCCGGAATTTGAGTATCCTGATCGAGATCAAATAAAACATTCATCAAAGGGTGATCTTCGGCTAGCTCGACAATGGGTCGATCAGGAAAGACTCGTTGCATGGATTGCACGAATATTGACCACTCATAAGTGTCCCAGAAGTCGTCAACCATTAGGAATCCGCCTCGGTCGAGATATTCTCGTAGTTTGGAGGCTTCTTCGCTGTTCAAATACCATTGGCCAACTTCAACGGCGTAGAGCCAGGGGTAGTCGAAAACTCGGTCGTCAGCCAGATTAATCAGGCGTCCGCCGTTGCCGGAATAGTCGATTGCTTCTCCGTCCAAGCGGGTTAGCCTATTGATGCCTTGCATAAGGTGATATTCGGCGTCTGGATAGTCAGTCGTCCAAGAGCCGCGTCCTCCGCGACGGCTGCTAGCAGCACCGGTATACATTAGTCGTGCAAAATGAAATTCTGCTGAGGGCAATCCCTGTGTTCGGTTGTCTATTGCCTGACTGTGCACAGGGTTAAGCCATAGGCATGTCGCCGCAATAATTAGGGCAGGCATTCCAGAGAGCATCTTGAAATGAATATCGAAACTAAAAGGCATGAGCATAGCTATAGGGAATTTCATTGGGTCTATCTGGCTATCGACGAGTTCACTTTAAAGGATGGTTTCTATCGACACAAACAGATGAAAATTTACTAATCTAAACAGGCAGGATTAGGCCTGTGGATTTGGCTTGTCACATCAATATCCTTCGTCTATATTCATAGCGATGATTTGGTTAGCAGATCATTTTTCGGGGGAGTAACCTATGGCATTTTCGATAAGTGTAAATGGCACGACCTATGAGGTCGGTGCTGAACCAGAAACACCACTATTGTGGGTATTGCGCGACAATATAGGGCTAACAGGTACCAAGTTTGGCTGTGGTATCGCCCAGTGTGGCGTCTGTACCGTGCATGTTGATGGTCAGCCTGTTAGATCTTGCATTACTCCTGCATCCAGTGCCGTAGGCCGTCAAATAACAACAATCGAAGGGCTGTCAGAGAACAACGACCATCCTGTTCAGCAGGCTTGGATCGAAAACTCGGTGCCTCAGTGTGGCTACTGCCAGTCTGGTCAGATTATGTCTGCGGCGGCCCTGCTATCCCGCACCCCCGAACCCACAGACAATGAAATTGATACCGCTATGGCTGGCAATCTTTGCCGTTGCGGAACCTACCCGCGAATACGGAAGGCGGTCCATCGCGCTGTAGAAATTTATCAAGGTTCAAAGGCTTGATCATGGATACTCAAACAAATACTAAGATGAAGTTATCGCGTCGGACTTTTATTCGAACAATGGCAGGAGCGGGCGGAGGGCTTGTGCTCGGTTTCTACCTTCCGGGAGCCAACGCTGCTGTAGTGGCCCCCAAACCCTGGACTACCCCAACTGATGGCACTGAAATTAATGCCTGGCTGACTATTGATTTGGATGGAACCGTAACTATTCGAGTTCCCCATACCGAGCAAGGGCAGGGTGCGCTCACCTCAGTGTCTATGATGATTGCCGAGGAATTGGACGTAGCCTGGGACAATGTTCAGGCGGTATTTGCCGATATGAACCGTCATGTAAATTACGGTCAAGAATACGTGGTTACTACCACGCATGGTTCACAGCTGGTCCGTCAACAACACCCCCACATTATGCAGGCAGGGGCTTCCGCTCGTGAGCGATTGAAGGTCGCAGCGGCTCAAGCCTGGGGAGTTAGTGCTTCTCAGGTAGCCGCAAAACAGGGCGTACTTAGCTCAGGTCGAAACAGCGCCAACTACGCCGAGTTCGCAACCGCTGCAGCGGAAATATCTCTCTCGCAAGAACCAACGATTAAGACGCCGGATCAGTGGTGGTTACTGGGCCAGCCAACTCCGCGCGTAGAGGTTCCGGTAAAGGTTAATGGCAGCGCACATTACTGCATTGATACTCAGCTGGATGGTATGGTTTATGCGGCTGTTAAGTGCTGCCCTGTACCTTGGGGTCAACTCAAAAGTTACGACTTTGATACCATTAAAGATCGCACCGGAGTAATTTGCGCGGTCGAGTTCAAAGCGCTTGAGGGCAAAACCTTTACCTCCGATATGCAAAATGGCGTCGCGATAGTGGCCGACAGTTGGTATCGGGCTAAAACCGCTCTGGATCTAATGCCTATTGAGTGGGATGTTGGTCCAAACGGCAATGCCAGCAATGCCAGCCAGGCGGCAGAAGCACAAAGGCTTTTTGAAGTGACTGGCGATGTCAGCAATGAGGTGGGTACAGATGCGATCGGTAAAATTGATCGTTCCGAAAACTCACTTTTGGCCGAGTACCACAGGCCCTATGAGACACATGCCCGCATGGAGCCTATTAACGCTACGGTAAGTGTTACTGATGATCGAATCGATGTTTGGTCTCCAACTCAGGATCAGGCAGCGCCAATCAGAATAATTGCAGATCATCTGGGTCGCGACCCCAAAGAAATTTTCGTAAATACTGCCTTTCTTGGCGGTGCATTTGGTGGCAACGGCGGTGGCGCTACAGCGGTCACCAAACAGGCGGCTGAGATATCAAATCAGCTTAGACGGCCGGTAAAGGTGATCTGGAGCCGGGAAGAAGATGTCGCCCACGACAAGCAAAGGCCACCCGTTTATACACGGCTTCAGGCGTCACTTGGCGAATCTGGCTTACCCGAGGCATTTTTCTCACGAGCGGTGTGGTTTAGCCACGAGGGTGTAGTTAACCACGGCCCTGCCACAGCGGATCTATCTATTGGAAATATGCCCTATCAGGTGCCTAATCGACGGCATGAGCGGCACAACGTGGCAGCCCATATTCCGACGGCAACGCACAGAGCTCCCGGCGCCAATCAGAACGGCTTTATTATCGAGCAATTTGCCGATGAAATGGCTTTGGAAGGCGGCTGGGATCCATTGGAATGGCGTTTGGAAATGACCAAGGGCCTAGAACCCTGGCAGCGCGTTCTTTTGAAGATTAAAGAAGTCAGTGGATTCACCACCGACTTACCCAAGGGCCAAGGTATGGGCATAGCTGTTGTTGAGGATCATGGCTCGATTTGCGGAACCTGCGCAACGGTTTCAGTAAACCAGCGTGGACAGCTAACCCTAGAGAAGCTGGTTCAGGTTATTAATAGCGGTTATATGATCAACCCCCTGAATGGCGCCGAGCAGATTGAAGGCGCAGCGTGCTGGGAGTTATCGCATGCGCTTTATGGCGGGCTTGATCTCGATAACGGTCATTTCACCAATACCAACTTCCATACTTACAATCTAATGCGAATGCCCCAGGTTCCCGAGATAGAGGTTCACTTTGCGCTTTCCCAAGACGGATGGTGGGGCGGTATGGGTGAACCCGGCGGCCCGCCATCGCCTCCTGCTGTGGCGAACGCGATCTATTTTGCTACGGGCAAGCGGGTACGTTCGACACCAGTGTCCAAGCATGATTTAAGTTGGTCCTGACTTGGTCTTGGTTAGACTCAGGTAAAACAGTAGCTCTAGGCTTTCCCAAAAGGGGATATTCAAACTAACGATGCTTGTCAGTACTCATCTCTTTCACCTGCTGAGGCGGCTTCGTGAGGACCAATCTTCGGAATGGATTCTCGCAACCGTAGTAACCAAATTCCGTTCTAGCTATCGCCAGCCCGGCGCCATGATGTTGGTGCATCCGGACGGACAGAGTTTGGGGTTGGTGAGTGGCGGGTGTCTGGAAGCAGATATTCGCCTCAATGCTCGCAAGGTTTTGGCCTTTAGTCAGCCGAAGTGCATCCTCTATGACGATACCGAAGAGGGCTCCAACGACGAAAATATAGCGGCCGAACTAGGTTTGGGCTGCAATGGTCGCGTAGAAATTCTGGTACAGCCCCTAAAGGATTCCCAGCGCGGGATTCTGCTGCAATTATTAGATCGAATGGAGGCTGGGCGCGATAGTTACCTGCTTCAATGCTACCAAAGCGACTCCCCGGATGACCTAAATGCCCTAGCGCTTCTAGATGAATATGCCGAATTGATTGCTAAGGCCACTGATACCAATCTGCCAGATATTGAGGGTATTACTGCCATCGATAGCCACAAGGTTGTTTTAGCTACTAACCAGAATTGGTCGCTGAATCGCCACAATCACCCGATTAAGCTTTGGGTTTTTGGTGGCGGGGTGGACGTTCAACCTTTGGTCAGAATGGCGGCTTCTCTAGGGTGGCAGGTCACCATTGTTGATCATCGCCCAGCCTATGGTGCGGAAACTGATTTTCCTCTTGCGGCAGATTTTGTTCGGCGGCGCCCCGAGGAATTTACTCAGGAAGTTGATGCGGATGCCGCTCTGTTTATGAGCCACAACCTTAAACTCGACGCTGCCTGGCTAGCGCAGGTTCAAGAAAGCCCCAGCCTGCGTTACATAGGTCTTTTAGGGCCGGTTAGTCGCAAGCAGGAGGTTCTAGAACTCGCGGAGATCGATCCTTCTTCTGCTATCAATGAAGTACTCTATGGACCGATGGGGTTTGATATTGGTGGTGATATTCCGGAATCCGTTGCGCTTTCCACCTTAGCTGAGTGCCATCAAGTATTGTTTAAGCAGGAGCCATCTAGACGAAAACTATTTATAGAGGGTAAGGGCCGGACTACATGAAATCTATTGCGGTTGCAGTGCTAGCGGCTGGGGCTGCAACACGTTTTGGTAGTGCCAAGCAGCTTGCAGATATCGACGGAAAATTCATGCTGCAGCGTGTTTTAGATTGCTGTAATTCTCTAACTGCCTTAGATACTTATTTGGTGCTCGGTGCCATGCACGAAGAGATACAGCCCAAGCTAAATATTGATTCGTCTAAGATCATTGTTAATTCGAATTGGCATGAGGGCATGGGATCAAGTATTGCTGCGGCGGCTCTTAAGCTTCAACAGGCTTATGAAAGCATTTTATTTGTAGCGGGAGACCAACCCTATATATCAGCGCAGCAACTGACTGAGATGATAGATAGATGGCGTGAATCACCTACGACAATTTGCGCGGCGCAATACGGGGATACCATCGGAATTCCCGCGATTTTCCCCCGAAATCAGTATTCAGAATTGATTCTGCTTGCGGGTGATTCAGGAGCCAAAAAGCTCTTGCTCGATAGCGGCCAACATATTCAACTTATCAAAATTCCTCAGGCGGCAATGGATATTGATCGGCCTGAAGATTTATCGGCTTAACCAGAAATAGCTTTATTCCGGTTGTCCTGGTCCGGTATATCTCAATACTCGCAAGCCTGAGGAAGCGTCAGGTACGTATAGCAATCCATCTGGGCCAATATTTACGTCATAGGTGTGAGAGCCCCTGAACCCGGGCTGCTCAATGCCAAAGTCCTCGTCGATGTTATAGCGATAACGACCTACTTCTTTCATATTGGTGGGGTCGGTAATATCAATGGCTCGCAGGCCGCCACCGTACCATGCCATAAAGTACAGATTCGGCCCCCATGCGTTACCAATATGTGATGAAGCGCCAATAACCAATGGCTGTGAGGTGACTACGATGCGGTACTGAGAGGGGTCTGACGGCAGCTGAGGGTTGTCGGGGTCACAGGCGGTATTCAGGTCCGTTAGGAAATGCCCAAGAATCTTTGGGTTTTGCTCGTCGCTAATATCGAACATACGCACATGGCCGTAAGGGCAAGTGAAATACTCATCTGACATTATTAGCAGATCGTCACGCCCCGGAATTAGCTTGGCCGAATGGGCGTTGCCACAACCTGCAGGCACTCCACCAGCTGCTGCAAAGCAAGCGTCGATATCCGGATTAGTTGGATCTGAACCAGGCATCATGTAGTCGAATTGTGAGATAAATTTCGGATTGGCCTTGTCGGTTATATCCAGTATCACTAAGCCGGACTGATGATAAGAGAGGTAGGCGCGGGTTTCCGTGGCTACCGCGTAGTGCATGCCAACATGCTTGGTCCATAACCCCTCTTCATTCTGCTTAACCGGGAAAATAAAGATCGGCAGTTGTGCCCAGTCTCTAATACTGTCTTCCTCGGGCGTTTTCTGGCCGGGAATCCACCATTTACCTGCTTCCTTCGGATTGCTTGGGTTACTGGCATCAAGAATTACAAAAATCTTGCCTATAAAGCCTTCATAGTTCGAACCAAGAAAGATGTGATCACCTTTCCAAGTGAAATGGTGCACTCCGTGGTTATCTGGGTAGTGATGGGTTTCTGGATCAGGATCAGAGACAGGTGCAGCCCAATATGAGAGATATATGGGGTTTGCCGGGTCAGATACATCGTAGAACTTTACGCCGTGATTACCGGCTTGCACGTTACTGCCGGCGCGAAAATGCTCCTGATTTACCGCCAGAATATTACCCGGGCCTTTTTGAACATAGTGGGTGTGGGTATTCCAATTGGGGTCCCAGCAAGCGGGTGATTTATCTTCTGAAATTATTTGGGCATCGTTCCAATCGACCATACAAGGAGACTGGGTTGGTAAATTGGGGAATGCATAGTCCTCTGACCAGACGACGTGCCCCTTAGGCGGAGCAGGAGAGCTTTCTCTGTCATAGTTAAACACCGTTGCGAGAAGTACCGGATTCTCGAGATCGGATATATCAAGGGTTTTGAAACACTTGTCTGATCCTTCGATTTCAGGCGTCAGGCTAGAGGGGTCATAACAGCCCAGATAGAGCGTATTATTTTGCGGGTTCGGCCACTCACCTATTTTTGAATATGCTCCGAGGTCGATATTTCCATCTGCCGTGCGTGCAGTACCGATGCGCTCGAAATTCCAAACATATTCATCAGAACTTAGTAGGGCTTCCTGAGCCAAAGTGGACTGGGCCCAAATGGACATGACCAGAGCTGCGCAGCTGACCGCGGACAGGTAGGACCTGAAATTCGGTGTGGCTTTACTAGAATGACAGTCCCGATACATATATTTCCCCAAATATTTGAACAGCATTAGAGACGTTATAAACCATCCAATGGATTTTGCTTCGGCAGCCAGTCTAAGCATTAATGTAGTTTGTGAACAGAACTTCGGATTAGCCTGTTGTTCGCCTTGAACAATTCAACTCCTTTGGTAGTAAACTTTAACTTCCGTTGAATGGGATACTGCTGGGAGCCTTCAGGGTGAAACCAAACAAATTCATTTTTTCATTTTTGCTATTGGTCGCAACGACCAATATATCTGCTCAATTGTTCGAAGAAACGTTGCCATTGGCTGAATCGGGTGATGCCGAGGCTCAGTATGTTATTGGATATCTCTTTGCTACCGGAAGGGGGATGGAAAAAAACCTAATAGAAGCTATTAGGTGGTATGAATTAGCCGGTGCACAGGGGCTAGCCGGGGCACAATTAAACCTAGGTGTTATGTATCGTGAGGGCTTGGGTGTCGCCAAAGATGACATTAAGGCGCATCAGCTGTTTTTGCAGGCCGCAGAGCAGGGTGTGGCCTCCGCTCAATACAATTTGGGCATTACCTATCACAGTGGAGAAGGGGTAGCCGAAGACGACTCAGAGGCAGCACGCTGGTATAGGCTGGCAGCTGAACAGGGCGTGCCGGGCGCTCAGTACAATCTAGCGGTTATGTATAACCGTGGTGTAGGCCTGGAGGAAGATAGCGAACAGGCGGCTATCTGGTTCCGCGAGGCAGCTGGGCAAGGCGATCCGGCCTCTCAGCATAATCTAGGTGCGAAATATGCTTCCGGAAGCGGTGTTCCCCGTAATCTAATTACTGCATATGCTTGGATAGCATTGGCAAGAGCATTGGGAGACTCAACCGCAGAGGCAAATTTGGATCGTGTGGCAGCTCAATTAACGCCGCAACAAATTGCGCAGGGGCAGAATTTGGCTGTCAGATGCTTGGAATCAAACTATCAAGACTGTGATTGATTAGTGACCGATAGCTATATAGGCTAAAAAAATAAGCCGGGGGTACAGATGAATTGGAATTCGAGCAGTGGTCCTGCATTAGCCACATTGTTGTTTTTAACACTATTTTCGATATCAGGTTTCGCGCAAAATATACCGGACTTGAGTGGCACTTGGAGCGATCCACCGCCCCGCGCTGAAGACGCTTTTTGTCATATTGGCTGTGCCATAGAGGCACGGGAATACTTTACTCAACTATTGAATGACCCCGCCAATATTGATTTTTCTTACACTCAGCTTAGGGCGCGCGCTCAAGGCTTCCAAAACAGTGAACTAATACCGTCCCATTTGACTGCGGCGGCTAGTGAGCAGCGGTCTTCAATCAGAAATGCCCGTCCACGAGTTGCCTCATGCGACCCTTGGGGACTGGTGCGCACGACTATGGCGCCCCATGCGATGGAGCTGAATCAGTATGAAACTGAAGTCACGCTTTATTACTCGGAGTGGACCGTATTCCGCACCGTCTATTTGGATGGGCGAGAGCGCCCCGTAGATGGCGAACCCCGAATATATGGGTTTTCTGTAGGTCACTACGAAGGAGACTCCTTAGTAGTTGAAACCACCGGCATTAGTGCAAACAACTTTGGCACCGGTGGCTTTACCCACAGCGACCAACTCAGTGTGACAGAGCGATTCAGCCGTAAGGGGGGTCGCCTGGAAATTGAAGTTATTTTGACGGATCCGCTTACCCTCGAGAAACCTTTGCACATGGCGCGAGCTTGGGCTTGGGCACCAGGGGAAGAAATATACCCCTACGATAGCTGCGTAGTTCCTGAGGCCTAAATATTGAAAGCCAATACAATTAAGTTTATTCATTCTGCTCTGTGTACATTAGGCGCATTAATGCTCTGCGCCGGTGCCTATGGGCACCATTCTTTTGTTGGCGTATTCGACTTATCGGCCATTACTAGTTTTGAAGCCAAAGTTATTAGGCTGGATCTACTAAACCCCCATACCAGTCTCTATTTGGAAGTAATCAACAGCGAAGGCCACGCCGAGGAATGGGTGATTGAGGGGCCAGGTAAGCTCTCCTTGGTTCGACGCGGTTGGTCTGATGATATGTTTAGCGATGGTGAGATAATCCAAGTCTTCGGCAATCCTTCGGTGAACGGAAAACCCATAGTTTGGCTGGATAAAATAATCATGGCTGACGGAACCGAGCTGATCGATCCTTTGGTGGCTGATGACATAGCTATCGAAGAAGAACGCCGTGAACGTTTGCGCCGATTGCTTGAATAAGTACTAAACCCAAATATGCCTTATAGCAGATGCTCTGGAATCAAACTGGAATCAAACTGGAATCAAACTGGAATTAAAGTGGAATCAAATACTGAAACAGACAACCGTAGCCTAACGCTGCGGTTATTGGCTGAACCCAACGACGTGAACTTTGGCGGCAAAGTTCATGGTGGTGTGGTTATGAAGTGGATCGATCAAGCTGGCTACGCCTGCGCTGCGTCTTGGAGCGAGTCTTATTGCGTTACGGTGCAAGTTGGGGGCATCCGCTTTATTAAACCGATACGGGTCGGTGACCTGGTGGAGCTAGAGGCAAAGGTAATACTTACGGGCAGGTCCAGTATGCATATTCTGGTTACCGTTCGATCCAAAGATATAAAAATCGGTGATTTTGAGCTAACTACCCGCTGCGTTATCGTTTTTGTCGCCGCTGGTGAGAGCGGAACCTCAAATAAAGTGAAGGAGTGGAAACCCGCCACGGCTGAGGATATTAAATTACAATCCTTTGCCAGGAAAATGATGGAAGCTCGAGCCAATATTCGCGAAGAAATCAATCCTTTTGACAACTAAATCGACTTAAGCAGCCAAAGCAAACAGGTAATTTCAATGTTAATAACAGATTTTCTGAATCAGCTAAAAGCCGATCCGGATTCGATTGAATTTGAAGACAGTATGGCGGTGATCGAAGCGAACTACGGTTTTACTGGCTCGGCATTTCGCAACGGCGATGTCGTCAACCAAGTTGACGAGAATATGGGGTCCTGCAAGGTTTTCGCCTTTGGCAAAATTCACCAGCTTAGCGAAGCGCAAACTCTTGCCTGCTTTGGTAAATATTATCGTGAAGACGTTCTGCTGAATCCCGATTCAGATAATCATCAGAATATTCGCAGCTTTATTAGGAGCGCATGGTCCGGCATTGAATTTCTCGGGGATATCGCGGTTTTAGAGCCCCTTGCCAAGGGTTAAGAAAGTACAGTAGCAACAAAACTTTACAGCGGTAGTGTCAACCTTCGGTGTTAGGTACCGTTTAGAGGTTATTGGAACGTTGCTCGGGAGAGTCTTAGATGACTATTTCAAAGGCGGTTATTGCTACCCATCGATTCGGGCTTGGTCCTAGCCCAGGAGACTTGGAGCAGGTAAAAACCGATCCTGAAAGTTGGATATTAAGACAAATAGGGATCGAAACCTCGGTTTCTTTTCTATCCTCTGTGGAAGTGTTGGATTTGCAGTCGCAAAACCGTCAAGCCAGAATTAGCGAAAACCAAGAGTTACGGCAACAAATTAACCAGCAAATGCGCGCTGCCAGTATTGCTGACGCCGCCGCCAGAACTCGGCTGGCTATCGATTCAGATACTCCCTTTGTTGAGCGATTAGTCCATTTTTGGAGCAATCACTTTGCGATTTCCGTTGATAAAGCAGCCATAGTTGGTATGGGCGGAAGTTTTGAAGGCGAGGCAATTCGTCCTAATATATTCGGGCGTTTTGAAGACTTATTAATGGCGTCCACCAAGCATCCTGGCATGTTGCTCTACTTGGACAACGGCCAATCCACCGGGCCAGAATCTCGCAGTGGCTCGCGCGGGAATAGAGACCTCAACGAAAATTTAGCGCGTGAAATTCTTGAGTTGCATACCTTGGGTGTTAATACGGGGTACAGCCAAGAAGACGTTACCAATTTCGCTAAGGTAATTACGGGATGGTCCGTAGCTACTGCTCCAGCGGCTGAACACTTTGGCGATGTGGATGGTTCATTTGCCTATATTGATATCTCACACGAGCCGGGCCGACATACTGTATTAAATAAAGCCTATAGGCAGACAGGGAAAGAGCAGGGTGAGGCTGTACTCAGGGATCTCGCCGTACACCCCAAGACTGCTAAACATATTGCCACCAAACTGGCGCGACATTTTATCGCCGATGAGCCACCAATTTCCGCAGTAGAGGCCCTTACAAAAAGCTTTGTTGATACTGAAGGAGATCTGCCCAGTATCTATCGAACGTTGATCGAACTAGACGAAGTATGGCAGGAGGCAAGTCGAAAGTTCCGCACGCCAAGTGAATGGCTGATGGCTAACCTTCGGGCGATGCAATATGAAGGTTCACAAGCACGCAGGGCGCAGGTGCGGGACAACCAGCTTGTGGTTGCATTGGATACACTGGGGCAGCCGATTTGGCGTCCGGGCTCGCCTGCGGGATGGCCTGATATTGCTGATAGATGGACTAGTCCAGACAGCTTGGGCAAACGCATCGAGTGGGCCAACGCAATGTCTCAGCAGATTGATTCAAATCTGCCGGCTGAAACACTAGTTCAGACTTTATACGGACACACCGCTAGTGAGAATCTGACTAAGGCGGTTTCGCGAGCTAAATCCAATGCTCAGGCCTTGGTGCTAGTTGCCATGGCGCCAGTGTCGCTGCGGCGTTAGGCAAGGGAACCGGAGAGATAAATATGATGAATCGCAGAAAATTCTTACAGGCATCTGGTGCAGCGCTCTCGCTCTACCATCTTCCGTTAAGTGCCCAAGCTCAGTCTGACAAACGCTTCATTTGGGTGATACTTCGCGGTGCCATGGATGGAATGTCAGCCTTGGTACCCTACGGTGATCCAAATTACGAAAAACTGCGTGGCAATTTGGCTATTGCGCCTCCTTCGGGTGCGGATACCGCCTTAAAATTGGATGGGTTTTTTGGATTACATCCCTCTTTGAGCGCTCTAAATGATTGGTATCAACAGGATGAGCTTATTGTCTTTCCTGCGGTTGCCTCGGCCTATCGGGATAGATCCCATTTCGATGGCCAAAACCTAATGGAAAATGGTGGCTTTCAGCCCTATGGCGAACGCGATGGATGGCTAAATCGTTCTCTCCAATTGATGGGAAACAGTCGCGGTTTAGCGGTTGGTACTTCGGTGCCAACGGTGATGCAGGGTGGGATTGAAGTGGAGAGCTGGAGCCCGTCAATACTTGCACAGCCTGATGATGATATCTATTTGCGGTTAGGTGATCTGTATTCTGACGACAACTTACTGGCTAGTAAGCTCGACAGTCTAATGCGCACCAGAGAAGAGATTGAGTTAAATGGTATGTCCATGGATATGCAAGGTGGTGGACGCTCAAACGGGCTGCAGGCCTTTGTAAAAATGGTTGATGCCGCCAGCAATTTATTGGCGGTAGATGGAGGCCCACAAATCGCGACCCTTGAACTAGGCGGTTGGGATACTCATTCAGCGCAGGGATCTGTTAACGGCCGAATGGCAAACCAGTTACGTGGTCTAAACAACGGATTACAAGCCCTGAGAGATGGTCTAGGCAGTAAGTGGGAAAATACCAGTATTGTGGTTATGACAGAGTTTGGTCGCACTATGAAAGTCAATGGTACCGGTGGTACCGATCATGGAACCGCAAGTGCAGCTTTTCTTGCTGGCGGTGCAGTGAAGGGTGGCAGGGTAGTAGGAGACTGGCCTGGTCTAGCTGACAAAGACCTCTACGAAGGCAGAGACCTAATGCCGACTTTGGATAATCGGGCAATATTAAAGGGAGTTCTGGCTGGTCAATTCGAACTAAACGAAGCGCAGTTGGCAGAGTTGGTATTCCCCGGCAGTGCCGGTGTAGATATGTTGGAAGGCTTAGTTTGAATTTCTGATAGTTACAAAAGAAAAACCCGGCTTTTGCCGGGTTTTTGGTATTGAGCGCAGGCTCCGTTTTTAGGTGCTTTCTAAGGTGCTTTTTAGGGTTGAAGAGAAGCAACATAGGCCGAAAGCGCTAATAAGTCAGCAGGAGTTAGATTCTCTACTGTAGGTGTCATCAAAGGTGCCATCAGGCCAGTGCGATTGCCCTGTTGGAAATCATACAGTTGTCGGCCAATATAACTTGGTTGGCGACCAGCGATCGGTGGAGCAATTATGGTTCCACGCAAATCAAACCCGTGACATGCGGCGCAGGCGACACTATTACCGCCGCCGGTTTCAACTATTTCTTTACCACGTGCGAGGCTACCGATAGGTGCATAGGCAACCATTCCAGAGCGTGGATTGCGCAGATTATTGGTATTATAGGTATCTTCCGGAAGCTCAATTAAGCGTGCTCCTAGAAGTTCTTTTTCATCGCCGGGTAGCTTGGTAAATAGTCCGTTGCGAGAGGCTTGGAACTTAGGAACCGTATCTGACTCAATAACTCTTACCCAGGGTTTAAAAGGAATCGATCCGTAGTATTCAGCAATTTCTCTGGCCTGTTCCGGCGATAAAGCCCGCGCCATCGCTGCCATTTCAAATCCGTTGGCTTTATGAGAATCAGTGGTCACGCGTTTTCCGGAAGCTAAATCCTCTAATTGTCGCAAAAAGTAGTCTACGGAAAGTCCTGCAACTGGTGCGTTCTGCATCAGGCCCTGACCATTAGGTAGATGACAAATTGCACAGGCACGCATGCCAATATCTTCCATGCCATAGGCTACAACTTCTGGCATTTCGGGGTGATCCCCCGGGAACCAGTCAGCTGGTGAGAAAGGTGCGGTTATTTGCGTCTGAGTAAATGCTAGGTCACTGCCTTCTACCTTTAGCATAGTGCCGGAAGTGTCTTGAGGCATTCCGCCGGGCCTATCGCAATCTCTAGGCCTAGTGCCCAAACAGTTTTGCGACCAGTCTTCCGGTGGTTGCGGCGGTTCGATATAGCCGTAAGCCCAAAGAGGAAATCCCTCTTGATGGGAAGGTGCAATAGCAGGATCTATATAGACGATATTGTCCTGCGCAAAAAGGCTAGGACAGATAAATAGACAGGACCAAACTAGTAACAGGATACCGGCACGATTCATTTCATTTTCCCCCATATTTGTGAAATGGTGAACAGGTGCCTGATATCCTACTATAGCGGTCTAAAATTGGCTGCCATAAAAAAACCCCGGACAAAGCCGGGGTTTTTTATCTAGGGTTTTTACCTAAGACTAAAAGTCGTAAGAAACACCTAGAGAGTAGAAAGCGCCATTAAAGCCAAATGGAGCTGAACGTCGTGAGTAGCGGAATACTGAATCGCTACCCATATCTTCAGCACCAGGAGCTGACTCAAACAAGCCGCCACGTGAAAGCCCATTAGTAGCTTCATCAGGGGTAACATCAAAGATATTGTTACCTGTGAAATTCACACTGATTTGCTCGTTGACACGATATTTCACGAATAAATCCGTAAGAATCTCAGGGCTGTAGGTTTGCGTACCGCTATCTTCAGTAGTGTATTCACCATAACGGTTTAGAGAGAGGTTTACTGTCCAATCATCACGAGAATAAAGAGCACTGGCGTTGATACGATCCTGTGGCTGCCATTCTTCGATAATGGAGATATCACCAGAGCTAATAACTACATCGGCATCAAGACCAGAAATGGCACCAGAATCTGGAACAAAGATATCGGTGACATCAGTTTCGGTAAAGTTAGCCGCGACAGTAAAATCTACCGAACCGCCCGCCATTTCTACGCCATTGTAAGTAGAGACAATATCAAAACCACGAGTTTCGGTATTCATACCATTGAGGAAAAACTGTGCCCGATCAATATCGCTTGCAACTAGGGCCGCAGTCAAAGCTCCGCCACCAACAACAGGGTCGTTACCAGCAGATAATCGGTTACTAAGGGCAATGCGGTCATCGATATCAATCGCATAGTAGTCAAAGGTGACATTCCAGCCAGGTGCGAGATCTGCAACAATACCAAAGCTGTAGTTGGTAGAAGATTCTTCTGTTAGCTCGGGAACACCCAAAGCCTGAACCACGGCGCTATCGTTTCTAAATGTACCTACGGTAGAAGAAACACCACCATTAATTTGCGTGCTGATGTTGTTGAAGTAGAGCTGCTGCATAGATGGAGCTCTAAAACCCGTACTAGTAGCGCCTCTAACTCTCAACGTATCAGTAAGTTGAAAGCTAGTAGCGAGCTTAACGTTGACTGTATCGCCAAAGCCGTCATATTCGTCAAAACGTGCCGCCGCACTAATTAACCAATCGCTACTTACTTCGTATTCGCCGTCTACATATACAGAAATAACGTTTCGATCTTCATCTACTTCAGATGCCGGTGCAATACCGTTGAAGCCTGAAATGCTGGCGCCAGCGTTTTGAGCGTAGAGAGCTGCGCCTGTTACGGGATCCGAGTCATAGTCGAAATATGAGTATTGGTCTCCAGCAGTAACTACATAGGTATCGGTACGGTGTTCAGCACCAGCGGCTAAGGACAAACGATCAAATTGATGCGTAATATCGATATTCAAGGTGGTCAGTTCCAGCTCTAGTCCGTAGGCCTTAGCAGAGCGAGGCAGTTGCGCCCGTACTTCTGCATCCGTTAAGCCTTGGCCAAACTGAAGAAAGTTAGCAAAAGAGAAGTTTGCGCTATTTGCGGTTGTGTAATCGATAGTGTTTTTGCCGCTGGTATAGGAAATATCTACTGTGGTATCTGGTCCCGTATCTAAGCGGTAACCAATGTTATAAGACAAATCTTCAATCTCAGACTGGATCAGAGGCAAGAAACCGTCAGCATCTGCAGGGTTGAAACCATCGGTAAGCAATGCATTTTCTTGGCCGTTACTGGAAATAGGTTCTCTATAGAAGGCTCCCGATTCATTGTCACGGGTTGAATAGGTTACAAAGCCGTAAAGCTCACCATCACCTAAGTCTGTTCCAGCATTCAAAGTGAATGCAGTTTGTTCTGAATCGGAATCACCAATTCTAAAACCGTCTCGGGCTGGGCTATTTACTTCTATCGCTTCATTGCCGGCAGCTGGTTCGAAATAGCCATTGCCATCGGTATCGAGACATAGAGTACGGGGTGAGGAGTAAAGGCAGCGACCCGTTGGGTCTGCTCTGTTAGTAGCCTCACGATCGCGGAGGTTAAGAGCTGCATTTATAAAGCCGCTTTCACCAAAAGCAAAGCCTTTGCTTAGATTAATATTGGTTGTTGCACCATCGCCTTCGCTGGTTTGTCCTTGTGAAATACTGAGATGCCCAGCTTCGTCGTCGTCATTCAGAATAATATTGATTACGCCACCGATAGCATCAGAACCGTATTGGGCTGCTGCACCGTCACGTAATACTTCAATACGTTTGATCGAACTTGCCGGTATGGCGTTCATATCTGTGCCCGCGGTGCCGCGGCCAACAGATCCATTAATGTGGATAAGTGAGGCTTGGTGCCGTCTCTTGCCATTTACCAATACTAAAGTTTGGTCTGGTCCAAGACCTCGTAAAGTAGCTGGTCTCAGCGCATCGGTACCGTCACTGATACTTGAGCTGGAAAAGTTAAAGGAAGGTGCTAGCACCTGAAGCATGCGACCAACTTCTGTTTGGCCTGTGGCTTCCATAGACTCTGAACTTAGAGAATCAACTGGAACTGGCAAATCACCAGCGGTTCGGCCGGGAGCACGAGAACCAAGTACAAAGACTTCCTCGATTTCTACGCCGTCCTGCGCAATAGCTTGCCCTGCGGTACCAATAGCAGCCAGCATGCCAATAGCGACGACCGCCTGCTTTAGATTGGATTGGATGTTTTTCATAAGATTTCTTCCCGTATTTTTATAGGTATTAGATGTATATCTTGCAAAAGCTTTTGATTCAGAAACTGATTTTAGCGCCCGGTCCGTTTTTGAGAACTAAATATTCTTTAACAAAATGCACGATTTCTGTGCAAGTTAGGACGATAGGCCTATTTCAAGGGGCTGTGTGGATTTAGAAGGGGTAATTTGGCTTTTGTCTAAGAACCTATTCGATTTGTCCATGTATCGATATTTTTGGGCTCTAATGATGAACTAGTTGTAAGGAAAACCCCTGATTTTGCGCGGTTTTAAGAGGCTAGTCCCTAAAGTTGTGGAACTGGAAAGGCTGCCCTAAATCGGCCTCTCGAACCAAAGACATCACCTGCTGCAGTTCATCTCGCTTTTTACCGGTTACTCGAACCTGGTCGCCCTGAACTTGTGACTGAACCTTGAGTTTGGTTTCCTTGATCAGCTTGACGATTTTTTTAGCGTTGATTTGCTCTACGCCTTGTTTGAACTTCACATCCAGAGAAAAAGACTTTCCGCTGTGAACCGATTCGTCGTCGTATTCCATTGAACTAGGGTCAACCTTACGCTTGGTAAGTTGCTGGCGGAACATATCGAGCAATTGCACACACTGAAAATCCGCTTCGGCTTTTAGGGTAACTACAGAATCTGCATAATTAACCTCGGCATCTAC
Source organism: uncultured Cellvibrionales bacterium (assembly GCA_913063225.1). Taxonomy (GTDB): domain Bacteria; phylum Pseudomonadota; class Gammaproteobacteria; order Pseudomonadales; family GM7GCV1; genus JABJGI01. Next base: position 120,835 of record CAJXYP010000004.1, read on the forward strand.
GCCCCGAAAATCATATCGAGTAGCAATTTCTCGCTGTGTGTTTTCCGCGGCGTTACGAATTTCAGACTCTTCCACTTCGGAGACAATATCAAAAGATGGCATTGGTTTTCCCTGTGTTTTTGTATGCATACTGCAAGAATATGGCAAGCATAGCCGAAATGTCGCCCTGCCTAAAAGTTATAGATCAGATTGAGTCTAATAAAGTCATCCTGAGTGAATGCAATGGCCGGATCAGAGCTGCTTTGGCCATGGAACAGGCGAGATTCAAGCTCAACAAAAAAGTTGTTATTAATACGCCGACTGCCTTCGATGCTTATTGAATTACCGCCTGTTGATCGGTCCACTAATACGCCAGCTAACAGTTCAGTAGATTGCGCATCGTTAAAGGCTAAGCGCGCGCCGATGGCTATATCGTCTTCAAATATGGTTGGTGCATTTTCACTGCGGTCGTCGTAGTGGTATTCCACTAAAACACCCAGATCTGCAAAGCTTCCGGAAACTCCGTAAAAGCTATATTCGATACCAGCAACTGCGGCATTGTGATTTCCTGAGTCCGCCTGACGTTGCAAGGCTTCGAGCTTGTATAACATAGAGCCTTTGGTTGCCTGTAACTCGAGAGAAGTCTGCTCCATAAGCTCGTAGTAGGGCACTAAGAATGATTCAGGTGCATTAACTTCTCCACTTACCGGGTCAATTGATACGGGCGGCGATAGTATTGGATCTCTATTGGTGCCGGAAAAGTGCGCAAGTCCTACATCCCAATCACCAAAGTAATTTGAATATCTAAGGGCGAAATCCGGATGGTATTGACCCCGATCAGATTCATATTGAGTCAAATTCGTATTAACTTGCAGAGGCGTTCTTAGGCGGCCTTCAATACCAGGGTAAGTGCGCTCACGAAAATAGGGCAGGGCATAGAAATCCAGTGTGCCCCAATCCTGTATCGATGTAAGAATAACCATAGGTTGGCCAAGCTTATCTTCGCCGTCGACATTTTCGACGCTATCGGTCTGGTTTATTACATCAACCAGATGTTGGAATTCCGTAACGCCCCAAAATACCCGACTGATTCCAGCGCGAATTTCCCAGCTGTCATAAACCTTAGTCCAGGCCAGTTCCCGGATATCCACATGGGTGCGGTCTTCATCCTGATGGTCGACCCGGAAGAAAGGAATAAATTCCAAACTCTGATCGCGGTTGTCCCAGTTGGTGTAGTACTCGGGTTGAAAGCTGGCCGAGAGATTTGCATCATCACTTTGCCGAGAATACTGTGGCGACTCAGTGTAGAAGGTAGATTCCAGTGCAATCTCACCGGCCCAGTCAGCCACAGCGACGGCTGACATGCATAGCAGTGCTATGAGCGCCAGAGGGGCTAGGAGGTTAAGGAAGTTAAGCAGGTCAATCGGCTTCATTCCTTTGAGGGGACTAAATTTCATTATCTGGCTCGCTGCAAACTACTTTGGTCGAAGTCACGTTCACTCAGGTCGGTCTGAAACTCATAATCAGTCCAGGTCAGAGTCGTTTCCTTGCCGGTAAGGTGATTGACCATATGCATACGTCCAGTGCGCCAGTACTGGCCCAAATATTGTTGGAACTGGTCAGCTACCAAGGTTTTAAGAAGTGAGCCTCTGCGATCGTAGAACTCAACCTTAACCGGTTGGTACATTTCTTCATCCATCCAGACGATCTGCTTGGTATATCCAGAGTGCTCGTACTGAGGGATTCTCTCTACAACAAAGGCATTACGGCCATCTAGCATCTGGTCTCGTAACCATTTGTAAGTATATTTCTCTACTTCCTGAGAGCTGATGTCTTCGTAAGCAAATTCACTGCCCATAAAAGGCCCGGATTTATTCGATGATGAAATACGTTTAACCCTTTTCAAAGCTGGCAAGTAAAGCCATTGCTCATCTGCTATCAATGCATGGGTATAGCTTAGAAAAGCGGTTCCCTCTACATCCCTAGGCTCGTCAAATATGGTCAGGCTTTGGTCTCCATCACCTTCAACCTCGAGAGATTTAAGGCGCATGGCTCTTGTACTTTCCTGGCCTGTGCGGTTACGCAATACCATGGTCATATTGGCTGATTGATCTTGCCAACCAAGGTCGCGGCGATCTGCTTCGAGGGCTATTTCTAGCCCTCTTTCGGAAGCGCTGCCTATATCGCTGGCAGCGACGGAAATATCGCCTTGGGCAATTGCCAGGCTAGGCAGTAGTAGCGCTAGCGCTATTAACGGTTTGCTGTATAACTTTTTCATTTTTATCTCCATCGAGAGCAATAAGTAGGGGTGGTAGAAGGAAGAAATCGGCGAGCAGAGCTAAGCTGATTACTATTGAAGTCAATAAACCGGCACCTGAGTTAAGTTCAAAGGCCGAGGTTGATAGGATTAAGAAGCCGGCCACTAAGATAATGGATGTGGTCACTAGACATGCCCACCGTTTTAAAGGCATATCGTACGGCTTCTTCGGCGTTTAGTCCGTGCTCGCGGCGAGCGCGCAGGTATTTGCTTAGGTAATGCACCGTATCGTCAACTACAATTCCTAGAGTCATTGAGGTCACTATCGACAGTGATAGACCAACCTCGCCGATCCATAAGGCCCACAAGCCGAAGCCCATAGCCGCTGGAACCAGATTCGGCACCAAACTGATTAGCCCTATTTTTACCGAGCGCAGCGCAAACATAACACCAGTGCTGGTGCCGCCATCGTGTTCGATATTAGGTGCGTTAGTATCTAGCCAATTTTCAGCTGCTCCAGTAAGCGCCAGAAACTCTTTGGTCGAAATGGTTTCCAGGGTTGCCGAGAAATTTACAGCGGACTTATCAATATTAATCTGATTATTAAGATCTAGTCCGTAGGGAAGGGACATTTCGAACAGAAGCAAGTACTGGGCGGCCAGATTACGTTCGTCCGGCAGACGGTAATAACTTTCATCATCGTCATGCATATTCTTGTTTAACCGTTTGAAGATATCCGTAATGCTAGTCACGTTCATCACCGCAGGCTGTTCACGCATCCAGATCGCAAAATTTTCTACTTCCTGAAGAAATTCCGGTTCAGAAATGCCACCAGATTCGGACGCTTGCAGATCAAAATGTAGGTTATATACGCCCGTTAGGTTTTCGGTGGCGAAATCCGTATCAGCCCGGAAGGCGATACTGTCGTCAAAGTAGTTAACAAAGACATCGTTTAGTTCGTTGCGTGGAATGGCAGCGGTCAACAGTACAACAATGGCTAACATCGAAAGCAGTAGAGGGCGACGGCGCGCAATAACGAAATCCGCGAGCTTAATCATTGCCCTATCGTGCAGAGATGTTGATGTTGCCGCTTTGAACTTGATAGGTAGCCAAGAAAGTAGGCTCGGCAATACGGTTAAGGATAACCAACCAGAAACCAATATTCCTACCGCAACAAAAATGCCGAGATGACGGAATGGCGGTACATCGGAGAAATTTAGCGTCATAAAACCGATAGCCGTGGTAATACTCGCCAACATCACTGGCTGTAGGTTTACTCGTAAGCTTTCGCGAACGGCATCTAGGCGATCAAGGCCAGCGCGCATCTGATCTCGAAAAACCGACAAGATATGGACACAGTTGGCCATGGCTACGGTCAGTATCACGGTAGGCGCTTGGGAGGAGGGCGCGGTAATAGGTAGTCCCAAATGACCACCGGTACCAAGGCCAGCCAATACGGATAGGGCGACTACTACCTGTCTCTTATACACATCTCCGAGCCCACGAGACCGTACTAGATCTCGTATGCCGTCTTCTGCTTGAA